>JBEGNZ010000063.1:0-3090 GCA_041182245.1 Pseudomonadota bacterium | reverse complement strand
CCCCCTACCCCCGCTGCGCGGGTACTTCCCCCAGAGGGGGAAGATTTACAACGCCAAGGTCTTCCCCCTTTGGGGGAAGTGGCGCGAAGCGACGTAGGGGGCCTTGTTGTCTTCATACCGGATCGTAGGGGAACACGCTGCCGGTCGCGCCCAGATCGGTGAAGCTGGCTCCCATCGAAGGCATGGCCTGTTCAAGGATCGAGACGGGGGTCCAGCCTTCCATGCGCGAGACGGAGCGCACGGGGCGGGGCTGGTCGAACAGAACGATCTCATTGCCGCGCACCGAGAACACCTGACCGGAAACCGCCTTGGCCTCGGGCGAGGCGAGGGCGACGGCCAGCTGGGCGACCTGATCAGCGCGCATGCCGTTCTTCATCCGGTCCACACGGGCGGCAGAGGCCTCGTCCTTGACGGGGATTGTGGCGATCATGCGGGTCCAGGCAAAGGGCGCGATGATGTTGGAGCGCACCGACTTGATGGCACCTTCCATGGCGATGATCCGCGACAGACCCATGACCCCCAGCTTGGCGGCGGCATAGTTGGCTTGGCCTATATTGCCAATCAGGCCCGAGGTCGAGGTGAAGAGGACATAGGAGCCTTCACCCTGATTGCGGAAATGCTCGACCGTGGCGCGGGTGACGTTGAAGGCACCGCGCAGATGGACCTCGATGACCGCATCCCAGTCCTCTTCGGTCATCTTGTGGAACATGCCGTCCCGCAGGATGCCGGCAGGATTGACCACAGAATGGAGGCCGCCAAAGACGTCCATGGCCTGCTCGACCATCGCCTTGACGCCGTTCATCGAACTGACGCTGTCAGAATTGGAAACGGCCTGGCCACCCGCTGCGCGGATCTCGGCGGCAACCTCTTCGGCGGGACCGGCAGAGCCCAGATCATCGCCGCCAACCGAGGCGCCCAGATCGTTGACCACAACGCTCGCGCCTTCTTGTGCTGCCAATAGCGCACATTCGCGCCCAATGCCGCGTCCACCGCCCGTGACCAGAACGACCTTACCGCTCAAAACGCCCATGTCTTTATCTCCCTGAGGTCTGTTTCATTGGATTAGCTTTTAGGCGAGCCGGTCGGCCTTGCGCAAGGCAGGGAACCAACTGGCCCACAGGCCCGTGACGATGATCGCGCCGACCCCGCCAAAGACGGCGGCACCAACCGGGCCGAGTAGGCGTGCAGCAACACCGCTTTCAAACTCGCCAAGTTCGTTGGAGGCCCCGATGAACAGGCCCGACACGGCCGAGACCCGCCCGCGCATGACGTCTGGTGTTACAATCTGAACCAAAGTCTGACGGATATAGACCGAGACCATATCGGCTGCGCCCAACACCGCCAAGGCCGCTACCGACAGCCAAAGGAGCTTGGACAGGCCAAAGACGATGGTCGCTAGGCCAAAGATGGCGACGGAAACAAACATGAACAGACCCGCTCGGCGCCGGATGCTGACAAAGGCCAGCAAGATTGCGACAGCCGAGGCCCCGATCGCGGGGGCTGTACGCAGGATACCAAACCCCTCTGCGCCGACATGTAAAATGTCTTTGGCAAAGACGGGCAGCAAGGCCGTCGCGCCGCCGAGGAGGACGGCAAACAGGTCGAGCGAAATAGCCCCAAGGACGATCTTGTTAGACCAGACATAGACCAGACCCTCCTTAATCAGCTCGGCGCGTGATCCTGGTTGTAAAATCGGCTTGGTATCGGCGCGGATCAGGGCGAGTAGCAGGATGGAAAGGCTAAAGAGGATCAGGGCCCCAGCATAGGCCGTCTGGGCCGACACGGCGCAGAGAATGCCGCCAAGGGCAGGCCCGAAGATTGATGCACTTTGCCAGGCCAGAGAGTTCCACGCGATGGCCTTGGGCAGAAGCTCATGCGGAACCAACATCGGGCCCATCGCGCCGCTTGCCGGATTGAGAAAGGCCCGGGCGCCGCCAAAGACTAGCGCGATTGCAATGATGGGCCAGAGTTGGGGATGGCCGGCCCGGGCCAATAGGAACAGTCCGCCGGCGCACAATACCTCCACCATCAGCGAAATGATCATGATCCGGCGTCGATCATGACGGTCTGCCGTCTCTCCAGCATTGAGGGTCAGGGCCAAAAGGGCCACGAACTGCGCGAGGCCAATCATGCCAACGATGAAGGCGGATTCTCGAACGCCAGAGGTGAGCCGGGCCAAGGCATAGACCTGCCACGCTATGGCCACGGCTTGGACTTGAACGGCAAGGACGGATGTGAACTTGGCGGCCCAAAACAACATATAGGGCCGATGACGCAGAAGGGCTGCGGTTTCATTCAAGGGTGGCGCTGGAGGGGTGTCTGACTGGTCCATTTGAGAGACAGTTTGGACCAGCCATGTCGTGCGTACAAACCCGGACTTGGGTCTAAGCCCCCTGTGAGGAGTTTTTTACTTTGATTGCCAAGGGGAACTGGGCCATTGGTGCCGCCGCCCTGTCCAAAGTGCCTCCTGATTGGCGCAAATTTCTCGACAGGTTCGGGAAGGACTAAGGATTGATGGCAAAGGATAGGGGCTTGCAGATCGTCGGTGAACAGCCAAGCGATCATGCCGCCGTTGAGGCGCTGGTGGCCAAGGCTTTCGGGCCCGGGCGGTTCGTTAAGACCGCAGAGCGCCTGCGTGAAACCAATGCGCCCCGCCTAGATCTTTCTTTTGTTGCCTATGATGGCCAACGTTTGGCGGGATGTGTGCGCCTATGGCCGATCCATATTGGCGATGCGCCTCTGGTCTTTTTGGGGCCCTTTGCGGTCGATCCAGATCTGCGCAGCCAAGGCCTTGGCGCACGCCTTATCGACGCCGCTTGCGATGCTGCCGCGGCGGCTGGTGAGACCGCGATCCTGCTGGTCGGTGATCTGGCCTATTTTAGCCGCTTGGGCTTTGAGCGCACCGATCCGGCAGAGATTCAACTGCCGGGGCCGGTGGATACGCGCCGGGTGCTCATCCGGCGGTTCGGGGTGGACGGCGTAGAGTTCAAGGGGCTCGTTAGGGCGGGCTAGGGTAGCAGAGACCCCCTCACCCAACCCTCTCCCCCAAGGGGGCGAGGGCTTTTCATCGCTTAGCCCTCTCCCTGTGGG
>JBEGNZ010000062.1:0-3828 GCA_041182245.1 Pseudomonadota bacterium | reverse complement strand
TCCTTTCGGACTGAGGGACCGCTGGTGCCGCCGGGCAGGATTGAACTGCCGACCTCAGCATTACCAATGATGCGCTCTACCACTGAGCTACGGCGGCTAAGAGGGGCGGGTTCTAGCGAATGACTGAGAGAAGGTGAAGCTAAAATCGACTTGACCCCGAAGGAAAGGCGAGCCAACTGATGGGACATGACCGAAAAGCCTAGTGAAACCAAACGACAGACCCCTCTGGGAAGTTCTGCAAAAGCCGAGCGTGAGGCCCGTTTGGCCGTGGCATTGAGGCAAAATCTGCGTCGCCGTAAGGCTCCTGCCGCTGTCGCCAATCCCAATCCGGAGACTGACGACGCGGTCTAGCGACGAATCACGGAGGTGAGGGCGAAACCGTCCCCCTCACCCAACCCTCTCCCCCAAGGGGGCCAGGCTAGAACCGAAAAGCCCTCTTCCTATGGGAGAGGGTTGGGTGAGGGCCTTGTTTCGCGCTCAATTCACCCCGCAACAAAACGGCCCCTCGCAAGGTTCCCTTGCCTGTTGTAGAACCGTTCCGCAAACAAGGGTTGGGTGAGCTTCGGCTCGGTCGCACTGTCGAGGGATCTATGGACCGTATCGCCATTATCGGCGGCGCAGAGCTGAACGGGTCGATCCCGATCAGTGGCGCTAAGAACTCCGCGCTCAAATTGATGGCGGCCAGCCTTTTGACCGATCAGCCCGTGCGGCTGACCAACATGCCTCGGTTGGCTGACACCAAATTCCTTGGGCGTCTGTTGCAACGTCTTGGCGCAGAACTCATCGAGCAGGATGGCCCCGACGGCCCAGAGACGCTTCTCCACACCCCCGAAATTCTTGGAGCCATTGCGCCCTATGATCTGGTGCGCCAGATGCGCGCCTCGTTCAATGTTCTGGGGCCGCTGATCGCACGTACCGGCCATGCCAAGGTTTCGCTGCCCGGCGGCTGTACCATCGGTGCAAGACCCGTGGATCTGCACCTGAAGGCCCTCGAGGCCCTCGGCGCGACCATTGACCTGCACGATGGCTATGTCTTTGCCCAAGCCCCGCGCGGCCTGCGCGGCGCAGAGATCACCTTCCCGTTCGTTTCCGTCGGTGCGACCGAGCACGCCATGCTGGCAGCGGTGCTGGCTGAGGGCGTCACGGTCCTGCACAATTCGGCGTGCGAGCCGGAAATTGGCGATCTGGCCGAGTGCTTGAACATGATGGGGGGCAAGGTCGAAGGGGCGGGGACCTCTATCATCACCATTACCGGCGTCGCGCGTCTGGGCGGCGGCAGCCACGAGGTCATTGCTGACCGGATCGAGACCGGAACCTATGCGCTGGCCGCTGCCATGGCCGGGGGCGAGGTGCGCCTGACCAACACCCGCTTCGACTTTATCCAAGCCCTGACCGATAAGCTGATTGAGGCCGGTGTCAGCGTTACGCCAACCGCCGACGGCATGATCATTCGTCGTGGTCCTGGGCGATTGAAGGCGGTCAATATCGACACGACGCCCTATCCGGGTTTTGCCACAGATCTTCAGGCCCAATTCATGGCCCTGATGACCACGGCCGAGGGCGAAAGCATTATTCGCGAGACGATCTTTGAGAACCGTTTCATGCATGTGCCGGAGCTGGCACGTCTGGGTTCGGACATTTCGGTCCATGGCGGCGAGGCGCGCGTCCGCGGGGTTGAGCGGCTCAATGGGGCGCAGGTCATGGCGACCGATCTGCGCGCCTCTGTGAGCTTGGTCATCGCCGGATTGGCTGCGAAGGGCGAGACCATCGTTAATCGCGTCTATCACCTAGATCGCGGATTCGAACGTTTGGAAGAAAAGCTCAGCGCATGCGGTGCCAATGTGCGCCGGATCAAGGGCTCCGGCTCAGAAGAGGACTAGGCTCAATGGCGGCGTCAAAGGCCCCTTTGCGACTGTTGGCTGAGGATGCCGACGATCTGGCGGTGATCTCGGCGGCTCTGCAAGATGCTGTCTGTCAGATCGGTGATATCGCCTATCAGGCTTCGGCGCGCCAATTGACCTTGGCCCTCAACCGCTATCGCTGGGAAAATGGCGCGCGCACGCAAGAACGGGTCCGCACAGGCCTGCAGTTCGGGGGCGTGATGGCGGTCAAGACGCGCAACCTTCGGCGCGATGTTAAGGACGCGGTGGTCGAACTGTTGGCCATCCGTTTTGAACCAGGAGAGGCACCGGGCGGTGCCATCATCCTGACCTTTGCCGGGGGAGGGGACCTGCAGGCTGAGGTGGAGATGATTGATATTATTGCCGCGGACCTTAGTTCTCCATGGCCAACCCCTCGCGCGCCCAAGCACGACCTGACCTGAGTAAGAGCCATGCGCCGTTTTAATGTTTCCGATCCCGGTTTTGCGACCGCCTTTCGCGCCTTTTTGCATGAGGAACGTGGCTCTGCGGCAGAGGTTGATGTGGCTGTGGCGGCGATTGTTCAGGCGGTGAAGACCGAAGGCTTGCCCGCTGTCCTGCGCTTTGCCGAGCAGTTTGACCGCGCCTCGCTGACCGAAGTGACCTTAAGGGTGACGGCTGATGAGATTGAGGCGGGGGCAGCGGCCTGTCCACAATCCGTGCGCGACGCCATCGATTTTGCCGCTGAGCGGATCCGCACCTACCACGCTCGCCAGCGGCCTGCCGATGCCCTATGGACCGACGAGACGGGCACGCGCCTCGGCTGGCGCTGGACGCCCCTAGAGGCGGTGGGGATCTATGTGCCCGGTGGCCGCGCCGCCTATCCCTCGACCGTTTTGATGAATGCCGTTCCAGCCAAGGTGGCAGGCGTGGATCGCATTGCCATGGTGACGCCTCCAGGCCGCATGCAACCGGCTGTGCTGGCGGCGGCCAAGGCGGCGGGCGTGACCGAGATTTGGCGTCTGGGCGGTGCCCATGCTGTCGCGGCTCTGGCCTATGGGGCTGGGCCGATTGCGGCGGTCGACAAGATCGTTGGCCCGGGCAATGCCTTTGTCACGGCCGCTAAGCGCAGGCTCTATGGTGTGGTAGGCATTGACGCTCTGGCCGGTCCGTCTGAGATTGTCGTGGTGGCTGACGGGGCCAACAATCCCGACTGGATTGCCGCTGACCTTCTGTCCCAAGCTGAGCATGATCCCGCCGCTCAATCGATCCTGATCACGGACGATGCGGCCTTTGCCGATGCGGTCTGTGCGGCCATTCAGGTCCAACTCAAGACCTTGGCGACGGGCGAGGATGCGGCGGCCTCTTGGCGCAATCACGGGGCGGTGGTGATCTGTCCCCTCGAGGATAGCCCGCCGTTGGTGGACCTGATCGCACCTGAACATGTCGAGTTCGCAGTCGAGCAACCAGAGCGACTGTCTGACCGGGTCCGTCACGCTGGGGCGATCTTTTTGGGACGCCACGCCCCCGAAGCCATTGGCGACTATGTGGCGGGCTCGAACCACGTCCTGCCGACCAGTCGCGCGGCTCGGTTCAGCTCTGGCCTGTCGATCTATGATTTTCTCAAGCGCACCTCGCTCATCCAATGCGATGCCGAGGCCTTTGCCCAGTTGGCCGGGGCCACGGTTGCCCTCGCTGAATCCGAAGGTTTGCCGGCTCATGCAAGGTCTGCGTCAATCCGGCTGTAAGCGGGTGGGGTAGAACCCCCTTCCTCGGCTTCGCCGGTGCTTCCCCCAGAGGGGGAAGATCTTGGGACGGTAAATCTTCCCCCTCTGGGGGAAGTGGCCCGAAGGGCCGTAGGGGGCCTTATTCTCCCTCTTCCGTATTCCCCGCGAAGGCGGGGACCCAGACCCTTGCACTCAAGCGGAAAGTGACCCACCGCCCCCTCCCGCGTCATTGCGAGCATCGC
>JBEGNZ010000061.1:0-4411 GCA_041182245.1 Pseudomonadota bacterium | reverse complement strand
CCTGTCGGTCGGGGCGGGCGAGAAGCGGGCTGTTGTGCGCGGCGACGGCTTGGCCATCGCCACGGTCATGACGGTTACCTTGACCTGCGATCATAGGGTTTTGAACGGCACCATCGGCGCGCAGTGGCTCAATGAATTCAAGCGGTTGATCGAAGATCCTCTGATGATGCTTATATAGGGTTTTGGCTATGGAATTCGATCTCGTCGTTATCGGCGCCGGTCCTGGTGGTTATGTGGCCGCGATCCGCGCCAGCCAGCTTGGTATGAAGGTGGCCATTGTCGAGCGCGAAGCGCTGGGCGGGGTCTGTCTTAACTGGGGCTGTATCCCGACCAAGGCCCTGCTCAAGTCGGGGGATCTCTATGAGACCCTTGGCCATCTGGAGGACTATGGCCTGTCGGTGACGGGGCGGTCCTATGACTTCGCCAAGGTCATTGAGCGCTCGCGCGGCGTGTCCAAACAGCTCTCATCCGGCGTCGCCTTCTTGATGAAGAAGCACAAGATCACGGTCATCGAGGGCACGGCCAAGCTGGAAAAGAGCACGCCCGCCCCCAAGATCGTCGTGGCCCTGAAGGCTGGCGGCAATCGCACAATTCAGGCCAAGTCTGTCATCCTCGCCACCGGTGCTCGCGCCCGCGTCATCGAGGCCGCCGGTCTGGTGCCTGACGGTGAGCGGATCTGGTCCTATCGCGAGGCCATGGTGCCCAAATCAGCGCCCAAGCGGCTATTGGTCATCGGGTCCGGGGCCATCGGCATCGAATTTGCCAGCTTCTATCGCTCGCTCGGCTCTGAGGTCACGGTGATCGAGGCGCTGGGCCGCATCTTGCCGGTCGAGGATGAAGAGGTCAGCATCGCGGCCAAGAAGGCCTTTGAGCGTCGGGGCCTTGCCTTCCGCGTCGGGGCTAAGGTCGTCAAGCTGGCCAAGACCGCCAAGGGCGTTGCGGTCGATCTGGAGGTTGGCGGCAAGGCCGAACGGCTAGAGGCCGACATTGCCATTGTTGCGGTGGGGATCACGGGCAATGTCGAGAACCTTGGCCTTGAAGCGCTGGGGGTTAAGGTCGATCGCGGCCATGTGGTCACAAACGCCCATTCGGCCACCTCGGTTGCCGGGCTCTATGCCATTGGCGATGTGGCCGGTCCGCCTTGGCTGGCGCACAAGGCGAGTCATGAGGGCGTGCACTGTGTCGAACATCTGGCCGGGGAAAAGCCCGCCAACCTGACCGCGCCCATTCCCGGCTGCACCTATGCCAATCCACAGGTCGCCTCGGTCGGCCAGACCGAAGCGCAGGCAAAAGCTGCCGGCCATGAGGTCCGCGTCGGGCGCTTCCCCTTCCGGGTCAATGGCAAGGCCATCGCGGCGGGCGAGACCGAGGGCTTCGTCAAGACCGTGTTCGATGCCAAGACCGGCGCTTTGCTGGGGGCCCATCTGATCGGCGCAGAGGTCACCGAGATGATCCAAGGCTTTGCCATCGCCATGACGCTAGAGGCGACCGAGGCTGAACTGATGGCCACCGTCTTCCCGCACCCCACAATGTCCGAAGCCATGCATGAGAGCGTGCTGGACGCCTATGGCCGCGCCCTACATCTTTAGGGCTGGATAGGCTGGGTGGGCTCGACGGACTGGACGGGCTCGGCGGGCGCGGGCGGCATGCGCTGAGGCGCTGCGGGGGCGGTGCAGCCCTTAGCCTCGCCAAGACCCTTGAGATAGGCGCGCCGAACCGCACCGGCGGCTATGGCCGCTCGGACCTTCTTGGCGTGGGCCTCAGCGCCTGAAACCTTGCGGACCAAACCGCGCAAGGGGATCAGACCCTCGGTCGCGCCGCGCACGGCCCCAACGGCGGCGTCCCCGGCATAGGTCGAGCTGCGTTCCAGCAGGCCTCGATTGGTCTTGCTCGGCGGCACGTCCAGATCAGGGCCGAGGGCAAGGGTCAGGGGCGTAATCTCTGCCGCCAATCCCTCGCAAGTTTGATCCCGAGGCCCTTCATAGGGTGCAGCCATGGCCAATTCGAGCACCAGAGGGATCTTGTCCTTGGTCAGGTTCAAGTCCTCGAGTGGCGCGGTCATGGCTTCGCCCATTGTGTCCTTGGCAGGACCTTGCACCGGCGGAGGCTTTGAAGCCTTTGCCTCAGCGGTCGGTTCTGTTGCCTCGGGTCCCTTGGCGTAGGTCACATCTGGCCTGGCCAATTGGGTCAGGACCAACAGGGAGAGGGCGAAAATCACTGCAGGGCGCGTGGTCTGGTCCATGTCCCCAATGTAAGCACAAAACAAATAGATGCCAGCCCTCGCTATTGGCTTGCGGCCATAGCCCTGTCCGCCTATGTTCCGCGCCGCTTCACGGGGCATCGGCTAGACCGAGTCACCCGCACGGCGGGCCGGTAGCTCAGCGGTAGAGCATTCGACTTTTAATCGAATGGTCGAGGGTTCGATCCCCTCCCGGCCTACCAATTTCTCTACAGTACTATCGATGGGTTGATCGGTTTTTGGCCCCCCGCCTTTTTCTCACGTCGCCCTCAGTTTTTGGTCATTGCCGCTTAGGTGGTGCGGGTCCTATAGGCACGGTGGCCTGTTTGTGGCCAAACCCTGATCTTAGTGACTTAAGACCCCGGACCCATGTCTTCATCGACCCTCTCCACTGCTGGGCAAGACCGACGGCCGCGCGGGGCTGTGCCCCTGTTTCGGCGACGCTCGGCCATTCCGGGCTTTGGGCTGTCCTTGGGCGTGACGGTGAGCCTTTTGTCGCTGGTGGTGCTGATCCCCCTGTCGGCGGTGATCTTGAAGGCGTCTGGGCAGAGTTTTTCGGAATTTTTGGAGGCGGGTTTTTCGGCTCGGGCGCTTGGGGCTTACCGCCTGTCCTTTGGCGCGGCCTTTGTCGCCGCTGCGGTCAATGCGGTTTTTGGTGTCCTGACGGCCTGGGCCTTGGTGCGCTATGAGTTTCCGGGCAAGTCGATCATCAATGGGCTGGTCGATCTGCCCTTTGCTCTGCCCACGGCGGTGGCGGGGATCGCCTTGGCCGCGCTCTATGCGCCCAATGGCTGGGTCGGTCAGTATCTCGAAGCCGTCGGGATCAAGGCCGCCTATACGCCCCTAGGTGTGGTCATTGCCCTGACCTTTATCGGCCTGCCCTTTGTCGTGCGCACCATCGAGCCGGTGCTGCGTGACCTTTCGGCGGATGTCGAGGAGGCTGCGGCCAGCTTGGGGGCAGGGCGGCTATCAATCATTGGCCGGGTCATCTTGCCCGCCTTGGGTCCGGCCTGGCTGACCGGCTTTGCCCTGTCGTTCGCGCGCGGGGTCGGGGAATATGGCTCGGTGATCTTCATTGCGGGGAACATGCCCTTCAAGTCCGAGATCGCACCCCTGTTGATCGTGATCCAGCTGGAACAGTTTAACTATCAGGCCGCAGCCACCATTGCTGTTGTGATGTTGTCAGCCTCATTCGCCATGTTGCTGGTCATCAATGCCATTCAGGCCTGGGCGCGGAAGAGGTCAGCATGAGCCCGCGATCCTCGACAGACGATCCTTGGTGGGTTAAGGCGCTGGTCCTCAGCCTCGTGTCTGTCTTTTTAGGCCTGATCCTCGTCCTGCCCTTGGTCTCGGTCTTTGCAGAGGCCCTGCGTCAGGGGCTGGGCCCGGCGCTGGAGGCGATCCGCACGCCTGACGCCGTGGCCTCGATCAAGCTGACCTTGCTGACGGCGGCAGTGGCGGTGCCGTTTAATATCGTCTTTGGCGTGGCGGCGGCTTGGGCGGTGGCCAAGCACGAGTTCTGGGGCAAGAGCCTGTTGATCAGCCTGATCGATGTGCCCTTCTCGGTCTCGCCCGTGGTGGCGGGCCTGATCTATGTGCTGATCTTTGGCTCGCACGGCTGGTTTGGGTCTTGGCTGATTGATCACAATATCAAGATTATCTTTGCTGTGCCGGGCATCATGCTCGCCACCCTGTTCGTGACCTTCCCCTTTGTCGCGCGCGAACTGATCCCGCTGATGCAGGAGCAGGGCGTGGATGAGGAAGAGGCGGCGGCCTCGATGGGTGCCGGCGGCTGGACCACCCTGTGGCGGGTGACGACGCCCAATATCCGCTGGGGCCTGCTCTATGGCGTCTTGCTGTGTAATGCGCGGGCGATGGGCGAGTTTGGAGCCGTGTCGGTCGTGTCGGGCCATATTCGCGGCCTAACCAACACCATGCCGCTGCATGTCGAAATTCTCTATAATGAGTACGATTTCGTCGGTGCCTTTTCGGTGGCCGCGCTTCTGTGCCTCCTGTCCATCCTGACCCTGATCCTCAAGGGCCTTTTAGAAATGTTGCAGCCTCAGGTGCGTCGCGCCGGGCACTAGCCGGACGATCCCTTGGGCGGTTGCGGAGACCACCGACCTCATGACCATCTCCATCCGATCGGTTGAAAAGCAGTTCGCACGCTAT
>JBEGNZ010000060.1:0-5127 GCA_041182245.1 Pseudomonadota bacterium | reverse complement strand
CATGTGACGGGCGTTGCCAGCTTGAGGGAAACCTTCAGATGAACGCCACTCCAAACCGCAAGGCCGAACTGCTGTCCAAGACGGTCGAGCATGTCGACATCACCTCCTACGATGCCCGTCCGATCATCGATTCCATGCACAAGATGAGCTTCAGCTCTCGCGACACAGCACGGGCGGCGGACATTCTCGACATGGCCATGGCCGACCTGACCTGCTCGCCTTGGCTAATTCTGGCCGGTTCCACCTCAGCGGCGGGCTGTATGCATGTCTATCGCGACATGGTGAAGCTCGGCATGATCGATGTGGTGGTCGCCACCGGTGCCTCCATTGTCGATATGGACTTCTTCGAGGCGCTAGGCTTCAAGCACTATCAGGCCGATGGCCCGGTCGACGACAATGTGCTGCGCGAGAACTATATCGACCGTATCTACGACACCTATATTGACGAAGAGCAGCTTCAGAACTGCGACCACACCATCCTAGAGATCGCCAATCGCCTCGAGCCGCGCGGCTATTCCAGCCGTGAGTTCATCTGGGAGATGGGCAAGTGGCTGTCCGAGGGCAATGCCAAGAAGCCCGGCAGCCTGATCCAGACCGCCTATGAAGAGGGCGTGCCGATCTTCTGCCCGGCCTTTGTCGATTCCTCGGCAGGCTTCGGCTTGGTGAAGCACCAGAAGGAGCGGGCCGCTGCGGGCAAGCCCTATCTGATGCTGGACGCCATCGCCGATTTTCGTGAACTGACCGACATCAAGATTGCAGCCGGCACAACAGGCCTGTTCATGGTCGGCGGCGGTGTGCCCAAGAACTTTGCCCAAGACACGGTCGTCTGCGCTGAAATCCTCGGCTTCGAGGCCGAGATGCACAAATATGCCGTCCAGATCACGGTGGCCGATGTGCGCGACGGGGCCTGTTCGTCCTCGACCCTGCAAGAGGCTGCTAGCTGGGGCAAGGTCAACACCACCTATGAGCAGATGGTCTTTGCCGAAGCCACCACCGTCGTGCCCCTGATCGCCTCCGACGCCTATCACCGGGGCACCTGGAAGGGCCGTGAAAAGCGCCGCTGGGCCAAGCTCTTTGCCTAAGGCGCCGAACCGCCCTTGACCCTACGGGGCACTGGCGTAAGGTCCGCTCAATTCTCCGGGGTGTCCTGCTTAAAGGGCTGAGAGGCAGGTGATCCTGCGACCCGTGAACCTGATCCGGGTCATGCCGGCGGAGGGATGGGAAGTCGGCGCAACGGTTTTGCGTCCATGACCCCCTTTTTGCTGCGATGGTTCCGGGTCTGCCCAATGGTCAGGAGCCTAAGCCGTGAATAAGCAGACCCCCGTCACCACCACCATCCCGACCGGTGAGCGCCCCGGATCGCGCAAGGTCTATGCGCCAGGCCTGCTGTTCCCGGACATCCGCGTGCCGTTCCGCGAGGTGGCGGTCCATCCCTCGGCCAATGAGCCGCCGGTGACCATCTATGACCCCTCTGGCCCCTATACCGACCCCAAGGTCACCATCGACATCAATAAGGGTCTGGCCCGTCCGCGCGACGCATGGGTCATCGGGCGCGGCGATGTTGAGGCCTGCGATCCACGTCCCGTCAAGCCTGAGGACAACGGCCATGCGCGCGGCGTCCATCTGGCCCCGCCCTTCCCCGTGGCGCAAAAGCCGCTGAAGGCCAAGGACGGCAAGGCTGTGACCCAGATGGCCTATGCCCGCGCCGGGATCATCACCGCCGAGATGGAATATGTCACCATCCGCGAGAACATGCGCCGCGAAGAGTTGGCTAAGGTCATTCGCGATGGCGAAGATTTCGGAGCCTCGATCCCCGACTACATCACCCCTGAATTTGTCCGCGAAGAGATCGCGCGCGGACGGGCGATCATCCCGGCCAACATCAACCACGGCGAACTTGAGCCGATGATCATTGGCCGCAATTTCCTGGTCAAGATCAACGCCAATATCGGCAATTCGGCGGTGCTGTCATCGGTGGCAGATGAGGTCGACAAGATGGTCTGGGCCATCCGCTGGGGCGGCGATACGGTCATGGACCTGTCGACCGGCCGCAACATCCACAATATCCGCGACTGGGTGATCCGCAACAGCCCCGTGCCCATCGGCACCGTGCCGATCTATCAGGCCTTGGAAAAGGTCAATGGCGTGGCCGAGGACCTGACCTGGGAGGTGTTCAAGGACACTCTGATCGAGCAGGCCGAGCAGGGCGTCGACTATTTCACCATCCATGCCGGGGTGCGGCTGGCCTATATCCCCCTGACCGCCAAGCGTGTCACCGGCATCGTCTCGCGCGGTGGCTCGATCATGGCCAAGTGGTGCCTGTCGCATCACAAGGAGAACTTCCTCTACACGCACTTCGAAGAGATCTGCGAGATCATGAAGGCCTATGATGTGTCCTTCTCGCTCGGCGACGGCCTGCGCCCCGGCTCGATCGCCGACGCCAATGACGCGGCCCAGTTCGGCGAGCTGGAGACCTTGGGCGAACTGACCCAAATCGCATGGAAGCACGATGTTCAGGTCATGATCGAAGGCCCCGGCCATGTGCCAATGCACAAGATCAAGGCCAATATGGACAAGCAGCTTAAGGTCTGCGGTGAAGCGCCCTTCTATACCTTAGGCCCCCTCACGACCGACATTGCGCCGGGCTATGACCACATCACCAGCGCCATCGGGGCGGCCATGATCGGCTGGTTCGGCACGGCCATGCTTTGCTATGTCACGCCCAAGGAACATCTGGGCCTGCCCGACCGCGAGGACGTCAAGGAGGGCGTGATCACCTACAAGATCGCCGCCCATGCCGCCGATCTGGCCAAGGGTCATCCGGGGGCTCAGGCCTGGGACGATGCCCTGTCACGGGCGCGGTTCGAGTTCCGCTGGGAAGACCAGTTCAATCTCGGCCTCGACCCGGAAACGGCGCGGGAATATCATGACGAGACCCTGCCCAAGGAGGCGCACAAGACCGCGCACTTCTGCTCCATGTGCGGGCCGAAATTCTGCTCCATGAAGATCAGTCACGATATTCGCGCTGACGCTGCGGCCCAGAATGACGTCGCCAAGGTCGATGTCGATGCGGGCATGGAAGATATGGCTCGAAAATTCCGCGAAGGTGGCGGCGAGATTCTGGTGCCCTTGAAATAAACCCGCTATGAGATAACGGCACCGCACGCGCCATAATCTGGCCGAGCGGTGCCACTTTCATTTTGGGATGGGTAAGCCATGTCTCTGTTCAGTGTGATCAAGCGCGATATCCATTTCATCCGATCGGCCCTGCGCCTTCTGGCCCGGATCAAGGACATCGAGCCTTCATCCCACAATCTGCTCTGTGATGATTTCGAAAAGGTCGTCGACCAATATGGTCCGCGTCCAGCCATGCAGTTCGAAGGCAAGGTCCTGACCTATGCCGAGCTGGACGCACTGAGCAATCGCTTTGCCCATTGGGCGCTTGATCAAGGACTGGTGCGCGGCGACTGTGTGGCGCTGCTCATGCCCAACCGGGCCGAATATGTCGCCGTCTGGATCGGACTGAGCAAGGTCGGGGTTGAGACGGCCCTGATCAACAATAATCTGACCGGCCCGGCTTTGGCCCACTGCCTGTCGATCAGCGGTGCCCATCAGATCATTGCTGATGCCGAAACCATCGAGGCCTTTGAGGCAGTCCAAGCCGACCTGCCCCGCTCGACCAAGGCCTGGGTTCTAGAAGGGGCCAAGGGCGATCGCCATGATCTGACCCAAGCCCTGAAGAGCTGCAGTCCCCTGCGCCCTGATCGGGCCAGCGTCCGCAAGGGCCTGACCGCGGGCGAGACCATGCTCTATATCTACACCTCCGGCACCACGGGCCTGCCCAAGGCGGCCAAGGTCACCCACGCCCGGACCCAGACCTATATGCGCGGGTTTGCCGGTGCGACCGATGTGAACGCCAAGGACCGGGTCTATATTACTTTGCCGCTCTATCACGCGACCGGCGGGTTTGGCGCTATGGGCGCGGCCCTGATGAATGGCGCAACCGTGGTGCTTCGGCGGCGGTTCTCGCTGACCCAGTTTTGGAACGATGTGGTCGAAGAGCGCTGCACGGTCTTTGTCTATATTGGCGAGCTCTGCCGCTATCTGATCAACCAAGAGCCGGTTGAGGGCGAACGCAAACATCAGCTCAGGCTAGCGATTGGCAACGGCCTGCGCGGTGATGTCTGGGAAAAGATGAACCAGCGCTTTGCCATTCCAAAGGTCTTGGAGTTCTATGGCTCGACGGAGGGCAATGTCTCGATGTTCAATTGGGACGGCAAGATCGGGGCCATCGGTCGCGCTCCGGCCTATCTTAAGAACAGCGTCAATTTCAAACTGGTCCGCTTTGATGTCGAGACCGAGCAGCCCATCCGCGATGCGCGCGGCCGCTGTATCGAATGCGCGCCCGGCGAGGTCGGCGAATGTATTGGCCTCATTGGCACGCAGGCTCGCACGGGCTTTTCCGGCTATGCGGATCGGGCCGCGACCGAAAAGAAGATCCTCACTGGTGCCTTCAAAACCGGTGACCGCTGGTTCCGCACGGGCGACCTGATGCGCCGCGATAAGGAAGATTTCTACTATTTCGTTGATCGGATCGGCGAGACCTTCCGCTGGAAGAGCGAGAATGTATCGACCGCCGAAGTCTCCCAACAGCTGACCGGCTGTGATGGGGTGCAGGAGGCCATCGTCTATGGCGTCTCGGTCGAGGGCTATGACGGCCGCGCCGGTATGGCCTCACTGGTGGTTGGGCCAGAGTTCGACCTGGTCACCTTTGCCAGCCATGTCGAGGCGCAGCTTCCCGCCTTTGCCCGCCCCCTCTTCATCCGACTGACCACCGAGGTCGAAACCACCGGCACCTTCAAATATCGCAAGCTGGACCTGGTCGAGCAGGGCTTCAACCCCGCCAAGATCACCCAGCCTTTGTTCTTCAAACAGCCCGGCGAAGGCTATGTGCCGATCTCGCCCGAGCTCTATGACCAGATCAATACCGGGGCGTTCAAGATCTAAGCCCCTACCCTGCGTCCCCTGCGAAGGCGGGGATGCCCCCCTCACCCAACCCTCTCCCCCAAGGGGGCGAGGGCTTACCTCGTCGTTCTTAGCCCTCTCCCTGTGGGAGAGGGCTAAGAC
>JBEGNZ010000059.1:0-6499 GCA_041182245.1 Pseudomonadota bacterium | reverse complement strand
CTAAAGGCGAGGAAGATTTCGCCGCCTCCATACAGCGCTCGTCGCCGAAGTGTTTCTTGCCGCCGTCAGCCGGATCAACGAGCCCAACTTTCTAGAATCTACAGGCATAAGTTTTAGCGACGGGTTAACGGAGATCTACGAGCTGTTCCTGAACGGCCTGTTCGAGAGCCCGTCCTCGGCCCACTAGGTCCATTCTTCTTGAAAGAATGCTGAAATCTCCTGGATGGCAGCCGCAGATTCAGGAAATGGCGCAAGCAGCGGGAAGGTGTGGGGCGCTTCTTCATAGATCGACAGCCGCGCATCTACCCCTGCCGCCTTCGCCTTGATTACAAACCGTGTGGAGTCGTCACGCATGACCTCGGTGCTTCCAACAATAAAAAGACAAGCGGGCAGGCCCGTTGGATCTGCCCAGTAGGGTGATGCAGCTGGATCGGTTGGATTGTGCCCCTGCAGATAATGGTAGGCCTTATGGATGATCGCTTGAGGCCCAAACAGGGGGTCGGCATCCGCATTTTCCACATGTGACCGGCCGGTCATGGCCATGTCGGTTAGGGCGGATAAGAAGGCCAGCCGCAGTGGAATAGGCTTGTCCTGCGCAATCCGCGCGAGCGTGGCGGATAGTATCAAGGCGGCCCCTGCCGAATCTCCCACAAGCACGACCTTCGACGCACCCCAGTCGACAATCAATCGATCTAGTCCGTTCGAAACATCGTCGAACGCGGCAGGGAAGGGGTGCTCCGGTGCTAACCGATAGCGGATCAAACAGGCGTCAGCCTGTAGACTGTGCGCCAATTGATCGACCAGTTGTCGGTGATTATTGCCAGCATCAAAGCAAAATCCGCCGCCGGCGACATAGGCGACCACGCGCGTCATGCCTTTGAGCTTTCGATATTCCAGTTTTCCGGCCCCGACATCCACAAAGGTTGAATCCAACTCTGCCGCAGGTACCTCTTGCCGCGCCGCGCGAAAGGCTACGGGATCGAAATTGGAGTTGAATAGCGCCTTCATCGTCGCTTTGGCGTGGGCGTTAAACGCCCTCATTTCATCACTGGGCATAGCTGTTGACCTATGAGCGGTAATTACGTATCGTTAATCGTACCATTGAAGGCTGCACTTTAAAAGCAGTTCAAATTAGGGGGGTACCTATGATCCAGTTTGCAAGTTCCAGCCGTCGATATCGTCGGGTCCTAATGGTTGGCGTCATGGGCGCTGCGTTCTCCGCATTGGCCCCGTCTCTTGCTTTAGCCGCTGAGGCCAATTCGAACTCCAGCACGCTGGAAGAGATTGTCGTCACCGCCCGTAAGCGCTCTGAATCGATGCAGGATGTCCCTCTTTCAGTAAGCGCTTTTTCAGGCGATAGCCTGGTCAAGGCCGGTTATTCCGACCTCAGCAATATAGCCCGTGTGGCCCCTGGACTCTACTTCGAAGCCCCAGACCGGTCGCGCCCACTGATCTATGTCCGCGGCATCGGCACGCGATCCTACGACGGTGGCAGCGATCCTTCAGTCGGCGTGTTTATTGATGGTGTCTATCAGGGCCGCTTCGGGGGCCTAATGGTTGACCTGAACGATTTGGCCCAGGTTGAGGTGCTTAAGGGACCGCAAGGAACGCTCTATGGTCGAAACACCATTGGCGGCGCGATCTCCATGGTGACACGCGAGCCGACCAATCAAATGCAAGCGCATTTGGAGGCTGGGCTCGGCGCTTCGGCCATTTCGGGTGATGGCCTTTACAGCGTGACGGGCAGTATCTCTGGACCGATCATTCCAGACAAGCTGCTCGGTCTTTTGAGTGTGGCCCATAACTTCCGGGACGGATATCAGCCAACCCGATCACAGGCGGGCGTCGACACAGGCGTTCGCGGCGGTAGTGAAGACACCTCCAGTATTCGCGGCCGCTTGAACTGGCTTGTGAGCGACGCGTTCACGGTCAAGATTGCTGCAGACTATACCCATATGGACGGACCCCCGCTGATCTTGGTCAGCGACCCGCTTGGCAAAAATCTCGGTCCTGGGGCTCTAACGCCTGGCTTTACGGTGCCGAAAGCCACCGATGATCCCTACCACCCCTATAGCGATGCTTCTGGCGTGTTCCTGACGAAGGAGATGTACGGCGGATCGATCACGGCCGACTGGGATTTGGGGAACATCACATTGACCTCCATATCCGCGGCCCGAAAGCTTAAGATTGATGAGGTCAATGATATCGACGCCACCTCTTTACCTTTCTACACCAATCCAGTGACGGATGACGCAGAGCAGGTCTCGCAAGAGTTTCGGGCAAACTATTCCGGCTTAAAAGCCAACTGGATAGCCGGTGCCTATTTCGGGCGTGAAGTCGATGACCGCAATGACAGCTTGGTCTTTGGTGCGGCTTCGTTCCTGCGTCTGATCAGTGGAGGTCCGACTACATGGCAGTTCCATGTGAAGGCCAAATCACAGAGCTCAGCCCTTTTTGGACAGTTCACTTGGAAGTTTGACGACAAGCTGTCGGCCACAGTCGGTGCGCGCTACAGCGAAGATACCAAAGACGTTCTTTATGACAGCCGAAATTCGGCACCCTTCAAGCTTGGGGTTGCGCCGTTTGTGCAGCCCGTGTCGCGCAGCTGGGACTCTTTTGATCCTATGGTGAGCGTAAGCTACAAGATCGCGCCCGACATTATGGCCTATGCCTCTTGGACCAGTGGTTACAAGGTTGGTGCCTTCCAGTTCTTTGCGACCTCGGCCCTAACCGCCAATCAGGTGGCTGCGCCAGAGAAGGCTCAGAACTTTGAAGCGGGCCTGAAGTCCACGCTCTTTGATCGCCGTCTTCGTCTAAATGCCGCCATCTTCCATACGGACTATGAAGACCTACAGCTCTTGCGATTGGTACCAGCCCCGCCGCCCGTTCAGTCTCTGATCGTGATCGGCAATGCGGCCAACAGCAAGATCGATGGGGTTGAGGTGGAGGGCCAAGCGCTCCTGAACGACCAGGTTTCTCTGGACTTCTCCTATGCCTATCTGAACGCCCGCTTTGACAAATATATCTTCCGTCCCGGCCAAGATTTCAGCGGCAACCGAATGCCACGTGCGCCTGAAAACACCTTTAGTGTCGCGGTAAACTACGACAAAGACATTGGGCTTGGCCAGCTTAACGCCCGCCTTGCCTATGCTTGGCGCAGTGAGATCTTCTTCGAATCCGACAACAACACCATCGATATCAATTCGAGTGAGGGCGCTCTTGGGTTGGTTGATGGGTCAGCATCTTACAAGGTCAAGACATGGACCATTGGCGTTTGGGGTCGCAATCTGACCGACGAGCGTTATCGTCGTCAGGCGCTCAACTCCACGGGCAGCGCTCAACGTAACATCTGGTCTGAGCCGAGGACCTTCGGGCTGAAAGTTGGCTACGACTTCTAATTGGGGATTGAGATGAAGCTCGTCACCTTCACCGTCGCTGATGACAAGGCCCCTCGATTGGGTGCCCTTGTCGGAAACGATCAGGTTATTGATCTACAGTCGGCCCAAATTGCGGTGCACGGCACGCCGCATTTGGAGTTGGCGTCAATGCAGGCCCTTATCGAGAGCGAGGGTACAGGCCTAGAGCGGGCTCGGTCCCTCATCGTAGCGCCGCCGCTTCAATCACTTTTAGCGACCGATGATGTTCGACTTTTGGCTCCCTTGCCGAGACCTGAGCAACTGCGCGATTGCATGTGTTTTGAGGGGCATCTTATCGGCTCTGCTGAAGCGGTCATGCGCCGAAGTGGCAGCACCGAACCCACCGAGCGTCAAAAGGCGATGGCGGCGGCCTTCAAAGAACGACCCATCTATTACAAGGCAAACCGTTTTGCGGTTACCGGACCCGATACGACGGTGACTTGGCCTGCCTATTCGAAGATGATGGATTATGAGCTGGAGATGGGCTGCGTCATCGGTCGGCGCGGCGTCAATATTGCTCACTCTGACGCGGCCAGCCACATCTTCGGCTTCACAATTTTCAACGACTTCAGCGCACGCGACACTCAGGGTCCAGAGATGGCGAGTGGTCTTGGCCCTTCCAAGTCCAAGGACTTCGACAACGCCAATGCCTTAGGTCCCTGCATCGTCACCGCAGATGAATTTGATCCCTACAATGCCGCCATGATTGTCCGTGTGAACGGAGAGGTCAGGTCTGAGGGTCACTCAAGCTCTATGACCTATAGCTTTGAAGATTTGATCAGTTTCATCAGTAAGAATGAAACCCTGCATCCGGGGGAAATATTAGCCTCCGGAACAGTGGGGGGCGGCTGCGGCCTGGAGCAGGACCAACTGCTCAAGAGCGGTGATCTCGTTGACCTTGAAATTGTCGGCATCGGGCGGCTTCGCAACCGTGTCGTCGCTTCCTAATGACCCAATCACAGGAACAATCCCTATGAGCCAAGACCTCGAAACGCGCCTTGCAAGCCTCGAGCGCCAAGTTACCGAACTGCGGGATCGCGAAGCGATCCGCGATGTCATCCATCGCTATTGTCGAGCCGCTGACCGCTGCGATCTGGAGGCCTTTAAGGCCTGCTATTGGCCCGATGGACGTGACGATCATAGCTTCTTCGGCGGCAATGCCTGGGAGTTTTGTGACTATGTCATTCCTGTGCTGCGCAAGATCGAAGCCAGCATTCACGCCATCACCAATACGATCATAGATCTCAAGGGCGATCGCGCCTTTTGCGAGTCCCAATGGTCGGTCGTTCATCGCCTGCGCAAGCCAGACTGCAGTTTCCTCGACTGGTGCCATCAGGGCCGCTATCTCGACATTTTCGAAAAGCGTGACGGCGAATGGCGCATTCTGGAGCGGACCATTGCGAGCGATATGGACCGCTTGATCCGCGCTAAGGATATTCGCGCTATCATGTATCAGGGGGCTGAACCTCCGGCAGGCAAGCGCGGCGCCCGTTATCCCAACGACCCCGTCTATAAGGGCTTCGATATTCCAGATCTCGTTCAAGATAGCCCGGGCATGCCGGATCTTTGGGCAGGCTATTACGCTATGGACGAAATCCTTTAAGCGAACCCTATGGCCAGCCGTCACATCTATATAGCCGGTGTTGGGATGACGCCGTTTGGCGACCATTCCAGCTCAAGTGTGACGCGCTTGGCCAGCTTGGCCATCGGCGATGCCCTCGCTGATGCAAATTGCGACAAGGCCCAAATCGAAGCTGCGTGGTTTGCCAATACGGGGCAGGGCGCGCTGGAAGGTCAGCACATGATCCGGGGGCAGGTGGCTTTGCGTCCGCTGGGCTTCGAAGCCATTCCGATTATCAATGTCGAGAATGCCTGCGCGAGCGCCTCTACCGCTTTGCATGGGGCCATGAACTTTCTGCTGGCGGGCGGCGGCGACATTGTTTTGGCCGTCGGGGCTGAGAAAATGTCCCATCCAGATCGCGCACGATCCTTCGGCCTGTTCGATGCAGGCTGGGACGTCTCCGATCCAGCGGGCAACCTGAAGACCTTGGTCGAGCTGGGTGGGATTGATCCAGCCGGCCTGCCGCCTCCCGCTGAGACCCGCAGCATCTTCATGGATGTCTATGCCGCCTTTGCCCGGCAACATATGCGGCTGTTCGGCTCAACTCAGGAGCAGTTTGCGGCGGTCTCCGCCAAAAACCACACCCATTCTGTCCATAATCCACGCGCTCAATACCAACGCCCCTATACGGTGGAAGAGGTCTTAGCTGCGCGCTCAATCATCTGGCCCCTGACGCTGCCCATGTGCGCGCCCATTTCAGATGGTGCCGCCGCAGTCGTCCTCTGTACGGCAAAAGGTTTGCGCCGGTTGGGCGCTCAGCGCCGGGCCATGCGCTTGAACGCCTGCGTCATCGGAACGTCCATCAATAGAGCACCAGACGACCTGAGCCGTCATTTGGGACGCTTAGCGTCGGCAAAGGCTTATGAAACTGCCGGTCTTGGTGCCGAAGATATCAGCGTCGCGGAGGTTCATGATGCCACCGCCGTTGGTGAAGTCATCCAAGTCGAAAACCTTGGCCTGTGCGCGCCCGGAGAGGGCGGTATCGCAGCGCTGCGCGGGGACACAAGCCTCGGCGGACGCATTCCTGTAAACCCTTCGGGCGGTCTTGAAAGTAAAGGCCATCCGGTTGGTGCCACCGGCCTTGGTCAGATATTCGAACTTGTTCAGCAATTGCGACAAGAGGCCGGCCCGCGCCAAGTCGAAAAAGCCCGGGTTGCGATTGCAGAGAACGGTGGAGGTCTCTGGGGCGTTGAGGAAGCAACCTGTACAGTCTCCATTCTTTCCCGCTGATATAGATTAGCGACCCACCTTTGATTAATAGATGGTAGTTGGGACCATCCAGGCTATCTTATGTTAAGATATATTTCCCATAATTATCATTGTGCGCAGAAATATTGTAGCGCGGTGGATTCTATTCCGAAGTGCGAGTTTCTAGGATTTTTAGAAACTTAGCCCCTTTGGAGATTGCGCTATGGGATCGCGATATTCACAGCTCAACCTTAGTGAGCGCCACCAGATCGCG
>JBEGNZ010000058.1:0-6516 GCA_041182245.1 Pseudomonadota bacterium | reverse complement strand
TTTACACGTCTGTCGATGCTGATCGGCCCCAAACAGCCCGTCGATACACGGGGTAGGAATTGGTGGAGCCGCCGGGAATCGCACCCGGGTCCAGTCCGTTTATTGCACGCGCCTTTATCTCCATAGTCCGACCGTCGCCGAACAGGACCAATATAGGCGCGAAACCGCCTCAGCGGAAGGGGCTCACTGAAAGGCTTTGAGATCTAGCGGCTTGCCGGTCAAAAGCTCATAGACCGCCAGATAGCGCTGGCTGGTGGCGGTGATCACGGCGTCGGGCAAGGGCGGCGGCGGGGCCTCGCCGTTCCAGCGTCCGGCGGCCCGTTCGGCGTCCAGATAGTCGCGCAAGGGCTGCTTGTCGAAGCTGGGCTGGCCTTGGCCGGGCTGATACTGATCGGCGGGCCAGAAGCGCGAGCTATCCGGGGTCATGACCTCGTCGATCAACCAAAGACCGCCCTTCGCATCTTGGCCAAATTCGAACTTGGTATCGGCAATGATGATGCCGCGTTCTTCAGCCTTCGCGCGGCCGAACTCATAGACCGTGCGGCTCAGGGCCTCGAGCTGTCCGGCAAGGTTGCTGCCAAGACGGGCATGCAGGTCGGCAACGCCGATATTCTCATCATGGCCGCTTTCGGCCTTGGTGGCGGGGCTGAATAGGGCTGGATCCAGCCGGTCGCTTTCGCGCAGGCCCAATGGCAAGGCTTCGCCCGCCAGCGCGCCGGTAGCCTTGTAGTCCTTCCAGGCCGAGCCCGAAATATAACCGCGCATGACACATTCGAACGGCACGACCTTGGTGCGTTTGCACAGCATGGCCCGGCCAAGGATAGCAGCGCGGTGCGGGGCCAGAGCCGGAATGGCCGCGATGATCTCGTCTGTATCGGCACTGATCAGATGATGACGGGTGACACTGGCCAGCTGGGCGAACCACCAGGCGCTGAGCTGGGTCAGGACCAGGCCCTTGAAGGGCACAGGCTCGTCCATCACCACGTCAAAGGCGCTGATCCGATCAGACGCAACGAGCAAAAGACGCTCCGCATCGACCTCGTAGACATCACGCACCTTGCCGCGCGCCAAAAGGGTCAGGGGCAGGTTGCTGAAGGTCATTGCCGTCATAGGGGGGGTGCTCACGCTTTGGGACCGAGAGGTTCGGTTACATGGCCTCGCTGCCACGGGTGATCGACAGGACCCCCGTGCGGGACACCTCGACCAGACCGAGGGGGCGCATCAGTTCGATGAACTTGTCGATCTTGCCGGAATCGCCGGTGACCTCGAAGATGAAGCTCTCATGGGTGGTGTCGACCACCTTGGCCCGGAAGATTTCAGACACGCGCAGCGCCTCGACCCGTTCGGTGCCCCGTCCGCTGACCTTGACCAATGCCAGTTCGCGCTCAACGCCGAGCGGATCACGGCTGACATCTTGCACCTCCAAAGTCGCGACCATCTTTTCCAGCTGGGCGCGGATCTGGGCGAGGGTCTCAACCGTGCCTGAGGTGACGATGGTGATGCGCGAGGTATGGGCCCGCCGATCAGTTTCCGCCACCGTCAGGCTTTCGATATTGTAGCCACGGGCCGCGAACAGCCCGACCACGCGATGCAGGACACCGGGCTCGTTGGCGACGATCACCGCAAAGGTGGCGCGCTGTTCGGCGACATCCAGATGATCAAGAAAATAGGCAGAGCCGGGTTGGTCAGCGGACATTTCAGGGTCTCATTTCCGTTCAGTGCGGCTGCCTTGCCCAAGGGGACACGGCGAGCAGATTATTCGGTCGTGGGGTAAGGGACTAGACCAGACCCCGGCCCTTGGCGTCGATGGCGGTGTTCATATCCACACCCATATCGGCCAAGATCATTTCATTGTGCGCCTTGCCCGAGGGGATCATGGGGAAGCAATTTTCCAGCTTGGTCACACGGCAGTCAAAGATCACGGGGTGCGGACAATCGATCATCTCGATGATCTTGGCGTCCAACTCCTGCGGCGTCGAGGCGCGGATACCGACCGCGCCATAGGCCTCAGCTAGCTTGACGAAGTCGGGCAGGCTTTCGGAATAGGACTGACTGTAGCGCTCACCATGCAGCAATTGCTGCCACTGGCGCACCATGCCCATCCATTCATTGTTGAGGATGAAGATCTTGATCGGCAGCCGGTACTGAATGGCCGTCGAGATCTCCTGCATGGTCATCTGAATCGAGGCCTCACCGGCAATATCGATGACCAGCGAGTCCGGATGGGCCAGTTGCACACCCACGGCGGCGGGCAGACCGTAACCCATGGTGCCTAGACCGCCCGAGGTCATCCAGCGGTTCGGCTCTTCAAAGCGGTAATATTGCGCGGCCCACATCTGGTGCTGGCCGACCTCGGTGGTGATGTAGGCATCGCGATCTTTGGTCAGGGCATAGAGCCGCTCGATGGCATATTGCGGCTTGATCTCATTGTCTGAAGGCCGATAGGCCAAGCAGTCTCGCGCACGCCACGCATCAATCTGGGCCCACCAGCTAGACTGGGCCTCGGCATTGGGCGTGTAACCCTTGGCTTTCCAAAGGGTGATCATGTCACGCATGACCGAGCCGACATCCCCGACAATGCCAATATCGACGCGGACCGTCTTATTGATCGAAGAGGGGTCAATATCGACATGGATCTTTTTCGAGCCGGGCGAGAAGGCATCCAAACGGCCCGTAACCCGGTCGTCAAAGCGCGAGCCGAGCGCGATCATCACATCGCAATCGTGCATGGCATTGTTGGCTTCAAAGGTGCCGTGCATGCCCAACATGCCGAGCCACTGAGGGTCAGCGGCGGGGAAGGAGCCTAGGCCCATCAGGGTCGAGGTGATAGGCGCGCCGGTCAAGGCCACCAGTTCGCGCAGGAGTTGGCTGGCCTCAGGTCCTGAATTGATCACGCCGCCGCCCGTATAGAAGACGGGCTTCTTGGCCTTGGCGATCAGCTCGACCGCGTCGGCAATGCGCTGCGCATCGCCCTTGGTCTTGGGGTTATAGGCATGGCCAAAGACCAGCTCATCGGGGCCGTAATAGTCGGCGGTGCCGAACTGAACATCCTTGGGAATGTCGATGACCACAGGGCCTGGACGACCGCTGGTGGCGATATGGAAGGCCTCATGCAGGATGGCGGGCAGGTCCGCCGTGCGCTTCACCAGATAGTTATGCTTGGTGCAGGAGCGGGTAATGCCGACCGTATCGCACTCTTGAAAGGCGTCTGAGCCGATCAGGTGGGTTGGGACCTGCCCGGTAATGACCACCAGAGGAATAGAATCCATCAGGGCATCGACAATACCCGTCACCGCATTGGTTGCCCCGGGCCCTGAGGTGACCAGCACCACGCCCGGCTTACCCGACGAGCGCGCATAGCCTTCGGCGGCATGGGTCGCGCCCTGTTCATGACGGACCAGAACATGCTGCAAGCGCGGCTCATGAAACAGCGCGTCATAGATCGGCAAGATCGCACCGCCCGGATAGCCGAACAGGGTGTCTACGCCTTGATCGACAAGGGCGCGGACCACCATTTCTGCGCCGGTCATGGCGCGGGATGGCGCTGCAGCGGCAGCATCGGTCGGGGTCAGGGTTGCGGCTTTGGTCATGAGATCACACGAAAGAGGGAGAAGCGGAACTTACAGAGGTTTGATCAAAGAAAAAGGCCCTCGAGGGGCCCTTTGTATACGCGACCGACGACGGCGTGATCAGAGGATCAAACCGAAGGCGGCCGCTTGATAGGTACGTTCGCGTTTGCGAGCACGAGTTTTCTCCGAAACTACAGTTTAAAGTGATGCCACGCTAGGTGCCGGGGGTCAAGGCGGCTATTTGCGCAAAAAACTGCCTCACGGCGGCACCAGGGCTAACGGCCGATAGCCTCATCCAGCCGGGGGTTTGATTACGAAACCACGTCAGTTGACGCTTGGCATAGCGCCGGGTCTCACGTTGGGCCGCTTCCAGCGCATCGGGCAGGGTCGTTTCACCGCGAAGATGGGCCGCCAGTTCGCGATATCCAACCGCCTTGAGCGCGGGAAGTTTGGCGTCCAGACCCCGCGCGGCGAGGACGGCAACTTCGTCGAGCGCTCCAGCCTCGATCATGGACACGAGCCGCGCGTCGCAACGGTCATAGAGGAGGGCTCGCTCGGTCTCCATCACCACGCCGGTCCAGGTCTGCCCGGCCAGCGCGGAGGTCGTGTCGGCCTGCCAGTCGCTTAAAGACCGGCCGCTGGTCTCAAACACACTCAAGGCGCGGATCAGACGCTGGCGATCACCCTGTTCGATCCTTGCTTCAGCAGAAGGGTCATGGGCCGCCAGAGCCATTCGAAAGGCCACCTCGCCCTCAGCATCATACCGCGCTTCGATCTGGTCACGATCAGAGACGGACACAGCGGGAATGTCGGCGAGGCCTTCGGTCAGGGCGCGAAAATAGAGACCCGTGCCGCCGACAAGGATCACGGACCGACCTTCAGCCCTTATAGCTGCAATCTTGGCGCAGGCAGCACGCAGCCAGTGCCCTACAGACCAGACCTCTGTCGCCTCTGCCACGCCGAAGAGATGGTGCGGCGCGGTCCTCAGGTCTTGCTCTGTGGGAGCCGCCGTCAAGATCGGCAGGTCGCCATAGATCTGCTGGGCATCGGCATTGATGATTTCAGCCCCAGTCTGCGCCGCCAACCCCAAGGCCAAGGCCGATTTGCCACTGGCGGTGGGGCCAGCAATCAGGGTGATGGAGGGCAGATTGTCCGGCGTCATGGCCAAGACAAAACCACGAAACGGCCTGCCAATGAAAGGGGCGGATCAAGGCTTGGTCTTGATCCGGGTTCAAGGGCGGTTTACCTCGGCCCTATGACCATCGCCATAACCCTCGTTTCGCCCGATCCTGCCGCCGCTGAAGAGGCCGCGCGCCTTGTCGAGGGGCTGATGCCGATTGCCAGCCGAACCCTGCTCGGACCGGGGGCCATTGACCTCTCCCTGGCCTCGGGCGATGTCGCGGCCTTGCGCCATCAGATGGACCACCATCTCGCCAACCTGCCGGTCGATGTCTGTGTTCAGGCGCAGGAAGGGCGGCGCAAGCGTCTTCTGATCGCCGATATGGACTCCACCATCATCGGCTGCGAATGCCTCGACGAACTGGCCGATTTTGCCGGCGTAAAGGAGGCGGTCTCGGCCATTACCGAGCGGGCCATGCGCGGGGAACTGAACTTTGAGTCGGCATTGCGGGAGCGGGTCGGCATGCTCAAGGGCCTGTCCGTGGGGGCCTTGCAGGACTGCTACGACCAGCGCGTGCGCCTTAACGCCGGTGCCAAGACGCTGATCGGCACCATGACGGGGGCGGGGGCCAAGTGCCTGTTGGTCTCGGGAGGTTTTACTTTCTTTACCAGCCGTGTGGCCAAGGCGGCGGGTTTTGCCGGTGACCGGGCCAATCGTTTGATCGAGGCCGATGGTTCCCTGACGGGTGAGGTTGCGGAACCGATTCTTGGCAAGGAGGCCAAGCTCGCGGCCCTGCGCGAAGAGAGCGCGGCACTGGGACTTGGCCTTGAGGCTACTATCGCGATTGGTGACGGGGCCAATGATCTGGCCATGATCGAGGCCGCGGGTCTCGGTATTGCCTATCGTGCCAAGCCTGTGGTCGCCGCTCAGGCCCATGCCCGAATTGATCACAGCGACCTGACGGCGCTGCTCTATTTCCAAGGCTATCCTTGCGCGGATTTTTCGCGCTGAGCCCACGGTAGCGGGGTGGGTGAGCGCCGCTCTGACGCCTGCATCCGCAAGATCGCCCGGCGGACCTGATCAATGGGAACGGCATAGCCGATCGGGGATGGGCTTGCACCCTGCTGGTCGTCTTGGGTCAGAATGCCAATATTCACCCCGGCAACCTCGCCTTGGCCATTGAGCAAGGGTCCGCCGGAGCTTCCTTGGGCCAAGGGCGCGCTATGTTGGATCAAACCAAAGCTGATCTGATCGGTTGGCCGAGCGATGATCGACAGGATCCGGCCCTTCGTCACCGTACCCAGCCGTCCACCCGGCGCTCCTATCGCGATCACTCGCGTTCCCGTAGGAGCCGCTTGGGTAAGATGGAGGGGATGCAAGACCGGCTCCGGGTCGATCCTGAGCAGGGCAAGATCGGTGGCCCTGTCCGTTGCGACCACCACCCCCTCGCGAACATCGCCATCGGCAAAGGTCGCTTGAAAGGTTTGTATACCGCCAACCGCATGGGCAGCGGTTACGGCCAATCCGTCTTGGTTCAGAACCCATCCGCTGCCGAGGCTGTTGGTTGATGTGGTGATCAGGAAGGTCCCCGCGCGGCCTTTTGCGGCGACCGTCCGGTTAGGTCCGACACCCAGCACAAGACCAAGGCATGCGAGTATGATGGCTAAAAAGACCTGAGCCCTGATCACCTTTCCCCCTCCCCCGGTTTTTCCGGTACTTCCCCTAGACGAGGAAGCAAAAAGGCCCTCACCCAACCCTCTCCCAACGGGAGAGGGCTACGCAAAATAAAGCCCTCGCCCCCTTGAGGGGGAGAGGGTTGGGTGAGGG
>JBEGNZ010000057.1:0-6756 GCA_041182245.1 Pseudomonadota bacterium | reverse complement strand
GGAGCCCGCAATACCGGACTGAGCGCTGATCTTTGGAAGGGCAGCGCCGCCGATATGGCCCGCGAGATTCTGCCCCAAATTGGCAAAAAGCCTCTGTCGCCCGCCGCAGCCGCCTTGGCGCGTCGCGTTCTGTCGACGGGTGCACAGGCTCCTGATGGTGCCTCATCTGACTATGACCTTGCCGCTGCCCGCGCAGGAGCCCTGCTCGCGCTAGGTGATGCCGCAGGCGTTGAGGCCATGCTCGAGCGGACCTCTGGCGTAGCCCAGACCCCGTCTCTGGCCAAGATTTCGGCGGAATCCGCTCTCATCCTTGGCCATCCCGAAAAGGCCTGTCGGATCGGGCAAGCCTTGGCCGCTGAGCGCGACGCGCCCTATTGGCTGAAACTTCGGGCCTTTTGCCTGATGGTGGGGGGCGAGGGGGCCGCCGCGCAACTGACCCTAGATCTGTTGCCGCCGTCGCCTGAGGACGCCTATTTTGCCAAGATGATGGCGGCCATGATGGCCGGAACGCCGATGACCGGCCCAGCCTCCTTGCGCTCGGGTCTAGACATGACCCTCTCGCGGGCCTTGAAGCTGGACTTCACGGCCGCCATGGCCCAAGCGCCAGCGGCAATGGTTGTCGCGATCTCTCGCGATGAGGCTGCTGATCCAGCCCTTCGAATGGCGGCCGCAGGACGCGCTGTTCGGATGGGTGCCAATGTCAGCGCCGTCTATGACACGGCCACCGCGCAACCGGCACCAGCGCCCAATCCATCGGGTGACAGCGATCTGGTCGCACCGCCGCCGATCAATGTCCCTGCCCTGCTGGCCATAGCCGGAGCCGCCACCGAAGCGCGGCTATTGGCCATTGGCCGCGAAACCATGGACCTGACGCAGCGCGATCAGGTGGTGGTGGGCCTGCTCAAGCGCTCACGTTCGCTCGAGGATTTTGTCGCTTTGTCACGCCTCAGCCGTCCGCTGATCGCCTCCCTAGTCGCGGCTGAAGTGCCTTCGGCTGATCCCGTCCTCTTGGCGACCGCCGCGGTCCTTGCCGGCGACCCTGTCTCTGCACGCCGCCTTCGCCAAGCCCTTCCGACTGATCTGGTCAATGAGCAGGTGCTAACCCTTGATGCTTTGCTCGCCGCCGCCACGCCGCCCAGCGCGCCGGGACAGGCCGCCGTCGTTGCAGGCTTGGTCGAGGCTGGACTTTCGCCGGTCGCCGATCCCGTACGCCAGCGTCGGCAAGGGGCCGCAGCCTTGACCGCCGCCCTGTCAGAGCCCCTACCCGCCCCAATCCGAACCCGCCTAGCCCAGTTTTCACTTCCCAAACATGAGGCCGCCACCAGCCGACTGATGGCGCTCGATATGGCCGCGGATGCGGGTTTGAAGGGCGAGACGGTTCTAGCGGTTCTGGCCATCGCCCAGAGCGCGGGCGCAAATGGTCCTAACATCGCTGATCGCCTGAGTGTGGTTCGCGCGCTCCAGCGGGCAGGCATGGCGGATGAGGCCAGCGCCTTTGCCATCGAGGGATTGGTCCTGCTACAGGGCTATAGCGCCCCGCCGCCCACTGCACCCAAACCCGCCGCCAAGCCCAGCCCAGCCAAACCGGCGGCCAAAGCCGCCCGCAAAGCCAAATGAGCGCGGCTGGCTGGCTCGATGCCTTCTTAGAGATGATGGCCGTCGAGCGTTCGGCGGCGAAGAACACATTAGCCGCCTATAGCCGTGACCTTGCGGACGCGCAGCTCTTTCTCAAGGGTTTGGGCTCCGATCTGGCCAAGGCCTCTGCTGAGCAAGTTGAGGCCTATTTCGAAGCGCTCGGTGAACGGGGCGCCTCGCCGGCGACCGCGTCCCGTCGCCGCTCGGCCCTTCGGCAATTCTATCGGTTTGTACTGGGCGAGGGCTGGCGCGAGGATGACCCGTCTCACCGCGTCGATGCGCCCAAACGCGGGCGCCCCTTGCCCAAGATCCTGACCCGCGAAGAGGTCGAGCGCCTGATCGCAGCGGCCCCAGCCGTTGAAAAGGGCAAGGAAGAGGCTGGGCTGCGGCTCGGCTGCATGATCGAATTGCTCTATGCGTCCGGTCTACGCATTTCCGAACTTTTGGCCCTTACCCAGGCCTCCGTTGCCCGCGATCCAGCCTTTATCATCGTGAAGGGCAAGGGCGGCAAGGAGCGGCTGGCCCCTCTGAACGGGCCTGCCCGTGAAGCGGTCAAGGCCTACCTGCCCCACCGCAAATCCTTCTTTCCCAAGGGCGTGGCCGATAGCCCATGGCTGTTTCCTTCGCGCGGCATTGGCGGACGGCTGACCCGTCGCCGTTTTGGTCAGCTACTCGATGAGGCGGCCTTGGTCGCAGGCATTGACAGGAGCAAGGTCAGCCCGCACGTCCTGCGCCATGCCTTTGCCACCCACCTTCTGGAAGGCGGCGCGGACCTGCGAACGGTGCAAAAGCTACTGGGTCACGCTGACATCGCCACGACCCAAATCTATACCCACGTCACTGAGGGCCGCCTGCGCGAGGTCGTCGAAACGAGCCATCCCCTGTCACGCACGAGGACCAAAGGGATCTAAGGATTCGGGTCTGCGGGCGTCCAGTCAAAGGCCAGGAATAGGTTGCGCTGGGTCTTCGAGAAGTTGTCGTCGGTCAAGAGATAGAGCCTGAGACCGCCACCCTTTCGCCCCTCAGCCCAAAGGCCTTCAAAATTATCGACACTGAGAGGGGGTGAGAGGTTCAATCTATCGACGATTTTGGGTTGGGCTGACGCGGGTTGGCGGACGATCTGAACTGCGACGTGGCTGGTCTTGAGGACTCGATCCCACCGGTGGAAGAGCAGTACCAGGTCGCCATTGGGGGCCTCGTTGAGAGCCGATAGCCGATAGCCTGCTGGCGGCTTTGGCATGTTCGGATGCTCGGCGCAAACCGCCTTCAAACGACAGAGCCAAACCGTACCCGGCTCAACCCCGACCCAGTAGGCATCGGGACCTTGTGCGGGCGCGAGGGAAAGCCCCTCCATCCCATCATTATCGTCCATCGCAATATCGGGCTTGGGCATGACCTCGGGCACACCCCCAGCGGCGGGATAGAGCCAGATGCGGTGGTCGCGCTCGAAGCTGACCATCTGATCACCATTTGGCCAACGCACGACACCTTCAGCATCGCCTTGACGCTTGCTGGTCAGAGGTTGGCCGTCCAGGCCCGTGAGGGTCTGCAGGCTGGCCCGATCAATGCCCGCCAGTTTGCCTTGATCCACCACCAGTTGCCCCGTTAGCAGATCACCGCTATCGGTCACAGCCGTGATCTGGCCATCTTGGGTGAGGCTCAGGTCAGAAAGGCCGCCAAAATGGTCGCTGCCCTGACTGCTAACCGCCACGCCGCCCGCGTAGGCGAAATTGCCGACCGAAGTAACGCTTGGATCAGCGTCATTCAAGCGAACGGCAACCGACTCAATCTGGATCGGTCCACTGACAGCGCCCTCAGGCTCGGCCCGCGCGCCGCAAGCTTGAAGCAGCAGGCCGATCGCAAGAAAGAGGATCGGCCGAAGGGTCACGCCCCGCCCACGGCACCGCGAACAGCCTTAAAAGTCGTCTTGGCAGACCCCTTCAAGGCGGGCGGCCCTTGGGTATTGGGCGGCGCAGCCAAGAGATTGGCACGCTTGGCCACCCGCTTGGGTTCTTCTTCGAACAGGCTGGCGAGCTGTTCGGTAATGGCCCCGCCCAGTTGCTCCACATCAACAATGGTCACGGCGCGGCGATAGTAGCGGGTCACATCGTGGCCGATGCCGATGGCGATCAGCTCCACGGGGGAGGCCGTTTCGATCTCTGCAATCACTTGGCGCAGGTGACGCTCCAGATAGTGCCCCGAATTGACCGACAGGGTCGAGTCATCGACCGGTGCCCCGTCCGAAATGACCATCAAGATCTTGCGCGCTTCAGGCCGACCGATGGTGCGCTGGTGGGCCCAGATCAGGGCCTCGCCGTCAATATTCTCTTTGAGCAACCCCTCGCGCATCATCAGGCCCAGATTGCGCCGCGCCCGTCTGTAGGGTGCGTCGGCTGCCTTATAGATAATGTGGCGCAGATCATTGAGACGGCCCGGCGTTGGCGGCTTACCAGCCTTGATCCACTCGTCGCGGGTCGAGCCGCCTTTCCAAGCACGGGTGGTGAAGCCCAAGATCTCGACCTTAACGCCGCAGCGCTCAAGGGTTCGGGCCAGAATATCGGCACAGACCGCCGCCACCATGATCGGACGTCCACGCATCGATCCGGAATTATCGATCAAGAGGGTCACGCAGGTATCGCGAAACTCTGTATCGGACTCCTGCTTGAAGGACAGGGGCGCGGTCGGATCGACGATCACGCGGGTCAGACGCGCGACATCCAGCATCCCCTCCTCCAAGTCGAAGGACCAAGAGCGGTTTTGCTGGGCCATCAAACGGCGCTGGAGGCGGTTGGCCAGACGCGAGACCACGCTCGACAGATTGGCCAGTTGCATATCCAGATAGGCTCGAAGGCGGGTCAATTCCTCGCCATCGCAGAGCTCATCGGCATCGACCGTCTCGTCAAAGGCGGTGCTGAAGATCTTATAGGACGGCTCGCGCGCGCCATTATCCTTTACATCCGGCCGAGCAGGCTTGGCACCGTCACCCACTTCGGGCGACTCGTCACTCATCTCGGTTTCGCCGTCTTCGGTCTCGGAGGACTGTTCCTCGCCCGGCTGGCTATCGCCCTCCGAGGGGTCAGTCTCTTCCATCGAGGCCCCTTCAGGGCTCTCGCCTGTGCCTTCGCCGTCGTCGCCTTCGTCCTCTTGCGGCTGGTCCTGCTCCTGCTGGTCCTGATCGCCCTGTTCGGTGGCGTTGGCCTCGTCTTCCTCGCCCATATCCAGATCGCGCAGGATCTCACGCGTGATCTTGCCAAAGGCCGACTGGTCGTCGATGGCCTTGGCCAAGCGGTCGAGGTCTGCCCCCGCCTTGGCCTCAATATCGGCACGCATCAGATCAACCAGCTTGCGCGCTCCCTCGGGCGGGGCATCCCCGGTCAGGCGCTCGCGCACCATCAGGGCCAGAATATCGGCGACGGGTGCAGTGGCCCGATCGTCCATCCGTGCCAAGCCCTTGCGCTCAATCGCGGCATCGAGAACGACATTGAGGTTCTGACGCACCCCGGCCAAGGCGTTGGAGCCGATAGCCTCGATCCGGGCCTGTTCGACGGCCTCGTAGATGGCTGAGCCTTGCGGCGAGACGGGGCGCAGACGCGCATGGGCCTCGGCATCATGATGGGACAGGCGAAGGGCCATCTGATCGGCCAGACCGCGAATGCGCGCAGCTTCCTGCGGTGGCAGATCGCGCGGCGGATGGGGCAGGATCAGCCTTTTGCCAACAAGGCTTGGTCCATCGCCCGAATAGACGACGTCCAGATCGGACAGTTCCGCCAGTGAGCGCGCGGCATTGGCCAGCGCACGCTTAAACGGTTCAACGGGAGATTCAGATTTGTTGTTCGCCATGGTTCCTCAACATAGGCCGAGGAATGGGGGACGAAAAGCGTTTCAGGCCAGTCCGCTGCGACCAATTGCGTAAAAACGCTCTGAGCGCTGCTTGCGAAGCTCGACAGGCGTCAGGGTCATGAGCCGCTTGAGCTCTTCTTCCACCGCATCACCGACCAACTGAATGGCGCGGTCTGGATCAGAATGGGCCCCGCCTGCTGGTTCTTGGATGATCCGATCAACGATTTTGAGGCCGATCAGGTCCTGGGCCGTGATCTTCATCGCCTCGGCCGCATCCTTGGCCTTAGAGCCATCGCGCCACAGAATCGAGGCGCAACCTTCTGGGGAAATGACCGAATAGATCGAATGTTCGAGAATCAGTACCCGGTTGGCCCCGGCCAGCGCGATGGCTCCGCCCGATCCGCCTTCGCCCGTCACGGTGGCGATCATCGGCACGTTTAAGGTCAGACCCCGCTCGGTCGAGCGGGCAATGGCCTCGGCCTGACCGCGCTCTTCCGCGCCAATGCCTGGATAGGCTCCGGCCGTATCAACAAAGGTGATGACCGGCAGGTTGAAGCGCTCAGCCATATCCATCAGGCGTACCGCCTTGCGATAGCCTTCGGGCCGCGCCATGCCAAAATTATGTTTCAGGCGGGTGGTGGTATCGTGCCCCTTTTCGTGGCCCATAACCAGCACGGGCACGCCTCGGAACCGGCCCAAGCCGCCAATGATCGCCTGATCATCGGCAAAACAGCGGTCGCCGCGTAGCTCGACAAACTCTTCGATCAGTCCATCCACATAGTTGATGAAGTGTGGGCGCTCAGGATGACGGGCGACCTGGGTCTTCTGCCAAGGATCAAGATGGGCATAGGCCTCGTGGCGCAGGACATCGGCGCGTGCGCGAAGGGCGTCCAACTCTCCATCAAAGGCCCCCGCCCCCGCCGTGTCCGACAGTTTCGACAGTTCATCGATCTTGGCCTGAAGATCAGCGATCGGCCGTTCGAATTCAAGATAATGGGTAGCCATGAGACTCTGGAGCTTGCCTTCACCAACGAAGCGCCAAACTAGGCCCGTTCCCGCTCAGCGACAAGGGAGAGGTTTTTAGGAGCTTCCTCGTGCTTCGACAGACTCAGAATGAGGATGGCGCTCGCAATGACGCGGTAAAAAAGGCCCTCACCCAACCCTCTCCCTCAGGAAGAGGGCTAGAACCGATAAGCCCTCGCCCTCTTGGGGGAGGGGGTGGGATGAGGGGGTGTTTCTTGAAACAAGGCCCTCTACGGCCCTCCGGGCCACTTCCCCCAG
>JBEGNZ010000056.1:0-7192 GCA_041182245.1 Pseudomonadota bacterium | reverse complement strand
ATAGAGTGACGTAGCGGCAAAGTTTGCGGCCACGATCAGAATTCGGCGGGGGTCAGGAGTTCAAGTCCGGCGCTCGATCCAGATCGAGCAGAGGAGAGCAACCGAACCATTTCGATATTCGACGTTCAGAGGGTCTCATCTAACTGCCCAATTGGCAAGGGAAATCGCTCTTGACCTGATTCGCCGCCCCAATCCTTGACGTTAGGGCATCGGCGCAGCGTGGCGAAGTTCCAGTCCACGCGCGTGGCGGCGTTGGAATCCCTTCCACACCGTGACCCCATTTGTGGCGGTACTATAGGCCCCATAGGGTGCCTTTGGATCATAGGCCCAGACCCCGTCATCGGACGCGATGGTCGCGACATTGAGATAGCTGTCGAGGTCGCTCTTGCCGTTCAAAGCCCTGTTCAAGAAGGCTGTAATGAAGTGCAGATTGATGGCGTTGATCCGGTCGGTCCGCCAGATCGGGTCGGCAAACCAGTCCTGATCCCAAAGCTGGCCCATCATCTCTTCGGGCACCGGACCGAGCCCGACCGAGTGGCCTGCCTCATGGAAGGTCAGTAGATAGCGGTCTGAATTGACCGCGCCGCCAAAGATCGCCTTGGCACCGGTTGTGTAGTCCACCGTCTGATCATGATCGCCAGCAATCAGCAGTATGGGGGCCTTGATATTGGCCAGGCCCTCCGCGTTCCAAGCGCCCATCGAGCCTCCGGCCGGGGCCATGGCCACGATGGCCTTGACGTCAGCCACCTTGCTCAAGGCCTCATCGGCACCACCCTTGGCGATCTTGGCGACCTCTTGGCCCAGCCCGCCGCCGAACTTGATGGTGGGTCCATTGGCATCGAGCGATGCGCCGCCTGCCGTGACAACGCCATAACCGCCCATCGAATAGCCGATCAGGGCGATCTTGGTCGGATCGATCTGTTCGCCCAGCAAGGCGGGAAGGGTGCGGGCCACATAGCCAATATCGAGCGGACGGCGCAGGAAGGGTGCAGAGCGGACCACGGCGGTGGACCGGTCAGGGTCAGGATCCTGATGATAGATGGCCGCGACGACATAGCCCTTGGAGGCAAGGTTTTCGGTGAGCCACGTCATGCCAATGGGCGTGTTGCTATAGCCATGAGACACAATGACCAACGGATGGCCCGAGCCTTCCGGCTTGGCGTTCTTTATCGCGAGGCCGGGAACCGTGAAGGCGGCGGCGGCGCGGGGCGGCTCACCGCGAAATTCAGAGCGATAGGTGACGGGCTTGGCGCGCTTTGAGGGCGTCGCGGGATACCAGATGTCGATCCGTAAGGTCCGATCGGTCTTGGGAATGGCACCGGTCTTGGCATCAAACAGTTCCAGATTAGCCTGCTGCGGCTGGATCAGGGTCAGGCTCCTATAGCCGACCACATTGGGTCCAAGAGCGGCCAGTTCTGGCGCATCCACGCCCGGACGACTGGGCGGTGAAGCCGCGAACACGGCCGACGAGGCAAGGGACAGGATGATTGCCAAGGGCAGGAAGGGACGCGTCATCCGGGACCTCAATGTCTAGGGCGTTGAGCCTGCCAAGCAGGCCCTAGAGCCGTTCAAGTGCTTCGTCTTATGCCAGTCAATGGGGGCTTTGTCATATCGAGCGGAAAGGTAGGCAATTCAGTGGCTTCTCTTGAAGTGAGGGCATTTTCGCCCCGTGCATCTCTTAAAAAAAGCGCTGCATCGAAAAATGTTATGACTTGAGATCGGTTTGCGCCGTGGAATTTGACCGGCTCTAGCCTATCGTCGCGGCCTATCCTCCCTGAGACAGCCGTCGCGGACCTAAAGGACCAAGCATGACCCTTCTGAAATCCTATATTGACGGGCAATGGGTGTTGCCGGTCAGCGGTCAGGGCCGAATGGACGTGATCAATCCGGCTACGGAACAGACCGTGGCCGAGATCGCCCTTTGCGAAGCCGATGATGTGGATCTGGCGGTCAAGGCCGCGCGCCGTGCCTTTGTCGAGTTTGGCCTGACGACCTATGCCGAGCGCAAGGTGCTGGTGCAAAGGCTGATTGCCATTTTCGAACGGCGTTACGACGAGATGGTCGCGGCCATCACGACCGAGATGGGGGCCCCCTTTGATCTGTCGCACAGTAGTCAAGCCGCCTGCGGCCCCGGCCATCTGGACGCCACCTTGCAAGCTGCCGACGCGCTGGACTGGGAACGCAAGATGGGCTCCAGCGCCAATCTGATCCTTGAGCCGGTCGGGGTCTGCGTCCTGATCACGCCGTGGAACTGGCCGATCAACCAGTTGGCCGCCAAGATTGGCCCGGCCCTGACCGCGGGCTGCACCATCGTGCTCAAGCCCAGCGAGGTCTCGCCCCTGTCGGCGCAGCTCTTTGCCGAATTTATCGACGAGGCGGGCTTCCCCGCTGGCGTGTTCAACATGGTCCATGGCACCGGCACCTCGGTCGGCAATGCCCTGACCAGCCACCCTGAGGTCGATATGGTCTCCTTCACCGGCTCGACCAAGGCCGGGATCATGGTCGCCAAGTCCGCCGCCGACACGGTCAAGCGCGTGTCGCAAGAGCTGGGCGGCAAGTCTCCCAACATCGTCTTCGCCGACAGCGACCTTGAGGCCGCCGTCGAGCGCGGCGTGCGTCACTGTTTCAACAATAGCGGCCAGTCCTGCAACGCCCCGACCCGGATGCTGGTCGAGGCCTCGGTCTATGAGCGTGTCGTTCAGATCGCCGCCAAGGTCGCCGCGAGCGTGACCGTAGGCGATCCCATGCAGCCTGGCCCGCATCTGGGTCCAGTGGTCAGCAAGGTCCAGTTCGACAAGATCCAGCACCTGATCCAGGTCGGCATCGACGAGGGGGCGCGCCTCATCGCAGGCGGGGTCGGCAAGCCTGCCGGGTTCGAACGCGGCTACTATGTAAAGCCGACCATCTTTGCCGATGTGACGAACCAGATGACCATTGCCCGCGAAGAGGTCTTTGGTCCGGTCCTGTGCCTGATCCCCTTTGCCGATGTGGGCGAGGCCATCGCCATCGCCAATGACACGCCCTATGGCCTCGCCGCCTATATTCAGTGTGCGGACAAGGACAAGGCCCGCTATGTCGCGCGCCGCATCCGGGCGGGCAGTGTCCATCTGAACGGCGCAGGCCAAGACTATTGCTCGCCCTTTGGCGGCTTCAAGCAGTCTGGCAATGGCCGCGAGTGGGGCGAATTCGGCCTGCATGACTTTATCGAATATAAGTCCGTCAACGGCTTCTACGCTTAAGGCTCGCCACGATGAAATTGACCGATATCAAGACCTTCGTGGTCGGCAACCCGCCGCCCCATTTCGGCGGCCGTTATTTCGTGTTCGTGAAGCTGACCACGGACAGCAATGTCTCAGGCATTGGCGAGGCCTATTGCGTGCCCTTCAGCCCGCATCTGGTGGCCAAGATGATCGAGGACGTCTTTGACCGCTATGTGCGCGGCCAGGACCCGCACGATATTGAGGTCATGTGGCGGCGGATCTATTCCAGCGGCTTCACCCAGCATTCGGACCTGTCTCTGATGGGGGTGCTAAGCGCCCTCGAGATGGCCTGCTGGGACATTATCGGCAAGGAGGCCGACAAGCCGATCTATAAGCTGCTCGGCGGTCAGGTCCATCAACGCCTGCGGTCCTATACCTATATCTATCCGCGTCCCGGCGATAAGACGGACGTCTATCACGATCCCGATCTGGCGGCAGAACGGGCGGCGGAATATCTGGAAATGGGCTTTACGGCCCTGAAGTTCGATCCGGCAGGTCCCTATACGGCCTTTGACGGTCGCCAACTGTCGCTTGAGGCACTGGACCTTTCCGAGCGGTTCGCCAATCAACTGCGCGAGGCGGTTGGCACCAAGGCCGACCTGCTGTTTGGCACCCATGGCCAGATGACGGCCTCGAGCGCCATTCGCTTGGCCAAGCGTCTCGAAGCCTCTGATCCGCTTTGGCTGGAAGAGCCCGTGCCACCCGATGCGCCCGACGAGATGGCCAAGGTGGCGCGCGCCACCTCGATCCCGATCGCGACGGGTGAGCGGCTGAGCACCAAATATGACTTCCACCGCCTGTTGCAGGCCGGTGCTGCCTCGATCTTGCAGATGAATCTCGGCCGGGTTGGGGGCATTTTGGAGGCCAAAAAGATCGCCGGTATGGCCGAGGTCTATCACGCCCAGATCGCGCCGCACCTCTATTGCGGGCCCGTGGTCGGGGCCGCCAACATCCAGATCGGGGCCTGTTCGCCCAACTTCCTGATCTTGGAGAGCATCGAGACCTGGGGCGGCTTCCACAGCGAGATCCTGATGAAGCCGGTGCAATGGGAAGACGGCTTCGTGATCCCCTCATCGGAGCCGGGACTGGGCGTCGAGCTGAACGAGGCGGTAGCCGAGGCCAATCCCTATACGGGCTCGATGCTGCACCTCGAAATGACCCAGCATCCGGTCCTGTGATGGACAGTTTTGATTATGTGATCGTCGGCGCGGGCACGGCGGGCTGCGTGGTGGCCAACCGTCTGTCTGCCGACGGCAGGTCCACCGTCTTGGTGCTCGAGGCGGGCGGGTCGGACCGGACGGTCTGGATACAGTTGCCCATCGGCTATGGCCGGACCTTCTTCGACCGCTCGATCAACTGGATGTATGATACGGAGGCTGAACCCAATCTCGGCGGACGGGTCAGCTATTGGCCCCGCGGCAAGGTCATTGGCGGGTCGGGCTCGATCAATGCCATGGTCTATGTCCGGGGCCAGCCGCATGACTTTGACCAGTGGCAGGCCATGGGCAATCCCGGCTGGGGCTGGGACGATGTTCTGCCCTTTTTCCGCAAGTCCGAAGACCATGACCACGGGGCCAGCCCCTTTCATGGCGCGGGCGGTCCGATCCATGTCACCGACATTACCCGCCGCGCCCATCCCCTGTGCCAAGACTTTATCAAGACCGGCGAGGCGCTGGGCTTTGCCCATACGGATGATTTCAATGGCCCATCGCCAGAGGGTGTTGGCATCTATCAGATCAATACAGACAAGGGCTTACGGGCCTCCAGCGCTAACGCTTTCCTGAGGCCCGCCTTGAAGCGCTCCAATGTTGCGATGCGCACCAAGGCTCAGGTCACGCGCATCCTGTTTGAGGGCCACCAGGCCACGGGCGTGGAATATCGGCGCGGCGGCCAGACCGTGCAGGTCAAGGCGCGATGCGAGGTGATCCTCTGCGGCGGTTCGATCAATTCGCCGCAGCTCCTGCAACTGTCTGGTGTTGGCGAGGCGGCGCACCTAGCCTCGCTGGGCATTTCACCCGTTCTCAATGCCCCCGCTGTGGGCAAGAACATGCAAGACCATCTGGCGGTCTCCTATTTCTATAAATCCCGCCGTCCGACCCTGAATGATGAGCTTGGCCCCCTGCTGGGCAAGGTCAAGGCGGGCCTTCACTATCTGTGGAACCGGGGCGGGCCCCTGTCGATGAGCGTCAACCAGGGCGGCGGCTTTGTGCGCAGTGGCCCTGACCAGCCCTTCCCCAATCTGCAGCTCTATTTCAGCCCAGTCAGCTATACCAAGACGCCCTTGTCTGAGCGCAAGCTGATGAACCCGGACCCGTTCTCGGCCTTCCTTTTGTCGTTCAATGCCTGCAAGCCGACCAGCCGGGGATCGTTGAAGATCGTCTCTGCCGATCCCTTGGCCTACCCCTCGATCCAGCCCAACTATCTGTCCACGGACAAGGACATCCAAGAGGCCATCGTCGGCAATCGGCTGCTGCGCACCCTCGCGGCTACCCAGCCCTTGGCCGATATCATCACCGAGGAACTGGTGCCTGGATCGCATCTTCAGACCGACGAAGAGCTGCTGGAGGATTTTCGCCAGCGCGCTGACACGGTCTATCACCCGGTTGCCACCTGCATGATGGGGGCTGATCCGGCCCTGTCGGTGGTCGATGCCCGGCTGCGGGTCCATGGGATCAAGGGCCTTAGGGTCATTGATGCCTCGATCTTCCCGACCGTGACCTCGGGCAATACCAATGCCCCGACCGTGATGGTGGCCGAAAAGGGTGCGGCGATGGTCCTCGAGGATCGCGGCCAGTAACCTTCGCCCAACCGGTCAATTATTTCTACCAATCGGCCAATCTGCTGTTAAGCTTCCGATCTCTAGGCCAGCGGAACAGTGGTAATCGGGCGTGCAGAACAAATTTGATCTTCGAAAATTGCCACCGCTCAAGTCCCTGCGCGGCTTTGAGGCAGCCACCCGCCACCAGAGCATCCGCGAGGCGGCCGAAGAGCTTTGCCTAACCCATCCTGCGGTCAGCCATCAGGTGCAGCTGATCGAAGAGGCTCTGGGCGTAACCCTGTTCGTGCAGGAAGGTCGCCGGATCGTTTCGACCGAAGAGGGTCGGGCCCTCTATCCTTACGTCCGTGCGGCCTTTGAATCCCTCATTGCGGGGGTCGAGGCCGCTCGGCGCCATTCAATCGACAAGCCCTTGCGGGTTCAGACCTATGTGACCGCTTCGATCCGTTGGCTGGCCAAGCGTGCGCCGCAATTTTTGCAAGACCATCCTGATATTAAGCTGATCCTCAGCACCTGCGCGGTCGAGTGGGAATTTGATGATGTCCATGCCGATGTGGGCCTCGTCTATTGCGAGACCGCTCCGGACCCCCGGCATTTTCATTGGACGCCCCTGTTTGAATACGGCCTCTATCCCGTCTGCAGCCCTCAAATGGCGGCACGATTGGGTCCCAATCCGAAGGTCGCTGACCTGCTCAAGCGGCCTTTGGTGACCATTAATACCGAGGTTCAAAACTGGCACACTTGGTTTGAATCGGCGGGCGTCGCCTTTAATCCTGAATCTCAGTTTATGGTGGTCGATACCTTGGCCGTCGCGCTGGAACTGGCCTTGGACAATGAGGCCATCGCTCTGGTCAACGGCCCCTTCGTGACCCAAGATCTCGCCTCTGGCCGTCTGGTGCGGCCCGTCGCCCACAAGGCCATTTGCCCCGGCGAATGGGGTCTGATCTGTCGGCGCGATATGAAAGAAAATTACCGGATCAAGACCTTCGTCGACTGGGTTGCTCAGAATGCAGCCGAGACGGGGCAACTTTTGAAGGCGGGGTAGGGGGCCTTTTATAAGTAAAAAAACAAGGCCCTCACCCAACCCTCTCCCACAGGGAGAGGGCTTATCGGTTCTAGCCCTCGGCCCCGTCAGGGGGGGAGGGTTGGGTGAGGG
>JBEGNZ010000055.1:0-8006 GCA_041182245.1 Pseudomonadota bacterium | reverse complement strand
GGGGCTCGTTAGGGCGGGCTAGGGTAGCAGAGACCCCCTCACCCAACCCACTCCCCCAAGGGGGCGAGGGCTTTTCATCGCTTAGCCCTCTCCCTGTGGGAGAGGGTTGGGTGAGGGCCTTTTCTTTCTCGCTATGTCTCCACCGCGTTCCCCGCGAGGGCCAGGGACACTGAAGGAAGCAAACGAGGCCCCCTACGGCCCTTCGGGCCACTTCCCCCAAAGGGGGAAGATTTGCCGTCCCGTGATCTTCCCCCTCCGGGGGAAGTACCGGCGAAGCCGGGGTAGGGGGCTTTAGGCCCTAATCGGCATCCATCTTCAGAGCGGCGATGAAGGCTTCCTGCGGGATTTCGACCTTGCCGAATTGGCGCATCTTCTTCTTGCCCTCTTTTTGCTTGTCGAGGAGCTTGCGCTTGCGGGACAGGTCGCCGCCATAGCACTTGGCGGTCACGTCTTTACGCAGGGCGCGGACCGTTTCGCGGGCAATGATGCGGCCGCCGATAGCGGCTTGGATGGGGATGACGAAAAGGTGTTGAGGGATCAGGTCCTTCATCTTCTCGCACATGCCGCGCCCGCGATGTTCGGCCCGGTCGCGATGGACCAGCATCGACAGGGCGTCCACCGGCTCGGCATTGACCAGGATCGACATCTTGACCAGATCGCCGGGGCGATATTCCTCGATCTGATAGTCGAAGCTCGCATAGCCCTTGGAGATCGATTTGAGACGGTCATAAAAGTCGAACACGACCTCATTGAGCGGCAGGTCATAGACCACCATGGCGCGGGTCCCGACATAGGACAGTTCGCGCTGTTGGCCGCGCCGGTCTTGGCACAGCTTGATCACCGCCCCCAGATATTCGTCGGGCGTAAAGATGGTCGCCTTGATCCAAGGCTCGGCAATGGAATCGATCTTGACCGGATCAGGCATGTCGGCGGGATTGTGCAGTTCAATCACATCGCCATTGTTCATGCTGATCTTGTAGATCACGCTGGGGGCGGTCGCGATCAGGTCGAGATTGAACTCGCGCTGCAGACGCTCCTGAATGATCTCGAGGTGAAGCAGGCCCAAGAACCCGCAGCGGAAGCCAAAGCCTAGGGCGGCCGAGGTCTCCATCTCATAGGTGAAGCTGGCATCATTGAGGCGCAGACGGCCCACGGCGGCGCGCAGATCTTCAAAGTCTGCGGCATCAACAGGGAACAGGCCGCAGAATACGACGGGCTGCACCTCCTTAAACCCGATCAGGGGCGAGGTGGTCTGGCGGCGGTCATCAGTGATGGTCGCGCCCACGGCTGCGTCAGCGACCTCCTTGATCGAGGCGGTGAAGAAACCAACCTCACCTGCGCTCAGACTATCGACATCTGTGGCCTTGGGCTGGAACACGCCAAGCTTTTCCAGGGTGTAGACGGCCCCGGTCTGCATCATCTTGACCTTTTGGCCACGCTTCATGGTGCCGTCAAAGACGCGAACCAGCACGACGACGCCCAAATAGGGATCGTACCAAGCATCAACCAGCAGGGCCTTAAGCGGCGCGTCAATGTCACCCTTGGGCGCAGGCAGACGGTGCACGACGGCTTCGAGCACATCATGAATGCCGATGCCGCTCTTGGCCGAACAGAGCACGGCGTCGGAGGCATCAATGCCGATCACATCTTCGATCTGGGCGCGAATCCGTTCCGGTTCGGCGGCGGGCAGATCGATCTTGTTCAGGACCGGGACGATCTCGTGATTATTGTCGATGGCCTGATAGACATTGGCCAGGGTCTGAGCCTCGACCCCTTGGCTGGCATCGACCACCAGGATCGAGCCTTCACAGGCCGCTAGGCAGCGCGAGACCTCATAGGCGAAGTCAACATGGCCCGGCGTGTCCATCAGGTTCAGGACATAGTCCTCGCCATTGTCGGCCCGGTAGTTGAGCCGGACGGTCTGGGCCTTGATGGTGATGCCTCGCTCACGTTCGATATCCATCGAATCGAGGACCTGCTCTTTCATTTCACGGGCGGTGAGGCCTCCCGTTTCCTGAATCAGGCGGTCAGATAGGGTCGATTTCCCATGGTCGATATGGGCGACGATGGAGAAGTTGCGGATATGGGACAGGGGCGTGGTGCTCATGGTGCCAGCCTCTAGCATATTCGGGACCACTGGCGAGAGTCCCTGCGTGCATTCAACGTGCTCAAGATGCTTAACCCGCCATTAACGAAACCCGCCGCAAACAAGTCTTATTGATATGCAATGTCTCTCAGGCATCACAAGCAACCACAGGAAGACGATCATGGACCGCCGCGCTTTGATCTTGGCTGGATTGGCAACGGTCAGCATGTTTAGCGCCAATCCCGCGCTTGCTGCAGACCAAAGTGACCCTCCGGTCATGCCGACCCCGGACCCCAAGCCGAACTATAAGTCGACCCAGACCTATGAGGCCGGTGAACTGGTCAATACGCTCTCGGACTATATGGGCGTGACCGCAGAGAGCGCCGGGGCCGTGATCGAGCGCGCCTTCAAGGAAAATGGTCGTCCCACGGGCTATATTGCCGGTGAAGAAGGATCAGGCGCAATCGGCTTTGGTCTGCGCTATGGCCGGGGCCTGCTCTATATGAAGGGCCGCGAGCCACAGCCGGTTGCTTGGCAAGGCCCCTCGATCGGCTGGGATATGGGTGGCAATGCCAGCCGGGTCTTCACCCTTGTTTATAATCTGCAATATCCGGACATGATCTATCGCCGGTTCCCGGGAGTCGATGGCTCGGCCTATCTGGTCGGGGGAATGGGCGTCAACTATCAGCGCGCCGATGACATCACTCTGGCCCCGATCCGGGCAGGCGTGGGTCTGCGCTTAGGGGCCAATGTCGGCTATCTCAGCTACAGCCGCAAATCTAAAGCCTGGCCCTTCTAGGCCTATTCAGCGGCGTAATGGCTGGCCTTGCCGGCTTGGGATTGAACCACCGGCAAGGTGAAGCTGACCGTCGTGCCTTGGCCAGGCTGGCTGTCCATGGTCAGGACCCCGTCATGCAACTCTACCAGAGACTTGGTTAGAGCCAGCCCTAGGCCGGTTCCTGGCTGTGACTTGGACAGTTGGCTCTCGATCTGTTCGAACGGCTGGGCCAGTCGCAGAAGGTCATCCTTGGCAATGCCAATGCCGGTGTCAGAGACACTGATGCGAACCCTCTGTTCAGACGGCACGCCGCTAAAGCTCGATTGCTCTATGACTGTCGCGCTGACCGCGACCTTGCCACCGCGCGGTGTGAACTTGATGGCGTTGGACAGAAGATTCAGCAGCACCTGCTTGATCGCCCGATAGTCCGCATCGGCCTCGGGCAGGTCTGACAGCTTGACCGATAGGGTCAGGCCAACCGCTTCGGCCCGATTGCGCATCAGACGGATGGCGTCTTCCACGACGTCCTCGATGTGGATCGGTTCGCGCTTCAGGCTCATCTTGCCCGCTTCGATCTTCGACATGTCGAGAATATCGTTGATCAGGGCCAAGAGATGTTGGCCGGAACTGAGTATATCTTGCGAATATTCCTTATAGCGCCGGTCACCGAGGGGACCGAACATCTCTCCGGCCAAGATCTCCGAGAAGCCGTTGATAGCGTTCAGGGGCGTGCGCAACTCATGGCTCATATTGGCCAAGAACTCGCTCTTGGACCGATTGGCGCTTTCAGCCCGGATCTTTTCAATGGAATATTTCTCGGCAAGCTCGGTAAGCTGCTGCTTGCCCATTTCCAGCTCGTCGACAGCCTGCTGCAGTGCCAATTCCTTATGGTCATGGGTGGCGTCGCGGGCCTTGAGGGCCGTGATGTCCGAGGCGGTCAAGACCAGCCCGCCGTCTGCGGTGCGGCGCTCTGAAAGGCTCACCCAACGGCCATCGACCATTTCAATGATCCGCTCACCGGGGCGGGTCTCATCGGCAGGGTGCTCGCGGGCAATGTTCATCATGACGATACGGTTGATCCCGTCGCGGGCCGCGCCGGGGACGAGGAAGCTCGCATCAATCTTGAAGAAGGCCTGATAGGGCGGGTTCCACATGACTAGGCGGCCGTGACGATCCCAAAGGGCAAAGGCTTGATTGATGAGATCAACCGCGTCTTTCAATCTGCGCTCGGCCAGATTGGCCTTGGCCATGGCATAGCGCTCGGCGCTGACGTCTAAGGCCACGCCGCTCATCTGGTGGGGCGTGCCTTGCGTTGATCGGGCCACGGCCTGACCGCGAAGGGTGATCCAGCGTGACGGGCCACCGGCCATGGGCACGGCAAAGGTCAGGTCGAGCCTGCCGTCTGTGTGGGCCAGCCGAAAGGCGTCGTTCACAGCCCTGTGATGATCAGGACTGATCTTGCCAAGCAGATTGCCGGGGGAGACCCGAATGGCTGTCGCCCAGCCAAACAGGGCTGCGGTAACGCCAGACAGTTGAATCTCATCGGTGCTGAGGTTCCAGTCCCAACCGCCGCAGCCTGCGGCTTGCAGGGTCAGGTTGGCGCGCCTTTCACTCTCTGAGAGGGTGTCTTGAGGCGGCTCGGCTGGGAGCAACTTCATGACCATTAACAGCGCGAGGCCCAGACCGGCGACAAGGGGCGCAAGTTCCGCAAACAGGCTGAATGATCTCGCAGCCGTTGGACCAAGCCCAAGGGCGGTCGCCAGATCCGTGGCGGTCAGAAGCGGATAGGCGACGGAAATGGCATAGACGGTCAGCAGGCTCAAAGCGCTCAGCACACCGAGCCAAGCCCAGCGCGTTGGCCTCAAGGCGCGCGGGGTCGTATCCTTACCCCTCCGTTTTGCGCCTCGTCTGGCCATGCCCATCCTCAACCCACAGGCCTCGCGACCTGATTCACCAGTGCGCACAATAGGCGTGAGGAGAGAGTCGTGTCACGGGCTGATGGGAATTGGTTAATAGCTTATTGCATTTGACCTGTGCATAGCCGCTTTCACATAGGTTTTTGGCAAGGCCCTCTGCCTAGATCAGGGCCTTACCGACCAGTTCGCTGACATTCTTCGATAGGCCCGGATGGTTAGAGATGCGAACCAGCTCCGCCTTCATGAGGGCTCCGAGGTCTGGGCGATAGCGTTTCCAGCCGCCTAGAGGCTCGACCAGGCGCGCCGCCGTCATGGGGTTGAAGCCATCAACCGCGAGGATCTGATCGGCGAGGAACCGATAGCCCGCGCCGCTCTCATCGTGGAACCGAGCAGGATTGGCCGAGGCGAAGGTTTGGATCAAGGCGCGCAGTCGGTTCGGATTGCGCGCCTCGAAGGCCGGATGGTTGGTCAAGGCAATGACCCGGTCTAGCGCATCGAGGGCTGGATTGCGGGCCTGCAGAGCGAACCACTTGTCGATCACGAGGGGCTCGCTGTTCCAGCGCTGGAAGAAATCGTCGAGCGCCTTGTCGAGGGCCGCTCCGCCGAGGCTGAGCAGGGCTGAGAGGCCGCCCATCATGTCGGTCATGTTTGAGCCCGCCTCATAGTGGGCTTGAGCGCGGGCAGCGACCCTATCGCTCGGCTTTGCGGCCAAGAGGTCGAGCGCGGCGTTTCTCAGAGCCCGCCGCCCTGCGCCCACGGCGTCGGGCGAGAACGGTCCTTGCGCCGTCATGCCCTCATGCAGATCGGTCAGGAGATCGTGCAGGTCGCTGGCCAGAACCCTGCGCAGGGCATTGCGGGCGTCGTGGATCGCGGCAGGATCGGCAGGGACCATACTCATGGCCATTTCCTGCTCGGTCGGCAGGCCCAGCAGAAGGGCCTTGAAGGCCGGTTCAGCGGCCTGATCGTTCAAGGCCCGGCCCATGGCGGCGGCGAACTGCTTTTCCCCCTCCAGATCCGGTGTGCCGCTGGCGCGGGCGCGGATCAGGTCGCTGGCCAAGCCTTGCCCTGCCTCCCAGCGATTGAACAGGTCTGGATCGGCGGCCAGCAGGACATAGCGGTCCTGCGGCGGGGCGTCGGTCTCCAGATGGACGGGGGCTGAAAAGCCGCGAAGGGCTGATAGGACGGGCGCACGGGCCACATCGGTTAGCACAAAGGTTTGCTCAGAACCGTTGAGGACCAGAACTGTCTGGTCTGTGGGACTGTCGCTGTCAGGGGCAGTAAAGGTCTGAACCCGGCCGTCTTGATCGAGCAATCCAACCCGAACCGGCAGAGGCAAGGCCACCTTGGTCGGCTGACCGGGGGTTGGCGCGGTCTGCTGCGACAGGATCAGGCTCAGGGTCTTTGCGGAGGCATCATAGACGGTGGTGACGCTCAGCTTCGGTGTGCCCGCTTGCCCATACCACTGGAAAAAGGCACTCAGATCTTGGCCTGAGGCATCGGCGAAACATTGGATAAAGGCCTCGACCGTCGTCGCCTGCCCATCCCAACGCTCGAAATAGACATCCATCCCGGCGCGGAAGATCTCTTGGCCCAGAAGGGTGTGCAGCATCCGGATCAGTTCGGAGCCCTTTTCATAGATGGTCGCCGTGTAGAAATTGTCGATCTTCATATAGGCGTCGGGGCGAACCGGATGGGCAAGGGGGCCTGCATCTTCGGTAAATTGCCGTGCGCGCAGGGCCTTGACGTCCTTGATGCGCTGTACCGGTGCGCCGCGCTGATCGCCGGAGAAGGTCTGGTCGCGATAGACGGTCAGGCCCTCCTTGACGCAGAGCTGGAACCAGTCGCGGCAGGTGATGCGGTTGCCAGTCCAGTTGTGGAAATATTCATGAGCAACGACGCTCTCGATCCGCTCATAGTCAAAGTCGGTGGCCGTCGCCTCGTCGGCCAGCAGCAGCGACGAGTTGAAGATATTGAGACCCTTATTTTCCATCGCGCCGAAATTGAAGTCGCGGACGGCGACAATCATGAACAGGTCCAGATCATATTCACGGCCAAAGGCCTGCTCATCCCAAGCCATCGAGCGCTTGAGGGCATCCATGGCATAGATGGCGCGGCTGGCTTGGCCGGGGTCGACATAGATGCGCAGATCGACCGTGCGACCGCTGATGGTCACAAAGCTGTCAACCAACTCGTCCAGTTCCCCGGCGACGAGGGCGAAGAGATAACAGGGCTTGGGGAAGGGGTCGTTCCAGACCGCATAGTGACGGCCATCAGCCGCTGGGCCTTGCTCGACCAGATTGCCGTTGGACAAAAGGCGCGGGAAGGCCGTGGCATCGGCCTCCATTCGCACGGTGTAGCGTGACAGAACGTCGGGGCGGTCGGGGAAATAGGTGATTTTGCGAAAGCCCTCGGCCTCGCACTGACTGCAAAACCGCCCACCGGACATATAGAGCCCCTCCAACGCGACGTTGGCGGCGGGGTCGATAACAACCTCGGTGGTCAGTTCGAACTGATCGGGCACATCCTTGAGGGTCAGAGCCTCGTCGGTCAGGTCATAGGCTTCACGCGGCAAGACCACGCCATCAATCGCAACGCTGATCAACTTAAGCCGCACGCCGTCCAGTCGAAGGGGAGCGTCTGGTGCACCGGTTCGCCGAATCTGCAAGACCGCCCGCACCTTGGTGGCACCGGGTTCCAACTGAAAGTCCAAATCCGTGCTGTCGATGGCAAAGGCGAAGGCCTGATAGTCGGCAAGACGGATGGGGGTCGGTTGATCAGTGCGCATGGGTCTACTCGCGGGCTTGAGGCAGAGCCTTAAGTGGCATTGCCAAGGGCCAGGCGCTAGGGCCTTGCGTCGATTTAGGCCCGTTCGGCGGTGATCTCGACGCCTGCAGCCTCGGCGGCGGGGGCCAGCGCCTCTGGCTTTTCGATGCGGACGCGGGCGCGGGTTACGCGGGGATCATCGAGGCAGGCCTGAACCAGCCGTTCGGCGAAGGCTTCGACCAGCAGGATGTGGCCCGCATCGGCAACCGCGCGGGCCTTTGCGACCACCAGTTCATAGTTCAGCGTGTCGGCAATATGGGCAAAGCCGGTGGCAGCACCGGTGGTGATCACATCCAACTCGACATCAATGATCAGCGGTTGGACGCGGCCATGTTCGTGGGCGTGAATGCCGATCTCCACATTCAGACGCAGGGCGCGGACAAAGACCTTCAATCCCGTAATC
>JBEGNZ010000054.1:0-8140 GCA_041182245.1 Pseudomonadota bacterium | reverse complement strand
GCCTTCATGGCATTGAGCGTGCTTGCCGCCCAAATCAGAATGTCAGCGTCCCAAATAGTGGCCATGCCATAGGCTGGAACCGCCTCGACCTTGACCCAGACTTCACCGTCCGGGCTATTATATTCTATGGGTTTCAAGCGCTTACGCTTTTGTAGGCTAAAGAACGGGCGCTCCATCGTCTCGCGCTGGTCCTTGAGAGCGAGATCTCGGACTAGGGGAACGAAGAAGTCGAACTGCTCTTGTGTCTCTTTGCGCGGCGCCATCGGTGAGGTTCCAATTTGGTCCAAGAGACCTATCGCGATTCTATAGGTCGGGTGCGCAGGCTCTGTTGGCCCCCTGCCCTATTCGGATTTGGCTCGGGCGGCTTCTAGGGCGTCCATGGCCGCCTCAAGCACTTCCCAAGCTGGCGCTGGGGTCGCGGCTAGGAGCTTTCTCCACCGAAGGACCACGGGCACGGGTGCGAGCATATTGAGCTGAGCTCGCTCGGTATCGGGATATCGGTCCTGAACCCCTAGTAATTCTCCCAAATTGACCCGCCGTTTGCGGGGCTTTTCTTGGGGAGTGGCTGGTTCTTCCGGGGCCTTGCTGGCGGCGCGCCTTGTAAAGCCAGCGTCCCTGGCCACTTCGCGAACCGCCTTGGCTGCGACCACGTCGGTCTTGCGGGCCTTGGGCGCAAAGCTTGATATATCCAATGGTTTATTAGGCTCGGCTGCGACGGCGTCGAAACCAAAAGGATCCTTACTCATTGGGCGACCTCACTGTCGGCTGTTGCGTTGGCCCTTAGGGTGTCGAGGATTTCTCGGGCAAATTCGGAGGCGTTTTTACGCGCGCCATCAAGGCCGTTGACGGTCTCTGGCGAGAGTTCTTCCATGGTCGCATCCAGTTTAAATAGGCCGCGATAGGCTGGGCGCTCTCGAAGGGTGCAGCGCAGGAGTGAAAGTCCATTTTTTTCAAGGCTTTGGCGGATTTCACGTTCATCGCGTGTGGCGATAGGGTTGGCTCTGGTGAGCAGCAGGCGGTAGTTAACCGCCCTGCCCGTTCGCTTTGAAACCTTATTGAGCACCTGAACGGTGCGTGAGACCTGCCTTGCATCCAGCGCTGAGGGCGCAAAGGGGATCAAGACGAGGTCTGCTTGCGACGCCACGTCCGTAAGCCACTCGTTGGGGCTACCTTCTGGGTCAGCAATGACAAAATGGGCCCAGGCCGAAGCCCCCTCAATCCACTCAAAAACGCCTTCTTGGTCGTCATCATGGATCACGACCAGCCGTTCTGTGTCGCCTGCGGCCTCCTCAATGATTTTGCGCGCCTCTTCTGCGGACTTTGCGCGATGTTTTGAGGTTTCGATGATCGCTGCCCCTCGGGTCTCAGCCCAACTGACGAGCGGTCGGTTTGGATCGCCTTCAAGCAGCACAATGCGGGCATTGTGGGTCAATAGCTCGCCAGCCAGGACCAGCGCAGCTGTTGTTTTGCCGCTGCCGCCTTTGGTGTTGGCAAGAAGGATCAGGGCCATAGGGGTCTCCAACTCCGGATGGTCCGGACCGCCGGATCATCTATGCATCCGGACTGTATAATTAAATATATAAACTTGCAATACGGATGTCCGCAGGTCCGTAGTTACATACTATCCGGATTATAAGTTTGTCCGGATAATACGGCGAATATAGACATTTATATGACCTAGAAGCACTAGGTGGTCTAGATGGTCTAGACCCAATAGGCCGAAGTTGACGGCGTCGATGAGGGAAGAATCAAGCCTGATTAAAGCGCCAAGGTATGATCGACGCAGATCATTTGAGCCGCAAGCGCGTCTGGAGGGGGCGTGGACGGGTGAAATGGGCCAGCGGCTAGTGTTGATCGGGATTGGAAGAAATCGCCGTCAGCGACGATTACAGCGCCCGCGAATAAAGGGCGCACTAACTGATCAAAAACAGGGCAGGGGGTCACCACGTGCCATTGCAACAATCCCCCGAAATTGTTTAGCTTGCTACCCTATGATGGATCAACGATAAACCGCCCCACACATGAGCCTCCAAAAGGGCGCGGACCTCTATGTCGACTGAAATCACCAAACGAACCGCAGAGATTGTCGCCAACTACGTCGCTCACAATCAGGTCTCACCCGCGCAGACACAAACCCTCATCCATGAGGTCTATAAGGCGCTCAAGGGATTGAGCACTTTGCCTGCACCAGAGGTTCAAGACGAAACTGTCGCTACACCCAAGCTCACCGCAGCGCAGATCCGTAAAAGCATCACCCCTGAGGCAATAATCTCATTCATCGACGGCAAGCCCTATAAGATGCTCAAAAAGCATCTGACGACCCAAGGGTTTACGCCAGACACCTATCGCTCGACATTTGGGCTGCCAGCGGACTATCCGATTACTGCCTCAAACTATAGCGCCACCCGTTCAAAGCTGGCTAAGAACATCGGGTTGGGTGCTATGGGGCGCAACTCCTCTAAAGCGCGCTAACCTTGCGGCGTTAGGTCTGGGGACCTTTGCCAACAGTTTCTAGCAGTCATCCCATAGATTGAACTTTGAGCCTCATAGAGCCTGCGCTGACCGCCTAGGCAGGCTTTGTCCTGTCTGCTGGGTCATGGATGCTCGAGCGGGTTGGTAGGGCAGGGGAGGGGCATGCCGACGATCAAGCTCTGTTGACGGTATGGCGGTCTTGGCCTGCGTTTGTTGCCCACCGTTCAGAGCCTTGAGTGCCGGTGAAGGTTTCCCGGCCAGAGCGTCCCGAAAATCGAAGGGCAGGGCGCTGAACCTGCAACGGCTTTGCCGTCCTTCGCTCTGCTTCGGCCCCTTGGGTGCAGATCCCGCTTGTACCCTGCCCGTTTGGTTTCGTGTCGCCCGGGAAACGGTCCCGGCCCAAACCAAGGCCCAAGACATGAACGATCACAAACGCCCTGAAGACCGCATCACTGACGCCGTCATCGCCTGCCTCGAAAAGGGCACTACCCCCTGGACCAAGCCCTGGACAAATCTGACCAGCCCCTACAGCAAGGTTGCAATGCCGCGCCGCGTCACCGGCGAGGGCTACCAAGGCATCAATGTCGTCATGCTCTGGCTCAGGGCTTCACTCGAGGGCTATAGCGGCCAAACCTGGATGACCTATCGACAAGCCGCCGAGCTTGGCGGCCAAGTGCGCAAAGCTGAGCAATCCACCCTGGTGACCTATTACGGCCAGGCCAAATCGAACAGGGACACCGGCCCTGACGGTGAGGCGTCAAGCTACCGGTTCCTCAAGGGCTATCCCGTCTTCAATGTCGATCAAATCGAAGGTCTGGACGCCAAGTTCTATCCTATAGCCACCGTGACTGAGCCAACCGTCTTTGAGGTCCAAGACAAGATCGCGCAAATCGAGCGTTTCATCGCCTCTATGGGGGCAGATATCCAATGGACGGGAGACCGCGCCTACTATGCCTTAAGTCCTGATCACATCCGCCTTCCTGAATGGAGGCTCTTCAGGGACGCCGAACAGGCCTATGCCACCGCACTTCATGAGCTGGTCCACTGGACGGCCCATGGTTCAAGGCTCAACCGCGATCTAACCGGCCGGTTTGGCAGTGCTACCTACGCCTTCGAAGAACTGGTCGCCGATATGGGAGCAGCCTTCTTAGGTCAGCGCCTGGGGCTTCGTCCTGACCATATCGAAGATCATGCCGCCTATATCGCCAGCTGGCTCAAGGCTCTCAAAGACGATAGCCGCATGGTCCTTAAAGCCGCCTCCCTAGCCCAAGCGGCAACAGACTTTCTCTGGACCAAATCCGGTCTGGGTCAGCTAGATCTAGAGGAGGCCGCCTGAGGCGGCCAAGGGCGCGCCGTTCGGTGCGCCCTAAGCGGCACCGCGTAAAACATCGCGCGCCGCTTCAGGCATACCCGCGATAACCGATAGATAGGCGCTGGCAGTGGCATCGGGTTGCCTGCGCCCCTGTTCCCATCCTTTGAGTGTCGCCAGCGGAATATGATAGACGCTGGCGAAGGCCTGCTGCGATAGCCCCAATCCCTCACGGATTGAGCGTACATCAGGCACGGCTACAGTGTGGGTGCGTGCGACTTCGCTTAGCCCTTTTGCATGGGCAGCGGCTTCAGACATGGCGGCTATAAGATCGTCACCAAAATTGCTCATCACATACCTCCTTGGCCAATATCCGCCGATGATTTGATGATCGCCGCGAAATCGGCGACCGCCTTCTTCTCTTCGGGCGTTAGGTCCGTCGCCTGCGACTTGGCATAGGCAAGAAGCAAATAAATGGGGCAGCCCGAGTTATAATAGAAATAGATCACCCGAGTGCCGCCCCGTTTTCCAACTCCCGTCTTGCTCCAGCGCAGCTTTCGCACGCCGCCAGTACCTTGGATCAAATCGCCCGCTTCGGGATTGAGGGCTACGTAATTGACCAGTTCAGCCAATTCCGCCTCGTTCCAGATCTTGGCTGCCGCTCGCGCAAAGGCAGAGGTCTCGGCAACTGTTATCAGGCGTCTGATCATGAGGACGAGTATACGTCAATGACGCCCTATTGCAAGCGGTTACCAAGACCAAAGGCCTCCGAACAGTCTCGGCCGATCCACCTTGCGATGCGCAGAATGACGAAGTGGGTCAGGGGTGTGGCTTGCGCGCGATTGCGCAAAAGCATTTGTTAGCCGCTCCGTGAAGCAGCATTAGCGCCTCTGATCGCTAAGTGGGGATGCCGCTTGTTGGCTGACCAGTTCAAAGGTTCATAGGTTAGCCCTTTTTCACTCACCGAGGCGGGGTCATCAGCCAGCTCAGGCGGGAAGCCGCAAACATCACTTTGAACCTACGCCGGGTCGGTACCTTCTCCAAATCAACCCTGCGGGCGATCTTTTGCGCTGGACCCACCGCCTTTCGGCCTTTTGGCCTGCCAAGACGGTTTCCAGCAAGATCGGATTTTGGTCGGTCCCTTATCCTCGTCGTTTGACGGTCTCGTGATCGCGGCAGTGCCCGCGAGCCGGCACAGATTGTCTGGCCGGTGAGACAAAAGGAAAACGACCATGATGAACCGCGTTGAACTGATCGGCCGCCTTGGCGACAACCCCACAATGCGCGACATGAAGAACGGCGAGCGCGTCTGCGTCATGCGACTGGCCACCAGTGAAAGCTGGAAAGCCACAAACGGCGAGCGCAAAGAGCGCACCACCTGGCACACCGTCGAAGTCTTCGGCAAAGGCAAGGTCAATGCGATCGAGAAGAGCCTGAAGAAGGGATCCTTGGTCCATATCGAAGGCCAGCTTCGCTATGATGAGTTTGAGACCGACGGGATCAAACAGATCCGGGCCAAGATCACCATCAGCGGCCCCAAGCACCAGATCATCTTCCTCGACAAGAAGCCCGCCGAACAGGCTCATGAGGAGGCAAACGACTAAGACATAGCCTCAGCCAGCCCCCCTGAAGCCTCAGGGGGGCTTTTGCTGTTCCTTGACGCCGGAGACACCAAACAAGATCACGCGGCGCCCAGAGGGCTTGCTAGAGGCGTGCCCGCTGGTCGCGGGCACAGGGCGCGCACGTCGTCATCGCATCTTGTCATGGCAGCCCAAAGGTCAACGGCGATGCCGTTCCCCTGGCGCGCTCATCGCGCGCTGCGGTGACCGATGGGCACCCAGCCATGGACGGATGCTCCATCGCCGATCGCTAGGATCGGTCTTTGGAGATCTATCATGGGCAATAGCTACAAATTCAACACGGCCGATTACGAAGAAGTCCTTGTCGAGGCCGGTCTTGATAAACCCCTGGCAAAGGCGCATCGTGTGGCTCTCGAAGAAGCCCTCGAACAGGTGGTCACTGTGGACAAGCTAGATCAGGCCGTCGCTCGTATCGAATTGGCCATCGCTAATCAGAGTGCGAACTTCGCAAAAGAGATGGCAAGCCAGTCTGCTCGCTTTGATTTGGCCATTGCCAATCAGAATACAAAGATTGAGGGCCAGACTAAGGTTTTCATCGGTGTGATGTCACTCTTGCTGGCATTGGTAACCGCCATCATTAAGTTCGGCTGAGACCCCCAAGCCATATCGAAGGCCCTCCGAGCAATCGGGGGGCTTTTTCTATTGTGTGCGCTGAGGGGTTAGAGCTTGCTCCGCACTCGCTATTCTCGTCGACCCAGTGGGATAGGGCCAAAACGGTGATCGGCCTGCGGTCGCACTCGGTCCCGCCGCTATGCGGCTCCTGCGGGTGCGCCGCCCTGCGCACCTTTGGTGCCGCACGCCGATCATCGGCGCGTCCCGCCGCGTTAAGCGCGGCTCCTTGCAGCCTTCATTTTAATTTCGCCCATTTGGGCTGGCGGGGGATGCGCCCGGCCCCTCGCTTTGCGCGGTCTCGCCTTACTCGACCTACGGGGCGGGGCGACTGATGGGTTTGTGTTCGCTCCGGGCTCTGCTCGATGACTGGGCTTCGCCTTCGCCATCGTCGGTCGCCATCGCGGCGGGCAGGGGATATGCCCGGCCCCTCGCTTCGCGCGGTCTCGCCATACTCGACCTACGGGGCGGGGCGACTGATGGGCTGGTGGTCGCTTCGGGCTCTCCTCGATGACTGGGCTTTGCCTTCGCCATCATCGGTCGCCATCGCGTCTGGCAGGGGATACGCCCGGCCCCTCGCTTTGCGCGGTCTCGCCTTCCTCGACCTACGGGGCGGGGCGACGGAGGGGCTGGTGGTCGCTCCGGGCTCTGCTCGATGACTGGGCTTCGCCCTCGCCATCTTCGGTCGCCATCGCGGCGGGCAATAAAGATCAGTGGGCCTGTCTGGCCAAAGGCCAGACCTTGAAGGGGCCTTGCCCCCTCGCCGTCAAGTCAACCCTTGGCCTGATCGGCTAGGGCATCTTGGCCGGTATCCCCAACCTTCCGCGCTGCGCGCGTGCAGGCCGGGTGATCCCCCTCCGGCCAAGATGGACTGGACAGCTTCACCCCCAAACCCGAACGGCTTCGCCGCCCGCGCTCCGAAACATGCGCGGGCTTTTATCGATTTAAGAAAAAAGGCCCCTAACCACAGAAAGACAACGATATGTCATCTACTCCTGGGCCTTGGATGGTTGAGCCCATCAACGATGGCGATAGCTATCAGATCACGACATGCCACAGCACCGGTTTTGCCGTGCTGGCCGAGACGTTGCTTAAAGGCGATGCCGATAGGATGGCAGCTTCCCCAGATCTTGGCGCCGTGGTTCAGGCCTTTGTCGGTTGGTACGACCGCTCCGATGGCGACACCTCCGATCTGGCCTTTGTTGCAGAGGCTGGACGCTTAGCCTTGGCAAAGGCCTTTGAGGGTCAAACTTCACCTCTTGGGAAAACCCAGCCACCACCTTCACAAGGCCTGACCACTTGGCCCGACTTTGACGAGGACGGTTTGCCCAATGGCGCAGTCTGTATCGGTCAAGATGGCATCACTATGGGCGTGGCGTTCGATACCCCTAACGGTCCGAGCGCAGCGGCTACTGCAACACTTTGGAGCACGGCGCGGGAAGCGATAGAGGCCCTTTGCGCCATGATGGTCTTTGATGATCCGGGTCTTAGAGGATTGATCCTGTCGAGCGGTCGTCGCCATGGTTGGACCCAGGGCGACTATGATCAGCAGCTAGACGCTATCATTCAGGCCCGATCGGTCATGACGAAGGTCAAAGGGGGTGGCCAATGAGCGCCCCCGTTATAAAGCCCCGCAGCCGCATGGGCAGCTGGGCAAGCTTTGAGCGTCGCTACCAGCCCATAGCCTCAAGCACTATTGATGACACTGTCTTGCGCGACTGGCGCGAGATCCCGACCGGAACAGACATCCATCTGGTCTGGACCGTGTTGGACTGTGACGGACGGCTTTGCATCGTCCCAGGCTTTGCCAGCGTCAACTATTACGCGCGGATCCTTTGCACCAACCCATGGCCAGAGATTGAAGAAGGGTTGCCCGGCTATGTCTATTGAACAGCTACAATCCAGCTTGCCCGATAACGAAGACGAACTGATCTGGACCGCTGGTCAGGCCATGGTCAGTTATGATCAAGGCGTCATGGCTAGCGACTTGGTTGTCATGGTTCATGCCGCCCGACTCTATAAGGCGGTTATCCTCAAAATGAACAAAGGGACTTTCTTTGCCTGCGATGCAGGTGATGACAGTCCCAGCGAGCGGCTACGCCGCGCCCTT
>JBEGNZ010000053.1:0-8335 GCA_041182245.1 Pseudomonadota bacterium | reverse complement strand
TGATCATGGGCGGCCACCGCCTCCTGATCGGCGTCAGCCCGTTTGGGGGGTAGTCTTCAGGTCGAGATGCGGGCAGGGCGTGGCGTCCCGTAGAGGACTCGAACCTCTGACCCCCGGTTTAGGAAACCGGTGCTCTGTCCGGCTGAGCTAACGGGACCCACGGTGGCGGTGTAGCATCGTGGGGGGCGGCTGCCAACCTAGCCGATCAGGCCCGCCGCCCAAGGATCGCCGACCTTTTGCTCCAGCGCGATTTTCAACTTCTTCATGGCGTGGTGCTCGATCTGGCGCACCCGCTCCTTGGAGATGCCGAGCGCCTTGCCGAGGGTCTCGAGGGTTTCAGGCTCCTCGATCAGGCGGCGTTGACGCACAATATTCATCTCGCGCGGGGTCAGCGTGTTCATGGCCTCCTGCAGCAGGTCTGAGCGCGTGGCGTCATCGCGTTTGTTCATGACGACGGTTTCGGGCAGCTCAGCCTCGTCCTTGAGGAAGTCTTGCCATTCGCCTTCACCAGCCTCGACCAGAGGGGCGTTGAGGGACCGATCGCCGGTCGACAGGCGCGAGGCCATGGCGTCGACTTCACGCTCATCAACCGCCAATTCCTTGGCGATGAAGGCGCGGCTTTCGGCGGATAGGCCTTGACCGCCGACATCGTTCAGCACGGCCCGCAAGCGGCGCAGATTGAAGAATAGAGACTTTTGCGCTGCCGTGGTGCCGGTACGGACAATCGACCAGTTGCGCAGGATATAGTCTTGGATCGATGAGCGGATCCACCAGGAGGCATAGGTGGAAAACCGCACCTCACGCTCTGGTTCGAAACGCGCAGCGGCCTGCATCAGCCCGACATTGCCCTCTTGCACCAGATCACTCATAGGCAGGCCATAGTTACGAAAGCGACCGGCCATAGACACGACCAAGCGCATATAGGCGGTAATCAGTTCGTGCAGGGCCTTGTCATCTTGATCTTCGCGCCAGCGTCGGGCGAGATCGTGCTCGTGAGACGCCTCGAGCATCGGTGCTGACATTGCGGTTTTTACGAACCGGCGGTCTGCGCGTAAGGATTCGGATGTTTCAACTAGCGCCATGGTGCAACCCTCTGAACCGAACTGAAAGGTCCGGACATTTGGTTTACGTGTCCGCACGCGTCGCGGTTCACCCAGGGGCTAAAGATTTTTTGATTTTTGTCCTGAGCGGCCTAACGGCCAACTCAGGACGAGATCACCACGTGATCAGGCCGGGGGCCTAGGCGGCCTTTTGTAAGGACTTGTTCAGGATGCCGATGGCCGCATCGCGGTCGATCCGCTCAATCGCAGCCACTTCGCGGGCCATACGGTCGAGCGCTGATTCATAGAGTTGCCGCTCGGAATAGGACTGTTCGGGCTGGTTCTCGGCGCGGTGCAGGTCGCGCACCACTTCCGCGATGGAGATCAGGTCCCCGGAATTGATCTTGGCTTCATATTCTTGGGCGCGGCGGCTCCACATGGTGCGCTTCACCCGGGCGCGGCCCTTGAGGGTGGTTAGGGCTTGTGAGACGACATCTCCTGCCGCCAGCGGGCGCAGGCCCGCGGTCTTGGCCTTTTTGGTGGGGACGCGCAGGGTCATTTTTTCGTGGTCGAAGGTGATGATATAGACCTCGAACGCCATACCGGCGACCTCTTGAGTTTCTACGCCGACCACCTGTCCTACGCCGTGCGCGGGATAAACAACGTGATCGTCAACCGAGAAATCGTGGACATTGGCGTTCATAGAAAACCCTCTCGAAAATCTGTTCTTCCATCCGACACGAATGGAAGACCTCATTCTTTTACCCGACAACAGACACTAGAGATCCGGCCCGTTACCTTACGGACGTCATCAGTTGTTTCATGTTGCAAACTTAGTCTAGGACACCCTTCGGCTTAGATCGGGGCGCGCGTCAGTAGAGGACCGCGGTTGTCGAAACGATGGACGTTGTGCAGGACCACACCGCGACATCGCCCTATGAGATATCACAAAAATCGTCACAAAGAAAGGGTCGGCTAAGGGGGGCTTTGGGCTCAGACCTAACCAAGCTTCCGGCGCGTCGAAAGTCAGGAGCCCTTACCGGGCTTTTCGCTGAAGTATTTTTCGAACTTTCCGGTCTCACGCTCAAAGGCTTCGCGATCTGCTGGCGGTTCGCCCTTGACGGTGATGTTCGGCCAGACCTTCGAAAAATCAGTGTTGATCTTTAGCCACTTGCCGTCGGCATCATCTTCCGTATCGGGCTTGATTGCATCGACGGGGCATTCCGGTTCGCAGACACCGCAGTCGATACATTCGTCTGGATTGATCGCGAGAAAGTTTTCACCCTCATAGAAGCAGTCCACGGGACAGACTTCCACGCAGTCCATGAACTTGCACTTAATGCAGGCATCCATAACGATGTAGGTCATATCAAGTCCACGATATCCGGTCGGCCACGAGACGGTGGTTGCGGTCTATCTCAGGCGATCGGCGTTTCTGTCAACAGCCGATCCATTGGTGGCCCTATCAAGAATTCTGAGGGTGGGGGTTTGACGGGTGGAAATTGACCCTCGTGTTCCGAGATTTAGGCCGGGAGGTCGCTATAGAGCCCTTGGGCTTCGGGGGCCGGTCCACGGCGCTCGCCAAGAGCTTCGATGCGGATGGCAAAGACGCGGGCGGCGATGGCGAAGGTCAGTTGATCGCCGGGTCTGATGGTGCGCGAGGGCTTGTCTAGGCGCGTGGGCGGACCAAGGCCGGGACGTTCGAGGCGCACCCGCCCGTCCTCCACGAACTTGGCGGCGAGGGCGCGGGTCTTCAAGAACCGGGCCCGCCAGAGCCAGACGTCGATACGGCAGGTCTCTTCACTCATCCAGCCTGTCCTTTCTGGGCTTTGGCGATCTTTCGCACCGGCCGACGGCGGCGGCGGACAGGTTTAGCGGGCAACGGGGGCGGAACCTTGAGCGCGGCGAGGGCGGCGAAGGGGGAGGCGGCCACCGCCCGGTCCATAGCGGCCCTAGCCTTGGCGGTCTGTTCGGGGGCTTTGGCCGCTTCCGCGCGGTCCGCTCTGCGCCTGCGCCACAGGCGAGGCTCGCCCGCCACCGGCTTGCCGACGGGGGCAAAGTTCAGGCCGCGCAGGACCCACTCGGCCTGAGAGGGCGTCAAGCCCAGCGCCTCAATGGCTTGGGGCGTCAGCGGCATGGCCCCATTGACCGCAGGCAGGGCGCGAAGATGGTTGTCCAACTGTTCCAGCATCAGGACCGGCACAGTGAAGGCACCGACCGCGCGCAAGCCATAGGCGGCAAGCGTTCGCGCTGAGGGGATGGCGGAGGGCAGCGGCCCGATGGATTGAAAGGCGGCAGGCCAGTCAGGCCGCTCAATCGCCGCAAAGGCGCGGGTAAAGGCCAGGGCCTCTGGTGTGAGCAGGGCTGGCAAAAATAGGCTGAAGGCTCCGAACCGAACCCCGATGGCGCGCAGATGACGCCGCTCGACGGGGCTGAGGGCACGCACCTCGGTCTCGACGAGGGCGCGGTCGAGCACGCCGCCCGATTCGGCGAGTTGGTAGGCAATGCCTCTGGCCAGGCCCTTGATCTTGCCGCTCTGGATCGCGGATTCAAGGTCGCGTAAGGGGCCAAGCCTTCGTCCCGCCTCTGCCGCCAAAAAGGCCTCCAGCCGCCGCGTGGCCCGCTCTCGCGCTGGAGCGGGACCAAGCTCACCAAAGAGCCGCACACGCGGGGCAAAGAGGCGTGAAATGTCCAGCTTGCCTGCCGCTTCACCGTTCCAGAGCACCGCGCCGTCGGGCATCAGGACGAAGGCCTCATCCGGCTCAGCCGCGATCGTGCCAAGTCGGCGGGCAATTTCAGGCCCGACCGCGCGCTGGGCTGCCGCGCGCAGGGCCTTGTCTTCCAATTCACTCGCGCCCTGAGCCGGTACAAATTGCAGGCCGCTGAGCTGGCCAACAAAATGGCCCTCTACCGTGACCGTGCCATCGGCTCCCAGACCCGCCAGCAGGTCCTCACGCTGGCGCAGACCGTGCATCAGGGCGCTGGTGCGCCGGTCGATGAACCGCTGCATCAGGCGCTCGTGAAGCGTATCAGAGAGCCGCTCTTCCAAGGTCTTGGTCTGGCCTTGCCAATGGGCCGGATCAACCAGCCAGTCGGGGCGGTTGGCGATATAGGCGAGGGTGCGTACGCTCGAGAGGCGGCCCGAAAGGGCGTCAATATCGCCATCGAGCCGGTCTAGCGCCCGAAACTGCTCCGCGATCCAATCGGTGGGGGCGCGGCGCGAGCCTTGGGTCAGGGGCATGAACAGGTCGCGGACCATACGCAGGTGATCATCCAAAGTGGTCTTGCGGAAGTCGGGGGTCTGACAGACATCCCACAGCCGCATCAGGTTGGACTTGTCCCGGCAGCGCCGCGCCACGTCCTCATCCAGCGCCATGCGTCGAAGGGCGGTCTCGTCGAGGCTTTCCTCGGCCAGCTTTAGGCCATCGCGAGACGGCGGTTCGGCGAGGCTTCGAATGAGGGCGGGCAGGGACTGGAACTCCAGCCGCGAATTGCGCCATTCGGCCGCTGTAATGAATTCAAAGGCATGGTTCTCGACTGCCGAAACCTGATCCTCGTCCATCTCCGGGCATTCGCCGGTCACACCAAAGGTGCCGTCTGAACGGAAACGGCCTGCCCGTCCGGCGATCTGACCGATCTCTTGGGGATAGAGCCAGCGGGTGCGCTTGCCATCGAACTTGCGCAGGCCCGCAAAGGCCACATGGTCGACATCCATGTTAAGGCCCATGCCAATGGCATCGGTGGCGACGAGAAAATCGACCTCGCCGGACTGATAGAGCGCCACCTGGGCATTGCGGGTTCGAGGGCTGAGCGAGCCCATGACCACCGCCGCGCCGCCGCGCTGGCGCCGGATCAGCTCGGCAATGGCATAGACGGCGTCGGTGGAGAAGGCGACGACGGCGCTGCGTCGGGGCAGGCGGCTGAGCTTCTTGGGGCCGTCATAGGTCAGTTTCGAGAACCGCTCACGGGTGACGAACTCCGCATCAGGCAGGAGGCGACGGATCAGTGGGGCGAGCGTGCCTGCACCGAGGAACATGGTCTCGCAACTGCCGCGGGCATGTAACAGGCGTTGGGTGAAGACATGGCCGCGCGCGGGGTCGGCGCAGAGCTGGATCTCGTCCACCGCCAAGAACTCGACCTCACGGTTCAGCGGCATGGCCTCGACCGTGCAGACATAATAGGACGGACGTGGCGGTATGATCTTTTCCTCGCCGGTGATTAGGGCGACGCAGCGCGCGCCCCGCGCCTTGACGATGCGTTCATAGATCTCACGAGCCAGCAGGCGTAGCGGTAGGCCGATCATGCCCGAGGCGTGGCCCAGCATCCGCTCGACCGCCAGGTGGGTCTTGCCGGTATTGGTGGGCCCCAGAACGGCGACAAGCCGTGCGGGTGCTGCTCCTGAAGGGCGGTCGCTCATGATCGCAAGGTGGAGCGGACTCAGGCCAACGGCAAGGCCCTAGCGGAACCTTCAACAGGAATGTGGAGCTTAACAGAAATTCACATCTCGCCTGAACGACAGGGAAACGAATCGTGACCGAATCAGCGACACAGGCCGATTCGGTCTTTGTTCTATACTAGATATAGTATCATAATGCGCGTTAACCACAACCTCGATCTAACTGGCTGGGAGCGGTTAGGGGCGCGTCCCCTCAATGTTCATGCGGGCCAACTCGATCACGGCGTCGCCAAGGGGCGTCTCAGCGGACAGGGACGACAGTACCCAAGGCCCGCCGACGCCGACCTGTGCCCAGTCGGTGGTGATCGGTCGTCTCAGGCCACCGCTCTTGTCCTCAACGGCCTTTTTCTTGAAACCAGCCACCTCTATATAGCGCACCGTGCAGCGCAGAGGGTTGACCAGCCCGAACCGCTTTTCACGGTTATCGAGCCGGTAGGGCTTGGGGCCTGCAAAATCCAATTCATAGAGTTGCTTGCCGTCATAGAACCGCGCCTTGCCCTGGCAGGGGCCTTCTTGGCTGCTAGCGAGCGTCATGCGCATGAAGTTGGTCAAGGGGTCAGCAGCGGTGACGCGCTGTGTCCGGGTCGCGGGTGGATCGCCCATATTATCAAAAGTCGGTGTTGAGGTCGTAAGGACGTCAGAGCTCGACCAAGTCGCGTTGACCTTGCGATTACGTTTTCCGTCGATGTTCTGGTGGGTGATGAAGCCGGGCTGGGGTTCACCCGCAGCGACCCGGCCCTGCGCATAGGCGCGCATGTCCAGTTTGCGGAAGGCCCGAAGCAGGCCGTAGGTTACAAGTCTGACCCTTGAGGTGAAGGCCTCTGGGCTGGCGGTCTGATTGAATTGAATGTCCAGAACCTTGATGTAGAGACGGCCATCATAGCCAAGGTCTAGCTTCATGGGCTTGGCGTCAGGAGGGACCTGTGCGTCACCCTGTGCAAGGGCTTGCGGAGCGACCGAGGCCAAGGCGATGGCTAGGGCGGCAGAGCGCGAGGCGATGGAGCGGCTGCGGCCGGTCATGACGAAACTCCAAGTGAAACAATTGCGGCCTCTTATAGTCCAAGACCGTGACGGGGTTGAAGGGGCCCTGAGCGATCTATCTCCTCGTTGCGAAACTTGGCCGTTTCATGGCCACGCAAGACAATGAACGAGAAACTCATCCTTGGCCTTGACGTGTACGGCGTGGGTGGCCTATATCGCCCCCTCTCTCGCGGAAGCCCTTTCGCGGGTCCCTGTTTCTTTTTCGAAGGTTTGAGCGATGTCGCGCCGCTGCGAACTCACCGGTGTTGGCCCTATGGTCGGCAACAATGTGAGCCACTCTAACGTCAAGACCAAGCGCCGGTTCCTCCCCGCGCTCAAGGCCGTAACGCTTCAGTCCGAAGTGTTGGGGCAGTCTTTCCGTCTGCGTATCACCAATGCCGCCCTGCGGACCTTGGATTTCCGTGGTGGTCTGGACGTGTTCCTGGTCAAGGCACCTGACGCCGACCTGTCGCTGCGCGCCGTGCGCATCAAGCGCCAGCTCAAGGCCAAGATCGCCGCGCAAGCCGCCGCCTAAGCCTTTCAACGCCTCAGAATTTCGAAAAGGGCTGGTCCGCTGGACCGGCCCTTTTTGTTTTGGTCCGCCGTTAAATGTCCGGACATCTTGACCCTTTGGCAGAGCTGCGCCAAAACGGGCCTCTAATTGTCTGGAAGGGCTAGATCATGAAAACGCCTCGCAACTATTTCAAGCCCTTGGCCATAGGTGCGCCTGCACCCTTGCGTGAGATTCCGCCCCGCGTGGAGCGCATGATCCATTTCGTGCCGCCGCACCTCGAAAAGGTTCGGGCCAAGGTGCCGCAGATCGCCGCGACGGTGGACGTGATTCTCGGCAATCTGGAGGATGCGATTCCCGCGGACGCCAAGACCTTGGCGCGCCGAGGCTTCATCGAGATGGCCAACGCCACCGATTTTGCGGCCATGGGCGTCGGGCTCTGGACCCGTATTAACTGCTTGAACTCGCCGTGGCTGATGGATGATGTCAGCGAGATCGTCGAAGGGGTTGGCAATCGCCTTGATGTGATGATGGTGCCTAAGGTCGAGGGGCCGTGGGACATCCATTTCATGGACCAGTATCTGGCCCAACTTGAAGCCCGCCATGGCGTAACCAAGCCGATCCAGCTGCACGCCATCTTGGAAACCGCAGAGGGCGTTAATAATATTGAGGCCATCTGCGCGGCCAGTCCGCGCATGCAGGGAATCAGTCTCGGCCCCGCGGATCTGGCCGCTTCGCGCGGCATGAAGACGACCCGGGTCGGTGGGGGGCACCCCTATTACCGCGTGATCGAAGACCCCAAGGCCGACGGTTCGCCGCGTGTGTCGGTCCAGCAGGACCTGTGGCACTACACCATGGCCAAGATGGTCGATGCAACGGCAGCCTATGGGCTGAAGGCTTTCTACGGTCCCTTCGGTGACATTGCCGATCTGGATGCCTGCGAGCAGCAGTTCCGCAATGCTTTCCTGATGGGCTGCGCCGGGGCATGGACCCTGCACCCTGACCAGATCGCGGTGGCCAAGCGCGTCTTCAGCCCCGACCCGGGCGAGGTCGCCTTCGCTAAGAAGATTCTCGAAGCCATGCCTGATGGCAGCGGCGTGGCCATGATCGATGGCAAGATGCAGGACGATGCCACCTGGAAACAGGCCAAGGTCCTCGTTGATTGCGCCCGCCAGATCGCGGGTAAGGATCCTGAATTTGCTGAGGTTTACGGGCTATAGGAGAGGGGCGCACTCCCTTCCCCGACCACGCCGGTACTTCCCCCAAAGGGGGAAGATCTTGACGTTTTAAATCTTCCCCCTCTGGGGG
>JBEGNZ010000052.1:0-10623 GCA_041182245.1 Pseudomonadota bacterium | reverse complement strand
TCGTGAAGGCGCACAAGGCAAGCTCTATCTGGCCTATCTGCGCGATCCAGACGGCAACAAGATCTGCGCCCTGAAGCGCATGTAAGCGACGTATGGAAGCAGGCTGGCGCTTAAGGCGTTGGCCTGCTTCCCCACACGGCGGTATGATGAGCCATGTCGGATCACTCCTATCCCATCCGGGTCACCGCCCTCTATCGATTCAGCCCCTTCAAAGACTGCGAAGCCCTTCGCGCTGGGCTTGAGCCTGTTTGCCGCGCGGCAGGGGTCAAGGGCACGCTTCTGCTTGCCCCCGAAGGCATAAACGGCACCATTGCAGGGTCGCACGAGGCCATAGATCAGGTCCTCGCCCATATCCGCACTCTGCCCGGCTGCGCGACCCTATCGGTCAAGGACAGTTTCGCCCAGACCATGCCCTTCTATAGGATGAAGGTTCGGCTCAAGCGTGAGATCGTGACGATGGGCCAGCCCAATATCGATCCCCTTACCGAGGTCGGCCACTATGTCGCCGCGCGCGACTGGAACGCCCTGATCGCCGAGCCCAACACCATCTTGATCGATACGCGCAACGATTATGAGGTCAGGATCGGTACCTTCAAAAACGCGATCAATCCCAAGACGGCAAGCTTTCGAGACTTTCCAGACTGGTTCCGCGCCAATCGGGCGGAACTGTTGGATGGGGTAGAGGCCCCCAAGATTGCCATGTTCTGTACCGGCGGGATCCGCTGCGAAAAATCCACCGCATTCCTTAAGTCTGAGGGGATCGACGAGGTCTATCATCTCGATGGTGGCATCTTGAAATATCTGGAAACCGTGCCCGAGCCCGAGAGCCTTTGGGAGGGGGAATGTTTCGTTTTTGATCAGCGCGTTTCGGTCGGCCACGGCCTCAGCCTCGGTCACTACGGCCTGTGCCACGCCTGTCGCATGCCCCTCAGCCAAGAGGATCAGGCCTCGGACCATTATGTCGAGGGCGTCAGTTGCCCGTCCTGCTATGACCATCGCGACGAGGCGCAGAAAGCGGGCTACGCTGAACGCCAACGCCAAACCGCTCTGGCCGAGGCCCGTGGCGAAGCCCATGTCGGTGCCGTGATCACGCCGGACAAGAAGGCGGGTTAACCCCCTACCCCGGCTTCGCCGGTACTTCCCCCAGAGGGGGAAGATCAAGTGACGGAAAATCTTCCCTCTCTGGGGGAAGTGGCCCGAAGGGCCGAATGAGGCCTGGTTTTCTGTCTTCCGTTTTCCCCGCGAAGGCGGGAACCCAGACCCATTCACACAAGCGCAAACCCGCCCACCAGCACCCTCTCGCGTCATTACGAGGCGCATCGCGGCGAAGCAACCCAGGGGATCATCCGCAATGGTCCTTGTCAGCCCCCTGGGTTGCTTCGCTGCGCTCGCAATGACGCGGGGATGGGTCAAGGCCTTCTTTAAACCAAACCCTCCCCCTCCCCCTTGACCGCCGCAACGTAAGCCCCTCAGGCTGGCCCCAACATCAAAAGGACGCTGCCATGACCATTAAACCCTTCACCGTCGACTGGACCGCCGATCAGGTGGGCAAGGTTATGGACCTTGTGCGGGCCTATCCTTTTCCGCCTGCACCAGCCGTGGACAATGGCTGGGCCTATGGCTGTGACGGAGCGTTTCTAAAGGACATCTGCGCGCACTGGACCGATGATTATGACTGGCGCGCGGCCGTTGCGGAACTGAACCGCTATCCGCAATTCACGGCGCGGGTGGAGGATTTCGATATCCACTTCCTCCATGTGGTCGGCGAGGCGGGCGGCAAGCGGCCCCTGCTTTTGGCCCACGGCTGGCCCGGATCACACTATGAGTTTTGGGACTCCATCGAGAAGCTAGCCTTCCCGAGCCGGTTTGGCGGCAAGGCCGAGGACGCCTTTGACTTGGTCATTCCGTCCCTGCCCGGCTTTGGTTTCTCGTCCAAGCCGCAGCGGCCCATCGGTCAGAGGGCGACGGCGCGGTTGTTCAATAGCCTGATGACTGAGACCCTCGGCTACGGGACCTATCTGGCCCAAGGCGGCGATTGGGGCGGGCTGGTGACCTCGTGGCTAGGCTTTGACTATGGATCAAGTGTCAAGGCCATCCACCTGAATATGATGAGCTTTAGGCCCCATGGCGGACCGACATCTGAGGCCGAAGTGGCGTGGCTGACCCAGACCGGGGCGGCCATGCAACAGCTCGGCGCCTACTTCCTGCTGCAGGCCTCAAAGCCCCAATCTCTGGCTTGGATGGCAGCGGGCAACCCCGTCGGTCAGGCCGCGTGGATCCTCGAGCGGTTCTACGATTGGTCGGACCTGCGCACCAAGTCTCTGATCGGGGCTTACAGCAAGAACCAGCTCCTGACCAACATCATGATCTATGTGATGACCGGGTCCTTCACCACCGGGGCTTGGTACTATCGCGGCCTGATGGAGGAAGGCGGCGTTCAGTTGGCCGAGGGCCAGCGCTGCGAGACCCCTACCGCCTTTGCCAACTTCCCCGGTGAGGCGCTCTATGCCGCACCGCCGCGCAGCTGGGCCGAGCGCGGCTATAACATTACCCACTGGACCGATATGCCCACCGGCGGTCACTTCGCGGCCATGGAGGAGCCCGACCTGTTCGTGACAGACCTGCGCGAATGGGCCGCCGCGCTTTGACCCCCCGCTTTGACTTTGCCTCGGACAATACAGCCGGCATGGCCCCCGAGGCGCTGGAAGCCCTGATCGCCGCAAATCAGGGCACCGCAAGCGGCTATGGCAGTGATGACCTCTCCCGGCAGGCCGCGGACGCTGTGCGGGGCTTTCTGGATGCCGATGCCGAGGTGCGGTTCGTGGCCTCCGGCACAGCGGCCAATGCCATGGCGCTGGCCATGCTCTGTCGTCCGTTCGAGGCTGTGTTGGCCCATGAGCACGCCCATGTGACGGTTGACGAGACCGGGGCACCCACCTTTTTTAGCGGCGGATCGGGGATCATCCCCCTGGCTGGCCCGTCGGCCAAGATCGACCCGCAGGCCTTGGCCGACCATCTGAATGCGCCCGATAGCCCCCATCACCAGGCCCCTGCGGCCCTCAGCCTGACCAACAGCACCGAATATGGCACAGTCTATAGTGCCGCTGAGGCCCGCACCCTGATCGATCTGGCCAAGGCCAAGGGGGTGGATGTGCACCTGGACGGAGCGCGCCTCGCCAATGCTGTGGCCAGCGGCTTTGATCCAAAGGCTATTGCCGGACTGGGCGTCGATGTTCTGGTGCTAGGCGGCACCAAGGCCGGCATGTCCCCGACTGAGGCGCTGGTGGTGTTCAACAAGCGCTTAGTCCGCCGTCTGGATGCTCGGCTGAAACAGGCAGGGCAATTGCCCTCCAAGGGCCGGTTCTATGCCGCGCCGTGGATCGGGATGCTGGAAAGCGGAGCCTTTGTGAGCCGCGCCGCCCACGCCAACCAGATGGCCCAGCGCCTCGCCGCCCTCATGCCCTTTAGCATCGTCCATTCTGTGCAGGCCAATGGCATATTCGTCGAGATGAGCGATAAACAGCACAGGGCCCTGACCGCCCAAGGTATCGCGGTCTACCGCGTCGCCGACGGCAGCGTCCGCTTCATGTGCAGTTGGGCCACCACACCAGAGGCCGTCGATGGTCTGGGCGAGATGTTGCGGGCGATGGCTTAAGCCACCTTCACCCGGGCTGAACTTTCGGGCAGGTCTTGGCCAAAAGCGCGCTGGAAGAATTCGGCCACAGTCGCCCGTTCCAACTCATCGCACTTGTTCAAGAAGGTCAGACGGAAGGCTAAGGCCACGTCACCGCCGAAAATCTCGGTGTTCTGCGCCCAGGTGATAACCGTGCGCGGGCTCATGACCGTGGAGATGTCCCCGTTCATGAAGGCGTTGCGGCTCATATCGGCAACCCGGACCATCGCCGAGATCAGGCGGCGGCCTTCAGTCGTGTCATAGGACGGCGACTTGGCAATCACGATGTCGGCTTCGACGTCATGGGGTAAATAGTTCAGGGTCGTGACAATCGACCAGCGGTCCATCTGGCCCTGATTGATCTGCTGGGTGCCGTGATAGAGGCCGGTCGTGTCGCCAAGACCGATGGTGTTGGTCGTCGCGAACAGGCGGAAGAAGGGGTTTGGCGTAATGACCCGGTTCTGGTCGAGCAGGGTCAGCTTGCCCTGAAGCTCCAGCACGCGCTGAATCACGAACATCACATCCGGACGGCCCGCATCATATTCGTCAAACACCAGCGCGATCGGCCGTTGCAGGGCCCAAGGCAGCATACCTTCACGGAACTCGGTGATCTGCTTGCCATCCTTCAAGACGATGGCGTCCTTACCGACCAGATCAATACGGCTGATGTGGCTGTCGAGATTAACCCGCACCAATGGCCAGTTCAAACGCGCGGCGACCTGCTCGATGTGCGTCGACTTACCCGTGCCGTGATAGCCCTGCACCATGACGCGGCGGTCATAGGCAAAGCCCGCACAGATCGCCAAGGTCGTCTGGGGATCGAACCTGTAGGTCGGATCAACCGCAGGCACATGGCTGTCGGGGGTCGAAAAGGCGGGCACCATCATGTCGCTGTCGACACCGAAAGTTTCGCGGAGGGAAACCATCCGGTCAGGCTTGGCAAGCAATAGGGCGTCGGCGGCGGGTTCGGTCGAATTTGTCATGCCTACTCAGTTATCGCGTTATCAGCGTTTAGCAAACCAGAAGGACGCAAAAAACTGTTGGAGAGTGCAAGTTTGGTACGTGCTGTGAACATCCTCGTCCTAAGATGGGCGTGAGGATGGGCATCAGGTGCCTCTACATCCCATCTTCCACGCGAAGGCGGGGAGCCAGACCCTTTCGAGCCGCTTGTAATCGACACGCTGGATCCCGGCCTTCGCGGGGAACGCGGCGAAGTGGAAGGTGGACTGAACGCCCCTTCACCCAACCCTCTCCCCCAAGGGGGCGAGGGCTAGAACTGATAAGCCCTCTCCCTGACGGAGATGGCCCAAGTGACGGCCTTACTGGTTTTCTTGAAGAAAGAACCCCTTACCTCGGCTGCACCGGAACTTCCGCCAGAGGGAGAAAATTTACGCGCCCCGATCTTCCCACTCGGGGAGAAGTGGCCCGAAGTAAAGAGGTGGGCCTTATTTAGGGTTTCACCACCAACCCCTGCAGCCATGTCACCACCTGGCTTTGCAGCGCGATGCGGCGGTCGGACCAGCTATGGTCTGTGGCACCATGGATAACCGAAACCCGATTGCCGCCCTCGGCCTTGATCGCGGCGGTCAAGGCATTGGACTGCCCGGCCAAACCATCGTCGGATGTCAGGACCAAAAGACGAGTATCTTTCAGTCCCGGCGCGGCCTTTGCGAAGGTCCATTGGGCACCATTGGCGATCAGTTCATCTGTCAAGGAGTCTGGCGTCACATCGGCCAAGCTCTCCATATCGGCAGCCATTTCCTTAACGAGGAACGGACGAGGCATTCCGCCAATTGTCCCCATGTCCCCTGCAGAGATCATCACCGCACCCAGCAGTCCATGATCGCGCGAGGCGGTGTGGGCCACGACCCAGCCGCCCATGCTGTGGCCTCCAATGACAATGCGGCTGGGGTCCATCTTCAAGGCCTTGGCATTGGCCGGATCACGCACAAAGGCGAGCACTGCTGCCGCATCTTCGAGGTTGTGAGCAAAGCGATAGGAACCAGGACTGCCCCAAGAGCCGCGATAGCTCACAGCAATGGCGGTCCAGCCCGCCCGGCGCACAGACTGCACCAGATCGAGGTTCTTCTCATTGCCCGGCAGGCCATGGAAAAAGATAAACACCGGATGGGGGCCCGGCCCGGAGGCAACATAGGCAATGCCGTTGATCTTGACCCCGCCGGTCGGCACGTGGACGACCTCTAGCCTTGCGGGGAACTTGGCGTCGGGGGCTGGATCACTGATCACGGCTGCAGGGGTGGCCTGGGCCGACGCTGCAAGAGGCTGAGCGAAGGCCAGCAGGCTCGCCGCAATAAGGATGGATCGGCGCATGGGTGGCTCCTGACGTAAAAGGAACAGCCGCCCGCTGGTCCGTCAGGCCAGTCCGGCAGCCTTAAGGGTCTTGTAGGCCTTGATCACGCGCTGAAGCTTGCCTTCAGCCCCGCGGTCCCCGCCATTGAGGTCGGGGTGGAAGCGGCGAAGAAGCTCTGTGTAGCGAGCGCGGATGGCCGCAGGCTCAGCGGCCGCGTCCATGTCCAGATCGGAGAGGGCCGAGCGTTCAATCTTGCCCAGCTTGCGCTGGTGCGCAGCCTGCTCAGCCTCTTGTGCGGCCTTGCGCTCGGAGGCGCTAAAGATGCCCAAGGGATCGCTGAAATCCGCAGGTCCGGACGCCTTAATCTTGGCGGCTGCCTCTCGGCTGTTGCGCGAGGCCTTGAACGACCAGGTCGGGCGACCGCCGGTAAAGCGATCCTCCTGCGCCTTGCGCACATCGGCCTCGGTCATGCCGGCGAAGAAGTCCCAGTTCTTATTGTACTCGCCAGCATGGCGCACACAGAACCAGTAATGGTCATTGAGCATGTCGCGCGACTTGGGTGCCTTGGTCTGGCCCGCCACGATGCAGCCCGGCCAGTCACACTTTTTCTCACCTGGCTTGAGGTGATTGACGTCGTTCTCCCGCTCCTTTTCCCCCTCTTTTGGAGGGCGGACGCGGATATCGCGAAATTTCGGCTTGTATTCAAACTCTCGGCTCATGAAGTGGATTATGCTGCTGAAAGATTGTCATTCAAGGATTGACGAGCGGAATAATGCATCGCGGCGAAAAGGATTTGTTGATGGGTAAGGTTGCAGCACGGATGAAAGCTAAGCTTGAATCTAGGTTTTCACCAGAATTAATTGAAATAGTTGATGATTCTGATAAGCATAAAGGACACTCGGGATCATCAGACGCTGGGGAAACCCATTTCTCAGTCACGATCACATCCAGCGTTTTTTTGGGGATGAATCGAGTCGCTCGACAAAGATTGGTCATGACCGAGCTCAGCGAAGAGCTCGCAGGGCCGGTTCACGCCCTGTCGATCAAGACGCTAGCCCCCGGCGAAGCGTGATTCACCGCCCTCAAGTGCACGCCCTAGCCCTCTTCGGCGGCGGCGAGGCGGGCACTGATGCGTAGGGCTGTGATCTGGTTGCGTTGGCGACGCAGGATCTGGAAGCGGTGGTGATAGAAGATGAAGGTCTGACCCGGCTCGGGAATGGTCTGGGCCTCATGGATCACGAGACCTGCGACCGTGACCCACTCATCATCGGGTAGGTCCCAGTCCATGGCGCGGTTGAGGTCGCGAATGGTGACGGAGCCATCGACATGGATCGAGCCATCGGCCTGTCGGCGCACCCCTTGCACGGCGGCGTCATGCTCGTCTGATATTTCACCGACAATCTCTTCGAGAATGTCTTCAAGGGTCACGAGCCCTTGCAGCGCACCATATTCGTCGACGACCAGCGCAAAGTGACTGCGGCGCTTGAGGAAGGCGTTGAGCTGGTCCTTCAGATTGGTTGTGTCGGGGATGAACCAGGGCTCGCGGATGATCGCGGCAATGTCGATCTCTTCCACCTTGCCCTCGGCGGCGGCAAGCGCACGCAAGAGGTCCTTAGCATGTAGGACCCCGACAATGTTCTCCGGATCATCGCGATAGACCGGCATGCGGGTATTGGTCGCTTCGAGCGCCTCGGCCACAAGCTCACGCGGGGTCTGTTCAATGTCCAACATGGCGATGTTCTTGCGGTGAACCATAATCTCGGACACGTCCATGTCCGAAAGGTCCAGCACCCCACCCAGCATCCGCCGGTCGCGCTCTTCGACCAGACCTTCAGAATGGTGATATTCCACCGCGCCTCGGATCTCTTCGTGGGCGGCGAGAACGTCGACCGTCATGTCAATATTGATGCCGAACAGCTTCAAGGTTTGGCGCACAAAGAACTGCACGGCAAAGACCACCGGACCGAACAGCTTCACCACGACGAGTGTCGGCCCCGACAGGGTGCGGGCCACGTCGTCGGGGCGGCTGATGGCGAGGGTCTTGGGCAGGACTTCCGCAAATACCAAAACCAAAACGGTCATCACGCCGGTTGCGACCACCACGCCCCAAGCCCCTGGAATGGACTTGGTCAAAACCTCTGTGGCTAGGGCGGAGGCCAGAATATTGATCAGATTGTTACCCAGCAAAACCGAGCCAATCATGGTCTCTTGGTCAGAGATGAGCCTGTTGACCCGTCCCGCCGCCCGATCGCCTTCGCGCTCGAGCTGGTGCATCCGGCCACGGCTAGCCCCGGTCAGTGAAGTCTCTGCCGCTGAAAAGATTGCCGAAAGGCCCAGCAGACACAGAATGATCGGCACAATGGCGATAATCGCCGCGCTCATGGGACAGCCCCTTCAGTCACTAGGAAATCTTGTATGGCAGCGGGACTGACATCCTTGGCCGTAAAGGCGTCGCCAATGGCGCGGGCGAGGATGAAGGTCAAACGTCCTCCCTCGGCCTTCTTGTCTTGGGCCATGTGATGGACCAGTCTTTCGGCCTTGAACGGCATGCCGGGCAAGTTCGCAATATCGGTGGGCAAGCCACTGGCGGCGATGGCCCGGCTGGCCCGCTCCGCATCCTGTCCCGAGCACAGGCCCTGCGAAACCGAAAAGCGGAAAGCCTGGGCACAGCCAATGGCCACCGCCTCGCCATGCAGCAGTTCGCCGTCAAAGCCGATCTCGGCCTCCAGAGCATGGCCGAAGGTGTGGCCCAGATTGAGCAGAGCCCGGCGTCCGGCCTCCTTCTCATCCTCAGCGACGATGTCTGCCTTCATGGCAACGCAGCGGGCGACCGCTTCGGCCAAGGCATCCGTTTCCCGCGCCAGAACCGCAGGCGTATGAACCTCAAGCCATTCAAAGAAGGACGCATCGCCCAGCAGGCCATATTTCAGCACCTCGGCAAAACCGGCCCGCATTTCGCGGTCGCTGAGACTGTCCAGAACCGTCAGATCGGCCAGCACCAGACGCGGTTGATGGAAGGCCCCGATCAGGTTCTTGCCGCGCGGTGTATCAATTGCGGTCTTGCCGCCAACCGACGAGTCGACTTGGGCCAAGAGCGTGGTGGGAATCTGAACGAAATCGATGCCGCGCTTATAGATCGACGCCGCAAAACCGGCCAAATCCCCAATCACGCCGCCGCCAAAGGCCACGATCAGGTCGCCGCGATCCAATTCCAGCGCTAGGAGTTGATCCGACAGGATCGCCAACTGCTCAAAGCTCTTTGACGCCTCACCCGAAGGTACCGTGATGACATCGGCCTTGATGCCCGCCTTGGCGAAGGACGCCGCCAACCGCTCGCCATGGAGCACCTGAACCGACGCGTCGGCGACCACCGCCACCCGCCTCGACTTTAAGAAGGGTAGGATCTGCTCGCCCGCCTGATCCAACAGTCCAGGACCCACCAAGACATTATAGGCTCGCGCACCAAGACCCACAGGCACCGTTACAACCGTCATAGGGGATGGGTTTCCTGCCATGTCATCAAGGCGGCTAAGATTTCGTCCACGGCGGCACCATGAGGCGTGTCGCCGGTTTTGACCGTGATATCGGCCTCGGCATAGATGGGATGTCGCACCTTGGCCAAGGCCTCCAAGACTTCGCGCGGGTCCTTGTCGCGCAACAGCGGTCTGGTGTCCTTGCGCCCAACGCGGCGGGCTAAGAGGTCGATATCGGCCTTCAGCCAGACCGACAGGGCCTTATCCTTGATCAGTTGCCGGGTTTCTTCATTGATAAAGGCCCCACCGCCGGTCGCCAAAATATGAGGTGGCTCTTCCAGCAGCCTTGCGATCACTCGCCGCTCACCCTCGCGAAAGGCCGGCTCGCCCATCGAGGCAAAAATATCAGAAACGGTGCGGCCCGCAGCCCGCTCGACCTCGTCATCGGAATCGCGAAAGGGCACGCCCAGCGCGACAGCCAGCCGCCGTCCGACGCTGGATTTTCCAGCCCCCATCAGGCCGACAAGGGCAATGGTGCGAGTCAAAGGGCCTAGGGGACTGCTCACAGTCCACCGCCGCCGAGGATAGAGGCAACCGGATCAGGGTCAGCCGAGGTCAGGGTCTTTTCCATAGAAACCGCACATTACACGACAAACACCCGCCACGCCAAGGGATGGGACATGGGATCGCCATTATGCTCAGGCGACACTTGCCCGAACACGCCCCTTTCATGGCATACTCAAGAGCACGGTGATTTGGAGAGCAGACAGTGAGCCTGATGATGCGAACCTCCGGTTTGGCCCTAGCGCTTTCAATGATGGCCCTAACGGGTGCCCATGCGCAGCCGTTGTCAGAGCCTGCAGCAACCGCTCAGCCCTTGGTCGCCCCCACACAAGCGACGGAAAAGTCAGCCGAAACGCCGATGGATGCCATGACGGACCCGCCGATCTTGCTTGAACCGGCAGAGCCCGCGCCGATGCGGCCCGTGGGCGCGGCGGTTCAGGTGACCGCCCTGTCCGCACCCGACATCTTCTCTCCCGGAGCCCGCAATACCGGACTGAGCGCTGATCTTTGGAAGGGCAGCGCCGCCGATATGGCCCGCGAGATTCTGCCCCAAATTGGCAAAAAGCCTCTGTCGCCCGCCGCAGCCGCCTTGGCGCGTCGCG
>JBEGNZ010000051.1:0-10772 GCA_041182245.1 Pseudomonadota bacterium | reverse complement strand
GCGAAGCAATCTAGGGCAACATCAATTCAGTTCGTGTCAGTCCTCTCGGTTGCTTCGCTGCGCTCGCAATGACGCAGGTAAAACTGGGTCCATCCCCCCTAAGCGATATTGATCCAGGCCGCTTTGGATTGCATGTAGCCGGACAGACATTCCATCGACTTGTCGCGGGTATTGCCCGACTGCTTGTAGCCGCCGAAGGGTTGGGTCATGTCGCCGTCACCGAAGCAATTGACCCAGACGACGCCTGCTTCAATGGCCTTGATCATGCGGTGGGCGCGGCCAAGGTCTGAGGTCCAGACGCTGGCGGCGAGGCCATAGATGGAATCGTTGGCCATCTGCAGCGCCTCAGCCTCCGTCTCAAACGACAGGAGCGAAGCAACAGGGCCAAAGATCTCTTCCTTGGCTATGGTCATGCCGGGGGTGACGCCGGTAAAGAGGGTTGGGGTGACATAGGCCCCATTGGGCAGGCTTTCGACCTCGGTGCCGCCAAAGGCCAGATGGGCCCCCTCGGCCTTGCCCTTTTCGATCCATCCCAGCACATCGCGTTGCTGAGCGCGTGAGACCATGGGGCCAAGCGTGGTGCTAGGGTCCATCGGGTCGCCTGCCGTGTAAAGTTCGGTCGAGCGCTGGGTGAAGCGGGCGATAAAGTCGTCATGGATGTCGGCATGGACCAGCAGGCGTGAGCCTGCGTTACAGACCTGTCCGGCATTGTCGAAAATGCCTCGGATCGCGCCGTCGACGGCGGCATCCAGATCTGCCAGATCGGGCATGAAGATCTGCGGGCTCTTGCCGCCGGTCTCGAGGCTGACGCGCTTGAGGTTGGACTGACCGGCATAGATCATCAACTGCTTGCCCACGGCGGTGGAGCCCGTGAAGCTGATCTTGGCCACGTCCTGATGCAGGGCTAGGGCCTTACCGGCCTCCTGACCTCGGCCATTGACGACATTGAACACGCCTTCGGGGCCGCCAGCCTCAACAAAGAGTTGGGCCAATTTCAGGCAGCTTAGAGGGGCCTGCTGAGCGGGCTTGAGCACCACGCAGTTGCCCGCAGCCAGAGCAGGCGCGATCTTCCAGGTCGCCATCAGCAGGGGGTAGTTCCAAGAGGAGATGGCCCCGACGACGCCCAGCGGTTCGCGCGCAATGATCTGTACCGCCTCGTGCGGCGAGTTGGTGACGGTCCCGGCGACCTTGTCGATCGCCTCGCCAAAATAGCGGATGGTCACGACCGTTTCCGGAACGTCGATATTGAGGCTGTCGCTGACCGGTTTGCCCATGGACAGACATTCCAAGAGGGCCAGATCAACGGCGTTTTCCTCGACCAGATCGGCAAAGCGGCTGAACACCGCCATGCGTGCGCGTGGCGACATGTGCCGCCAACGGCCATCATCCCACGCGGCCTTGGCCGAGGCGACGGCCCGGTCAATATCGCCAACATTGCCGCAAGAGACCTCAGCCACGGTCTGGCCATTGGCTGGATCAAGGGCGGTGAAAATGGCCCCATCGATCGCCGGAGCAAAGGCACCGTCGATAAAGAGACCAGTCTCGATCTTCAGGGCCTTCGCCCGCGCCTTCCAGGCCGAATGGTCAAGAGGGATCATGGGCAAGGCTCCTTGCGATAGGGGATAGGCGCGGAAGGTCGTTCCGCTTAGCGCTTGGCGATCACTTCGTAGCCGGGCTCTTCCGGCTCGTCGTCGACCATTTCGGCCGGGAAGCCCTGACCGAGAACCTTAACGCCGCAAGGCTCTTCATAGCGGCGAATGACATTGGGCGAGAATTCGCGCTGGCCGTAACGCTCGGCGCTGTCCTTGAAGATGTTCAGGACCAGAGGCGACAGTTCCAGCGGTACATTGTGGTCTTGCGCCAGTTGATCGAACAGGCCGACATCCTTGATCACCAGATCCATGGTGAAGCTGATATCACGGCTGCCGTTCAAAATGACCTGAGACTCGGTCTCGTGCACGAAGCTGTTGCCGGACGAGATGCGGATCGCCTCATAGGCCGTGTTCATGTCCAGACCCACGACCTTACAGGTGGTCAGGGCTTCGGCCAGCGCCACCAGATGGGCGGTGCACAGATAGTTGGTGACGACCTTCAGGCGCGAGGCGGTGCCCAATTCGCCGGTATGAAGGATGCGGCGGCCCATGGTGGTCAGGACGGGAAGCACATATTCGAAGGCCTCGCGCTTGCCGCCGGCAAAGATGGCAATATTGCCCGTATCGGCGCGGTGACAGCCGCCGGAGACCGGGCTGTCCATGATCATGGCACCCTTGGCCTCGACCAGTTCGCCCAAACGCAGGACCTCTTCATAGTCGGTGGTGCTCATCTCGAGCCAGACCATGCCCGGACGCAGGGCCTGCAGGAAGCCATCCTCGGCCTCGACCACATGGGCCGTCGCCGCAGGCGAAGGCAGGCAGGTGATGATCATGTCGACCTGCTCGGCCATTTCCTTGGGCGAGGCGGCGCTCTTGGCCCCCTTGGCCACGAATTCGGCCATCAGATCGGGGTTCAGATCGCGCACCGTCACATCGTGACCATTGCGCAGAAGGCTACCCGCCAGCTTGCCGCCGACATTGCCCAGTCCGATAAAGCCGATTTTCATTGGAATTTCATGACCATAGTTGAGACGTGGATCCGGTTCGAGACAGTCTGTTTCGAACAGCGAGGCGCGGGCGTCAAGCCCACGACGAGCTTCGGTTTTGAGAGGCCCAGCACAAGCAAACAATTGAAAATTTTAAGGAGAATGCAAAATTTTTTTCGTAAAGGGACGGGATTTCCAAGGGCGGTCGGGAGGCCTATCAAGAGTTGGCCGAGCAATTATGGTTTTGGCCCGTCGGAGCGCTTTGAATGTCCGGAAAAACCGAACTGCCGACCGTGATGGCTGCCATGGTTTTGACCGGTCACGGGGACTATGACCAGCTCACCTATCGCACAGATTTTCCACGACCTTCGCCCTCAGCCGGTGAGGTGCTGATCAGGGTCGGGGCGGCGGGGATCAACAATACCGACATCAACACCCGCATCGGCTGGTACTCGGTTAGCGGGGCTGATGATGGTGGCGTCACCGACGGCAGTTGGACCGGTGAGGCCTTGCGCTTTCCTCGCATTCAGGGGGCGGATGTCTGCGGCCAAGTGGTGGCGATCGGCCAGGGGGTGGACCTGGCCCGTCTCGGTGAGCGGGTTCTGGTTCAGGCCTGCCTCGTATCCCTGCGCCAAGGCCTGTCGGATGTCTGGCTTGGGTCAGAGCGCGACGGCGGCTTTGCGCAATATGTCTCAGTCCCCTCCGCCGATGCCCACAGGATCAACAGCGCCTTGAGCGATGCTGAACTGGCAAGCTTTCCCTGCGCCTATGCTACCGCAGAGAACCTCTTGACGCGCAGCGGCGTCAAGGCGCGTGAGCGGGTCTTGATCACGGGAGCCACAGGCGGGGTTGGGTCGGCAGCGGTGCAGTTGGCCAAGCGGCGCGGCGCTGAGGTGCTGGCCATGGTCTCATCGCAAAAGATCGCAGACTGCGCGGTCCTCGGTGCTGACCGCCTGATCTTGCGCGATCAGCCGCTCTTGGAGGCCGTCGATGAAAATAGTCTCGACGTCGTCATCGATGTGGTCGGCGGCGAGGACTGGCCTGACCTGCTGGGGGTGCTCAAGCCGCGCGGTCGCTATGCGGTGTCTGGGGCCATTGCCGGGCCGATGGTCAGCTTGGACCTGCGCAAGCTCTATCTTAAGGACCTGACCGTCTATGGCTGCACGGCCCAAGAGGAGGGCGTTTTCGAAGCGCTCGTTGGTTATATTGAGCGCGGTGAAGTTAAACCGCTCTTGGCCCAGACCTATCCTCTGTCGGAACTTGTTCAGGCCCAGAGGGATTTTCTGACCAAGCGGCACATTGGTAAGCTGGTCGTCATTCCGCCGCGCTAGGGCTCGCGGCTGACCTTGGCCGACTCGGTATTGTTGGCAAAGCGGCTAATGATCCAGGTGCGGAACAGGGCCACAGCAGGATCGGCTAGATCTTCGGGGTGGAATTTGAGATAATAGCCAAAGCCGTCCTCGAGGGCCGTATCGAACGGAGCTACCAGTTTGCCATCGGCCAGTTCTTCGGCGAACATGTCCACGTCCGCCAAGGCCACGCCCTCGCCAGAAATGGCATATTTCACGGCTGAGATGGCGGTATCGAAAGCCAGGCCCCGGTCCGTATCGGCAACAATGCCGCATTGGCGCATATAGATCGACCAGAGCATGCCGCGCGGCTCGCTCTCCAGCTTCACATGCAACAGCTCATTATCGGCCAAAAACTGATCGATGGACTTTCCAGCGTGCTTTTCGGCCAATTCTGGCGAGCAGACCGGGGTTACGCGTACGAGCCACAGAAGGTCCGAGACCTTGTCATCGACGTTCTGGCGATCATAAACGACGGCCATATCCAGATCCTGCGCCGGCAGGCCGGTCACGTGGGACGAAGAGACATCGATCAATATGTCTGGGAATTCGCGCCTAAAATCCCGCAACAGCGGCAGGCCCATCTGATGCAGCAAGGATGGCGGCATATGGATGCGCAGGGTGCGAACATTGCGGTTGCTGTCGCGAATGGTGTTGAGCGACTGTTCCAACCGATCAAAGGATTTGCGCACGACAGGCAGCAGCGCGGCCCCTGCCTCAGTCAGGACCAAACGCTGGGGGCGGCGCTCGAATAGCTGCTTTCCGAGCAGGTCTTCCAAGCCAATCACGTGACGGCTGAGGGCGCTTTGCGAGACGTGCAGGGCCTGCGCCCCCGCGGTAAAGCTGAGGTGCTGACCGACCGCGTCAAAGGCTCGAAGGGCGTTAAGGGGAAGCCATCGGCGGTTGATCACTCGTCAGACCTTTCAAAGCCATCGCGGAAAAATGCACCACACGGCCATTCTCATCTGAGGTCAAGCGCCGCGGCGGTCAAAACGATATAGGCATATGAGGAAATACGATTGCCCAGCCCCCTGCGCGACGTGGCAATCTAAACCCCTGACCTAGGAGGCCTCATGTTGGACTTGGGAAAAATTTCGGCCCTGTTCGCGCAGCGCAAGCCGGGCCACGCCCTGCCTCAAGCGCTCTACAACGATCCGGACGTCTTTGAGTTCGACATGCTGGCCATCTATGGCCAGTCTTGGCTAGTTGTTGGTTTGGAATGCGAACTGCCGAAGGCTGGGGCCACCTTGGCGATGAATATTGGCCCATGGCCCATCGTCGTGGTGCGGGGCCGCGATGGCACCTTGAGGGCCTTTCACAATTCGTGCCGCCATCGCGGTGCTCAGATCTGCAAGACCGGCCACAGCTCATCGCCGCGCCTGGTCTGTCCCTATCACAAGTGGACCTATGAACTGACCGGCGAACTGGTCAGCGCGCCGCGCATGGCTGAAGATTTCGAGATGAACGACCACGGCCTGACGCCAATCGCCATCGAGGTTCTGGAGGGCGCGGTCCATATCTGTCTGTCCGACAATCCCCCCGCCTTTGATGAGTACCGCGCCAAGGCTGGGCCGCTCATGGCTCCCCATGAGTTTGCCAATGCCAAGTTGGCCCATGAAAGCGTCTTGGTCGAGATGGCCAACTGGAAGCTGGTCATGGAAAATGCCCGTGAATGCTATCATTGCCTGACCGGGCATCCGGAGCTGTCGGCCAGCTTCCCGACCGGGACTACGGCCTATTTCGACTATGAAGATAAGGCCGCGCTTGAGGCCTATAATAACAAGATGGAGTCGATGGGTCTGCCTGTCGGTCCGGTCGAGGGCGACTGGTGGCAAGCCATGCGCTTTCCGCTCAATCCGGGCTTTGTGACCATGTCGGCGGACGGTAAGCCGCTGGTGGCCAAGACTATGGGTAAGGTTGGCGATGGCGATATTGGCACCATGCGTTGGGCGCTAGAGCCCCATAGTTTCTGTCACACCTTAGGCGATTTCACCTTCATCTTCAGCGCCCTTCCTGTAGCCCCCAACGAGACCCATGTGGTCGCCAAATGGTATGTCTCCAAGGATGCGGTTGAAGGGGTCGACTATACGGCGGAGGGCCTGAGCGACATCTGGAACAAGACCAACATCCAAGACCGCGACCTGGCCGAGAACAATCAAAAGGGCGTCAATTCCTTGGGTTACAAGCCCGGACCCTATTCGCCTGAGGCCGAGGTTCTAGTGCTGCGGATCATCGACTGGTATTGCGCCAAGGCTAAGGCCTATATCGAAGCAAATAGCTGACGGGCGGAGCCGATCCCATGACCACTGATCCTAAGGGTCTGCATCTCGAAACCTTGGCCATTGGCTATGGCTATGACCCGGCTCAGCATCAGGGCTCGGCCAAGCCGCCGCTGTTTTTGACCTCGACCTTCGTCTATCCCAGCGCCCAGATCGCCAAGGATGCCCATCGGGTGTTCTTCAATGGTCCGGTCGATGGTGAGCCTGCCGGGGCCTTTATCTATTCGCGCCTCAACCATCCCAATCTGGATATGGTCGAAAAGCGGTTGGCGGTGCTGGATGGTGCCGAAGATTGCGCGGCCTTTTCCAGCGGTATGGCGGCGCTCAGCACGACCTTGATGACCCTGCTGCGTCCGGGGGACAGCATGGTCTATAGCCGCCCGATCTATAGCGGCACCGATGGTCTGATGAACGGCCATCTGACCGACTATGGCATCAAGCCGTTCGGCATTACCGATGCGGTGGACCGGGCCAATGTGCAGGCCGCAGTCGATTTGGCCCTTAAGGCTGGCCCTCTGACCGTTATGATGATCGAGAGCCCGGCCAATCCCACGGCGGCGACGGCAGACATCTCCATGATCCGCGCCATTGCCGATGAGGTCGGGGCCAAGACCGGACTTCGCCCCATCCTGGTCGTGGACAACACCTTCCTAGGCCCCTTGCTCCAGTCGCCGCTCAAGCACGGTGCGGACCTGACCATAACCTCTCTGACCAAATATTGCGGCGGTCATAGCGACCTTCTGGCCGGGTCGGTCAGTGGCGATGCTGCCTTGGTGCGACGCTTGAAACAGCGGCGGACGACCTTTGGCTGTCACCTTGACCCCCATACAAGCTGGCTGATGCTGCGTTCGCTGGAGACCCTGGCTCTGCGCACCGAGCGGTCCTGTTCTAACGCCGCCGCCATTGCCCGGTTCTTGGCCGATCATCCAAAGGTGCGCGCCGTAACCTATCTGGGCTTTCTTCCCGAAGGCTCCCCGGCTCGCGCCGTCTATGAGCGTCAGTGCAAGGGTGCTGGCTCGACCTTCTCGTTCAAGATCAAGGGCGGCGAGGCCGAAGCCTTCCGCATGCTCGACAAGGTGCGTCTGGCCAAGATGGCCGTCAGCCTTGGCGGGGCCGAGACCCTGATCTGCCATTCGGCGACCACCACCCACTATGCTGTGCCCCAGGCCCAGCGCGAAGAGGTCGGGATTGATGACGGCACCATCCGAATCTCGGTGGGCCTTGAACATATTGATGATCTGATCTCAGATCTTTCTCAGGCTCTGGAGGCCGTATGACCGACGCCAAACTGGTCGATCGTTACTCGATCACAAACCGCTTCCCGTCCGCCTCGCAGAAGGCGGATGTCGTGGTGATCGGCGCGGGCCCCTCGGGTGTCGCGGCTGCCATCGCCGCCGCCAAGGGCGGGGCCAGCGTCTTACTGGTCGATGAAAATCCCGTCTCTGCCTCGCTGATGGGCTTGGATACGCCGCTCTATTTCGGCGGCCGCATGACCCGTGCCGTCGACAATAAGGCGCGGATGATCGAGCAGATCTTCGCCTCTGATCCCCTGCTGGAAGCCGCCTTTGAGGCTGGCGTTGAGGTGGCTCTGGGCGTCTATGCCTGGGGGGCGTTCCAGAACGGTCCCGGTATTGCAGCCATGCCCGAAGCGGCTGTGGGCCTTGCCGACGAAGAGCGGTCTTGGATGGTGGCCTATAAGCAACTGATCCTCGCTACGGGTGCGCGGGACCTGAGCCTGTCCTTCCAAGGCTGGGATCAGCCCGGCGTCATGGGAGCCAATGGCCTCCATGCCTTGCTGCACCGCTATGATGCCTTTGCCGGAAACTCGGTTTTGATCCTGGGCTCAGGGGACCTCGCCCTGAATACGGCCCTGATGGTGGTCGAGGCCGGACTGAAGGTCGCCGCCCTGATCGAGGTGCGCGATCAGGTACAGGGGGACGCAGCCCTTGCCGCCAAGGTGCGCGGCTATGGGATCGAGATCTTAACGGGCCATGTCATCGTCTCGGCCAGCGGCGGTGCCGATGGTGTCGAGCGCGCGACAGTGGTGCCGGTGGCAGGGGGCGATAGCCGCACCTTCACCTGTGACACAATCTGTCAGGCCATCGGTCTGGTTCCCGCCATCGAGCTGTTCAATGTACTAGGCGGCAAGTTGTCGGTCCGCACCGACCTTGGCGGCCATGTGCCCCAGCGCACCGGCTTGGTCAGCACGGGTCTGGCCAATGTCCTTGTGGCTGGAGATTGCGCCGGTCTCAGCAATGTCGACGCCGCTGCCCATGGCGAGGCTGCCGCCGCTCTGGCGCTCGCCGCCCTTGCCGGTCAGCCTCTCGCCGATGAGGCTCCAGCGCCTGCGACCAGCCTTGATGCCCACGCCTATCATACCGACTGGATGGCCGCGCTGATGAAGGTCGGCGACGATTCCATCGTGGTTTGCCAGTGCGAAGAGGTCACGCGCGGTGATCTGACCGCCGTGCGTCAGCCGCGCTATCTTGGCCCACCTTCTGAGGTCGCCGCCAAGCGCGACATCAAGAGCCTCGCCGCCGATGGTCCGCTTAATCAGGACCAGTTCAAACGCCTGACCCGCGCCTGTATGGGCCAGTGCCAAGCGCGCCGCTGCCGCGAGCAGGTGGCCCTGATCCTCGCCCAATCGTCAAATGTGCCCGTGGCCAAGGTGCCGCTCGCGGGTTACCGCGCGCCGGTTCGCCCCCTGCCCATGAGCGTGCTGGCGGCCCATGACGAGCCCTATGACATGACCTCGAACTGGGATGTCTGGTTCGGTATTGCCAGCCAGTGGGTCCCCTATAACGACATCGGCACCGAGCGCGAGGCCATGCACCTCGAAATGCTCACCGACAGCCAGCACATCTAGGACCGAGCGATCATGAGCACGCAAAAGGGCGCAACAGTCATTGTTGTTGGTGGGGGTGTCAGTGGCCTGAGCGCAGCCTGGTGGCTGGCCCGATCAGGCGTTGATGTCTTGGTGTTGGACAAGGGCATTGTCGGATGGGAAGCCTCGGGTCGCAATGGCGGCGGGGCCTCGCACTTCCAAAGTCCGCTCTTTGCCGAAGAGCAGCGTCTGTGGCCGATGATGGACGAGATGCTCGGCTATTCGACCGAATATCAACGCGGCAAGCTGGTGCTGGCCACGACCGAGGGTCAGCTTAAGCACTATCGCTATATGGCCGAGACCTTCTGCGAGAATGGCTCTCCGGCCCATGAGATCGACCTGCAAGAGATCCGCGAGCGGGTCCCGATGAGCGGTGACAATATCTTGGGCGGCGTGCATCTGACCATTGCCGGTCAGGCCAACCCTCAGCGCACGGTACAGGCCTATGCCTGGGCGCTGCAGGATCTGGGCGGCCGGATTCAACAGCACACGCCGGTCCTTCGACTGGTCAGTCAAGGTGGCAAGGTCACTGGCGTCGAGACCAAGGACGGCATCTTGGGCTGCGATAGCGTCGTGGTCGCGGCGGGTCCGCAGAGCGCGAGCCTGCTGGCGGGCGTGGGAATCAACCTGCCCATCGCTTCGGCGCGGGCGGAGATGATCGTCACCGAGCCTGCACCGATGATGGCCATTGGTGCTGTGGACGGCAACGGTCTCTATGGTCGCCAGACCAAGCGCGGCAACCTCGCCTATGGTGGCGGCCCCCATGAATGGTTGGATGTTGGACCCATGGGTCCGTCGGCCCGCCCGGGTTCGCCTCTGGTGCGCAACCTGACAAAGCGCCTGCTGGGCCTGTTCAGTAAGGCTGGGAACCTTCGGGTGATCCGCAGTTGGGCTGGGGTGATTGAAAATACCCCCGATGGCCGTCCCGTTATCGACCGGATCGACAATGTGACCCTGATCACCATGTCTAGCGTCGGCTTTGGTCTTTCGCCTGCCAGCGGCCATGCGGTGCGTGATCTGGTCATGGACGGCAAATGTTCATTCGCTGATCTGGAACGGCTCAAGCTCAGCCGCTTTGACGGCCTGTCCCCGAACTGGCGTGCCGAAAAGGGTTGGCTGTCACACGCCGAGCCGGTCTAGGCGGAGAACCCCCTACCCCCGCTTCGCGGGCACTTCTCCCAGAAGGGGAAGTGGCGCGCAGCGCCGAAGGGGGCCCTGTTCTAAAGTCCCCCTCACCCAACCCTCTCCCCCAAGGGGGCGAGGGCTCGCTCATTCTTAGCCCTCTCCCTGTGGGAGAGGGTTGGGTGAGGGCCTCGTTTTCTTCTCCGCGAACGCGGATTTTATGTGAAATAAGGTGAGGTGAGGTGAGGTGAGGGGATTGCTGTTGCCAGGCTCCCCTCGGGCCTCGCCTAACGCTGCTAAGACGTTAGGGCTTTAGGTCGAAATTCGTGGCACCGCATTACGCAGCGAGACGGATCTCTTGAGCGAAGTTATCGTTCGCATTTAGATTAAGGCCCGATACCGGTGAGCCCACCCGAGAGAAAGCACTAACGTCTTTACACGTCTGTCGATGCTGATCGGCCCCAAACAGCCCGTCGATACACGGGGTAGGAATTGGTGGAGCCGCCGGGAATCGCACCCGGGTCCAGTCCGTTTATTGCACGCGCCTTTATCTCCATAGT
>JBEGNZ010000050.1:0-11491 GCA_041182245.1 Pseudomonadota bacterium | reverse complement strand
TCTTTGATCGGGAGGGGTTTTCTTCACAGGCCTCCGATCGCCGACAGGTACAGGTCGATCAGCGCTTCTTCTTCCAAACGCTTGGCCCGGTCCTGTTTGCGCAGGCGAACGATCTTGCGCAGGATCTTGACGTCAAAGCCCTCACCCTTGGCCTCGGCAAAGACCTCTTTCATGTCATTCATGACGGCGGCCTTGTCTTCTTCCAGCCGCTCAACGCGCTCGATGATGGTGCGCAGGCGGGTCTGGGCGGCGCCATTGAGGACGTCGACGGAGGCGGAATCGTCAGCCATGAAAAACTCTCATCAGTTGTTAGGTAGGAATTTGGAACAGTCCGATGACTAGCCCATTTGCGCGGCGGCGTGAACCTGTGATTGGCGGGGATGTGAACCCCCTAACCCGTCTTCCCCGCGAAGGCGGGGATCCAGATCAGGGCCAACCGACCTTCGGAGCTCCGCAGGTCTGGGCCCCCGCCTTCGCGGGGGATACGGATTTGAAGAAATACAAACCTGACGCCTGCGTCATTTTCGCTTGACGCCAATGCGACGCTGAGTCTCCATTGCTCACCCTTTCCGTCGGCTCAGCCAGACGGATCCAACCCCTTTGTGCAAGGTTGCTGCGATGACCGATAAGAACATCACCAAGGACGCCATGTATGACGCCGTGGCACCCGATGATTTTGAAGCGATGCTGGAGCTGGACCGGTACATCAACCGCTCTTCGGCCTTCGACAAGATTATAGCCGCGACCCATGACCATTTCTGGGATCCGTTGGATGTTAAATATATCGATTTCAACGAGCCCTTCGACATGGAGAACGAGCCCCTCGTTCCCGAAGAGATGATCGCCGCCCTGCAGACCGACTATGTGTCCAACCACCTGTCGGACCCTAAGGAGCGCACCCGCTTCATCAACACCATGGTGCTGCACAACTTCTCGTCCATCCTGCATGGCGAGCAGGGCGCGCTCAACCTGTCGGCCTCGCTCTGCCATGTGCTCAAGGACCAGGGCGCGCAGGAATATGCCGCCAACCAGACCCGCGAAGAAGCCCGCCACGTCACCGGCTTTGCCAAATATATTAAGACCCGCTGGGGCCGTCCGCTCGAATGCGGCCCGGTGCTGAAGGACCTGCTGGTCGAGATCATCCATGCCCCCGAGGTCTATAAGAAGATCATTGGCATGCAGATGTTGGTCGAGGGCCTGGCCATGGGTGCCTTTGCCAGCTTCTACAACAACATCCGTGACCCCTTGGGCAAGAAGCTCTTGCAGCTGGTCATGACCGACGAGGCTTTCCACCACAAGTTCGGCAAGATCTGGGCTGACCGCACGGTGCCCAAGCTCGACCCCGAAGAGCATGCGATCATCGAGGACTGGGCAGCCCACTGCTTCCAGACCCTGCTGTTCAATCTGGTCTCGCCAACCCAGCAGATGGCGCTCTATGCCGATTTCGGTCTCGACGGCATGAAGGTCATCGAAGAGTTCCAGAAGGTCATGACCGACGATGTGCGCCGCGAAAGCATGCGCGAGTCGGCCAATATCTTCCGTGTTCTGATCAAGACCCTGCTCAATGCTGGGATCATCACCGACCGTACCCGCGCCTTCTACGGCATGTATGTCGATATGGAGGAGTTGAGGCTCGAAGGTGACAGGATGGTCGGTGACGATATTGCCGAAGACGGCATCCGTTACCTGCAGGCGATCAACTTTAAAGACCGGGTCGTTGAGTCCATCCGCGTGGCCGCCGAATAGGCCCACCCGCCTTTAAACCCGAACAGAAATGCCTCGCCGGTTGATCTGGCGAGGCATTTTTGCGTCTGGGGTCTGGTATTTCACAAAAAATGACACAAATCAGGTTCAACTGATCCGGAGCCGTCATAGGACCTCTGGACGCAGGAGATCGCCTTGCCCCGTTTCGCCTTTGCTATCCTTGCCCTTTGCGTGCTGGCCCTGTCGTTCGTGAGCCATGGGTCGCAGGCTATAGCCGCGCCGGTCGGCAACCCCAACGTGCCCGCGCCGTCCAAGCCTGTGGATGTGGATCGCTATGTCGGGCGCTATTACGAAATGGCGCGATACGAGAATATCTTCCAGCGGGGCTGCGAGGCGGTGAGTGCCGACTATAGCAAGATCCCCGGTGGTATGATCCGTATCGTCAACAGCTGCCGCGACCGGAGCGTGGATGGCCCCGCCCGCTCAGTCAATGGCCGCGCCAAGCTGGTCGAGGGCAGCCGCAATGCCAAGTTCAAGGTCTCGTTTCTCGGTCCCGCCTTTTTGGGAGACTATTGGGTCCTAGATCGGGCCGAGGACTATAGCTGGGCCATTGTCAGTGACCGCTCTGGCAAGTTCCTGTGGCTGCTGCACCGTCAGCCCACGCCCGGACCCGCTGAGATTGCCTTCCTCGTCAACCGTGCCAAGACCCTCGGATTCAACACCGCCCTCCTGCGCTTTACGAAACAGACCCCGCTGGCCAGGGGCGAGGCGGCGCGCTAGCCCCTTGTCAAACGAACAAATCCAGAACAAACTGTAGCGATGGAAATTGTTCTCGATATTGCCCGGCCGAGCGGGACTGTGGGTTTGCGGCCTCAGACGACGCAGATCGTCACCCGTGGGGCGGCAAGGCTGTTGATTGGGCTGGGCTATGCGCCGGTGGCGGAGGTCAGCCTACCCAATGGACGGCGGGCCGATCTGATGGGGCTGGGGCGGCGCGGCGAGATTGTCATTGTCGAGGTCAAGTCCTCACAGGAAGATTTTAGGACCGACCAGAAATGGGGCGACTATCTGCCCTTTTGTGACCACTTCTATTTCGCAGTCGCGCCGGAATTTCCCCAGCATATCTTGCCGCAGGGACCGGGCCTGATTGTTGCCGATGGCTTTGACGGGGCAGTCCTGACCCCGGCCACACCTGCGCCCCTGGCCCCCGCCCGTCGCAAGGCCTTGACCCTCGCCTTTGCGCGGCTCGCCGCCCTTCGCCGTTTGGATGTCTAGCGGCCCCCTAGTGGTCCGGCCCATCATCGGCTAGGCTGGCACTATGGATGCCAAAGACCGCAAAGCCGCTATCGCCGCCTATAAGGAGATCAAGACCCCCGCCGGGGTCTTTGCGGTGCGGTGCGCGGTGGACGGGCAGGTCTGGGTGATGGAGAGCCGTCATCTGGATACCCACCAGACCGGCCTCTGGTTCTCACTGCGCATGGGCAGCTATCCGGATCGCACCTTACAGGCGGCGTGGAAGGCTCACGGCGAGGCGGCCTTCAGTTTTGATGTGCTGCAAACCCTGCCTGATGACATCTCACCCTCAATGGTCCGGACCGAGTTGAAGCTCTTGTCGCGAGAATGGAAAGAGCGACTGGCGAACGACCGATCAGCCCAAACCCCCTAACGCGGGGCGCGCTTGGCCAAGATCCGCTGCAGGGTCCGGCGGTGCATGTTCAAACGCCGCGCTGTTTCCGAAACATTGTGGCCGCACAGCTCATAGACCCGCTGAATATGTTCCCAGCGCACCCGGTCGGCCGACATCGGATTTTCCGGGGGTGCTGGGCTGTGATCCTTTTGGGCCAGCAAGGCCTTGGCTACATCATCGGCATCGGCGGGCTTGGGCAGATAGTCCAGAGCCCCCGCCTTCACCGCCGCCACTGCGGTGGCGATATTGCCATAGCCGGTCAGCATGACCACGCGGGCATCAGGGCGGGCAGCGTGGATGGCCTCAACCACCGTCAGACCGCTTCCATCCTCAAGCCGCAGGTCCAAAACGGCATAGGCCGGAGCCTTAGCCTTCACGGCGGCCACCGCTTCGGCAACGGTCGCCACGAGGATGGGTTCAAAGCCTCGTTGTTCGAGCGCGCGGCCAAGGCGCGTGCGCAAGGGCGCATCATCATCAAGCACCAGCAGGCTCTTGTCGGCCAGTTCAGCGACGGCGGCGGTAAGGTCGGTCATGAATCCCCTCATATCGTTAGGGTTGCTTTGAGGCCGTAATGGCCGAAGGTGCAAAGGAAGCGCGCGCTTAAGCGATGATGTCTGGGGTCAATCGGTCTTCTAGGCGTGAAATAAGGTCTTTAAGGCCGAGTTTTTTGCGTTTGAGTCGGGTGATCAGCAACAGATCGGGCTGCGGCATGGCCTCAAGGGCGAGGATGGAGGCGTCTAGGTCCTGATGCTCCTGCCGAAAGATGTTGATCTGCGCCTTGATGGCGCTGTCCGAATCCGTAGTCGGTTCGTCATCATTCATGCCGCCATACCCCTCTGGACCGACAGGGTCGGTAACCCATCATAGCAAACCCAACCCATGGTTCAAAGGTGCTGCGACAGGTCCATCAGGGCCTTTTGTGACGCTGACGGGGTCCAGTGGGCGGTCGCCTGTTCGAGGGCTTCCAGGATCGAGACCGATCCCGATGGGGTCAGGGGCGTCAAGGCCTCTAAGGACTGCATCAAGGTCTGTTCTGCCGCCAATTCCACCGCCTTGACCTGCTCGCGAAGGGCCTCGCGCAGATCATCGGTTACCCCGTCAAAGGGGGGCTTCAAGGCGCGGCGAACCGTGCGAACCGGCGTGATAAAGGTGGGTTCCCATTGCTTGGCCAGAACCGCACCCTTGGCTAAAATCGCCTCGTTCACACTGCGGCCACTCTGCGCCGACCAAGCCGCCCAGAGCAGATAGGGCGTGCATTGCCCGTGCTCATCTTGCAGATCCAGACAGGCCTGAGCCACGCCGGGCCGGGCATAGGCCCTCAAGGCCCAGTCCCAAAACCCGGTCATAAGGGGGCCTGGGGCGCGGCATTTTCAACAGGGCCAATATCCTCGCCCCAGCGCTTCACGCCGCGCCAAGACAGACCAAACAGGTCAAGGCAGCGTCCCACCGACTGGTCGATCAGGTCTTCGATCGTCTTGGGCCTTGTGTAGAAGGCTGGCAAGGGCGGGGCGATGATCGCGCCCATCTCGGTCAGTGAAACCATGGTGCGCAGGTGCCCCAGATGGAAGGGGGTCTCGCGCACCATCAAGACCAGGCGGCGGCGCTCCTTAAGCACCACATCGGCGGCGCGGGTCAGGAGCGTCGAGGTCACGCCTGCCCCGATCTCAGACATGGTGCGCACAGAACAGGGCGCGACGATCATGCCCAAGGTCTGGAAGGATCCAGAAGCGATGGAGGCCCCGACATCGCCGATCTTATGGACCTTAGATGCCTTGGCGCAGACATCGGCAACGGTAAGACCGGTCTCTTCGGTTAGGGTCAAGATCGACGAGCGCGACATCACCAGATGGCTCTCTATGCCGAGATCACGGCAGGCCTCAAGCATGCGCACGCCATAGGCCGCGCCCGAGGCACCGGTGATGGCGACGACCAGTCGCTGAGGGGCTGAACGAGGGTCTGCGGGATGGGCCATCTAGCCTCCTGAAGGGGTCTGGGCGTTAGATCGCCAAAGCAACCAATTGTGATCTGACGCCGACAAGGGTCGGTGATTTACTTCAAGCGCCAATCGCAAGGAGTCGCAACCCATGGCCATTGAAGCGCATATTCGTGAACTCGGTGTCCGGCACGAAAATCTTGATCGCGCAATCCGGGACGAACTGCAACGACCAGCCGCAGATCAATTGCGACTTAGACAGCTGAAGCGCCAAAAACTCAAACTGAAAGAACAGATTGAAAGCCTGCGCCCGTCCTAAAGGCGAAAGCGACCTAGGCCCTAGAGACCCAGTACGGCCCTGAGCGCCGAGACCACCCGCTCAGGGTCGCTATCCTCCATACCGGCAAAGAGCGGCAGGCTCAGGCAGCGGCTATAGAAACCATCGGCACCGGGCAGGTCGATCAGGCCATAGCGGTCTTGGTAGTAGGGCTGGCGATGGACCGGAATATAGTGGACTTGGCTGCCAATGCCGCGCGCGGCAAGGCCGTCCATCACCTGTTTGCGGGTCAGGCCCACAGCCTTGAAATCGATCAGGGCGACCATCAGATGCAGAGCCGGATCAGCCCCTTGCGGCGTCGCCACCAGTGACACCACCGGCGCAAGCTCGGCCATATGCTGACGATAGAGTGCGGCCAGCGTCCGCCTGCGGGCCGCAAACCGGTCCAGCTTGGCGAGTTGGCTGATGCCGAGGGCGCAGAGCACATCCGGCAGGCGGTAATTATAGCCGATCTGCGGCATCTCATAGAACCAGGGGTTGGCTTCTCGGCTGCCGTCTTCGCGCTGATCAAAGGCCATGGCCGTGAGGCTAAACTCATCGGGTTGGCGCACCATCCCGTGACTGCGTAGGCGCATCAAACGTTCAGCCAAGACCGGGTCATTGGTGGTGACCATCCCGCCTTCACCGCAGGCAATGGTCTTGACCGGATGGAATGAAAAGGTGGCCATGGCGCTGTGGGTACAGTCGCCGATCTGTTCGAGGCCACACCCGAAATTCATGGCTGTACCAAGGCCATGGCAAGCATCCTCGACCACCACGGCTCCAGCGGCCTCGGCCAAGGCGCGGATGCGGGGCAGATTGGCAGGGTTGCCGCCATAATGGACGGGTAGGACGGCGCGCAGCTTGGCCGCGCCCGCACCCTGTTCGTTAACGCGCGAAATGGCCATTTCGAGCGTCTCGGGGGTCATGAGGCCCGTGTCAGGGTCAACATCGGCAAACTGAACCTCAGCGTCCTCGAACCGGGCGCAGTTGGCGGTTGCTAAAAAGGTTAGGGACGGGGCGATACAGACCTGTCCGCGCTTGAGCCCAAGGGCCATCATGGCTAGATGCAAGGCCGCTGTGCCGTTGGAACAGGCGACCGCATGGCGCGCCCCGACCTTGGCCGCAAAGGCCTCTTCAAAGGCCGCAACCCGTGGGCCTGTGGTTAGCAAATCGGCCCGCAGGGCCTGAGCCACAGCGGCTATATCGTCATCCTCGATGACCTGTCGACCATAGGGCAAAAAGGCGGCAGCCTTCGTGTCAGCCATTGCCGATGCCAAACAGGTCGAGCAGGGCCTTGCCCTTGAGCCACTCGCTATTGTTATCGCTGGAATAGACAAAGCCATCCTCGACCGCGCTAACGCCCGCATCGCCCAGGAAAGGCTTGCGCGGATATTCGACAAAGGCCGGTTCGATCACGTAGCGGTCGGACAGCTCGGCGGTCACGCGGGCGTCATCGCCGGAGATCATGACCTCGTGCAACTTCTCGCCCGGACGGATCCCGATGTTCTTCAATCCGATCCCAGGGGCCATAGCCAGCGCAAGGTCCGTCACCTTCATGCTCGGGATCTTCGGCACGAACACCTCACCGCCGCGCATCAGGTCCAGCGACGACAGGACGAAATCGACGCCCTGATCCAGCGTGATCCAAAAGCGGGTCATCCGATCATCGGTGATGGGCAGTTCAGTGGCCCCATTGGCCAAGAGCTTTTGAAACAGAGGCACGACGCTGCCGCGCGATCCGGCCACATTGCCATAGCGAACCACCGAGAACCGCGCACCAATATCGCCCGACAGATTGTTGGCCGCGACGAAGGTCTTGTCGGAGGCCAGCTTTGTCGCCCCATATAGATTGATCGGATTACAGGCCTTGTCGGTCGACAGGGCCACGACGCGTTGGACACGGTTGGCCAGGCTGGCCCAGACCACGTTCTCGGCCCCCAGCACATTGGTATGGATACATTCGGACGGGTTGTATTCGGCGGCCGGGACCTGTTTCAGGGCGGCGGCATGGATCACCACATCGACCCCGCGCAGGGCCAAGGTCAGGCGCTCTCTGTCGCGGACATCGCCGAGGAAAAAGCGCAGCTTGCCCATCTGCTCATCGCTCATCTGATCGCGAAGATCAGACTGCATCTCATATTGCTTAAGCTCATCACGCGAGAAGATGATCACCTTGCGCGGATTGTAGCGGTTCAAGACCGTCTGGACGAACCGGCGCCCGAAGGAGCCGGTACCGCCTGTGATCAGAATGACCTTACCATCCAAGGCGCGGGTCGTTGGCGCAAAGGAGCGATGTCCTGAGTTATCCATATTGGCCAAGGCGCGCACGCCCCCCTGTGATCAAAGAACAAATCGGTCGTTCGGCCCTATAGATCAGGTACCGAGCGCATAGACACCGCCTCGCTCGAGGCCGCGCTTGTAAGCGTCACGTCCCTGCATCCGTGCCAGATAGGCTGTGAGCGCAGGATAGTCTGCCAACCGCCCGCCGGACGCTGCTGCCTCAAGCACGAAGACATTGTTGATATCCGCGCCGGTCAGGTCGCTGCCGATGATGAAGTCACGGCCCTTTAGATGGCCCTCCATGAAGCTGAGATGGTCGGCAATCTGGCTTCCGATGCGCGGATGAAGCGGCGCGCCGGCTTGGCCAAGGCGAGAAACATACATGGCCATCAGCAAGGGGAGCATGGCTGAGCCTTCGGCAAAGTGTAGCCACTGCTGATAGTCGATATAGTCCGAAGTGCCCGCCGCAGGACGCAAACGCCCGGCACCATACTGGTCGATCACATAGTCGATAATGGCACCGGACTCGAAAATGGTGCGGCCCTTGTCAACAATCACGGGAGACTTGCCGAGGGGATGGATGGCCTTCAGGGCGTCAGGGGCAAGCCTTGTGACCGAATCGCGCTGATGTTTGACGATCTCGTAGTCCAGACCAAGCTCCTCAAACAGCCAGAGAATCCGCTGCGACCGGCTATTGTTCAGGTGATGAAGCGTAATCATGGTCTGATCGTCCTAAAAATTGCGCCTGCCGATAGGCTGAAACTAGACCTGATCAGTAGGTCCCACGCCCCCTAGGTTCAAGGAAAACTATCGCAGGCGCTGAATTGCGCAATTTTTAATCGATTTGTGTGGTTCAGACCTTAGGGGCGGTCTTTGCGAGGCAGGGCGTCGATCTCGGCGTCAGTCAACTTCTTGACATCGGTCACCATGCACCGCTCAGGCCCTAGGGTGCTTGGAACGATCAGTACTGCATCGCTGTTTGAACCGGAGCAGATCCAAGAACTGCCGCGCGACTCCACACCGATGGTCTGGGCCCAACGCAGGTCATGACAGGTGCTGAACAGGTTGAGGCGATAGAGGTCCTTAACACCAACCCGAACATAGACGGCCTTATCACCGGCCTCTTTGAAGCTGCTCATATTGCTCGAATAGAAACATTGCCGAGGCGTTGTGGCCTTTGGCGTGGTCTTGGCCGGTTCGTCCGCCCCAGCGGCTGTTGCAAAGGTCAGAGCCGAGAGCAGACCGCCCAAGGCCAAAACCTTCCGGGTCACGATATGCGAAGACATATGGGATGATCCTTCATCTAAGCGCCCCTAAGGCTCAAAGATAGGCGCTTTAACGCCCATGTAAATGGTCAGGACCGACGCCGCTGACGCTCCGCAAATCGCCCCGGCTCTAGGGCCTTGACCACGGTCCGAGGGAGGGGGGAGGGGCGATCCAAACCTAGGGCGACCAGATGCTCCGCGAGCAGGGGAGCGAGGGTGAAGCCCCGCGAGCCGAGTGCGCCCAGAACCATCAGGCCCGGCTGATCGGCGATCTGACCAACGACCGGCAAATGGTCTGGAACCGTTGCCCGAAGGCTGGCCCGGGCTTGGACAGTATGGCCTTCTAACTGACCCGCCAAATTTGGTAAGCCCGCTTTGAGGGTAGCGCGGTTACGGTCATTATCCTCATGACGCACATCCGTTTCGGTCTGGCCACGATCATGGGTGGCCCCGTAGAGAACGCCAGATCTTGTCGGTACCGCATAGCCGCCCCAAGCCGTGCCCGTAGGCAGCGCGCCACCTTCGGTCCAACTGGCTTGGCCCCTCACGGGCACAAAGGGAAGGTCGCTCAGCAACGCGCTGGCCCCGGCCCCTGCCGCGACAATGACCAGATCGACGCTGGCCAGCACGGCACCTTGCCCATCACGCAAGCGCCATTGGCCACCAGGTTCGCGCTGCAGACTGGCCACGGCACTGAGGGTCGAGGAACCCAGCCAAGCCTGCAAAATCGACAAAGGCTCTATGCTTAAGGCCCGCGCCATCCATAATCCGCCGACCAAGGCCGGTTCGCCCAAACGAGCACTGGCCTGAACAGCATCGAGCCGCACGAGATCTTGAGGCTCGAATAGGTCCTGCTCGGCGAGAAGATCAAACCGCCGCGAATCAGTTGGGGCCGTCTCCAACTGCATCACGCCCTCGGCCAGGATCGCTTGCGGGGTCTCACCATGATAGACGCGAAGGGCATGGCGATAGGCCTGAGCGTGAAGCATACCCGCCACTCCGCCGCCCGCATCCAGTCGCGGTGTCATCAGGGCCGATGGATTGCCCGAGGCCCCAGCGCCAGCCTGTTCAGCCTCGAACAGGTGGACCTCTAGACCGGCGCGGCCGAAGGCCCGGACGAGGGCGGCACCCGCAATACCGGCACCAATCACCGCCACAGTGGGTACAGGCCTTTGTGATCTACTTTGAGTTAGGCTGGGCCAAACCGCCTCCAGCCGTTCGCGTTTGCGTCCAAAGCCGGGCCGTTTGTCGACGCTGAAGCCTTGCGCGGCCAGTCCGCGCCTTACAGACCCTGCCACGGTAAAGGTGGCCGCGCGCGCACCGGGCGCCGAGCGGGCTGCGACCAGGGCCAAGACCTCGTCGCGCCACATTTGCGGATTTACCGCCGGAGAAAAGCCATCGAGGAACCAAGCATCGGCCATGCCTGTCCATGAGCCCAGCGCCTCTTCCACCTCCATCACCGCCACATCAATGACAAGGCGCAGATCCGGCAGGTCGATCCGGTGGAAGCCGCGTGCTTGGCCCGGCCACTGGGCAATGAGCTGCGCCGACAGGTCCGCCAGTTCCGGCCATGCCCTATGGGCCCTCATCGCCTCATCGGCGGTAAGGGGGTGGGCTTCGATGGAAAAGATCTGCAGATGCCCGTCCTTTGGGCCGTGTGCCTGCCAAAGCTGCATGAGGGCGAGGATGTTTAATCCGGTGCCAAAGCCCAACTCGGCGACCACGAAATTCGGTCGGTCAGCCCAGGCCTGCGGCAGGCCACAGCCTTCGAGAAACACGGCGCGCGATTCGGCCAAGCCGTCAGCGGCCGAGAAATAGACATCTCGGTAGGTCTCTGAACGCGGAACGCCGTCCTGATCCCACGCCAGGAGGGCAGGTGACACTAAGGTGCGGTCAGGATCGAGGGACAGGGCCATGGCCGTCATCTATCCCATGGTGTCCAGGCTGAGAATAGACGGGCCTAGAAAACAAAAAAGGCCGCCCCGAAGGACGGCCTTTCTCATAAATTTCGCGGTTAGGCGAAGCTTAGTGTGCAGCAGCTGCGTCAGCAGGAGCGGCAGCTGCGTCGGTAGCAGCGGCAGCAGCAGCAGCGTCAGAAGCAGGAGCAGCCGATTCGGCCACAGCTTCGGTCGCAGCTTCAGCTGGCTTTTCAGCAGGCTTGCCGCAAGCGGCGACAGTGAGAGCAGCGACGGCAGCGCCGGCGACGAGCAGTTTGCGAAGAACTTCGGAGGTCATATGCCTGGTCCCCTTAGGAGGTTGTAGCGCGACAGTTGCAATCGCGCCTTAGGCCCCAATAACCCGAG
>JBEGNZ010000049.1:0-11750 GCA_041182245.1 Pseudomonadota bacterium | reverse complement strand
CTCCCCCAAGGGGGCGAGGGCTAGAGCCGATAAGCCCTCTCCCTGTGGGAGAGGGTGGGGTGAGGGCCTTGTTTGATTTCTTTTCTAAAGAAGTCCCCCTACCCCCGCTCCGCGGGTACTTCCCCCAGAGGGGGAAGTGGCCCGAAGGGCCGAAGCGGGTCTTGTTTTCTTCACGCGTCATTGCGAGCGGAGCGAAGCAACCCAGGGGGCTGACCCGAACCAGAGTTGATGTGCCCCTAGGTTGCTTCGGCGCGATGCGCCTCGCAATGACGCAGATATCAGACCTAGTCCTTCTTGTCGCCCTCGGCCTCGCCGCCTTCAGCCGCTTCGCGGGTGGCATAGACGTGGTCGACAATGCCCCAGGTCTTGGATTCTTCGGCGTCCATGAAATGGTCGCGATCGAGCGTGCGCTCCACCACTTCCAAGGGCTGGCCGCAATGTTTGGCATAGAGTTCGTTCAGGCGGCGCTTGGTCTTGATGATGTCTTCGGCGTGGCGCTCAATATCTGAGGCCTGACCACGGAAACCGCCCGAGGGCTGGTGCAACATGATGCGGGCGTTCGGCAGAGCGACCCGCTGTCCGGGCGCACCCGCCATTAGCAGGAACGAACCCATCGACGCGGCCATACCCATACAGACGGTCGAGACCGGGCTCTTGATGTACTGCATCGTGTCATAGATCGCCAAACCGGACGTCACCATCCCGCCGGGCGAGTTGATGTACATGGCAATTTCCTTCTTCGGATTTTCCGATTCCAGAAACAGCAGCTGAGCGCAGACCAGCGCCGAGACGCCGTCATCGATCGGGCCGTTCAGGAAAATGATCCGCTCACGCAGCAATCTTGAAAAGATGTCGAAGGCGCGCTCGCCGCGGCTCGATTGCTCGACGACCATAGGGACGAGATTCATCATAGTGGCTTGGTGATCAATCATGGGTGCCTTCTCATCTACGCTAAGCGCCGCTTCGCGCGAAGCAGGCTGTCTTGGATATTGCGTGCTCAGGGCCATGTTGCAAGTCGTGCAACCGAACCAAAAGCGTTTGATCGGAAAAAAAGGGCGCCAACCCCTGCGGATCAGCGCCCTCTTTTAAAGTCTAGCCAGCGGCCAATTAGGCGTCGCCATAGCCCTCAGGCATATCGTCGTCCTGCATCAGCTCATCCTTGGACACTTCGGTATCTGTGACCTTGGCCTTTTCGAAGATCAGGTCGACGACCTTGTCCTCGTAAAGCGGCGCGCGAAGCTGAGCTTGAGCATTTGGATTGCTGCGGAAGAATTCGAACACCTGCTGCTCTTGACCTCGATAGCGCATGGCCTCCTGACGCATCGCACCCAGCATTTCCTGCTCGGTGACGGTCACGTTCTGAGTGCGGCCAATCTCGGCCAAGACCAGACCGAGGCGCACGCGGCGCTCGGCGATCTTGCGATATTCGCCCTTCAGCTGGTCTTCGGTCTTGCCCTCGTCTTCCGGCGACAGGCCACCGCTTTCCTTGTCGGCCTGAACCTGCTGCCAGATCACGTCGAACTCGGCTTCAACCATGCGCGGTGGCAGGGCAAAGTCGTGCTTGGTGTCCAGCACGTCAAGCAGGGCCCGCTTCAGCTTGAAGCGCGAGGCTGAGCTATATTGCTGTTCGATCTGGCCGCGCAGGGCGTCCTTCAGGGTCTCGAGGCTCGACAGGCCAAGCTTTTCAGCAAAGGCGTCGTCGAGCTTGGTCTCGCCAGGTGCCTTAACCTCTTTGACGGTTACTTCGAACTCGGCATTTTTGCCCTTCAGGCTCTCAGCCTGATAGTCCTCAGGGAAGGTCACGGAGACGGTGCGGACCTCTTCAGGCTTGGCACCGATCAGTTGGTCTTCAAAGCCAGGAATGAACTGGCCCGAACCCAGCACCAGCTCGCTGTCGGTCGCCGTGCCACCGTCAAAGGCGACGCCATCAATGCGGCCGATGAAGTCGATGACGACCATGTCATCCTTCTTGGCCTTGACGGTCTTGCCCTTGCGCGGCTCGTAGGTCTTGTTCTGAGCGGCCAGTTCGGCCAACGCCTCGTCCACTTCCACGTCGGTCGGCTTATAAACCGGACGCGTCAGTTCGAGGGTCGACGGATCAACCGGCTCAAACTCAGGCATGAGCTCGACCGAGAACTCGTAGGCCAGATCGGCCGTGCCGTTCATGACCGCGTCCATATCAGACACAGGCTTGAAGTCGGGCTGGGCGGCTGGGCGCAGCTTGTTGTCGTCGATGATCTTTTGGTTGGTCTCGGTCAGCAGTGTTTCCACGACCTCGCCCAAGATCGACTTGCCATGGACGCGGCGGACATGGGCCACAGGCACCTTGCCGGGGCGGAAGCCCTTAAGCTGCATCTGAGGCGCGATCTCTTTGATCCGCTTGTCTTGGCGCTCGGCCAGCTCGGCGGCGGAGATCGACACCGCATAAACGCGGCTGAGACCATCAACGGATTTTTCAGCAATCTGAATCGACATGTTATTTTTCCGAACCTACGGGGCGCCCGCTTATGGTCCGCCTTCGCCTGCAAAAACGTCTGAGCCGTCCGAAAGGTCACCCCACCGGACGGCGCATGAGGGCGCTCTTATGTCACGAGCTTTGCCGCCATCCAAGCCCAAAGGCGGGGATTAAAGCGATCACGGACGGTTTCATGGGGATGGTAGCTCGCCAATCCCTAGTCCCTGTCCGAATTTAATTGATTTGGTGCGGATGAGAGGACTCGAACCTCCACGCCTCTCGGCGCTGGAACCTAAATCCAGTGCGTCTACCAATTCCGCCACATCCGCGTTCCGAACAGTTCCCTATGGTGCAAAGCCCTGTTGAGCAAGCTGCAAATTCCAAATCTAGCGATAGAGCCCCGTCAAAACCTGCGGAACCAAGCCCGGCAGATCTTCTGAAATCAGGCCGGGGCCATGGCAGTTTGCGGCTTCGGAATGGATCCACACAGCGGCACAGGCGGCATCAAAACTATCCATACCTTGGGCAATCAGACCCGCAATCAATCCTGCTAGGACATCGCCCGTCCCCGCTGTCGCCAGCCAGACCGAGCCGGCCCTGTTGATCACACACCGCCCGTCGGGTGCGGCTATGACCGTGTCGCTCCCCTTCAAAAGTACAATCGAACCAGCCCGCTTGGAGGCTTCCCGCGTCGCGGCGGCGCGATCAGCACTGTTACGGAGCAGGCCCGGAAACAGGCGCTCAAATTCGCCCTGATGGGGGGTCAAGACGTCATCGCGGTCCAAAACTGAAAACAGCTCGCTGACATCGTGGCGAAAGACGGTCAGGGCGTCGGCATCGACAACCAAGGCAGCCCCGGTCCGCGCAAGGCCAAAGAGATTGGAGATCGTGGCCTCATCGACACCCGCCGCAGGTCCGATAACCGCAACATCGACGTTACTCGCCGCCGCTTCTAGCTCCGCTTCGGTTTCAAACGGTTGCAGCATCACCGCTTCTAGATGGGCCCCATTGACCGCCAGGGCCTCAGGCGATGACAGAAGGGTCACCAGCCCCGCTCCAATCCTCAGACCCGCTCTAGCGGCCAGGCGCGCAGCCCCTGTGCTCCAAGCATTGCCGGAAACCACGATCATCCTGCCCCGGCTATGCTTATGCGAGGCCGCCGTCGGCCAAGGGAACTTGCTCAGCCACAGGTCCGGAACATTGTCGTGGATCATCGCGCCTATAGGACCTGCGTATCAGCCTGTTGGCCGAGGGAAAGGAGCCGAACCTGTCCCTCTTCGACCGCAAAAGTCAGGATAGAGGTATGGTCCGGGGTGCAACACAGAACGCGATCATCGTTCTGGCTCAGCGATACAACGGCATTGATGGCAACATAATGACTAAAGACCGCCATACCTTGGTAGCTGGCCACAGCCGCACTGACGCTGGCTCGCCAATCGAGATAATCCATATCTCCGACCATATCGCGCCACAGCCCGCCGAATGCGGCCTTTAGCCATGCGGGACGCTCCTCAGCGGTTAGGGCCTTGGGTGTTGGTATCTCGCCCACACGCGGATCAATGATAACCTGAACGCCAAGAGCATCGGCAAAGGGTTGAGCGGTCTCGCGGCAGCGACGCAGCGGTGAGCTGATGACCGCTGTTGGACGGTCCTCAATGGGCAGGGCCAAGAGACTATCTGCTGCGGCCCTTGCCTGAGCGTGCCCGGTCTCATCAAGCCCCGGATCGGGATCCGCGTCTCCCCAGGTCGAGGCGGGCTTGCCATGCCGGATCATGTACACTTTGCTCATTTCACAGCCTTCCAAACCGCTCACTAATCAGAAATTATAACTACCCTATTCACCAAATTTGCACATCAAATGCCGAATTTGGCACGGCGACGGCAGGAGGATGGATCAAAGCGCCGCGCGACGCTTCGATCCTAGGGCTTGAGGGCCCGAGCTCAAGCCATTTTCGACCAACCTCAAAATGGCGAAAAATTATGCGTTGCGTGATGAATTTTTAGCCATCATAGAGCCATGAGCAACCTCAGCGGGGATGCGACATTGAGGCCGCTTGTTTAAGGCAGCCGCCCTGTGCTCCGTCTTTGTTGTATAGATCCACCGTCGGACGGTCCTCACTCGCGACCGGCTCGGCCACAACGCCCGGCCATGATAACCCGCCCATGAAAAAGATCGAAGCTGTCATAAAGCCCTTCAAACTCGATGAAGTGAAAGAGGCCCTACAGGAGCTCGGCGTTCAGGGCATGACGGTGATCGAGGCCAAGGGCTATGGTCGCCAAAAGGGCCATACCGAGCTCTATCGGGGGGCCGAATATGTCGTGGATTTCTTGCCGAAGATAAAAATTGAGTTGGTCGTTTCAGACGGACAGCTTGCATCCGCGCTCGAAGCCATTCAGACAGCAGCCCGCACGGGCCGCATTGGCGACGGCAAGATATTTGTTTCTGACATTGTCGAGGTTATCCGTATTCGCACAGGCGAGACGGGCGACTTGGCGATCTAACCGACTTTCCAAAGACTAACCCTCTCCACGCTCTCAAGGGACCACGAGCATGACAGCCGAGAAAATTCTGGCCGAAATCAAAGAAAAGGACGTCAAATATGTTGACGTTCGCTTTACCGACGTTCGCGGCAAGATGCAGCACGTCACCTTTGACATCGACCTGGTCGATGACGACTTCCTCAACGATGGCACCATGTTCGATGGTTCGTCGATCGCAGGCTGGAAGGCCATCAATGAGTCGGACATGAAGCTGCGTCCGGACCTGAGCACCGCGCATATCGATCCGTTCTATCAGCAGACCACGATGGTTCTGTTCTGTGACGTGCTAAACCCAGACACGAACGAGCCTTACAACCGCGACCCACGTTCGATCGCCAAGAAGGCGTTCAACTATGTCAAGGCCGCTGGCGTGGGCGACACCGTCTATTTTGGCCCCGAAGCTGAGTTCTTCATCTTCGACGACGTCAAGTGGTCCACCGACCCGCACAACACCGGCTATTCCTATGATGCCAGCGAACTGCCGATCAACACCGGCAAGTCCTATCCCGAAGGCAATATGGGCCACCGCCCTGGTCCTAAGGGCGGCTATTTCCCTGTGAACCCCGTTGACTCCGGTCAGGACCTGCGCGGCGAAATGCTCGCGGTGATGGGCGAGTTGGGCATGAAGCCTGAGAAGCATCACCACGAGGTGGCTCCGGCCCAGCACGAGCTTGGCCTGAAGTTCGACACCATGATCGTCATGGCCGACCGTCTTCAGATGTATAAGTACGTGATCCAGAACGTCGCGGCCGCCTATGGCAAGTCCGCCACATTCATGGCCAAGCCGATGTTTGCCGACAACGGCAGCGGCATGCACGTGCACCAGTCGATCTGGGGTGAAGGCAAGCCTCTGTTTGCCGGTGACAAATATGCCGGCCTGTCGCAGCTTTGCCTCTGGTACATTGGCGGCATCATCAAGCACGCCAAGGCCATCAATGCCTTCTCGAACTCGACCACCAACTCCTATAAGCGTCTGGTCCCTGGATACGAAGCCCCTGTGAAGTTGGCCTATTCGGCCCGTAACCGTTCGGCCTCGATCCGCATTCCTCACGTCGACAGCCCCAAGGGCAAGCGCATCGAAGCGCGCTTCCCCGATCCTATGGGCAACCCTTACCTGACCTTCACGGCTCTGCTGATGGCCGGTCTGGACGGGATCGCCAACAAGATCGATCCAGGCGGCCCAGCTGACAAGAACCTCTATGATCTTCCCCCACGCGAGATGAAGAAGATTCCAGAAGTGTGCGGAAGCCTGCGCGAAGCTCTGGAAAATCTCGACAAGGACCGTGGCTTCCTCAAGGCTGGCGGCGTCATGGACGACGATTTCATCGACAGCTATATTGAGCTGAAGATGGAAGAGGTGATGCGCTTGCAACTGCACCCGCACCCCGTCGAATTCGACATGTACTACAAGTGCTAATCACGCCAGCTTAGGCTTGTATCCGATTGGACGATCTAGGGCTGCGGAGCGATCCGCAGCCCTTTTTCGTAGAAAAGTCTCACTTAAGGACTTGATTCAAATCTTGTATAGGTGCGCATTGGTCTCGCAGCCACAGGACGATTCATGATGCAAAAATCCCTCTTGGTCAGATTGGCCCTTAGCGCGACAGCGGCAGCTCTATTGAGCGCCTGCGCGACCGTCGCGCCAGCCGCGAAACCTTCCGACACGGCCAAGGTCGCCGTCGTCCTGCCGAAAGGATCCGATCCGAAAGCCGGACCAGCGCCCTTTGCCAGCACCTACAAGCCCCTGCCCTCGCAGCTGACAGCTTTGGTCGGGGGTCATATCCTCACCGCGACAGGCGAAGAGATCGACAGCGGCACTGTGGTCATGGACGGCGGCAAGATCGTCGCGGTCGGCAAGGACGTGCAGGTCCCCACGGGGGCTAAGGTCGTCGACGCCAAGGGAAAGTGGATCACGCCCGGCATTATCGACATCCATTCCCATCTTGGCGTCTATCCGTCACCAAGTGTGGGCTCACACTCGGACGGCAATGAAGCCACGGAGCCCAACACCGCCCATGTCTGGGCTGAGCATTCGGTCTGGCCACAGGACCCCGGCTTTAACCGAGCACGGGCGGGCGGCGTCACAACGCTCCAGATCCTTCCAGGTTCCGCAAATCTGTTTGGTGGCCGGTCTGTGGCGCTCAAGAATGTGCCCTCCATCACAACCGACGGCATGAAGTTTCCAGGTGCCCCCTACGGCCTAAAGATGGCTTGCGGGGAAAATCCAAAGCGGGTCTATGGCCGCAAGGGTCGCTCACCTGCCACGCGCATGGGCAATGTCGCAGGCTATCGCAGCGCTTGGATCCAAGCGGCGAGTTACAAGCGCAAGTGGGATGACTACCGCGCCAAGATCGCCAAGGGCGAAAAGGCCGATCCCCCTGAGCGCAGCCTCAATCTCGACACCCTGTCCGGTGTCTTGGCCGGTGAAATCAGCCTTCAGAACCATTGCTACCGCGCCGACGAGATGGCGACCATGATCGCTATCTCACGTGAATTTGGTTTTAAAATCAGCACCTTCCACCACTCTTCTGAGGCCTACAAGGTTGCCGACCTGCTGGCTAAGGAAGGCATCTGCTACGCCACCTGGGCTGATTGGGCAGGCTTTAAGATGGAGGCCTATGACGGTATTGCCGAAAATGCGGCCATTGGTCAGAAATCTGGGGCTTGCGTGATCATCCACTCCGATGATGAGACCATGACCCAGCACCTCAACCAAGAGGCGGGGATTGCTATGGCCGCAGGGGCGAGGATGGGCCTGCCGGTCAGCCGCGCCGACGCCATCGCTTGGATCACGCTCAACCCGGCCAAGGGCATGGGTATTGACGACAAGACCGGCTCACTGGTTGCGGGCAAGAACGCCGACGTCGTTCTGTGGAGCGGTGATCCGTTCAGCGTCTATACGATGGCCGAGACGGTCTTCATCGATGGGGCCATAGTCTTTGACCGTAAGGACCCACGCTTCCAACCCAAATCCGATTTCGAACTTGGCCAACCTGGCGAGAAGGTTCACCCATGATCCGCAAGACCTCCCTGATTGCTGCAGCCTCTGCCTTGAGCCTGCTCAGCGCCGTGCCCGCTGCCGCCCAGACCATCGCTATTGTTGGTGGCCGTATTCTTAGCCAAGGCCCAGCCGGTGACATCGCCTCCGGCACGGTCCTGATCAAGGACGGCAAGATCATTGCTGTCGGAGCCAAGGTTTCGGTCCCAGCAGACGCCCGCATTGTCGATGCTAGCGGCAAGACCGTCAGCCCCGGACTCGTCCTCCCCAGTACCAGTCTGACCGTCGCAGAGGTCGAGCAGATCGACGATACGCAGGACGATTCCGCGGGTAAGCGGATGGGCGCGGCCTTTGATGTCCAATATGGCGTCAATCCAAACTCTGCTCTCACCCCTCTTGCGCGGTTGGGCGGCGTCACCCGCGCGGTCGTGACGCCTGTGCTCGGACGCGGCGGCTCTGGTGGCCATAAAGATGATGGCGCGGACGATTTTTCCGGCAGTTTTGAAGATGGTGAAGCCAGCCTGTTCGCAGGCCAAGTCGCCGCCGCCACCCTGGCGGCTGGTGTCACTGAAGCGGTTGTTAAGGCCAAGATCGGCATGGCGCTCGATCTCGGCGAAGCCGGTGCGGCCTATGCAGGCGGCTCACGCGGCGCGGCGATTGTGCTGCTGAAATCCGCTTTAGAAGATGCGCGCCACTATGCACGCAACCGTGCGGCCTTTGATATGGGAGCGAGCCGTCCCTATCCCTATAGCCGTGATGATCTCGAAGCCCTGATCCCCGTGGTCGAGGGGCGCATGCCCTTGTTGGTTCGGGTCCACCGCGCCTCGGACATCACCCAGATCCTCAAATTTGCTGCCGATCAGAAGCTGAAACTGATCCTCGAGGGGGCTGAAGAGGGCTGGATGGTCGCCGATGCCATCGCTAAGGCAGGCGTTCCGGTACTGATTGACGCTCAGTCTAACCTACCGAGCAGTTTCGAGACCCTTGGCTCGAGCTTGAAAAATGCGGGCCGCCTGCACGCGGCAGGCGTTACGGTCGCCGTGATGGGCAGCCGTGACTATAACAATCTGCGTCAAGGCCGGTTCAATGCCGGATTGGCTGTGTCCTATGGCCTGCCCTATAGCGCGGCCATGGCTTCAGTGACGATTAACCCCGCCAAAATCTGGGGCCTCGCTGACCGTATCGGTAGCCTTGAGTCGGGCAAGGATGCGGATGTCGTTATCTGGACCGGCGATCCTTTGGAGGTGACGACCTATGCGACCTCGGTCTTCATCCAAGGCAAGGAACAGCCCATGACCTCGCGTAGCTTGGAACTGGCCAATCGATATCGCCCGGTTGAGTCTGACTACCCACCGGCCTATCGCTAAGCGACATACGGTCTGGGCGAGAATCGCTGCATCCTAGGGCTATGGCTACCAATCCCCCGCAAGGCTCCCTGTTCGACGATACCCCACAGGCCGCCGCCCCTACGCCCGCTGCTGTACCCGCAAGCCCAAAGCCTGCGGCCGTAGCACCCGTGCAGGCTGCGGCCCCGACATCAGCACCTAAGTCTGCCGCAGACATCCCGTCTCAGGCGGCATCCAATGCTGCCGCGGCCGCCTCAGGCTATTCAGCCAAAGACATTGAGGTCCTCGAGGGACTGGAGCCGGTCCGTAAGCGTCCCGGCATGTATATCGGCGGCACAGATGAGCGGGCGCTGCATCACCTCTTCGCCGAGGTGCTCGACAATGCCATGGACGAGGCTGTCGCAGGCCATGCCAAGTTCATTGAGGTTCGCCTAGAGGCGGACGGCGCGCTCGTGGTGCGCGACGATGGTCGCGGCATCCCGGTCGACCCGCACCCCAAATATACCGACAAGTCCGCGCTCGAAGTGATCATGACCGTTCTGCATTCGGGCGGTAAGTTCTCGGGCAAGAGCTATGAGACCTCTGGCGGCCTTCACGGCGTGGGCATCTCGGTGGTCAATGCCCTGTCCGAACAGCTCGATGTCACGGTCTGGCGCGACGGGGCCGAGCATCGCCAGAGCTTCTCACGCGGCAAGCCTGTCACCGCGCTAGAGCGGGTCGGACCGTCGCGAAAGCATGGCTCCTCCTTACGCTTCCTGCCTGACGAGACCATCTTTGGGGAGGGGGCGGCCTTCAAACCCGCTCGCCTCTATCGCATGGCTCGCTCCAAGGCCTATCTATTCCGCGGCGTCGAGATCCGCTGGTCCTGCGCGCCCGAACGCGTCACCGACCAGACCCCCGCAGAGGCCGTTTTCCGCTTCCCCAATGGCCTTGCCGATTTCCTTGCCGAGCGCGTCGCCACGACCGAGACCCTGACCGAAACCTTCAGCGGCCGCATCGAACGACCGACAAAGGCGGGCAGCAATGAGGGCGGCGCGGTGGAGTGGGCCATCACCTGGTCGCCCATCGGCTTTGGTGACAGCGACAGCTTCATGCAGTCCTACTGCAACACTGTGCCCACGACCGAGGGCGGCACCCACGAGGCGGGCCTGCGCGCGGCCCTGATGCGCGGCCTCAAGGCCTATGGCGAGATGACTGGCGAGAAACGCGCTGGCCTGATCACGGCTGAGGACGTCATTGGCAATGCCGGGGCCCTGATCTCGGTCTTTATCCGCAATCCTGAATTCCAAGGCCAGACCAAGGAAAAGCTGTCATCGTCCGAGGCGCAAAGGCTGGTCGAAACCGTCCTGCGTGACCCGTTCGATCACTGGCTGACAGCGGCACCCAAGTCAGCGGACCGTCTGTTGCAATTCATCATCGAGCGGGCCGAAGACCGGCTCAAGCGCCGCCGCGACAAGGATGTGGCCCGCGCCTCGGCCACGCGCAAGCTGCGCCTGCCGGGCAAGCTGGCCGACTGTTCGGGACAGGCCACAGATGGCACCGAACTGTTCATCGTCGAAGGCGATTCTGCCGGTGGCTCAGCCAAACAGGCCCGCAACCGCCAGACCCAAGCTATCCTGCCCCTGCGCGGCAAGATCCTCAATGTCGCTTCCGCCACCAATGACAAGGCTGGGCGCAATACCGAACTGTCGGACCTGTTGCTGGCGCTCGGGGTCCAGGGCGGCAATCGGTTCAAGGAGGAAGACCTGCGCTATGAGCGCATCGTTATCATGACCGATGCCGACGTTGACGGCGCTCACATTGCCAGCCTGCTGATCACCTTCTTCTACCGCACCATGCCGGACCTGATCCGAGCGGGGCGGCTGTTCCTTGCCCTGCCACCGCTCTATCGCATCAGCCATAATGGCAAGACGGTCTATGCCCGTGACGACGCCCACAAAGACGAGTTGATGGCCGGCATGTTCAAGAACAAGAAGCCCGAAATCGGACGCTTCAAAGGTCTTGGCGAGATGATGCCCGCCCAGCTCAAAGAAACCACCATGGACCCGGCCAAGCGAACCTTGGCCCGCGTTACCCTGCCCCGCTCTGAAGAGGCCGTGGAAGATCTGGTCGAGACCCTAATGGGCCGCAAACCCGAACTTCGCTTCCGCTTTATTCAAGAGAATGCAGAGTTTGCTGTGGATGATCTCGACGTATAGGCGCAAGTCGCTCATCGTCTAAGCCTAACCCGTTGAGGTCCAACCTCGAATCCTTGACTTCTGCGCCATTCACCGTAAGACAGGCCCATAGTCAGGAGCAGGCTCGGCGAATCCGCGCTGCCCGTTCGCCCAAGCACGGGCGGCTCCGGCTCCTTACAGCGTGACATGACAGAATTTTCCCAACTGGGCCTATCGCCCACGACTCTCCAAGC
>JBEGNZ010000048.1:0-15059 GCA_041182245.1 Pseudomonadota bacterium | reverse complement strand
GATGGTCATGGTCGGTCTTTCGTTAGATGGCCTCGGCCCCGGAGATGATCTCGATTAGCTCTTTCGTGATCATCGCTTGGCGCGAGCGGTTATATTCAAGGGTGTACTTGTTGATCATTTCGCCGGCATTGCGCGTGGCATTGTCCATGGCGCTCATCTGAGCAGCATAGAAACCGGCGTTGTTTTCAAACAGAGCCGAAAGGATCTGAATGGTAATGTTCCGCGGCAGCAGGGTCTCGAGAATGGCCTCTTCCGAGGGCTCATAGTCGTAGGTCGCGCCACCCAGATCGATGACGGCAGAGCCCTCTTCGACCGTAGCGGGGATCAACTGCTTGGCGGTTGGGATCTGGGCGATCACCGACTTAAAGCGGCTGTAGAACAGGGTGACGACATCGACCCGGCCAGACTCATATTCGGCCAGAACCAGATCGGCGATCGGCTGAGCAGCCCCCAAGGTCATGACCCGGTTGGCCGACAGATCGAAGGTCTCGACAAAGCGGTCGCCATATTGACGCTTGAGCTGGTCGCGGCCCTTCTTGCCAACGCAGATGATGCGCACATCCTTGCCCGCTGCGAGCAGGGCGGCGATCTTCTCACGCGCGGCGCGAACGATCTGGGTGTTGAAGCCACCGGCAAGACCCCGGTCAGCCGTCGCCACGATCACCAGATGGTTCTGATCACGGCCCGTACCGGCCAAGAGGCGCGGAGCGGCATCACCGGTCACACCGGCGGCGAGATTGGCAATGACGGCACCCATACGCTGGGCATAGGGACGCGCCTGTTCGGCGGCCTCCTGAGCCCGGCGCAGCTTGGCCGCTGCCACCATTTGCATCGCTTTCGTGATCTTCTGCGTGGCTTTCACGCTGGCGATCCGATTGCGCATTTCCTTCAGGCTAGCCATCCGGCGTTGCTTTCCCCGTCTTTCTGCGCTTAGGCGAAGGTGGCGCAGAAGGCTTCAAGAGCAGCCTTCAGTTCAGCTTCGAGGTCGGCGTCGAGGGCCTTCTTGGTGCGGATGCCTTCCAGCAGGCCAGGGTTCTGGCTGTGCAGGCGCGACAGGAACTCCGACTCGAAACGACCCACCGACTTGGTCGGGAAGGCGTCCAGATAGCCGCGCGTACCAGCATAGATCACGCAGACCTGCTCTTCGACCTTGAGGGGCGAATATTGCGGCTGCTTGAGCAGCTCGGTCAGGCGCTCACCGCGGGCCAGAAGGCGCTGGGTCGAGGCGTCGAGGTCCGAACCGAACTTCGCAAAGGCGGCCATTTCGCGATATTGGGCCAATTCACCCTTAATCGCACCAGCAACCTGCTTCATGGCCTTGATCTGAGCCGAGGAACCCACGCGGCTCACCGACAGACCGACATTCACGGCGGGGCGGATGCCCTGATAGAACAGGTCGGTTTCGAGGAAGATCTGGCCGTCGGTGATCGAAATCACGTTGGTCGGAATATAGGCCGACACGTCGTTGGCCTGGGTCTCGATCAGCGGAAGGGCGGTGAGCGATCCGGAGCCATTGGCTTCGTTCAGCTTCGCAGCGCGTTCCAGCAAACGGGAATGGAGATAGAACACGTCGCCGGGATAGGCTTCACGCCCTGGAGGACGACGCAGAAGCAAGGACATCTGGCGATAGGCCACAGCCTGCTTGGAAAGGTCATCATAGATGATCAGGGCATGCATGCCGTTGTCACGGAACCACTCGCCCATGGCGCAGCCCGAGAACGGAGCCAAGAACTGGAGAGGCGCAGGCTCGGAAGCCGTCGCGGACACGACGATGGTATAGTCCAGCGCGCCATTTTCCTCGAGGGTCTTGACGATCTGGGCCACGGTCGAACGCTTCTGACCGATGGCGACATAGACGCAATAGAGCTTGGCGCTCTCGTCCGTGCCCGCATTGGCGGCCTTTTGGTTCAAGATGGTGTCGATGGCGACAGCAGTCTTACCGGTCTGACGGTCACCAATGATCAACTCGCGCTGGCCACGGCCAACGGGGATCAGGGTGTCGATGGCCTTCAGGCCGGTTTGCACAGGCTCGTGCACCGACTTGCGAGGGATGATGCCGGGGGCCTTGACGTCCACGCGGCGACGCTCGGCCACATCAACGATGGGACCCTTGCCATCGATAGGCTCGCCCAGCGGATTGACGACGCGGCCGAGCAGGCCACGGCCGACAGGAACGTCCACGATCTCGCCGAGACGACGCACTTCGTCGCCTTCGCCAATGGCGCGGTCTTCACCGAAGATCACGATACCGACATTATCGCGCTCGAGGTTCAGGGCCATGCCCTTAACGCCAGCCTTGGGGAATTCGACCATCTCGCCGGCCTGGACCTTATCCAGACCGTAGACGCGAGCGATACCATCGCCGACCGACAGAACCTGACCAACGTCAGAAACGTCAGCCTCTTCGCCGAAGCTGGCGATTTGGGATTTCAGAATGGCCGAGATTTCGGCTGCGCGGATATCCATGCCCAGAACCTTTTAACCTATGCCCGTTTCAGAGCGAACTTGAGGGAGTCGAGCTTCGACCGAAGCGAAGCATCGAACAGACGCGAACCCACCCGAACCTTGATCCCACCCAAAATAGAAGGATCGATCCGGGTTTCAATTTCAGGAGCCTTGCCAAGCGCCTTTTGAAGGGCGGCAGCAACAGCCTTGGTCTGGGCCGCAGTCATCTTCACTGCTGTAACGACGTCCGCCGTCACCACGCCGCGATGGGCAGCCGACAGCTGCTCAAAGGAGGTGATGATCGACGGCAGCGCCGCGACCCGTTGATTCTGGCTCAAAAAGCCAAGGAATTTCTTGGTGGTGGCGCTGAACGCACCGGTGTTGGCCAAGGCCAGAAGAACCTTACCCTTCACGTCCGACTTAAAGATCGGTGAAGGCAGAAGACGGCGCAGATCCGCGCTCTCTGCCAACATGGCCTTCAAGGTCTTTAGGTCAGCCTCAATGGCAGTGATGGAATCACTGTCCTTGGCCAAATCAAACAGGGCCTGCGCATAACGCGCGCCCACATCCGTCGTCTTGGAATCGTCCGCCACTTAGTCATCCGTCCGATGCGATTATGCCCTGCCAACGAACGGATTCGTTATCAGAGCGTAGGGGCCTGTCATTGCCTGATGGCGTGACTTCGCTTGTAGAATCGCGAGGGAAAAAGAACTCCGAAAAGCCCCTAACCCAAAGCCGCGCGGGACATAGCATGCGATCTAAAGCGCTGCAACCAAGGCAAACACTTCCATTTGCGGTTCGAGTGCCTATCTGAAGCCTGGCCCGATTGTATTGGGGCTTCCTCTTGTGGGAAGTCTCGCCTTAAGATGGGTCACACTGCCGCCCCGCGCGCGATTGACGCGCCTCGAACGACAATGAGGACCCCTCTATGGATAGCTTACTCGCCCTAGCCGCAAGCCCCGCTGCTTGGGCAGCGCTCGTGACCCTTGTGGTCATGGAGGTCGTACTTGGCATCGACAATCTTGTTTTTATCTCGATCCTGTCGAACAAGCTGCCAGAGGCGGATCGGCAAAAGGCGCGCCGGATCGGCATTAGCCTCGCCTTGATCATGCGCTTGGGACTGCTCTCGGCGATCACTTGGATCGTAGGCCTAACGGCTCCTGTTTTTACCGCTCTGGGCCAAGAGATTTCGTGGCGCGACATTATCCTGATCGTTGGTGGCCTATTCCTCCTCTGGAAGGCCACGAAGGAAATTCACTACACGGTCGATGCGTCCCCCAGTCACGACATCCTCGACAAGAAGGCCCCTATCGCGACAAACTTCGCGGCCGCCATCGTGCAGATCATCCTGCTAGACATCGTCTTTTCGGTTGATTCGATCCTGACCGCTGTCGGCATGACCGAGCATCTGCCAATCATGGTAATCGCCGTGATCTTTGCAGTGATCGTGATGATGGTCGCCGCCGATCCCTTGGCCGATTTCATCCACAATAATCCGACCATCGTCATGTTGGCCCTCGGCTTCTTGCTGATGATCGGTGCCACCCTGATCGCTGACGGCCTCGGCCACCATGTGCCCAAGGGCTATATCTATGCCGCCATGGCCTTCTCGGGCCTGGTGGAAGGTCTCAACATGATGGCGCGAAGTGCGGAGGCGAAGAAGAAGGCCAAAGCGGAGCACTAGCCCCGCCTTCGGCCTTTAAGACCTGGCCCCTACAGGAAACTGTAGGGGTCGACGTCAAAGACCACGCGGACCGAATTGGGAACCTTGGCCCTTGCTCGCCAAGCGGACAGAAAGCCCTGCAGATCGACGGAACGGTCGGCGCGAACGAGGAATCGTTTGCGCCGACGACCTCGCACCAGAGCCTGCGGCGCATCTGCCGGACCGAACACCTCTACCCCCTCCGCATTGGGCACGGCAGCCGCAAGGGCCTGCACATAGGCCTCAAGCGCAGGAATATCGGCACCAGACGCAATCACCGCCGCCAACCGGCCAAAGGGTGGCAGCTTCGCCAGTTCCCGCTCGGCCATTTCCGCCGCCATGAACCCGTCACGGTCCTGGGCCTTGAGCGCCTGCATGACCTCATGTTCGGGCAAATAGGTCTGGAGAAGGGCGCGGCCCGCTCTCTCATGGCGCCCTGCTCGTCCACTGGCCTGAACCAGTAGCTGGAAGGTCCGTTCCGCTGCCCGCAAATCCCCGCCCCTGAGGCCCAGATCGGCATCGACCACCCCAACCAGCGTCAAGTTCGGAAAGTTGTGACCCTTGGCCGCAGCCTGGGTCGCAACAAGAATATCGATCTCACCCGCCGTCATGCGCGCGACCAGTTCGCGCGCCGCCTCAGCGCTATGGACCGTATCGGAGGAGAAGACCTCAACCCGCGCCTCAGGGAACCGTTCCTTGACCTCTTCCTCGACCCGTTCGACGCCCGGACCGATGGAGACGAGGCTGTCAGCCGCACCGCAATGGGGACAGGTCTTGGGCTTGGGCATCGAGAAGCCGGTCAGATGGCAGATCAGCCGCCCCGTATAGCGGTGCTCGACCAGCCAAGATTCGGTATCGGGTGCGGTCATCCGCTCGCCGCACGCCTTACAAAGCACCAGCGGTGCATAGCCTCGGCGGTTGAGGAACAGCAAGGACTGCTCACCTCGGCCATAGGTCTCGGCCATGGCCTGAACCAACGGCGAGGACAGCCACCTTCCCGCCTCCAGCGCCGTGGACCGCAGATCGATCAGATCAATGTCTGGCAAGACCGCCGCCCCGTGCCGCGCCGATAGCTTCAGCCAGCGATAGCGGCCTGATTCGGCGTTCCACAGGGTCTCCATCGAGGGTGTGGCCGAGGCCAAAACCACAAGCGCATTTTCCAGCTTGGCCCGCACTACGGCCAGATCGCGGGCCTGATAGATGAAGCCCTCTTCTTGCTTATAGGAGCCGTCATGCTCCTCATCGACAATGATCAGTTTGAGATTGCTAAAGGGTAAGAACAGGGCCGAACGCGCGCCAACCACGATGCGGCAGGTCCCATCGGCGACCGCTTCCCAAAGCTGACGTCGGCGCGGCAAGGCGATGGCTGAATGCCACTCTCCGGGGCGCGCACCGAACCGCTGTTCGAAGCGTGAGATCACCGCTTGGGTCAGAGCAATTTCCGGCAGGAGGACCAGAACCTGCGCCGTGGGATCCTGGGCCAGCGCCGCCGCAGCCGCCTCCAGATAGACTTCGGTCTTCCCCGAACCGGTCACCCCATCCAGCAGTACGGCCGAGAATCCGCCCGTCTCGACCAGACCGGTCAGAACATTGGCCGATGCGGCTTGGCTCGGATTTAACGAGGCCCCCGTCAAGGTCAGATCTGGAACCCCAAAGCCGGGGTCAGGGTCGGTGAGGATGACATTAAGCGCTCCATCCTCGACCAGACCCTTGATCACACCGGCTGAGACCTGCGCGGCGATGGCCAGATCGGGGCCCGAAATGGGCTCTTGAGCTGCGGCCAGAACCCGGCTTCGGGCCGGGGTGGTTCGTACCGGAACTGCGCCAGAAGCCTGAAGCCGCCGTTCTTGCCGTGGCCTAGGCGCCCTTGCCCCCCGCAAAGCAATTGATAGGGCCGCACCCGGCACATCAACACTATAGCGCGCGGCCCAGAGCACGAAGGCCAAGGTGGTGGGCGGCAAGGCCTGCCCGGTCAGATGCTCTAAGACCGGCTTGAGGGGCCGGTTACCGCCCTGTCCATCCCGCAGCGCCGCGACCACACCCGTCACGGTCCGGCTACCCAGCGGCACGTTCACCAGTGCGCCGGGTGACAGGTCCATGCCCTCAGGCTCGGCATAGTCGAAGGCCTCCGGCACAGGCAGGGGCAAGAGAATTTCAGCGATACGGCTCATGATCGTGGGCAGCCATGGCCGACGGCCGCGAAGCAGGTTAAAAGCGTCAACGCAACGGACATAGGACCCTCGAACATGCAGCTCTTTCTCGATACCACAGACACGGCGGTCCTGAAGGATCTGGCGCAAACCGGCCTTGTGGATGGGGTTACCACCAATCCCACCCTGATTGCCAAGTCTGGACGTCCCATGCTGGAGGTCATTGCTGAGATTTGCGCGCTCGTCGAGGGCCCAGTGAGCGCCGAAGTGGTCGCGCCGGATCTGGAATCGATGATTGCCGAGGGCCGCAAGCTCGCCGCCATTGCTGACAATGTCGTGGTCAAGGCACCTCTCACCCGCGAGGGCCTGATGCTGACCCGGGCTCTAGCCATTGAAGGGATCATGGTCAATGTCACCCTGTGCTTCTCTGCCGCTCAAGCCCTGATGGCCGCCAAGGCTGGCGCGGCCTTTGTCTCGCCCTTCATTGGACGGCTCGATGATCATGGTGCCGATGGCATGGAGCTGATCCACGACATTCGCACCATCTATGACAATTATGATTTCAGCACGGCGATCTTGGCGGCCTCGGTGCGCAATGCCGCCCATGTCCGAGCCGCCGCCTTGGCCGGTGCCGACTGCGCGACCATCCCTCCGTCCGTGTTCTCGGAGCTCTATAAGCATCCCCTGACCGATAGGGGCCTCGAACAGTTCAACGCCGACTGGGCCAAGACCGGCCAGTCGATCCTTTAGGAACGGTCAGGCCGTGAGCGATCAACCGCCCTCCCAGAGCGACATGGACCGAGACGCCGACTGGCGTCAGGTGCGGGATTTTCTCGTCCAACATCCCAGCCTGATCCGGGAGGACGAGGCCCTGTTGCAAGAGCTTGGTCTTCGGATCAATGCGGCTAATGTCGTGGAATTTGGTCCCGCCGCATTGGCGCGCCTCAGCGCTGCCAAGTCCCGCGAATCAAGTGCGCGCAAGGAACTGGAAGACACGGCCGAGGCCAACTTTGCCGCTCAGGCCCAGTCCTATGCCGCCGTCTGCGACCTGCTCGAAGCGCGCAACCATTCGGATCTGGCGCGGCGGCTCAATGATGCGGCCCAACTGCGCTTTGGCCTGTCCAGCGGGGTTATTGGCCTTGAGGGCCCTGAACGGACGCCTGCCGGTTGGCGCGCGCTCGGCCCAGGGACCGTCGATTCGGTTCTGGGCCATGAAGGCCAGTCGCGGCTCGGTGAGCCAAGGCTCGCTGATGTGCTGTTTGCAGAGGATGCCGACCGCATCCAAAGCGTCGCGCTGGTACGCATCGTTCTGTGGAACCCGGCGCGGCAAGGGGTTTTAGCCTTTGGTTCGTCCGATTCGGAGGGCTTCACCCCCGATATGGGCGCTGAACTGGTCGCCTTCTTAGCGCGAGTGGTGGAACGGACGGCAGAACGATGGCCGGTGCTCTAGACCCGCCAAGCGGCCTTAGCACCGCCCAAGACGGGTTGCGCGCTTGGCTGACCTATATGGACCATGAGCGTCGCTCCTCACCGCGCACCCTTCGAGCCTATGGCGACTGTGTCGGGCCCTATCTCTATTTTATCGAGACCCATCGCGGCGAGCCCCTGCGCTTTGCCGATCTGGGCGGGGTCACCGCCGCCGAGGTGCGGTCCTATCTGTCGAGCCGCGTCCAGTGCGAACGGCCCCTCTCGCCGCGCTCACTATCCCAAGCCTTGTCAGCCATCCGCTCATTCCATCGCTGGCTCGATCGGCGGATGGGCATGCCCAATGCCGCCATGGCACTGGTCCGGGGACCCAAGGTTAAACCCGGCGTTCCGCGTCCCGTCAGTGAGGATCAGGCCTTTGGTCTGATCGAGGAGGCCGCCAGCGATCTGGAGCGCGAACCTTGGGAGGTAGCGCGTGACTGCGCCGTGCTGACCCTGCTCTATGGCTGCGGTCTGCGCATTTCCGAGGCTTTGTCCCTGACCTTCGCCGATGCGCCTTTGCAAGGCTCGGTACGCATCACCGGCAAGGGCGGCAAGACCCGGATCGTGCCGGTCCTGCCCGCGGTCACTGAGGCGGTCGAGGTCTATCTGGCCGAGGTGCCGTTCAAGCTGACTCCCGAAGGCGCCCTGTTCCGGGCCAAACGCGGCGGGGCCTATAGTCCGCGCCATGCTCAGGCCCTAATGCAAAATTTGCGCGGCCGTTTGGGCCTGCCCGATAGCGCCACGCCCCACGCCCTTCGCCACTCCTTTGCCACCCATCTGTTGGGGGCCGGGGCAGACCTTCGCGCCATCCAAGACCTGCTCGGCCACGCCTCTCTATCGACCACCCAGCGCTATACGGATGTGGATGCCGCAGGCCTGATGGCCGCCTACGAAAAGGCGCACCCCCATGCGTAATTGGAATGATCAATCTGTTCCGGTCAGATACTCATCTTTGATTTCGACGAGGGTCTTACCCTCATATTTCCAGAATCCCGGGCCTCGGATCGTTTTCCAAGTGTAACCATTGCGGTGCGCCACCAAGAGCGCTGCGCTGGTCAATGAATGACGTGCACCTTCAAACTCGACCCCTGTGTCATCCAGCACCAAAGCGGTGACATCATCATCAAATACGGAATGAAGCTGAGCGCCCGGATTGATGCCGACCTGAGAGAAGTTGAACCGAGACGCACGCTGGCGCTCACGATCAAGCGCCTCCTGCTCTTCAGGCGAATCCACAATATCAAATACTGGCGTGACATTCACTGCCTGCAGCATTTTGAGAATGGCCGCTGGTTTATCCGGCGAAAGCCTGAAAAACTCGCGCCTTGCGTTCAATCGACGATCGTCAAAAGCCTCATGCAGAGCCCTTTCCCAGCCGATTGAATTTCCGACGTCAGCAGCAAAAAACACCTCAAATGGCAGAGGGACGCCCGGCACAGCGCTCAATTGGCGAACGCGGTCAACCAAGGGGCCATCAGTCCTGCCGATCTTCACGAGATCAGGCATCGCCGGATTTGTCAGGATGTAAACAATACCCAACGTGGTTTAAGCCTGCATGGTCCAGCCCTCGACGCCCATGGCCGCTTGGCGCAGGGCTTCGGAGCGGGTCGGGTGGGGATGGCTGGTGCGGGCCACATCTTCGGACGAGGCCGAGAACTCCATGGCCACGCAATATTCGCCGATCATCTCGCCGACCTGCGGACCAATCATATGGACGCCGAGGATCTGGTCGGTGGTGGCATCGGCCAGCACCTTCACAAAGCCTTCGCCCTCGTGGTTGACCTTGGCGCGGCTATTGGCGGTGAAGGGGAATTTGCCGGACTTGTAGGTGATGCCTGCGGCCTTCAGCTCTTCCTCATTCTTGCCGACCCAGGCCACTTCCGGGAAGGTATAGACGACGCTGGGGACCAGATCATAGTTCACATGTCCGGCCTTGCCCGCGATCAGCTCGACGCAGGCCACGCCATCATCCTCGGCCTTGTGGGCCAGCATGGGGCCATAGGTGGCGTCACCCACGACCCAGACACCCGGGGCCGAGGTCTTGAAATGGTCATTGGCGATGAAGCCGCGCTTGTCCGGCACGATCCCGACCGTCTCGAGGCCCAGACCATTGGTAAAGGGACGACGGCCAATGGCCACCAGAACATAGTCGGCATTCAGCGTCTCGGCCGCGCCGCCTGCCGAGGGCTCAACCGTCAGGGCTACGCCCGTCTTTGAGGCCTTGGCTGCGGTCACCTTGGTCCCCAGCTTGAACTTGACGCCCTGCTTGGTCAGGATGCGCTGGAAGGTCTTGGCGGTTTCGGCGTCCATGCCCGGCGTGATGCGGTCGAGATATTCTACGACCGTGACCTCAGCGCCAAGGCGGCGCCAGACCGAGCCGAGCTCCAGCCCGATAATGCCTGCGCCAATCACGACCATCGACTTGGGGATTTCCGGAATGACCAGAGCGCCGGTCGAATCGATGATCCGCTTTTGATCGACATCGACGCCCGGCAGGGGGGTCGGCTCTGAGCCCGTGGCGATGATGATATTGAGGGTGTCGAGAACCGTCTCGGTGCCGTCCTCGGCCTTAACCGCGACCTTGCCTGGACCGGCAATGCGGCCCCAGCCCTTGATATAGTCGACCTTGTTCTTCTTGAGCAGGAACTCGATGCCCTTGGTCAGCGCCAGAACAGAATCGGCCTTCTGTTGCAGCATGACCGGCAGATTGACCGTGACCTTGCCCTCAATGCCCATCTTGGCGAAATCCTTGTTCGCCAGTTCATAGAGCTCTGAAGCATGCAGCATCGCCTTGGAGGGGATGCAGCCGACATTCAGGCAGGTGCCGCCAAGGGTGCCACGCCCCTCGATACAGGCGACCTTGAGGCCAAGCTGACCAGCGCGGATCGCCGCATTGTAGCCGCCGGGGCCGCCCCCGATGATGACGACGTCGTACTGGGCCATGAGCTGAAATCCGCTTTGGGTCGTTGAATGGTCAAGAAAAAGAGGCGGTTAGAGCCGGGGTCCCCGGCCCACTTTTTAGAGGTCGAGCAGCAGGCGCTGAGGATCTTCGATATAGTCCTTCACCTTGACCAGGAAGGTCACGGCCCCTTGGCCATCGACCACGCGGTGGTCATAGCTGAGGGCCAGATACATCATCGGACGCACGACGATCTGACCCCCGACCACCATCGGACGGTCCTGAATCTTGTGCATACCCAAGATGCCCGACTGGGGCGCATTGAGGATCGGGGTCGACATCAGCGAGCCATAAACACCGCCGTTCGAGATGGTAAAGGTACCGCCCTGCATGTCGTCGATCGACAGTTGGCCTTCGCGGGCCTTCTTGCCCAGAGCGCCAATGGCCTTTTCGATACCGGCTAAGCTGAGCGCCTCGGCATCGCGCACCACGGGAACAACCAGACCCTTATCGGTGCCGACGGCAACGCCAATGTCATAATGGTTCTTATAGATCAGGTCGGTGCCGTCGATCTCAGCATTAACGTCGGGCACATCCTTGAGCGCCTCGACGCAGGCCTTCACAAAGAAGGACATGAAGCCGAGCTTCACGCCGTGACGCTTTTCGAATACGTCCTTATACTGGTTACGCAGGGCCATGACCGCGCTCATATCGACCTCGTTAAAGGTCGTCAGCATGGCCGCCGTGTTCTGGGCTTCCTTGAGGCGCCGAGCGATGGTCTGGCGCAGGCGGGTCATCTTGACCCGATCTTCACGCTCATGAACGGGGCGCGGCGCGGACGGTGCCGCAGCGACGGCTGGGGCAGCGGCGCGGGCTTCGAGGGCCGCCAGAGCGTCGCCCTTGGTCACCCGGCCATCCTTGCCAGAACCCGCAACGGTGCTGGTGTCGAGACCGGTCTCAGCGGCAATGCGGCGGACCGATGGGGCAATAGGAGCCGCAGCGGCCACGGGGGTAGGCGCTGGCGCTGGCACTGGAGCGGGGGCTGCGACCGGAGCAGGAGCAGGGGCCGAGGGGCTTGTCGCCGCGCCGGCAGTCACCCGGCCGAGCAGAGCGCCCGGAAGGACCGTATCACCCTCACCGGCCACGATCTCGCTCAAGACACCGTCAGCCGGCGAGACGACCTCGAGGCTGACCTTATCGGTTTCCAGCTCGATCAGCATCTCATCACGCTTGACCGCATCACCAACCTTTTTGGTCCAGCGGGCCACGGTCGCTTCGGCAACGGACTCGCCAAGGGCGGGGGTCATGATGTCGGCCATCGGTCTATCTTCTCCAGTCAAAACGGCAGGACGCGATCGCGTCCCAAGGGCGGGCTTGCCTTAGGCGAAGGCCTCACCGAGGAAGGTTTCAAGTTCTTTCACGTGACGGCTCATCAGGCCCGCCGCCGTGGAGGCAGAGGCCGGACGTCCGACATAGCGGGCGCGCTTGGCCTTGATCTTCATCTTGGCCAAGGTCAGCTCGATCCAAGGATCCACGAAGGTCCATGCCCCCATGTTCTTTGGCTCTTCCTGACACCAGACCAGTTCCGCATTCTTGAAACGCGAAAGCTCCTTGGTCACAGACTTAACGGGCCAAGGATAGAACTGTTCCAGACGCAGCAGATAGACATCGTCAATGCCGCGCTTTTCGCGATCTTCCAGCAGGTCATAATAGACCTTGCCCGAGCACATGATCACGCGGCGGATCTGATCATCCGACTTCAGTTTGGTCGAGGTCAGGGCCGGATTGATCTCAGCATCATCCCAAAGAACGCGGTGGAAGGACGAGCCCTCAGCCAATTCCGTCAGCTTGGACACGGCTTTCTTGTGACGCAGCAAGGACTTGGGCGTCATCACCACCAGGGGCTTACGGAACGGCCTGTGCATCTGGCGACGCAGGACGTGGAAATAGTTGGCCGGGGTCGAGACATTGACCACCTGCATATTGTCTTCAGCGCAGCTTTGCAGATAGCGCTCAAGCCGGGCCGAGGAATGTTCTGGACCCTGACCCTCATAGCCATGGGGCAGGAGCATCACCAGACCGCTCATCCGCAGCCATTTGCGCTCGCCCGAGCTGATGAACTGGTCAACAACCACCTGAGCGCCGTTGGCAAAGTCACCAAACTGCGCTTCCCACATCACCAAGGTGTTAGGGTCGGCCAGACTGAAACCATATTCAAAGCCCAACACCGCCTCTTCCGAGAGCAGCGAGTCGATGACCTCATAATGGGCCTGACCGGGGCGGATATTGTTCAGCGGCGTATAGTGCTCTTCGGTCGTCTGATCGATCAGGTCCGAGTGGCGTTGGACGAAGGTGCCGCGCACACTGTCCTGACCGGACAGACGCACGGGGAAGCCCTCATCCAGCAGGGTGGCAAAGGCCAGATGCTCGCCCGTTGACCAGTCCAGACCCTCGCCTGTTTCAATGGCGGTGCGGCGCCCCTCGACCACGCGCTTGACGGTCTTGTGCACATCAATGTGGTTGGGAACTGTGGTCAGGCGAGAGCCAATATCCTTGAGCTTTTGCAAGGGGACGGCCGTGTCGAACTTGCGATCATCGCCGTCGGGGCGACCAAGGCCACTCCAGGCGCCGTCCAACCAGTCGGCCTTGTCAGCCTTATAGACCTTACCGGCCTCGAATTCGGCATCGAGGAAGGACTCAAAACCAGCCAACCAACCGTCAACCTCAGCGGCCGTAACCACGCCTTGCTCGATCAGGCGCTGGCTATAGATCTCTCGGGTCGAGGGGTGGCCCTTGATCTTGGCGTACATCAGGGGCTGGGTCATGGTCGGATCGTCGCCCTCATTATGGCCGAACCGGCGATAACAGAACATATCGATGACCACATCCTTACCGAACTTCTGACGATATTCGGTGGCGACCTTGGCGGCGAACACCACAGCCTCTGGGTCATCCCCATTGGCGTGCAGGATCGGAGCCTCGACCATCAGGGCCACGTCCGACGGATAGGGGGACGAACGTGAGAAACGAGGGCTGGTGGTAAAGCCGATCTGATTATTGACGATGAAGTGGATGGTCCCGCCGGTGCGATAGCCCTTCAGCCCCATCAGGGCGAAACATTCGGCCACCACGCCCTGACCGGCAAAGGCCGCATCACCATGGAGCAGGAGGGGCAACACGTGACTGCGCCCGCCTTCTGGATTTTGCCGGAGCTTCTCCGCCTGCTTGGCGCGGGCCTTACCGAGCACCACCGGATTGACAATTTCCAAGTGAGACGGGTTGGCGGTCAAAGAGAGGTGGACATTGTTGTCGTCGAAGCTGCGGTCCGACGAGGCCCCCATATGATATTTCACATCGCCCGAGCCACCGATATCGGAGGGCACAGACGAGCCGCCTTGGAACTCATGGAAGATGACGCGATAGGGCTTGCCCATCACAGCGGCCAGCACGTTCAAACGGCCACGGTGCGGCATACCAATAACAATATCGTCGACGCCCAAAGCTCCGCCGCGCTTGATGATCTGTTCGAGCGCAGGGACCGTAGCCTCACCGCCATCCAGACCAAAACGCTTGGTGCCCGGGAAACGCTTATGTAGGAAGCGCTCAAAGCCCTCGGCCTCGATCAGCTTCTTGAGGATCGCCACCTTGCCCTGAGGCGTGAAGGTGATTTCCTTGTCCTTGCCTTCAATCCGCTCCTGCAGCCACTGTTTTTCGACCGGATCGGAGATGTGCATATATTGCACGCCGACATTGCCGCAGTAGGTGCGGCGCAGGATCGAGACGATCTCACGCACCGTGCTGGTCTCGAGACCAAGAACATAATCTAGGAAGATCGGGCGATCATAATCCGCCTCAGAAAACCCGTAGCTGGCTGGATCGAGCTCGGTCGTGTCAGGCTTTTCGTTGAGACCCAAGGGATCGAGATTGGCCGCCAAATGGCCGCGCATCCGATAGGCGCGGATCATCATAATGGCGCGCAGGCTGTCGAGTGTCGCGGCGCGAACCGCCTCGGGCGTTGCCGCCGGAGCCTTATCAGTAATCTTTTGAGCGATCTTGGCCTCGACCGCTGGCCACTGGCCATCGAGGGCTGATAGCCAGTCTGGACGGGCCTGAGGGGTCTGGCCGCCAACCCAATCGGGCTTGCGCACCGCGTCGACCGCATCATCGGTTGGCTCATGCAGGCCCGCGAAGAACACCTGCCATGACGGCTCTACCGAGGCAGGGTCTTTCGCCCACCGCGCATAGAGCGCCTCTACGAACGCGCTATTTCCGCCGTAGAGGAAGGAGGTCTGCTCAAGAAGTTGATTCAGCCGCCCGGTATCGTCCGCCATAGTCTTCGTTCCTAGGCGATCCGCCGCAGGACATCAGCCGATGCGGATCGCTCCCTTGCGTGTGT
>JBEGNZ010000047.1:0-15251 GCA_041182245.1 Pseudomonadota bacterium | reverse complement strand
CCAGATCCAGGAAGGGCAGGATCAACTTGTCCTTGATCAGCTTCCAAATGATGCGGGTCATTTCATCGCCGTCGAGGTCGACGACAGGGTTGGCAACTTTAATCTTGGCCATGGTTTGGCTCTCCCAATGAACGGGGCGCGATTCTCAACGGCACGGCACACAGGGCCGGACCGCTCGCGACGCAAGGCGTATAGACTGCCAACTGTTGATGAGCAACGGCGACTGAACGCCTTTACTATGACTCTAGGGCATTTGCTTAAAATGGCGTCGTCGGCTATCGCGGGGCGTGACCCAATTGACCCCACCCTGTGTGATCCTGAACGCGCCGCAACTGGCCGAGAATATCGGCGCAGTGGCGCGCGTCATGGCCAATTTCGGCCTCTATGACCTGCGCCTCGTGAGGCCTCGCGATGGCTGGCCGCAGGAGCGCGCTTGGGCGAGTGCGTCCGGTGCCGATTGGCCGCTCGACAATGCCAAGGTCTTTGATCGCCTCGAAGATGCCGTGGCGGACCTGTCGTTGGTCTACGCCACGACCGCACGCCCCCGCGAGGCGCGGCTGCCGGTCATTACGCCTCGCCAGGCGGCGACGGAGCTCTTTGGCGCATCAACCCAAGGCCAAGCGGTCGGCATGTTGTTTGGCGGCGAGCGGGCGGGACTCGAGACCCTCGATATTGCCCTTTGCCAAGCCATCGTCACCATTCCTATCGATCCGAAGTTCCATTCGCTCAACCTGGCCCAGGCCGTGGCCTTGAATGCCTATGAGTGGCGTATGGCGCTGGATGATCGCCCGCCTGCTGCCTTTGACGAGGTCTCACCGCCCGCCGATCTGGCTGAGGTTCAGGGCTTTTACGACCATCTGGAAAAGGAGCTCGATACATCCGGCTTCTTCTTTCCGCCCGAAAAGCGCCCCTCGATGATCCGCAACCTGCGCGCCATCTATGCAAGGTCGCGGCTGTCGGTGCAGGAGGTTCGCACCCTTCGCGGTGTGGTCACGGCCTTAACGCGCGGACGCGGACAGGTCTTGGCGCGTATGGCGCGGGCCAAAGCCTTTGAAGACAAGGCGCAGCGCGCCAATCCCAAGCAAGGAAAAGACGATGAGTGAGATCGAAATTCTGGGCCGCCACCGGGTCCATGGCGGCACCTTGACCTATGTGCGTCACGCCTCGGCGGCGACGAGCACGCCCATGCGGTTTTCGATCTTTGTGCCCGAAGGGGAGGGACCATTTCCTAGCCTGATCTGGCTGTCGGGCCTGACCTGTACCGAAGAAAACTTTACCGCCAAGGCCGGGGCCTATCGCGCGGCCAGCGCCCACAAGATGATCGTGGTGGCCCCCGACACCAGCCCGCGCGGCGAGGGCGTGGCTGATGATGCGGCCTATGATCTGGGCCAAGGGGCTGGGTTCTATATCAATGCCACGCAGGAACCTTGGGCTCCTCATTTCCAGATGGAAAGCTACATCACGCGCGACCTCTTGGCGGCGGTTGATGCCAATTTCCCGACCGACCCGGCGCGGCGCGGAGTGAGCGGCCACTCGATGGGCGGACATGGTGCCCTGACCTTGGCGCTGAAGCATCAGGACCTGTTCAAGAGCGTTTCGGCCTTCGCACCCATCGTCTCGCCGACCACCTGTGACTGGGGCCGCAAGGCCTTTACGGCCTATCTCGGCACCAATGAGAGCCTTTGGACGGCCCACGACGCCTGCTGTCTGATCGCGGCGGGTGCGGGCAAGGGGTTTGACGAGATTCTGGTAGATCAGGGTCTGGCCGACAATTTCCTCGAAAACCAGCTTCGCCCCGAACGTCTAGAGGCGGCAGCGGCTGAAGCAGGCGTGAAGGTCACGGTGCGCCGTCAGCCCGGCTATGACCATTCCTACTTCTTTATGGCCAGCTTCATAGACGACCACGTGGCCTTCCACGCCGCCCGTCTCTAAAGGGCCTTAGCGGATCGTCGTGGTCCAGACCTGATTGCTGGACTGGACCACCGCATCGCGCCTTGCGCCGGTGTTCCACACCCGAACCGAGAGGCTATCGCCCGTCAGCCAGTGCAGATCGCAAGGCGCGGGAGCGTCGCTAACCTTGACGCTTTTGGCCCAAGCGCCATCGACCTGTTCGATGATCTCGATCCCGGTAAAATCAAAGCGTTTGACGACGGCCGCTGCAAAATAGCGGCCAGTGGGCGAGGGCGTTGGAATGTCCGAGAGGCGGGCCTGAGCGCCCGTGTGCCGATTGAGCAAAATATAGCTGATCACGCCGCCTTCTGTGACCTGAACCAGGTCTGCCGATAGACCGCGATACGAGGCCACGTACCGATAGGATACGGGCCCGACGGCGGATGTTGCCTGGTCATCAAACAGCCCGGCGCCGACCCGCAAGGAGGACCCAAGCCTCAAGGCCCCGCCGCTTTCGGCAATGACGCGATCCTCGGGCAGCAGCGTGACGGGTGGGCGGTTGGCAATGGTGCTGCAGCTAGTCAGGCCTTCGGTAAAGGCCGCGTCGAGCAGGCTGGGGACTGTGCTTGCAATCGGCTTGGCCTGAGAGGTTGCGATGGGGGCGACCGAGACGGGGGTCACCGCTGCAGGGGTTGCCCTTTCAGGGGCCTCTTCAGTCACAATCGGGGTGCGTTGCATCGTTGGCTCCGCCACGGGCGCGACCTTGGCTTCCGTTATGGGCTTGGCGGCGGGGGTGACGGGAGCCAGTTGAACAGGGGCGCTGATCGCGCTGCTGGCGGGTGCGCTCGGGGGCGCGCTGGCATCAATGACAATAGGATATTCCGGTGTGCGGCCCTTTAACCCGGCACATCCCGACAGAACGCTAGCGGACAAAAGGAGCGTGATGATCTGGCGCTGGTTCATGATGGTCTCTTCAGCCCGCTTCGACAGGGGTCAATCGGGGCATAACGGGGCTGAATCGCCTGAAAGGGCAAGTGTGTAGACCGCTCACCCAGAGCAGCGCCCGGTCTGATGGGTCGAATTTGCACGCCAAATTCGCCTGAATGATGTCCTGCCTATCGCCCAGAGACGCGAACAGCGCTAAGAGACCCAACCATGAGCAAGACCCCGACCCCCGACTCGTCGGCTGCCAAGGCGGCCTCCAGTTCCAGCGCAGCCACGGGCAAGTCCATGGCTGAATATGCCCGCGAGTTCGGGCTAAAGCCGGAAGAATATGACCTGGTGCTCAAGCGGCTTGAGCGCGAGCCCAATCTGGTTGAACTGGGTGTGTTCAGCGTCATGTGGAGCGAGCACTGCTCCTACAAATCCTCACGTCGTCACCTGCGCAAGTTCCCGGTCACCGGCCCGCGCGTTCTTATCGGCCCGGGCGAAAATGCCGGTGTGATCGATATTGGCGATGGTCAGGCCGCCGTCTTCAAGATGGAGTCGCACAACCACCCCTCCTATATCGAGCCCTATCAGGGGGCGGCGACGGGTGTGGGCGGCATCATGCGCGACGTCTTTACGATGGGGGCGCGTCCCATCGCCCTGCTCAATGCCTTGCGCTTTGGTGAGCCTTCCCACCCCAAGACCCGCCGTCTGGTGTCGGGCGTGGTCAGCGGCATTGGCGGCTATGGCAACTGCGTTGGTGTTCCCACCGTTGGCGGCGAAACCCAGTTTCACGCGGGCTATAATGGCAATATCTTGGTCAATGCCATGTGCGTTGGCCTTGCCGACGCCGATAAGATCTTCCTGTCGGCGGCTCCGGCTCCCGGCCTTCCCGTCGTCTATTTCGGGTCCAAGACGGGCCGCGATGGCATCCATGGCGCGACCATGGCCTCGGCCGAGTTCGATGAGGATTCCGACGAGAAGCGCCCCACCGTTCAGGTCGGCGATCCTTTCGCCGAAAAGCTGCTGATTGAGGCGACGCTGGAACTGATGGCCTGTGGGGCTGTTGCCGCAATCCAAGATATGGGTGCCGCTGGCCTAACCTCGTCTTCGGTCGAAATGGCCGGTAAGGGCGGGCTCGGTATTGCGCTTGACCTCGACGCCGTGCCGCAGCGCGAAACGGGCATGAGCGCCTATGAGATGATGCTGTCGGAGAGCCAAGAGCGGATGTTGGCCATCCTGAAGCCCGGCCGCGAGCCTGATGCTTACCGGGTCTTTGAAAAGTGGGGTCTGGACGCCGCGGTCATTGGCTGGACTACCGATACGGGCCGGATCGTCCTGACCCACAAGGGGGAGACGGTCTGTGACCTGCCGCTGGCCCCCCTGTCAGATGACGCACCGCTCTATGATCGGCCCTGGGTGCAGCCTGACTTGAGCCCCCGCATTGAGGCTGAGGCCGTTCCTGCGCCTGCTGATTGGGCAAAGACGGTTCTGGACTTGCTATCGACCCCTGATATGGCCTCGAAGCGGTGGCTCTGGGAGCAATATGACCGGCACGTGATGGCCGACACCTTGGCCGACAGCGCTACGGCGGCGGATGCAGGCATGGTTCGGGTTCACGGGACACGTAAGGCTCTGGCCATGACCAGCGACTGCACGCCGCGCTATGTGCAAGCCGATCCCTATGAGGGCGGCAAGCAGGCTGTGGCCGAGGCTTGGCGCAATCTGATCTCGGTAGGGGCTGAGCCGATCGCCATCACCGACAACCTTAATTTCGGCAATCCCGAGCGCCCCGAGATCATGGGCCAGATCGTTCGGGCCATTGACGGTATGGCCGAGGCCTGCGCCGTCCTGACCTTCCCCGTCGTGTCCGGCAATGTGTCGCTCTATAACGAGACCAACGGCGCAGCCATTCCGCCGACCCCGACCGTGGGCGCGGTAGGCCTGCTTCAGGACTATGACCGCCGCGCAGGCTATGGCGGGCTCAAGGCCGGTCAGGTGCTGGTGCTGGTCGGAGCCTCGACGGGGGAACTGGGATCGTCGATCTATCTGCGAGACGTCTTGGGCCGGGAAGAGGGCGCGCCGCCGCCGGTGGATCTGGCCATCGAACTGCGCAATGGCCAATTGGTCCGCAGTCTCATTCTGGACGGCTATACCAGTGTTGTGCATGACCTATCGGACGGTGGCCTGCTGATCGCCGCAGCCGAGATGGCAATGGCCTCTAAGGTCGGTGCCATGCTGACCCTGTCAGGCGACTTGCCAGACCATGCCGCCTTGCTGGGCGAGGATCAGGCGCGCTATCTGATTGCGCTGGACCAGATCAATCTTGACCATCTGGATAGTGCCGCAGAGGCGGCTGGCGTGCCCTACGAGGTCATCGGCCAGGCCGGTGGATGTGAGTTGGCTGTGCAGGGTCGCGGCGGCTTGCTGTTTGCCCTCGACCTCGACGATCTGAGCGCGGCGCATGAGGGTTGGATGCCGCGCTTTATGGATGCTCCCGCTTAGAGGTAAGGATTGCCCATGCCTATGTCTGCAAAGGCGCTAGAGATGGATCTGCGCGATGCCTTTCCAGAGGCTGAGATCGAGATTCAAGATCTTGCTGGGGACGGCGACCACTATAGGGCCCGCATCGTGTCGACGGCCTTTGCAGGCTTGCCGCGTGTGCGCCAGCACCAACTGGTCTACGCAGCCCTCAAGGGCAAGATGGGCGGCGAACTTCACGCCCTAGCCCTTGAAACATCGGTGCCCGTCACCGGTTCTTAAGGCTCTTTTTACGGCTTGAGCTTGACCCCGGCCATGGGGTTACCTAGCTCTGTAGTCACATCTGTTCGAGGCACGACCATGACCGACTCTGCTGCGCCTACCTCCGCCGACCAATTCATTGCCAAGACCATTGCAGACCATGCTGTGGTTCTGTTCATGAAGGGCGTGCCCGATCAGCCGCGCTGTGGCTTCTCTGCTGTAACGGTCCAGATCTTGGACCATCTTGGCGTGGAGTTTGTGGGCGTCGATGTCCTTCAAGATGATGACCTTCGTAATGGCATCAAGACCTTTAGTGACTGGCCAACCATTCCCCAGCTCTACGTCAAAGGCGAGTTCGTTGGCGGCTCTGATATTGTCCGGGAAATGTTTCAATCCGGCGAGTTAAAGGCCTTTCTGGCTCAGCACGGCGTTTTGGAAGATTAGGCCTGCTCTAAAGACTAAACGGATCTTCATTGACATGCTGCCGACAGGCGCGACCTCTTGGGACGTAAAAAAAAGTTGTCCACAGCCGCTTAATGAATTATTTAGAGTCTGTGGTCTAGAACACCACTAACTAGAGCAGGAGGCTCTTATGATCAGTGATGTACCCGCAAGAAGCGGTACGATCCTGACACCCGCAAATCTGGACGCGGGTGCTGGACCTGCAGCTTCGAAGATACCGACTCCGTCCCCAAACGCGAGTCCATTAACGGCTGCCGTAGCGACAGATCCAAAAAGTGTTGCCCTAGCGCAGGCCAATGCCCGCGTCAAAGAGGGTAAGCAAGCCCTTACGCAAATGTTGTCCTCCATGAACCCGGACGCGATGACGGCCGAAGATGCAGCTAAAATTGCTAGGCAGATTGTCGCCGCCGCTCAAGAGGCTGTCAGCCTCGGTGGTAGTCGTATGGCCCTACTCGAGCCAAGCCTACCTGTGCTGAGCTCTGCGAGCCGTATGGCCATTCAAAAACAGGCCGATAACAACGGTTAAACCCTTTTTGTTTTCGGTTTTAATCCACAAAAAAGGCCCCGGTTTCCCGGGGCCTTTTCTGTGTCTGATCGGTTGAGGATCAGGACGAATAATATTCGATAACCAGGTTCGGTTCCATCTTCACCGGATAAGGAACTTCGGACAGTTCCGGCACGCGGATGAACTTGGCCGACAGGCCCTTGGCGTCGACTTCGACATAGTCGGTGAACTCACGCTCGCTCGACTGGATAGCTTCCAGAACCAGAGCCATATTGCGCGACCGCTCACGAACCTCGATCACGTCGCCGATCTTGCAGCGATAGGAGGCGATGTTGACCTTCTGGCCATTCACGGTGACGTGGCCGTGGTTGACGAACTGACGGGCGGCGAAAACGGTCGGAACGAACTTGGCACGATAGACGATGGCGTCCAAACGGCTCTCCAACAGGCCGATCAGGTTCTCAGAGGTGTTGCCCTTGCGGCGATCGGCCTCTTCATAGATGCGCGAGAACTGCTTTTCGGTCAGGTTGCCGTAATAGCCCTTGAGCTTCTGCTTTGCGCGCAGTTGCAGGCCGAAATCGGAAACCTTGGACTTGCGACGCTGACCGTGTTGGCCGGGACCGTAGGAGCGGCTGTTGACGGGCGACTTGGGGCGACCCCAAATATTTTCGCCCATACGGCGGTCAAGTTTGTACTTAGCGGAATGACGCTTTGACATAGTCTTCTCTTCACTACGATCCGAGCCGGCTGCCCCGAGACTGGGACGGCGATTGCAACGGCGGCTTTAGATCACCCGTCATAAACCCCTAGGCCACAGAACAGGTCCTGCGGCGGGAAGGGGCGTGTATGCCCCGCAGCCCCTGCTGAGTCAAGTCAGCGGCAGCTAAGCACTGGCCAAAGCGCTTTGGAACAGCAGGGCCCCGTCTGCGGAGCCGAGTTCGCCCTCAAAGCTACGGTCGGGATGGGGCATTAGCCCAAGGACATTGCCCTTGCCATTGACGATCCCGGCAATATTGCGGGCCGAGCCGTTGGGATTGTCGCGATAGCGGAATACCACCTGACCTTCGCCTTCGATCCGGTCCAGTTCTGCCTCTTCGGCGAAGAAGTTGCCCTCGCCATTGCCCACCGTCATGACGGCTTCACGGCTGGCCGCATAGCCGGTCGAGAATCGGGTCTGGGTATTGGTCACGTCCAGCGTTACGGCCTTGCAGATGTATTTCAGCTTGGCATTGCGCAGCAGCGCGCCGGGCAGCATCCCCGCCTCGCATAGGACTTGGAAGCCGTTGCAGATACCCACCACGGCCACGCCGCGCTCGGCCGCAGCCTTAACCTCAGCCATCACCGGCGACAGGGCTGCCATGGCCCCACAGCGCAGATAGTCGCCATAGGAGAAGCCGCCGGGCAGGACGATCAGGTCTAGGCCCGAGGGTAGGGCCGTCTCTTGGTGCCAGACCATATCGACGCTGGACCCGGTCGAGCGCTCGATCGCCACCTTACAGTCACGGTCGCAGTTGGAGCCGGGGAAGACAATGACAGCAGATTTCATGTCAGATCAGTTCCACCCGGTAGCTTTCGATCACCGTATTGGCCAGCAAACGATCACACAGGGTCTTTACCTCGGCCTCCGCGGCGGCGCGGTCGGTCCCGGCAATATCAAACTCGATCATGCGGCCAACGCGAACATCGCTAACGCCGCCGAAGCCGAGCGTGTGGACCGCGCCCTCGATGGCCTTGCCTTGGACGTCGAGAACGCCCGGCTTGAGGAAGACATGGACCTTGGCTTTCATCAGACTTTGCCTCCCTGAATCACTGTGGGCATTTCCTGCATGATGCCGAGCCGCCTCGCAACCTCTGTATAGCTTTCAATGACGCTTCCCATGTCGCGGCGGAAGCGGTCCTTGTCGAGTTTTTCATTGGTCGTGCTGTCCCAGAGGCGACAGCTATCGGGGCTGAACTCATCGGCTAAGATGATGCGGGCGAAATCATTCTCGAAAATCCGGCCATATTCGATCTTGAAATCGACGAGGGTGATGTTCACAGCACTAAATAGGCCGCTGAGAAAATCATTGATGCGCAGGGTCATGGCCATCATGTCGTCGATCTCTTGGGTGGTGGCCCAATTGAAGGCGGTGATGTGCTCTTCGGTGACCAGCGGGCTGTTCAGCTTGTCGTCCTTGTAGTGAAACTCGAGGATTGAGCGGGGCAGGACCTGGCCCTCAGGCAAGCCAAACCGCGTGGCCAGCGAGCCAGCGGCTATGTTACGACAGACGACCTTGATTGGGATCATCTCGACTTCACGAATCAGCTGCTCGCGCAGATTCATGCGCTTGATGAAGTGATTGTGGATCCCGATGATGTTGAGCTTGGTCATCACATATTCGCTGATGCGATTATTGATGACGCCCTTACCCTCCAGAACAGCCTTCTTCTGATCGTTGAAGGCGCTGGCATCGTCCTTGAAATATTGGATCAAGGTGCCCGGCTCAGGTCCCTCGTAGAGGATCTTGGCCTTGCCTTCATAGATCTTTTTGCGGCGGGTCATCGGTTGGGTCTACTTTCGAGGAGACGGTGCTAGCAGGACTAAAAGAAAAGCGCGCGGTCATATCCATCGCGCACGTGTCCGACTCGGCCTTTCGCACCCCATCTAGCTGCTGCACCTTAACGGAACGCGGCCCTTGGCGCAAACATTGGGCGGCTGCGGCAATATTCCTGGGGGTAATTTCCCGGTTGATCATTGCGGTCCTTCCGTGCCCGCGTTATTCACGCGCCAGTAAATCAGTTGGGGTGATCATGACCACGTTCGACAAGCGCGAAGAGGGCTTTGAAAAGAAGTTCGCTCACGACCAGGACCAAGAGTTCAAGGCCATCGCCCGCCGTAACAAGCTGCTGGGTCTTTGGGCGGCGGGCCTTATGGGTCTTGAAAGTGCGGACGATTATGCCAAGGCCGTCGTGAAGGCGGACTTCGAGCAGCCCGGCGAAGAAGACGTGCTGCGTAAGATCATGACCGACCTCACCGGCTCTGGCCTAACGACTAGTGAAGGCGAAGTGCGCCGCAAGATGGACGAGCTGATGGCCGTCGCACGCGAACAGATCAAAGGCGAGTAATCAGCGTAAGAGGTGTAGCGGCGGTGTCTAGCGCCCGCCGCGAAGCCAGCCGACTACCGATAGCCTCGGGGCGGTCGCATAGGGCGCGACCGGTGCCACTGAATGGTCCTGCGGGACCCTGAAGAGATTCAAACTGTTGAAGTTGGGCAGATGACCGCGCCGAATGGTGCCGTCCTTCTCGTGAAACAGAAGCTGCCCGCCCCAGTCTGAGCGCCATTGGCGCGTGAAGCCCATTGTATAGGCTGCGCGTCGATCAGCACCGGGCTTTTCATCATTATGCAGGGTGAGAAAGTCGCCGGGCCGGTAGAGCGTGGCCTGGGCATCAGCCTTGATCACGTCCTCTGCCCCGATGATCTCTTGACCAAAATCGAGAAACTCTCGGCTATTGATCCAGTGGGTCAAGGCGTGGATCGGATGGCCCGGCTCGCGCCCCTCCAGGACGGCGCTGATCATCGGATAGGCGAGATAGACAAAGCCAAAGCCCTTGGACGCCCGCTCGCTGACCGCTTGCAGCCGACTGCCAACCGCGTCAGACCCCAAGGCGCTGAGCTCGGCGCGGTTCAGCACCTCATAGCCATTGTCGGCGGTCGAGAGGGCCAGATCCCACGGCATGGAGCGTTCGAGCATCTCGGCCAGACCCCGGGCAAGGTCTGGCTCAAAAAGGTTTGGCACCTGCACGAAGCCGTCACGGCTGAAGGCGTCGCGGTAGTCGCGAGCCTTAAGCGCGGGATTGAGCCTCAGCGACAGGGCCGCCATGTCAGCCCTGTCCGAACACGCGGTTGAAGATCGTGTCGACATGTTTGAAGTGATAGCCAAGATCGAACAGCTCTTCGAGTTCCTCGTCCGTCAGGTGAGGGCGCACGTCGGGGTCGGCCTTGAGCAGATCCAGGAAGCGTGCCTCACCGCGCCAGACCTTCATGGCCGCGCCCTGCACGGCAGCGTAGGCGGTCTCGCGGGCAATGCCCTTCTGGGTCAGGGCCAACATGACACGCTGTGAGTGCACCAAGCCGCCGAGGCGATCGAGGTTCTTTTCCATATTTTCAGGATAGATCACCAACCGCTCCATCACGCCCGCCAGACGGCGCAGGGCAAAATCGAGGTGGATGGTGGCGTCAGGCGCAATGCCGCGCTCGACGGATGAGTGGCTGATGTCGCGCTCATGCCACAGGGCGACATTCTCCATCGCAGGCACCACGGCCGAGCGAACAAGGCGCGCCAGACCGGTCAGGTTTTCCGTCAAGATCGGGTTGCGCTTATGCGGCATGGCCGACGAGCCTTTTTGACCGGGATCAAACGGCTCTTCGGCTTCGAGCACCTCGGTGCGTTGCAGGTGACGGATCTCGACGGCTAGACGCTCGACCGAGGAGGCAACAACGGCCAGCGCGGCAAAATAGGCGGCATGACGGTCGCGGGGGATGACTTGGGTGGCCACAGGCTCGATGGTCAGACCCATCTTTTCGGCCACATGGGCCTCGACGCGCGGATCGACATTGGCAAAGGTGCCGACGGCTCCCGAAATGGAGCAGGTGGAGATCTCGAACTTGGCCATGGCCAAGCGTTCCTTGGCGCGCTGGAACTCGGCATAGTGACCGGCCAACTTGAGGCCAAAGGTGGTGGGTTCAGCATGGATGCCGTGGCTGCGGCCCACGGTCGGGGTCAGCTTGTGTTCCATAGCCCGGCGCTTGAGAGCGGCCAGAACCAGATCCACATCCTCGATCAGCAGGTCGGCGGCGCGGCCAAGCTGTACTGAAAAACAGGTGTCGAGCACGTCCGACGAGGTCATGCCCTGATGCAAGAACCGCGCTTCAGGTCCGACAATCTCAGACACGTGGGTCAGGAAGGCGATCACGTCGTGCTTTACGACCCGTTCGATCTCGTCGATCCGGTCTGCATCCCAGATTGCATTGCGACCCTTTTCCCAGATGATTTGGGCCGACAGCTTGGGGATCACTCCTAGCTCAGCCATCGCGTCGGCGGCGTGGGCCTCGATCTCAAACCAGATGCTGTACTTGGTCTGCGGCGACCAGATGTCGGCGCATTCAGCGCGGGAATAGCGAGGGATCATGGTCGAGGGTCCGATCTGGCCTGTGCGGGCGTCTGTTGCCCGTTGGATGCGAGCCCTAGGCCCCCCGTGTCAAGACCTCGCATGATCTTAGGGGTGTCTGGTCGGTCCGCGCAGATCAGAAAAAGGGCGCGAACCCTATAGTCCGCGCCCGATTGGTCTATTGGCCTGCAGCAGCCCGTTTCAGGTCTGTAGCAAGGGTCCGGGATGCCAGCAGATAGTGCAGGGCGGCCCAGCCATAGATCAGCGTCACCGCCAAAATGCCGTAGCGAGTGCCTAGGGCACCGGCTGAATGACAGGCCGCGCCCACTTCGGCAGGTGCCCCAGCGATGGCCTTGCCGCTCGGGCAGGTGGCGATGAAGGTGCCCAGATCATTAGCCGCAAAGGTGTTCTGGACGAACAGGTCGATCACCCAGCCCGTAAAGGGAGGGCCAGCGCCCAGCGCGATCAGGTTCAGGACGAAGAACAGCAGGGCTGTGGCTGTCGCCCTCATGCGTGGCTCGACCATGTTGTGCATGACGCCAAAGGTCGGACCCAGATAGGTATAGTGGAATATGCCCGGAAGCATCAGCAGGCCCGCGGCAATCATCCACGACGAATTGGAATAGACTGCCAGATAGAGCGGTGTGGCCACGGCCAGACCGATGGCGGGCACGAGGGCATACCACTTGCCGTCCTTCTTACCGATCCAGTCGGTCAGGAAGCCGCCGAGCAAGGTGCCTGCGCCAGAGGCTAAACCGCCAACCAGACCGAAAATCAGGCCAACCTCAACATAGCTCAGGCCAAAATTGCGGATGAAATAGGGCTGGGCGAATTGACCCGTGCCATAGCTGGCAAAGGAGGCCAGGGTCACGCCTGCGGTGATGTGCCGAAAGGACGCCGTGCCCCAGAGCCGCTTGGCGACTTGCATGAGGGACGGTGCGGGCTCTTTCATGCTGGCTTCAGCAACGCCGCCAACCTCCTCGGAGTGACCGCGCGGCGGTTCCTTGATGACTAACTTGACGACGAGCGCAATGAGGATGCCCGGAGCGCCAACAATGAAAAAGGCCGCGCGCCAACCCATATTCTGGACCAGGAAGCCGCCCGCGACCGCGCCGATCATCGTCCCCAACGGAATACCGAACGAATAGATCGATAGGGCGGTCGCCCTAGCCTTGGGCGGATAATAGTCGGTGATCAGCGAATGTGCTGGCGGCGAGCAGCCTGCCTCACCGATTCCGACGCCGACCCGAAACAGAAGCAGTTGCAGGAACGAGGTGGCCGTGCCGCAGAGGGCTGTAAAGCCGGACCAGATCACGAGGCAGATGGTGATGATATTGACCCGGCTCCTTTTCTCGGCAATCCGCGCGATGGGAATGCCCAAGATCGTGTAGAGCAGCGCAAAGGCGATGCCGCCGAGCAGGCCAACCTGCGTGTTGGTGAGATTAAGGTCGACCTTGATCGCCTCACCCAGCGTACCGACGATGGTTCGGTCGATAAAGTTGCTGGTGTAGACAGCGACAAGGATCCCCAAGACCGTGCCGCGATATTTATCGGAATAGACCGGTTTGTCCTTAGTCGGCGCGGCCTCAGCCACGGCTATGTCGGTCATGTAAGCTTCCCCCCTGAACGCTTATTATCTGACAGCCACTCTAGACGCAGTTTGAACATGGGCGCCATAGGCGGATCACCATTCTTTTCGCTTCACGCACCATGGGTCGATGCCTTACGGGATAAGGGTTCAAAAGCCTCGGTCGGGAGATCATTATGGAAATCGTCATTGGTACCAAGAACTGGTCCACCTGGTCCTTGCGGCCTTGGCTGGCGCTCAAGCGCTGCGGCGTCGATTTTGTCGAAACCCTCGTGCCCCTGCGCTGGGACACCAGTTCTGAGGCCATCGCCGCCCATTCCCCGACGGGATTGGTTCCGGTCCTGAAGGATGGAGCGCTGACGGTCTGGGATTCGCTGGCCATTTGCGAATATCTCAATGACCGGTTTCCTGAAGCCAAGCTCTGGCCCGCCGACCTCTCCGCCCGGGCGCTGGCGAGATCGGCGACCGCAGAGATGCATTCGGGCTTTGGGCCCTTACGCAAAGAATGCCCGATGGAGGTCGATGCGATTCAAAGCGTCGAGCTCTCAGCCGCCGCGCAAGCCAATATCCGCCGCATTGTGTCTCTGTGGTCGCAATTGCGTGGGGTCTATCAGGCCCACGGCCCGTTCTTGGTCGGCCAGTGGTCAATCGCCGATGCCTTCTTCACCCCGGTCGCGACGCGGTTTCGCACCTATGGCATTGATCTTGCCGACTATGGGGACGAGGGTTTGGCGGCGGCCTATGGCGAGACCCTTCTCGCGACACCCGAATTTTTAGAATGGCAATCCGACTGCTGAGCCCCCGACATCCCGTCTTCCCCGCGCGGGCGAGGATCCAGACCCTTTTACCGAGAACGGTGGGGCATCCCCCTCACCCCACCCTCTCCCCCTCAAGGGGGGAGAGGGCTTTGTTTAATCCGCGTCATTGCGAGCATAGCGAAGCAACCCAGGGGGCTGACACAAACCTGACGAGATGTTCCCCTGGGTTGCTTCGGCGCGTTGCGCCTCGCAATGACGCGGTAAAGATCTCTCAATCCCCACATCCCGTGTTCCCCGCGAAGACGGGGACCCAGAACCTTGCACTGAGGACGGTGGAACACCCCCACTCCCAACCCTCTCCCCCTCAAGGGGGGAAGGGCTTTCTTTCTGCCAAGCCCTAGAAATTCACCCGGCGGCTCAAGGCTCCATCCACGACCATATTGATGCCGCTGGTGAAGGATGACAGTGGGCTGCTGAGGAAGACGGCGGCGTTGGCAATGTCTTCGGGGGTGGCCATCCGACCCATTGGGTTGCGGGCCATGCTGGTGGCGAACAGTTCGGGCATGTTGGTCTCGATCATGTTCCAGACGCCGCCCTTGAAATAGACCGTTCCCGGAGAGACCACATTGGTGCGGATGTGCTGCGAGGCATATTGCCGGGCCAGACCCTTGGCAAAGTGGATCAGGGCCGCCTTGATGGGTCCGTAGGAGCTGGCATTGTCGGTTTCCGCCGCTGAGATCGAGGCGATGATGACGAACGAGGCGTCCCCTGTCTCAGCCGCCGCCTTCTTCAGGAAGGGCTTGGCGGCGTCGAAAGCATTGACCATGCCCAGCACGTCGAGCTTGAAATTCTGCTCCCATGAGGCGGGATCGCCGCCCTGAGCCATGGCTCCGGCGTTGGAGACCAGCAGGTCAATCCCGCCCAGCTCGGTACCGGCATCGCTGATCCAGCCCTTCAGGGCCGCGCCGTCCATAATGTCGACCGACGCCCCCGTCGCCTTGACGCCCATAGCGCTGAGCGCCGCGACCGTTTCAGCCACCTGGGCCTTATCGCGTGCGCATATCGCCACATTGGCCCCCTCCATCGCCAGTCGCTCAGCAATGGCCCGGCCAATGCCGCGTGTGCCGCCCAAGATGATGGCGTTCTTACCCTTAAGCTGAAGATCCATGGTCGTTCCCTCTGGTGTGTTTGGTTGGCGCGAGGTTAGGCGGTGGGGGCGGGAAGGGGAAG
>JBEGNZ010000046.1:0-15529 GCA_041182245.1 Pseudomonadota bacterium | reverse complement strand
CTGTCTTGCACCCAAGGCAATTGAAGCGTATCGCTCCGGCCTCTCTTTAAGAGACAGAGGAGTAATGCGATGGGGTACCGTGTGGCCGTCGTCGGCGCCACCGGCAATGTGGGCCGTGAAATGATGAACATCCTTGAGGAACTGGAGTTCCCCATTGATGAAATCTATGCCGTGGCATCACGAAAATCCGTCGGCAAGGAAGTCTCCTACGCCGAGCGAACTTTGAAATGCGTGGCTCTGGAAAGCTTCGATTTCTCGACCGTAGACATTGTGCTGATGTCTGCTGGCGGCTCTGTGTCTAAGGAATGGTCTGAAAAGATCGGTGCGGCTGGCCCTGTGGTCATCGACAATTCGTCGGCCTGGCGCATGCATCCGGATGTTCCCCTGATCGTGCCGGAAGTGAATCCCGACGCTATTGAGGGTTTCCGCAAGAAGAACATTATCGCCAACCCCAACTGCTCGACCGCCCAACTGGTTGTGGCCTTGAAGCCGCTGCACGATGAGGCGCGGATTAAGCGGGTTGTGGTCTCGACCTTCCAATCCGTCTCTGGCGCGGGCAAGGAAGGTATGGACGAGCTTTGGGATCAGACCAAGGGTGTCTTCGTCCTCGGCGCACCACCACCCAAGAAGTTCAGCAAACAGATCGCCTTCAACGTCATTCCTCATATTGACGACTTCTTGGACGACGGCACGACCAAGGAAGAGTGGAAGATGACGGCCGAGACGCAAAAGATTCTCGATCCCATGATCCAACTGACCGCCACCTGCGTTCGGGTGCCGGTGTTTGTCGGTCACTCTGAAGCCGTCAATATCGAGTTTGAAACCCCGATGGACGAGGACGAGGCCCGCGAAATCCTGCGCGAAGCCCCCGGCGTCGTGGTCTTGGATCGCCGTGAAGCGGGCGGCTATATCACGCCGGTCGAATGTGTCGGCGAGTTTGGCGTCTATATCAGCCGCATCCGTAAGGACCCGACCATCAAGAACGGTCTGAACCTGTGGTGCGTCTCAGACAATCTTCGCAAGGGCGCGGCTCTGAATGCGGTGCAGATCGCACAGCTTCTCGACCGCAGAGGCCTGCTGGAGCGTTCCGGCTCGTGAACCCAGAGGCCTCAGAGGCCGCAGCGAAAGAACAGCGCGCTGCGGTCGCTGCGGCCATCTCTTGTTATTTGATGTGGGGGCTGATGCCCCTGATGTTCCAGGCCATGGGCAGAATCGGCATTTCCCCGTGGGAGATCACCGGTCACCGCGCCCTTTGGTCCGTCTTCTGGGCTGGCGCTCTGGTGCTGCTCGCACGGCAAGGCGGGCAGGTCATGGCCATCCTTCGCGATCCCAAGCTAATGGGTTGGTTGACCCTCTCGGCCCTATTAATCGGCCTGAACTGGCTTTTGTTCCTAATCACGGTCAATAGCGGCCATACGCTGGAAGCCAGCCTCGGCTACTATATCAATCCCTTGATGAACATGCTGGCCGGAGCGCTGTTGTTTCGCGAGAAGATCAGTCGGGTGGGCATGGTGGCCATCGGCCTTGCGGTGATTGGCGTCCTGTTCCAGACCGCGGCACTGGGCCATCCGCCGTTCATGTCACTGGCTCTGGCCCTATCCTTTTGCCTCTATGGGATCTTGCGCAAGCAGATCGCCGCCGATGCACAAAGCGGCCTCTTTATCGAATGTCTGATCCTGACCGTTCCGGGCCTAGCCTACGTCGTTTGGCTTGAAATGCATGGCCAAGGCCATCTGGGACAGGGGCTTAGCGCAACCAGCCTGCTTCTGCTGCTCGGCCCCGCGACCGTCGCCCCCCTCGCAGCCTTCGGTTGGGCGGCGCGGCGCATTCCGCTATCAACCATGTCCTTCTTACAATTCATTGGCCCAACGGTGCAGTTCGCCATCGGTCTGGCCAATGGCGAGGCCTTCACGCCTCTGCGCGCCCTGTCCTTCGTCTTTATCTGGACGGGCGTGGCGGTCTTTGCGTGGGGCGCATGGCAAAGATCGCGGCCCCAAGCTCAAGCCGCGACCTAAGGGATCAGACCCGCTTCAGCGGCCCAACCCCGCCGCCCTGTTCAGGCGTCACGACCCAGGACGACAGGGTCTTGGTTTCAAACGTTTTATGCACCACGGTCGAGACCGCCATCAGGTCACCGCGGGCGCTGTCCTTGGTCAGGGTTAGGAGCACAAAGCCCTTGGCCGAGTGGTCGGTGAACAGAACCTCCGGATTGCGCGCGACATAGGCTTCATTAATCGGCGCATCGGGCAAGATATCGCCAAGCCCTGGACTGGTGACCCCTGTGGCTCCAAACTCGGCCGCAACACGGGCCTTCCCGGAGGCGTCAAACAGTTCATTGACCCAAAAGGCATGGCTGTCGCCAGACAGGACGATGGGATGGGCCTTGGTCGCCTTGAACAGGTCATAGACCCGCTCTCGGGCCGCCGGATAGCCATCCCAACTGTCGAGATTATAAGGAATTTCGAGATTATTGAGGTCAGCCGATCGGGCGATCCGTCCTCGATAGTCTTCTGGTGCCTTAGCCAGAAGTGCTGCCCAAGCCTCAGGACCCATAATCTTTGGCAATTGGGGGCCCTTAACGCGGGCCATAACCACCTGATTGCCTAACACCTGCCAGGTCTGACCGGCCTTGGTTGAACGATCCAGTTCCTGACCGAGCCAAGCCTCTTGAACCGGGCCCATCAGTTGGCGCGAAGAGTGATTGAGCTTTGCATTGAAAGCGGCCTCATCGGGCACGGGCTGACCATCGGGGCCCTTGACCATCAGGTCGGCACTATAGGTCAACTGTTTGTCGCGCGCCGTCAGCCGGGTCTCGGTCATGATCAGGTGAGCCACATCCCCAAACGAGAAGGAGCGGTTAATGGCCGACAGGGACTGACCGGGCGCAGGATCACGGATCGGCATCCACTCATGATAGGCCCGCAAAGCTACGGCCTTGCGCGCGGCCCAATCCCCTTCCGTTTCGGGCTGATGGTTTTCAGCCCCATCGGTCCAACTGTCATTGGTCGTCTCATGGTCATCCCAGACCACGATCCAAGGCGCACGCGCATGGGCGGCCTGCAGGTCCGGATCGCTCTTGTAGAGGGCATGGCGGGCCCGATAGTCTGAAAGACTGACAATCTCGTGGGCGGGCACTGTTACACGCCCGATCTTGGAACCAATAGACATGCCATAGTCGTCAGGTGCCGCGCCATATTCATAGATATAGTCGCCCAGATGCAGGACCGCATCGACGCGCTCAAGCTTCGCAATGGCCTGATAGGCGTTGAAAAAACCCGCCGGATAGAGCGAACAACTGGCCACGGCCAGTACCACATCCTTCACCGAACCGGTCGGCAAGGTCCGGCCACGGCCCACAGGCGAGGTCACGCCTTGGCAAATGAAGCGGTAGACATAGTCCTGTCCTGGCTTCAGCCCGCCGACATCGATCTTGACCGTATGGTCCCGCGCCGGGTCCGCCACAGTTTGGCCCTTGGCGAGGATCGACTTGAAGCTGGCATCGGTGGCCAGTTCCCAGCGCACCATAGGCTTAGCCCCTGCCGCTGTGCTAATGCGCGTCCAAATGATTAGACGATCTGCCAGAGGGTCACCGCTGGCGACGCCGTGGGCGAAGACCACCTTGGCCTCACGCGCTGAAGCCGTACCGGCCGATAGAGCGGGTGAAGCGGCCCCTATGCCCAGAAGGCTCAGTGCTTTGCGACGGTTGATGGTCATGTGAAGCCCCCTCAGGAATCATAGCCGATTGTTGTCTTTAACGCGGCTTTGTGACGTTAGATTGTACATTCCTGCGCGACAAGCGCTCCACGTCCATTCCCACGGCAAGCCTTGAGTTCAGATCTGGTATTTTTTGATGACGAACTGCTCGACGAGGCTCCCGATGCCGCGATCGATGGGTTCATCAATGGGCGGGTTCTGGAGATTAGGCTCGAAGCCGAACAGGCCGGGGAACGGCTCGATCGGGTCCTCGCAAATCATGCCGAGCTGAACACCGCCGCGATCAGTCGCGCTCGGCTTCAAGCCCTGATTGGCGAAGGGGCCTTGAGCTTTGAAGGCCGAACGGTTCAGTCCGCCTCGGAAAAGGCGAAGGCCGGGACATACAGGCTGAACCTGCCTGCGCCGCGCACGGCAGAGCCGCACCCCGAAGACCTTGGCCTCGTGGTTCTGTTCGAAGATGCCCATCTGATCGTCATCGACAAACCCGCTGGAATGGCGGCGCACCCAGCGCCTGGCACGCCGTCGGGAACGCTGGTCAATGCCCTGCTGCACCATTGCGCGGGCAGCCTGTCGGGCATTGGTGGCGTGGCGCGCCCCGGCATTGTTCACCGGCTCGACAAGGACACATCGGGGGTAATGGTTGCTGCCAAGTCTGATGCGGCCCATGCGGGCCTGTCTGCGCTCTTTGCCGCCCATGATATTGACCGGGTCTATACGGCGCTTGTCCGTGGCGTACCTGAGCCTCAAGCCGGTCTCATCGTCACCCAGATCGGGCGATCCCCCACCGACCGCAAGAAGATGGCCGTGCTCAAGAGCGGCGGACGCGAGGCCGTGACACGTTACACCGTCGAACAGACCTACGGGCCCGAGGCCAAACCCTATGCTGCGCGGATCAGCTGCCGCCTAGAGACTGGACGCACCCATCAGATCCGGGTCCATATGGCCCATAGGGGCTCGCCCTGCTTGGCCGATGGGGTCTATGGCGGCGGCCCGCCTGCCCTCGCCGTACGCGAAGCCATCATAGAGGCGGGTCTATCGCGCCAAGCGCTACACGCGTCAGTCCTAGGCTTTGTCCACCCGATCACCGGTGAAAAGCTGAGATTTGAGACACCATTACCGCCGGATATGGCCGGTTTGGCAACAAGGTTAGCTGCGCTATGAGGGCCTAATCGCGAATTTATCATGTGAATTCGGCCTTGTATGGGTAAGTTTTCGTCTGGTGGGACTTAAACCTGCCACAGACGGTCCCTATCTATTCATCCGAAGGGGAGGAAGTAGGCATCTGCGTGCCTCGCCAAGATAATAGGGGTTAGAAACATGGCTACTGCAGCTCAATCCTTGTCGGTGATGTCGCCCGATGGCGGCCTGTCCCGCTATCTGACTGAGATTCGCAAGTTCCCTATGCTGGCCAAGGATGAGGAGTTCATGTTGGCCAAGCGCTGGCGTGAGCATGAAGACCCCAATGCCGCCCATCGTCTGGTCACATCACACCTGCGCCTGGTCGCCAAGATCGCCATGGGCTATCGCGGCTATGGTCTGCCCATCGGTGAGGTGATCTCCGAAGGCAATGTCGGCCTGATGCAAGCGGTCAAGAAGTTCGAGCCCGAGCGCGGCTTTCGTTTGGCAACCTATGCCATGTGGTGGATCCGCGCCTCGATCCAGGAATATATCCTGCGGTCCTGGTCGTTGGTGAAGATGGGAACGACCGGCGCGCAGAAGAAGCTGTTCTTCAATTTGCGTAAGGCCAAGTCAGAAATCAGCGCCTTTGAAGAAGGTGATCTTCGCCCTGAACAGGTCAGCCATATCGCTACCCGTCTGGGCGTTTTGAACGAGGAAGTCATCTCGATGAACCGGCGCCTGTCCGGTCCAGATGCATCTTTAAACGCACCCTTGCGGGTCGATGGTGATGGCGAGTGGCAGGACTGGCTGGCCGATGACAACGCAGTGAGCCAAGAGACCCAACTGGCCGACAGTGAAGAGCAAAGCATCCGTACGACCTTGCTACAATCGGCCATGACAGAACTGTCTGATCGTGAGCGCCATATTTTGACGGAACGTCGCCTCAAGGACGACCCGACAACACTCGAAGACCTGGCCAGTCACTATGGCGTGAGCCGTGAGCGCGTGCGCCAGATCGAGGTCCGCGCCTTTGAGAAGCTGCAAAAATCCATGATGGCTGCTGCGGCTGAACAGCAGGTCGACAGTCACTAAGGACAGCGCGACTAGAAGCTCTGAGCCATGGAGTCGGACCGACTCTTTTTGCGATCTGGAGCCGGGCTAAATTGATGTTGAACCTGGGTGCCTGCGGTGGCCATGGCCGACATGGCGGCCATCAGATTGGCCGCATGTTTGCGCATATTGGCCTTCGTCAATCCTCCAGCCTTTACAGAGGAGAGGACAAAGGTCTTCAACTCAAAGGCTGCTTGCCCGATAGCAAAGTCGTGAATTTCTAGGCCTATGGCACTAAGCTGCTCGGCCTGCTTGAGAAGATCACGCGCAGAGGTCGCTGGCTCGCTCTCGACCCGCTCAATGGTTGCCTTCATCTGGATGAGGATGGCCCCCATACGCTGCTGTGTCGTCGGTAGTTCTTGGTCAAACTGACGTTTCCGCCTGCCGCTATAGGCTCCAGAATTGAAGCGTCGACGCTCTGGTCCAACATAGTCCGACCATTCCACCCAATCGCGATCTTGCAGTACGGCCCCCTCAATCAGTCGATAGAGGTCATTGGCGGTAAAGGGCTTGGCTAGGAATTCATGGACACCGGCATCGCGCGCGCGGTGAATCGCATCTCGGGTGGAAGCGGCGGTCGTGACAATAATCGGCACCTTTCGGCAGGCCCAATCGCTCAGCCGGATATCCCGAACAAAATCAAGACCTTTAAAGCCGTCGGCCTCGAGCTCGGCAATGATCAGATGGGGGTTAATGTCCCGCGCCATTTCCAGGCCATAGTTGGTCTGGTCGGTCTTAAAGACCTTCACCGGACCCATCTGTCGAATCAGATCGGCCATGATGCTGACCGCCATAGGACTTGGGTCAACGATCAGCACACGCTTCATAGACTTCGAGAGTGCCCGCGCTGAGATCTGTTCTCTAAAGACCAACCGGAGCTCCATTCGCAGCAGAGGCGCGAATAAAAATTCAACCAGTTAAAATAGTATCATGCTTAGACTTTAAAAACAATCGTTCCGAGTAAAATTAATCTTGGAAGGGATCTCGCATCAGGATCGTATCCTCACGCTCCGGGCTCGTAGACAATAGAGCGACAGGAGCCTCGATCAATTCTTCAATACGGCGGACATATTTTACCGCATTCGCTGGGAGATCTTTCCAACTGCGCGCACCCCGGGTGCTGTCGGCCCAGCCCTCCAGGGTCTCATAGACAGGAACCGCCGCCGCCTGCGCGCCCATGCCTGAGGGCAGATAATCATAGAGCTTGTCGCCGATCTGATAGCCGACGCAGACATTCAGGGTGTCAAAGCCGTCGAGCACGTCCAGCTTGGTCAAGGCGATGCCGTGGATCCCATTGATGGCAATGGACTGACGCACCAGAACTGCATCAAACCAGCCACAGCGGCGCGGACGCCCGGTGACCGTGCCAAACTCATGACCCCGCTCGCCAAGGCGGCGTCCATGCTCGTCAAAGAGCTCAGTCGGGAACGGTCCCTCGCCCACCCGCGTCGTATAGGCCTTCACAATGCCCAGAACAAAGCCCGGCGCGCGCGGGCCAAGGCCTGAACCGGCGGCGGCCTGTCCGGCGACCGTGTTTGAAGATGTCACATAGGGATAGGTGCCGTGATCGACATCGAGCAGGGTGCCTTGAGCCCCTTCAAACAACACCCGCTTGCCATCCTTGACTGCCTGGTCAAGCAGCCGCCAGGTGGGCTGAGCAAAGGGCAAGATCTTGGGTGCAACCTCTAACAGGGCGGCGAGCAGGGCCTCGGCGTCGGCCTCTGGCAGGTCCAGTCCGCGGCGCAGAGCACCGTGATGGGCCAGAAGGCGCGCAATCTTGGTCGGCAAGGAGTCGGGCTCGGCCAGATCAGCAACCCGAATGGCGCGGCGGCCCACCTTATCTTCATAGGCCGGACCAATGCCCCGGCCGGTCGTCCCGATCTTACCGGCCCCGGCTTGGGCTTCGCGGGCCTGATCAAGGTCCCGGTGCAGGGGTAGGATCAGAACGGCATTGTCCGCCAAGGCCAGCAGTTCGGGACCAATGACCACGCCCTGTGCGCCAATCCGGGCGATCTCGTCCAAGAAGGCCCAAGGATCGACGACGACGCCGTTGCCAATGATCGACTTCTTGCCCTGCACCACGCCCGAAGGCAGCAGCGAGAGCTTATAGGTCACATCGCCCACCACCAAAGTATGGCCTGCATTGTGCCCGCCTTGAAAGCGAACCACGACATCCGCGCGATTGGACAGCCAATCGACAATCTTGCCCTTACCCTCGTCGCCCCACTGGGCGCCGACCACGGTGACGTTGGCCAATAGACTCTTCCTTAGATGATAGGTCGTAGAGACACGCCACCAAACCGGGGGCGCTAACGGATCGAACCCAGCTTGTAGATCAAGCGAAGGCCCACGTCATCAAGCCCTTGGTTCTTACCGCGAGCAAAGACCTGTCCATTGCTCAAATGGACATAGGTCAGTTCGGCGGACCAACGCGGGGAAAGGACCCGTCCGATCGACAGCTCGGGTTGAAACAGCAGATGGGAGCCAAAATCGATTCGGGAATTATAGAGTTTCAATCGTCGCTGTATCTCTGGCGGCGCAAGGCCGGGTGCATTGACCGCTGGAAGCCCCACCTCACCGTCCGTATAGGCCAGGCCCAATCCGGGGCGGACATAGAATTTACCGGGCAACGATATCGGCCAAGACAGACCCGCCGCCACAAAATTACTGGTCCCATCAGAATTGACCGACACAAATCCATGGGCCTGAGGTCGACCGATGGAGGCAAGACTATCGATTCGCTCGGAGCGGAGCCCAACCTGCAGGTCTGCGCCACCCTCACGTCCCGCGGCCCCAACGCCAATAAGGTCCCCGATAAAGGTCACATCATGAGCAAAGACCCCAACCAGCAGTTCGCCCGCGCGAGCGCTGGAAAGCGGCGTAAGCGCTAGGAACAATATCGCAGCCCAGATCGGTCGAAATGACCGCTTCATCCTCATGGTCTGACCATCCAAATCTATCCTTCGATCCGAAGCCTAAACCGATTTTCTGTCGGACTGTCTAGGTCGAACAACAGGCCGGACCATGCCGGCCTGTTGTCATTTCGACTCAGAATATAAGGGCGCGGGCTTCCTTGACGTGCGGCAAGGCCTTGACGGCCTGCAGCAGGGTCTCGCTCGGAGCTTGGTCAACGCCGACCAGACAGATGGCGTCCCCACCGGCTGATGTGCGGCCCAGATTGAAGGTGGCGATATTGATCCCGGCATCGGCCAGCAAGGCTCCGACGGCACCGATAAAGCCAGGCTTATCGAGATTGTTCACATAGAGCATGGCAGGCGCGAAGGGGGCGTCCAGATCCATACCCTTGACCTCTACGACACGAGGAATACCGCCGACCACGGTGCCAGCGAAGGCCCGCTCGCCCGAGGCCGAGGTCACCGTGATGCGCATGAGGCTGTCATAGACGGGCGACAGTTCTTGACGGCTTTCCGAGACGGTTATGCCGCGCTCCTTCGCAACGCTTGGGGCGGAGACCATATTGATCTCGGCCAGCATAGGACGCAGAACCCCGGCAAGGGCAGCGGCAGTCAAGGGTTTGACATTCAGCTTCGTGACTTCGCCAACATAGGCGATCTCAATCGACTTAAGTCCTGAATCGACCATCTGCCCGGCAAAGGCCCCTAGCTTTTCCGCCAAGGCAATGAAGGGTTTCAGCTTCGGCGCTTCGTCGGCACTGACCGATGGGCTGTTTAGGGCATTGGAGACCGCGCCGGTCAGCAGATAGTCGGCCATCTGTTCGGCGACCTGCAGGGCAACATTTTCTTGAGCTTCCGCCGTCGAAGCGCCCAGATGGGGCGTGGCGATGAAGTTGGGATGGCCAAACAGAACGTTGGACTTGGCAGGCTCTTCGACAAAGACGTCAAAGGCCGCGCCGCCAATATGGCCACTGTCCAGACCGGCCCGAAGCGCCGCTTCGTCAACAAGGCCGCCGCGCGCGCAGTTGATAATGAACACGCCCTTGCGGGTCTTGGCGAGGTTTTCCGCGCTCAAGATATTGCGGGTCTTGTCGGTCAGAGGCGTGTGGAGGGTGATGACCTCGGCGCGAGCCAAAAGCTCATCCAGCTCGACCTTTTCGACGCCGATCTCGACGGCCCGTTCGGGCGACAGGAACGGGTCATAGGCGATGACCTTCATCTTCAAGCCATTGGCGCGGTCCGCGACAATACCGCCAATATTGCCGCAGCCGATCAGGCCGAGGGTCTTGCTATAGAGCTCGATGCCCATGAAGCGGTTCTTCTCCCACTTGCCAGCTTGGGTCGAGAGGTCAGCGGCCGGAAGCTGGCGGGCCAGGGCAAACATCATGGCGATGGCGTGTTCGGCCGTGGTGATCGAGTTGCCAAAGGGGGTGTTCATGACCACGACACCAGCGGCGGTGGCGGCGGGAATATCGACATTATCAACGCCGATCCCGGCACGGCCAATGACCTTGAGGTTCTTGGCCTTGGCAATGACGTCCTTGTCCGCCTTGGTGGCGGAACGGACGGCGAGACCATCATATTGGTCAATGATCTCAAGAAGTTGATCCTTGGTCAGGCCGGTAATGACATCGGCTTGAACGCCGCGCGATTCGAAAATCTTGACGGCGGCGGGGGACAGTTGGTCAGCAATGAGAACGCGAGGGGCCATGATTTAATCTCCGAGGTTCGGATGAAGGGGATGGGTCCTCGCCCCGCCTCGGCACAATGCGCGCTCAGACAGGTTAGGGCGAGGCCTTGAGTTTGATTAGGCGGACAGAGACTCGGCAGCGACACTGGCAAAGGCCCAGTCGAGCCAAGGGGTCAGGGCGTCCAGATCCGACGTCTCAACCGTAGCGCCGCACCAGATGCGCAGACCCGGAGGGGCGTCGCGATAGGCACCAATATCGAGAGCCACGCCTTCCTTCTCCAACAGGCTGGCCAGTTTCTTGGCAAAATCGGCCTGAGCCGCGCCATCAAGCGCGGCAACACGGGCATCCACCACCTTCAGACAGACTGAGGTATTGGACCGGGTCGCAGGATCGACGGGCAGGAAATCGACCCAATCGGTCTTGGCCACCCAGTCGGCGATAACGCCAAGATTGGCATCGGCGCGGCGACGCAGCTCGGTCAGGCCCCCGATCTTTTCCGACCAGGTCAGGGCATCGAGATAGTCCTCAACGCAGAGCATGGAGGGGGTATTGATGGTCGCGCCTTCAAAGATCTCGGCATTGACCTTGCCGCCCTTGGTCAGGCGGAAAATCTTGGGCATTGGCCAGGCGGGGCTGTAGCTTTCCAGACGCGCGACAGCGCGCGGCGACAGGATCAGCATCCCGTGAGCCCCCTCTCCGCCCAGCACCTTTTGCCAGGAGAAGGTGGTCACATCGAGCTTGGCCCAGTCGAGATCTTGGGCAAAGGCGGCCGAGGTCGCGTCACAGATGGTGATGCCTTCACGGTCCGCAGAGATAAAATCGGCATTGGGAACCCGCACGCCCGAGGTCGTTCCGTTCCAGGTAAAGACCAGATCGGCGTCCGCGCGAACCTTGCTCAGGTCAGGCAGAAGGCCATAATCAGCGTCCAGGACCTCTGTGTCCTTCAGCTTCAACTGCTTGACCACATCGGTCACCCAGTCCTTACCGAAACTTTCAAAGGCCAGCATCTGCACCGGACGCGTGCCCAGCATCGACCACATGGCCGCTTCGACAGCGCCCGTGTCCGAGGCCGGCATGATGCCGATTAGATAGTCATGAGGCACGCCCAGAACCGCACGGGTGCGATCAATGGCGTCCTTGAGCCGACCCTTACCTAATTTTGAGCGGTGTGACCGACCGAGCACGGCGCTCGACAGCTGGTCAAGATTCCATCCTGGCCGTTTGGCACAGGGACCGGAAGAAAATTCAGGACGCGCAGGGCGCATCGCTGGCTTAGCGAGGTTTGTCATATCTGTGTTTCCCATCCTTACAGATGAGCAGCGCCCCGTTGGGGAGGCGTGGCCCGAGGGCGATAGACGCCTTTTCAGTTCCGGGCGCAAGCCCGTTTTCTGTCGCAGCGGCACAATTATTTTGTCGCTATGGGACAACTCATGGTGAAACGATTATTTAGGGCGTCGACAATTTAACAGCTTAAGGTAGCATATCTATGCGGATAACCACCGCCGTTCAGTCGAGGAGTGCAGACCAATGAACAGTTTCGAAGTGGAGTTTCATGACAGTGTCACGGTAGCCAAGATGGTCGCAGGCATAAAATCTGTTGCCTATAATCATGCCTACAGTCAGGACGGGGACACCTTCACCTTTGACGCCATGTGGAAAACCGACCCCAAATCGCTCAATAATCTCAGAGCGAAGATCGAGCTTACATCGGGATGGGGTTCGGTTAAATCCATCAGTGCTGAATAGGGTCTATCGGCACTCGATGGCTCTAACACCCCCCAAACAAAAACCGCCGCGGATCACTCCAGCGGCGGTTTCGTTAATCGCGATAGGTCAGGGGTCACGCCCGCTCCAACGAATCTTGCGTCCTTTGCAGATTGCAACGAAATTGATTGCGTCATCGAGTTGACGAAAATTCGTCTGCGTCAAAAGCTATTTGACAGGCCGGTCGTCGAGGTATGAGTTACTCCCGGTCCGATTATACCGGCTAGGATCACACGGTATCAAAGGCAAGGGGCGAGCATTGCTACCCGCCCCGCCCTCCTTAGATACCCGGAAGTCTTGGTTGGCCATTACGCCTTACGCGTATGGGAAAGGCTTTCTTCCCGTACTGGGAAGCAAAGATGGTCCTTCCGTTTTTAAGGCGGATTGACCTAACGAAGATGATGTCAAAGTCATCTTCGGGTAGAAGCGTGGTCATGGATTGTCTCCTTTATGACCGGTTTAAACGTCCATGGTGTTTGTTTCTGCTAAGTTGAAACACCATGGACGTCCTCAATTGGGGGCGGCTTGTCCGGTTACCCCTTTGAAGCTGGTAAGGGGTGGACGTTTGCCATCCACCCAATTGCTGCAGGCTCATGTTCAATTAAACGATATCTGTTCCCGTCAAACTGAACGACGCCGTCCGATTTCAAACGTGACAGCGTGCTTGAAACGCTCGCACGCTCAAAGTTAAAGCCGAGAATTTTAGCCTTATCGATCAGAGCCGCAGTGGATATTCCTAACGAGGCCGATGCCGCGAGAATGTCTAAGACGGTCTTTTTCAACTCGGAACGCGGGAGGCGTCTCTTAATAGCGACGCTCGCCGTTGTTGCGCCCTTGACCAAGGTTGGGTCTATTAGCGCCTTTAAGGTCGCTATTTCGGTCTCAAGGATCAGAAGCGCCCGCTCCTTTTCATTAATCAAATCCCGAACGAGTTTCGAATTCAGTGTGGCCATGAGTGGTCCCCTTTTGTTCTAGCCTAAAGGAACTTGTTACGCAATCTGAGACCTCTTTATACATTAAGACTCGGTTAGGTGGATTGGGTAATTGGGAAAATTTGTTGCCGCACCGCTGCATTCTCTGTCAAATCTATTGAATTCAATCACTTAAGATCGTAAAAAACTTTGCAACACACCGCAACAGGCTCGCGACAATTAGGCGAGAGCCACCTTAGGTTAATCTTGCACCACTAGAATCAGACTGATTCGCCAATTCTTCGATAATGACCTCACAAGCGCGCTTGGTCTTTGGAGCGGAATTGTTGGATCAAGGCGGGGTAATGCGAACCCAGTCTGCGCAACATCACCCCAAACAAAAACCGCCGCCGGATCACTCCAGCGGCGGTTTTCATAATCATAAAAGGTCAGCGCCCTAGTGGACCGCTGAAACCTCAGCCTCGACGGCCTGTTCGGCCAAGATGGTCAGGCCTTCGCCGGTCACATCGGCAAAACCGCCTTGGATCGAGAAGGCGCGGCGGGTGCCGCCGTCCGTGATGGTCACGATGCCTTCGCGCAGGGTCGTCATGAAGGGCGCATGGCCCGCCAGAACGCCGAAGTCGCCTTCGGCACCGGGCGCGTCAACCTGATCGACGTCGCCTGAGAACAGCTGCCGCTCAGGCGCAACCAAAGAGAAGTGCAGCTTGGCCATCGGCTTTAGGCCACTTCCGCCGCAAGACGCTCTGCCTTTTCCACGGCTTCGGCGATGCCGCCGACCATGTAGAAGGCCGCTTCTGGCAGATGGTCGTACTCACCGTCACACACGGCCTTGAAGGAGGCGATGGTGTCTTCGAGCGGGACCAGCTTGCCGGGGCTGTTGGTGAACTGCTCAGCCACGTGGAAGGGCTGCGACAGGAAGCGCTGGATCTTACGGGCGCGGGCGACGGTCAACTTGTCGTCTTCGCTCAGCTCGTCCATGCCCAAGATGGCGATGATGTCCTTCAGGGCCTTGTACTGCTGCAGGATTTCCTGCACGCGGCGGGCCACCGAATAGTGCTCTTCACCAATGATGCGTGGGTCGAGGATGCGCGAGGTGGAGTCAAGCGGGTCCACGGCGGGATAGATGCCCTGCTCCGAAATGGCCCGGTTCAGAACGGTTGTGGCGTCCAGGTGGGCGAAGGAGGCGGCAGGCGCAGGGTCGGTCAAGTCGTCGGCGGGCACGTAGATGGCCTGAACCGAGGTGATCGAACCCTTGTTGGTCGAGGTGATGCGCTCTTGCAGATTGCCCATCTCGGTGGCCAGGGTTGGCTGATAACCTACGGCGGAGGGGATGCGGCCCAGCAGAGCCGACACTTCCGAACCGGCTTGAGTAAAGCGGAAGATGTTGTCCACGAAGAACAGAACGTCCTTGCCCTCTTCGTCGCGGAAATATTCCGCTTGGCTGAGGCCGGTCAGGGCGACGCGGGCGCGCGCTCCGGGAGGCTCGTTCATCTGGCCATAGACCAGGGTACAGCGCGAGCCTTCGGTCGAACCGTTATTTTCCTTCGGGTCGATATTCACCTTCGACTCGATCATTTCGTAATAGAGGTCGTTGCCTTCGCGGGTGCGTTCACCCACGCCAGCCAGAACCGAATAGCCGCCATAGGCCTTCGCGATGTTGTTGATCAGTTCTTGAATCAGAACCGTCTTGCCCACGCCAGCGCCGCCGAACAGGCCGATCTTGCCGCCCTTGGTGTAGGGGCAAAGCAGGTCGATGACCTTAATGCCGGTAACCAAAACTTCAGCCGAGGTGGCCTGATCGGCGAAGGACGGTGCGTCCTTGTGGATCGAGCGGCGCTCGGTGGTGTTGATCGGGCCGGCTTCGTCGATGGGCTCGCCGATCACGTTCATGATGCGGCCGAGGGTGGCGGGGCCAACCGGGACGCTGATGGCGGTGCCAAGGTCGGTTACGGACTGGCCGCGAACCAAGCCTTCGGTGGCGTCCATGGCGATGGTGCGAACCGTGTTCTCACCCAGGTGCTGGGCGACTTCCAGAACCAGACGCGCGCCAGAGGCGGTGTTGATGGTTTCGAGCGCGTTCAGGATCGAAGGCAGGTGACCGTCGAACTCGACGTCCACAACGGCTCCGATGACCTGGGCGATTTTGCCGGTGGGCATGATGGTCATGGTCGGTCTTTCGTTAGATGGCCTCGGCCCCGGAGATGATCTCGATTAGCTCTTTCGTGATCATCGCTTGGCGCGAGCGGTTATATTCAAGGGTGTACTTGTTGATCATTTCGCCGGC
>JBEGNZ010000045.1:0-16138 GCA_041182245.1 Pseudomonadota bacterium | reverse complement strand
TTCATCCACCAGAACCAACCCAAAAGGCCAATCCCTAAGACAGCAAAAGACCGCGAGGCCAACCGAGGCTAGCCTCTCAGATCGTCAATTCTCTTCGTTCAGAAGTCGCGGAAACTAAACAACCCCGACATAGAAAGCAAGGAAAACTTTCGTCCCCCAAACCCCAATCCCGGGTCGCCATCTCAGCGAGCGCGGCTTCTAGGATAGGGACCCGGTTATGGCAAGACAGATTGATGACGAGGGTGCATTTGCCTGTGTACGAATCGTCACAACGGCTCGGCACTGGCCTAGGGATCCAGCCTTGCCAAGCCACACCCCTACCCCTTATGGCTTGGTCGTGGGGGACCTAGATCAATGCTGTCACATAAAGCTCGCTATGCGCTGAGAGCCTTGATTGCCTTGGCCCAAGAGGCACCAGGTGTCCAACTGACCTCTGGCGACATCTCCACCAAGGCCGATGCGCCGCGCAAATTCCTTGAAGCCATTCTGCTTCAGCTCAGCCTCACCGGGCTGGTGGTCAGCAAGCGCGGCAAGTTTGGCGGCTATCGCCTTGGCCGAGCCCCAAGCGAGATCAGTTTCGCCGAGGTCATTCGCGTCGTTGATGGCCCTCTCGCCTTGGCACCTTGCGTCAGCCGCATGGCCTTTCGCAAATGCGACGATTGTCCAAGCCTCGAGACCTGCCTTTTAAGAGAGGCCTTGATGAAGACCCGCGATGCCACATCCGATGTGCTTGAGGGCTACAGCCTCGCCGATGCCCTCGGCTCTGAGGCCGTCCCGCCCCTCTAGCCTGCGCTAATATAGGCCTTGAGGTGCTCGGCCTCGGCTTCGGTCTCAGCGATTTTGGACTTTACCAGGTCACCGATAGAGACAATCCCGACCAGACGCCCGGCCTTTACCACAGGCAAATGTCGGATCCGCCGATCGCTCATCCGAGCCAACAAGGAATCGACAGGTTCAGTCGGCGCGGCGAAGACCACATCCTTCGACATACAAGATGAAATGGAGTGACCTAGGCCGACATGACCATGTTCCGCAACAACCCGGACAATATCGCGCTCTGAAATGATGCCGACGACCTGATCTTGTCCATCCAGCACGACCATCGCGCCAACCTTGCGCGAATGGAGCAGGGCCGCAGCGGCACCCACCGTTTCATCAGGCTTTGCGGTAAAGACGAGATCACCCTTAGACTTCAAGATCTGACAGACGAGCATGGACGTTCCTCCGCGATTTAAGACTTCTGTTAGAGCGTCCTCCAATCTTAAGCCCTGCGCAATGACGCTCACTCAATCGTGTTATTGATCTGTGCACGCATGATCCGAGCGACTGGGCCGATCAGCAATAGACCCGCAGCATAGCCAAACAGATGGGCTTCCCACGCAATCGCGATCCCTCCGGTTCCCGGGGCAAGCCCGGTCAAGGCCATCAACAGATTAACGATAATCCAAGCCGCCGCCATCCCGATGACGGTGCGACTTCTGAAGGGCGACAGGCCGATGGGCCGATCGATCATGCGCGACGCGGCCCCCATCAGCCCAGCGACGCCGCCGGACGCTCCGATCAGGATGGCTTGACCATCCCTATGAACTAGCCCGTAGCCCAAACTGCCGAGCACGCCGCAGACGAGAAAGAACAGCAAAAAGGCCAAGCCCCCATGGATCGTCGCCCTCCCCTGGGCCGATTGATAGCCCAAACCCAATAGCCGTGCGGTCGGCACCCCAAAGGCCAACGCGCCCAAGGCGTTCATCCCAGCATGGGCCCAGCCGCCGTGCAGGAACATTGATGTCACCAGCGGTAGACAGCGCCCCTCATTGAGCATGACCGGTGCAAAGCCGTAGCCTAAGATCAGCGCGGTCTCATCCACCCATGCAGATTGGGCCAGATAGGCACCCACGATGGCCAAGACCAACAGAACGACGGGCCATGGAGCCTTGATGGCGGGCTGTTTAGGTTCATCCATAGTTGTCCACTCCGTCGCGCTAGGCGCAGTCATAAAAGGGGACGGCACCGACTAGCCTCATGGTCTGGGCTGCACCGCCAGCACAATCAAGTCCCCAGTCCGACAAAGGCCCTGAAGTTATCCAACTGCCCCCCACGCTTTCCGCCTTCCTTAGCGAAATGATAGTGCTTGAGGTAGAGCAAGACCCACTGCACTATCGTCATCACTCGGCCATAGGCTTGCCTTGTAACTGCCGCAATGGGCGGTAAAAGAGGCCGCTTCCCACCTATTTCGTTAGGTTTTCTGACATGACTCGAACCTCTAAATTGGCACTTTTGGCCGGATGCAGCCTTCTCCTCACGGCCTGCGCGAGCCATGACCTTCCAAAGCCGCCGGTTCTGACGTCGTCACAACAGGAGCAATCTCAAAAGGGTGAGCCGACCAAGTTGGCCCCAAGGCCGATGGCGGCCTTAAAGGTGCGTAACGGTGTTTGGCCGCAGGCCTATTCCGATGTTGCCGCCGATCCTGATGTGCGGTTCGGCACCCTGCCCAACGGCATGCGCTATGCCCTGATGCAGAACGCCACCCCGACCGGCCAAGCCGCCATTCGACTTCGCTTCGATGCAGGCTCCTTGATGGAGACCGATGAACAACAGGGCCTGGCGCACTTTCTTGAGCACATGGCCTTTAATGGCTCGCGCAACGTGCCCGAGGGCGAGATGGTCAAGATCCTAGAGCGTCATGGCCTCGCCTTTGGTGCCGACACCAACGCTTCCACCTCATGGACCGAGACGATCTATAAGCTCGACCTGCCCAAGACCGATGATGAGACCGTCGATATCAGCCTCAAGCTCATGCGCGAGACCGCCAGCGAGTTGACCATCAGTCAAGCGGCTGTGGATCGCGAGCGTGGGGTGATCCTGTCCGAAGAACGCACGCGCGACAGCCCCGGCTATCAGGTGTTCAAAAAGAGCATTGGCTTTTTCATGAACGGCCAACTGGCCTCAAAGCGACTACCGATTGGCAATGTCGAGGTCTTGAAGACCGCTTCGCGCGACCTGATCGCAGACTTTTATAACAAATATTATCGTCCAGACCGGGCCGTTCTGGTGATCACCGGAGATTTTGATCCAGACAAGATGGAAGCCAAGATCAAGGCGCAGTTCAGCGACTGGCAGGCGGCTGGCAAGGCCGGACCTGAGCCAAAGCTTGGACAGCCCCTGAAGCGTGCGCCCGAAGCGATGGTTGTGGTCCAAGCCGGCACGCCAAACGCGCTCCAAATGAGCTGGCGCAGGCCCGCGGACACAAGCGCCGATAGCGTAAACCGTCGCCAAAGAGAGCTGATCGATTCCTTGGGTCTTGCGGTAATCAACCGCCGTCTAGAGGGCATGGCTCGCAGTGCAGTTCCCGCCTTCATCGCCGCGGGCACCGAATATGCTGACGAGGTCCGTTCGGCCAAGGGGGCGACGCTCTACGCTAACCTTCAGCCCGAAAACTGGAAACAGGGCATGACGGCGGCCTATGTCGAACTGCGCCGCGTCCTGAAATTTGGCGTCATGCAGGACGAGTTGGACCGTGAAATCACAGAGACCCGTGCCGATCTGACGGCAAAGGTCGCACAGGCCAAGACCCGCCGCACCACCGCCCTCGCTAACGGCCTAATCGGCTCGGTTGATGAGCGCAAGGTTGTGACCAGCCCACAGCAGGACCTGGATCTGTTTGAACAGACGGTAAAGGACCTCAAAGCTGACACTGTGTCCAATCAGGTCCGTCAGGCCTTCAGTGGCGTGGGACCGCTGATCCTTGTCGCCTCCCCAACGGAAATTCCAGGCGGTGAGAAGGCGGTGCTCGATGCGTTTAAGGAAGCGGACGCCCTACCCCTCACGGCACCGACCGTGCAAGAGGCGGTGACCTGGACCCATGACAAGTTCGGCACGCCAGGTCAGGTCGTGGATCGACAGGAAATTGCCGATCTAGACACCGTGTTCCTGCGCTTTAACAACGGGCTTCGCCTGACCGTCAAGCAAACCAAATTCACCCAAGATCAGATCCGCATTCGCGTCCGGATGGGCAATGGCAAGCTTGACCTGCCCAAGGACAAGGACGGACTCGGCTGGATGCCCGGCTGGGCCTTCACCGAGGGCGGCCTGAGCGACATTACCAACGAACAGTTGGAAAAGCTGTTTACCGGCAAGATCTATAGCACCGGTCTGGCGCTTGGCGATGATGCCGCGATCATGGACGGTATCACCCGGCCTCAAGACCTTGATACCCAACTGCAACTGCTCGCCGCCTATATCAAAGAGCCCGGCTGGCGGACCTTGGGCGTAAGACGCGCCAAGAGCATCTATAGCTCGGCCAATGCCCAGTTGGATGCAACGCCGGGCGGGATCATGTCCCGCAACCTGCGCCGTCTGCTGTACAATAATGATCGGCGCTGGGCCTTCCCGACCAATGAGGAGATCACCAATGCCAAGCCCGAAGACTTCCGGGCCATGGTCGAGCCAGACCTAACCCAAGGCCCCATCGAGGTGGTCGTGGTCGGTGACATCACGGTTGACCGGGCCATTGAAGCGGTCTCGGCGACCTTCGGGGCGTTACCCGCTAGGCCCGATCAGGTCACGCCTGTCGATGGCAAGGTGGTGAGCTTCCCCAAGGCGACGGATAGGCCGGTTCTCTTGACCCATAAGGGCAGACCCGATCAGGCCATTGGCTTTGTCGCTTGGCCCACCCAGGATTTTGTCAGCAATATGCAGGAGGCGCGCACCTTCGAACTGCTGAGTGAGGTCCTGAGCCTGCGGATGACCGACGAATTCCGCGAAAAGCAGGGCGCAACCTATTCGCCTTGGACCGACTCTGAAAATTCCGAGGTCTATCCGGGCTATGGTTATGTCTCGGCCGGTGTGGAAACACCCCCAGAGCGACTGGCCGGCTTCTTTGCGGACCTGGATAAGATCGCCGCCGACCTTCGCGACAAGCCGATCAGCCAAGATGAGCTTGACCGGGCCAAAAAGCCCAAGCTGGAAGCGATCGAAAAGGATCGTCAGAGCAACGGCTATTGGGTCGGTGTCCTGTCGGGTGCTCAGACCGATGGCTATAGCCTTACGGCAGAACGGTCTCGATTGGCACAAATTGCTAAGGTAACGCCCGCCGACATCCAGAAGTTGGCCAAGGCCTACCTGACCCCCGAAAAGGCATGGCGCCTTCAGGTCGTGCCAGAAAAGGTCAACTAAGACTGACAACAGAAATAGGGATCGAGGAGCACTGGAACCGCCGCCTCGATCCCTGGCCTGCCAACTGATCCAAAACGGGACAGAAAGCGCTGGCACGGAACGCGCCTGCAAGCCTCATGCGGAACTTCATTGTCCCGCCAACTGACGGAAAGCGGGCTATGTCTCACCATAAGAACATCTGCGACCTGATCGGATATTGGTCGTCCAAGAAGATGGGGTTCAAGGCTCCCTTGCGGGCTGAGATCCATCCCGGTGATTTCTTAGCCATCCTGCCCCAGATTCTGATTGTCGGCCGCCAAGCCAAGGGGGCCTATCCGGTACGGTTGGCCGGTGGCTTTGTCGACCTCACCCTCGGTCGCTCCGCCCATGGGCGAAACCTTCTCGATCTTTTTGATACCAATTGCCACGCGATCATTTCGGGCCTGATCGAAAATAGCCGCGTTCAGGTCGAACCCTGCATCCTGTCGGCTCACGGCAAGACCCGAAAGGGATCAGAGTGGCACTATCAGTTGATGATTGCACCTCTGATCGGTGCGTCCGGGCTCAGTGACCGCTTTTTATGTCTGCTACAGCCCCTCAACGTACAGTTCGAGGGTGACGATATCCAGATCAGCGGTCTTACCCTGTCGCACGCTGATCGTACGGCCTACCGACCAGCGGCCTTTCCGGCTCTGGTTACGGACAACGGCCGCCACGTCGCCTGATCAACGTTCGATTGACGCTCTTTGGATTAAACGTAAACATAGGGACATCTCAGGAGACGCCCCCATGGCTAAGATCATCCAACAGCGCATGGCCGCCGAAGCCGACGGCAGCTTCGTCCTGTTCCTGATCGGAATGAGGGTCAATCGCTGGTGGAAGGTCTGGAAATGGTGGCCAGTCGCCACCGCCATGCCGCGCATGATTATCGAGCTCTATAAGAACCCTGAGCTTGGCATGCTCCATGCCCAAACCCTGTTCGCCTTCCCCAATATCGTGGTCACGCAATATTGGCGCAGCTTCGAAGACCTAGAGGCCTATGCCAAGGATCGGGACAAGGCCCACCTGCCCGCTTGGCAAGCCTTCAACAAGAGCGTTGGATCAGACGGAGATGTCGGCATCTGGCACGAGACCTATCTGATCTCGCCCGGCCAATATGAGAACGTCTATAACAATATGCCGGCTTGGGGCCTTGGCGTGGCCGGAACCCTGCACGAGGCCAAGGGGCCGCGCGCCTCAGCCGGAAAAAGGCTAAAGGCGACGCTTCCCGATCCGTCCTAGCCTACAGCCTTAGCCAGAGCGTCAGCCATGCGGGCGCTCTTTAGCTTCTCAGCCACGAGGAACGACAGCTCCAAGGCCTGATCAGCATTGAGGCGGGGATCGCAGTGGGTGTGATAGCGGTGGGACAACTCGTCCTCTGACAGGGCGCGGGCCCCACCCAGACATTCCGTCACATTCTGACCTGTCATTTCCAAATGGACGCCGCCGGGATGGACGCCCTCGGCCTGTGCCACCTCGATGAAGCTTCGCACCTCGCTCAGGACCCGGTCAAAGGGACGAGTCTTATAGCCATTAGAGGCCTTCAAGGTGTTGCCATGCATGGGGTCCGTCGACCACACCACCGCGCGTCCAGCCTTCTTGGTCGCGGCCATCAGGCGTGGCAGGCGGTCGGCGATCTTGTCCGAGCCAAAGCGTCCGATCAGAGTCAGTCTGCCAGCCTCATTATGCGGGTTCAGCACATCGATCAGGCGCAGCAGGTCATCGGCCTCCATGGTCGGGCCACACTTGATGCCGATTGGGTTCTTGATGCCGCGCATATATTCGATGTGCGCACCATCCAGCTGACGCGTGCGCTCACCGATCCACAGCATGTGGGCCGAGGTATCGTACCAATCGCCCGATGTGGAATCGACGCGTGTCATCGCCTCTTCAAAGCCCAGCAACAGGGCCTCATGGCTGGTGAAGAACTCCACCCGGCGCAGGTCTGGCTGCGATTCCGGCGTGATGCCAATCGCGCTCATGAAGGCCAGGGACTCAGAGATCTTCTCCGACAGCTCCTTGTAACGCGCCCCTTGCGGGCTATCGGCGACGAAACCGAGGGTCCAGCGGTGGATGTTGTAGAGGTCGGCATAGCCGCCGCCGGCAAAGGCCCGCAGCAGGTTCAAGGTCGCCGCCGACTGGCCATAGGCCTTGAGCAGGCGCTCAGGATCGGGCGCACGCTGCTCTGGGTCGAAATCCATGCCGTTGATGATGTCGCCGCGATAGGACGGCAGGGTCACGCCATCGATGGTTTCAATCGGCTCTGAGCGCGGCTTAGCGAACTGGCCTGCAATCCGGCCGACCTTAACCACAGGCTTACCACCGGCAAAGGTCAGGACCACAGCCATCTGTAAAATCAGTCGGAAGGTGTCGCGGATATTGTCGGCGTGGAACTCTTTAAAGCTTTCGGCGCAGTCCCCCCCCTGAAGCAGGAACGCCTTACCTTCGGCCACATCTCCGAGCAGCGACTTCAAACGCCGGGCCTCGCCGGCAAAAACCAGCGGTGGCATAGAACGCAAGGTCTGCTCAACGCGCTCCAGCGCCGCACCATCCGGATAGTCGGTTGGCACGTGCTTGGCGGGCTTTTGTCTCCAAGACGGAGGAGTCCAACGGTCGGTCATGGCAAATACTCGAAAATGACAAGGCTGGGCTTATAGACCAGCGTCAGCCCTAAGGCAAAAACTTGCCGCAAGAAATCGAACGAACCGCTAAGGGGTCGGCTCTAGCCATTGGCTTTGAGCAACAGGGCGAACGCGCCTAAGGGCGACAATCACGGCGAAGGCTAAGGCCCCAAGGGCAAGCCACCATTCTTGCCAGATGCCAAAACTGACCGCACCGATCATCAGATAGGTAGAGGCGCTGGCCGCCGCGACAGCCGCAAGACCCCGATCGACCTCGACCAGATCATAGATCGCCTTAAGCAAAAAGAGCCAAGCTGTAGCCATCAAAAGCGCCCCGACGGCCCCCAACTCTAGCCAAACCTGAAGGGCTCCGTCGTGAGTATGTAGCGGAATGGCATTGCCAAAGGTTCGGCTGGCATCCAGCCCCCAACCCAAAAGCGGCTGCTCCATAATCCGCACTGTGGCAAAGCTCCAAATATCAAGTCGCGCATCCCATGAGGCCCCCAGCACGGCTTGAGCGCGAAGGAACAGGCCATGATCGACCGCCAAGAGCACAAGGAGCGGTGCCGCCACCCAATAGAGCATCGTTGCCGTGACTAAGAGCAGGATCGCCAATCGCCCCGTCATGGCCACCGCGCCATAGGCCAATAGGCCTGCGGCTAGCCCCGCCAAAGCGGCATCGGCACTCATCTGCACGGCAGCCGTCACCAGTCCTATAAATAGGGTGCCAATCATCCATTGGCTCAGACCCTTGGCAAATCGGTCCGATAGGAAAAGGGCCACGGGCCAACAGAACAGCGCCAAGATATAGGTCGCCTGAGCCACATTCTTGATTGCTAGGTCAGGCCGGATCGGTTGGTCAAAGATCACTTTCAGTCTTTGATAGATCGCTGCGCCGTAGGAGCCTTCAACCAAGACCAGCGCCGCGACCAAGACCAAACCTACTGCCAGTCCGGTTAGGGCCCGCCTCGCCGCGGCCTGAGGCAGGCTCGCTGCCGCCACGATGAATGCGCCATAGAATACGGTCTGCAAGACCAGCTTTACGGCCGTGTGCTTTTCAAAGTCCGCCAGCAGGGCCGCAAGGCTCAGGTCCTTGGTTAGAGGCGACCAGGCCATGCTCACTACTGCCCAGAGGGCTAACGCCATCCAAGGCCAGATCATCGGCGAAGGCAGACGAGCCTGCTTGACCAGAGCCAGAGCGAAAAGCCCCCCAATGGCCACCAAGGCGGCAAAACCCAAGGGCCCGGCATAGGCCAAAAGACCGGTCAGGCCAAAAATCGCGACAAAGAAGCCGCCCATCCAAGCGGCTCGAACACCGGTCAGTTCTGGAGTAGCTTCGAGGGAAGGGATCGGCCCGTTGAACCCTAACCGCAGTGTGCCGAAAAGGGAGGCCATAGGCCCTAGCCCGCCGCCGGGGCGACATACTTGTCGCGCATGGTCACCAACTCTTCGGCCGCTGTCGGGTGAACCGCGCAGGTCTGGTCCCACTGGGCCTTGGTCACGCCCATCTTTATGGCAATGGCGGCCATCTGGATCATTTCGGGCGAGTCTGGCCCGACCACGTGACAGCCGACAATGACCTGGGTCGCCTCGACCACGATCAGCTTCATAAGCATGCGATCCTCGCCGCCAATGAAGGTGTATTTCATAGGCCGGAACTTAGCCATGTAGACGTCAACCGCACCATATTTCTGACGGGCCTCAGCCTCGCTCAAGCCCACCGTGCCGATGGGTGGCTGCGAAAAGACAGCGGTTGCCGCCATGTCATGATCAAAGGCCGACGGGTTGGCCTTGAACACGGTCTCGACAAAGGCCACGGCCTCGCGGATCGCAACAGGCGTCAGGTTGATCCGGTCAGTGACATCGCCAATGGCATAGATATTTTCGGCGCTGGTCTTGGACTGTTGATCAACCGCAATCGCACCGCGCTCATTCAGCGCCACTCCGGCCTTTTCCAGACCGAGTTCATCGACATAGGGCACCCGTCCGACGGCAAACATCACCGCATCCGAGGTCAAGCTTTCGCCGCCCTTCATATGGCTGACCAGCCCCGCTGGCGTCTTTTCGATCCGCGCATGCTGGCTGTCGAGAATGATCTTGATGCCGCGCTTGCGCATCTCGTCGGCCAGATGAGTGCGTACATCCTCATCAAACCCGCGCAGGATGTTGGCACCGCGATAGACCAGCGTCGTATCGACCCCGAGACCGTTGAAAATACCGGCAAACTCCACCGCGATATAGCCGCCGCCAACAATGACGATGCTCTTGGGCAGGGCCGGCAGATGGAAGGCCTCGTTCGACGAGATGGCATGTTCTATACCGGGCACATCGGACGGCATCCAAACCCGTCCGCCAACAGCAATCAGGATCTTGTCCGCCGTGACCACCCGGTCTTGACCGATCAACTCAATGCGATGGGCATCGAGCAGCCGGGCCTTGGCCATGATCAACTCCGCCCCGGCCTTGGTCAGGTTGGCGACGTAGAGGCCCGACAGCCGCGCAATTTCAGCATCCTTACGGGCCAAAAAGGTCGGCCAATCAAAGGTCGGGGCCTGCTCGGGCAGCGTCCAGCCAAAGCCCTCAGCTGTGTCAAAGGCATGGCTAAATTCGGACGCATAGACCATGAACTTTTTGGGCACGCAGCCGCGGATGACGCAGGTCCCACCGACCCGATCCTCTTCGGCCACCGCCACGCGCGCACCGGTCATGGCCGCCAGCCTTGCCGCCCGCACGCCGCCAGACCCGGCACCGATCACAAACAGGTCGTAGTCATACTGGCTCATGGTCAGGTCCTATGGTCGAAACAGAAAAGAGGCGAAAACTAGCGCGTCAGGCGTTGGACGCCGTCGGGACCCGCGACGAGAGCCTCATCGGCGAGGTCGAGGAAAAGACCGTGGTCCACCACGCCAGTGACGCTCTTCAGAGCATCGGCAAGGGCGGAAGGATCGGTAATCACGCCGCAGGGCGCGTCATAGATGAGATTGCCGCCATCGGTCAGAACAGGCTTGCCGTCCCGCTCGCGCAAATGCGGAATGGCGGTAATATCGCAGTCTACCAGCGCATCGACGATCCGCCGCGCCGTGGTCAGATGACCGAAGGCAACAACCTCGATGGGCAGGGAAAAGGCTCCGAGCGTTGGCACAAGCTTGGCATGATCGGCGATGACGACGCAGCGCCGAGAGGCCTCCCAGACTAGCTTTTCACGCAATAGGGCCGCGCCGCCGCCCTTGATCAGCGATAGGCCCGGTCCGATCTCGTCAGCGCCATCGACCGTCAAGTCTAGGGTTCCAGCCTCATTGAGGCTGATCATGGGGATGCCCAAGGATTGAGCCAAATCCTCTGTCGCTTGCGAGGTCGAGACCCCTCGAATATCGAGCCCCCGTGCGGCCAGAGCCTTGACGAACCAGGCGGCTGTCGAGCCGGTACCAAGGCCAACAGTCATACCGGGCCTTACGAGTTGAGCGGCAGCCTCTCCGGCCGCGCGCTTTTGCAGATCAGCGCTTGAAGTCATCTGGCGTTCTTATCCCAGCTTAGCGTTTCGCACCACGCGCGAGTTTCAGGGCGCGGAACCTTGCAGCCCAGCCGGTCTTTACCGTTTGAGCCGCTCGCCCCAGCGCCAGATCACCGGCGGCAACACTGGCGGTAATGACAGAGCCGGAACCGGTCATGGCCCCCTCCCCGATGGTCACAGGTGCAACGAGGGCCGTGTTGGAGCCGATAAAGGCCCCGGCCCCGACTTCGGTATGATGTTTGTCAAAGCCGTCATAGTTACAAAAGATCGTTCCGGCCCCGATATTGGCCTTGGGTCCGATCGCCCCGTCGCCGAGATAGGCCAGATGGTTGGCCTTGGCCCCCGCCCCGACCTTGACCTTCTTGACCTCGACAAAGTTGCCGATATGGGCCTCTTCACCAATGTCAGCACCAGGACGCAAACGCGCATAGGGACCGATCAAGGCCCCACGCCGCACAACCGCGCCCTCCAGATGACTAAAGGCGCGGATCACCGCTTCGGTTTCAACGCTCACCCCCGGTCCAAAGACGACATAGGGCTCGATCACGGCACCGGCGGCGATCTGGGTGTCCCAGCACAGGTGAACCGTATCTGGCGCGCTCATGCTGACCCCCTCGACCATCAGGACCTGACGGCGGCGACGCTGGAACAAAGCTTCGGCGACGGCGAGTTCAGCCTGCGAATTGACACCCATCACGGCATCTTCGGAGGCAAAGGTGGCCCGGGTCGACAGACCATGATCGTGGGCCAAACCGATCACGTCGGTCAGATAGTACTCACCATTGGCATTGTTGTTGCCCACCTGATCCAGCAGGCCAAACAGGCGCTCAGCCGAGGCGGCCAAGACGCCGGAATTACAGTACTTGACCCGCAGTTCTTCAATGGAGGCGTCCTTGGCCTCAACAATCCGCAACAGGTCGCCGCTGGGGGTCAGGATCAAGCGACCATAGGCACCGGGGACTGCCGCCTCAAAACCCAGAACCGCCACCTCCGCCCCCGCCTCGCGCAAGGCAAAGAGCGGCGCGATGGCTTCAGCATCCATGAGCGGACAGTCGGCAAAAGTCACGACAATGTCGCCCTCAAAACCGGCAAGGGCTTGGCGCGCGGCCAGCACGGCGTGACCGGTTCCAAGGGGTGGGTCTTGAATCGCAACCGACCCCGCCCCGAGGCGTTTGGCGGCATGTTCGGCGACAGAGGGGCTATGGATTCCGGCCACAACCACGATCCGCTCGCAGCCCAAGGCCTGCGCCGCATCAATGGCGCGGTCCAGCATGGTTCGCCCGCCAACCCGGTGCAGCACTTTCGGCGTCGGGGACTTCATCCGGGTGCCTTGTCCAGCGGCCAGGATCACAGCGGCGCGAGCGGTCATGAGAAGGGTCCAATCCTGTGAGTCGGCCATTGCCTTGCCTAGGGATTTAGCCGAAACCGAGGCATCTTTCGACCGGAGTCCGCATTTATGACCCAAACAGCGCCTATCTTCTCTGCCGGTAGCCTTGTGGGCGTGACCTTGGCCTTCGATCTTGATGGGACTCTGGTGGATACGGCTCCCGATTTGATGGGCACACTGAACACTATCTTGGCAGATCAGGGCCTTGCCACCTTGCCGATGGCGGCTGCCCGCAACCTGATTGGCAAGGGGGCCAAGGCGCTCCTCGAGCGAGGTTTCACTGCCTCGGGACGCAGCCTTGATGCCGACCAGAGCGATCGTCTTTTTCAGCAATTTTTAGACATCTATCTAAGCCGTATTGCCCAAGACAGCCGGCCCTTTGATGGCATGGAGCGGGCTTTGGACCTGTTTGCTGAGGCTGGCGCAGGCCTCGTCGTCTGCACAAATAAGCGCACCGACCTGTCGCTGGCCCTGTTAGACGCGCTTAGCCTCACCAGCCGCTTCAGGGCCGTAATCGGCGCGGACAGTGCCCCAGCACCCAAACCCGATGCCCGCCACTACCTGACCGCCATCGCTGCCGCTGGTGGAACCTTAGAGCAATCCTTAATGGTCGGGGACAGCGCCGCTGACGTCCAAGCCGCGCGCAATGCGGGCGCGCCCGTGGTGGTGTTCAGCTTCGGCTACACAGAGATCCCCGCGGCAGAGTTGGGGGCCGATGAATTGCTCCATCACTATGATGAACTGCCGGCCGCCGTGGCGCGGCTTTTGGGGCGGGTTTAGACGACCGAACCTATCAAAGCACGAGGATGGTCCTCACCCCATCCGCCAGGTTCCCCGCGAAAGCGGGGATCCAGATGATCGATCCCGACCTGTGCGTAAGGGTCTGGGTCCCCGCCTTCGCGGGGAACACGGACGTGGGGAGAGAAAACAAGGCCCTCACCCAACCCTCTCCCTCTGGGAGAGGGCTAAGAACAATTAAGCCCTCGCCCCCTTGGGGGAGAGGGTTGGGTGAGGGGGTAAGTCGAGCTAGCCTTGTGGCCTGAACCGCTTGTTCGAGGCAAAGCCCTTTGGCGCGGCCTTGCCGGCACTGCTGCGACGGGCAATCCAGCCGGTCCAATCGGTCCAGGCGCGGTTGCGACTGGCGCTGTCGATCCATGAGGGCCCTGCGGCCTTGTTGAAGACCAGCGCATCGCGCAGGCCGCCCTCGCGATAGGACTGAAGCTTCACGCCCTTACCGCGCACCATTTCAGGCAGTTCATCGAGCTTGAAGACCAAGATCTTGCCGTTGTCACCAATGACCGCCAGATGATCGCCGTCAGCGGCGTCAAGGCTCAGGCAAGCGCCCGCCTCATCGACCGTCAGGACCTGCTTACCCGCACGCCGGAAGGCCAAGGCCTCGTCTTCGGGCAGAATGAAGCCATAGCCTGCCTTGGACGCGATCACGCGCTTGCGGCCCGGCTTGTGCGGGAAGACATCCAAAATCCGAACCGAATCTTCAATATCGACCATCAGTCGCAGCGGCTCGCCATGCCCCCGCGCGGACGGAAGCTTGTCACAGGCAATGGTGAAGAACCGGCCATCAGACGCAAATAGCAACAGCTTGTCGGTCGTCTCGGCCGGGACAAGGAAGGCCAGCTTGTCGCCCTCTTTGAACTTCAGTTCCGAGGGGTCCTGCACCGCGCCCTTGGCCGCCCGGATCCAGCCGCGCTCCGAGACGATGACCGTGATCGGCTCACGGACAATCATGGCCTCGATGGCAGCGGCAGCGTCAACCTGTGGGGCATCAGCAAAGCTGGTCCGGCGCTTACCGACCGCCGTGTCGGGCCCCAGAACCTTGCGCACGGCCCGAAGACCAACACCGACCAGGTTCCACTGCTTCTTTTCAGAAGCCAGCAGGGCGGTCAGGCCATCGCGTTCCTTGGCCAGTTCGTCATGTTCGCGGCGCAGTTCCATCTCTTCGAGCTTCGCCAACTGGCGCAGGCGCGTATTGAGGATGGCGTCGGCCTGAATGTCCGTCAGGCTGAAGGTTTCGATCAGCTTGGCCTTGGGCTCGTCCTCATAGCGGACGATCCGGATCACCTCGTCCAGATTGAGGAAGACAATCAGCAGGCCTTCCAAAATATGCAGACGCTGCTCAATCTTGGCCAGACGCCAACCCGCGCGGCGGATCAAGACTTCACGCCGGTGCGCCAAGAACGCCATCAGGGCCTGTTTCAGACCCATAACACCAGGCGTGCCGCGCGCATCGAGCACATTCATATTGACCGGGAACCGGGTCTCGAGCGTCGAGAGCTTGAACAGGCTCTCCATCAGAACTTCGGGTTCGACGTTGCGAGACTTGGGCTCAATGATCAGGCGGACATCTTCGGCCGACTCGTCGCGCACATCCCCGAGCAACGGGGCCTTCTTCAGTTCGATCAGCGTAGCCAGCTGCTCGATCATATCGGCCTTTTTGACCTGATAGGGGATCTCGGTGACGACGATACGATAGCCGCCGCGTGGGATCTCTTCGAGGTGCCAGCGGGCGCGAAGACGCACCCCTCCCCGGCCCGTCTCATAGGTTTCGAGCATCGAGGCCTGGCTCTCGACCACGATACCGCCGGTGGGGAAGTCTGGACCGGAAACAAAGCCCATTAGATCAGCGGTGCTGGCCCCGGGCCGCTCCAGCAGCATCAGACAGGCATCGATCAGTTCAGCGGCATTGTGCGGCGGAATCGAGGTTGCCATGCCCACAGCAATGCCCGACGAGCCATTAGCCAGAAGATTGGGGAAGCCCGCAGGCAGCACCACCGGCTCTTCGTCTTCGCCATCATAGGTGGCGCGAAAATCAACCGCGTCCTCGTCAATCCCGTCCAGCAACAGGGCTGCCGCGTCGGTCAGGCGGCATTCGGTGTAACGCATGGCGGCGGCATTATCGCCGTCAATATTGCCGAAATTGCCTTGGCCGTCGATCAGGGGATAGCGCTGGGCGAAATCCTGCGCCAAGCGCACCAACGCGTCATAGACCGCCGTATCGCCATGGGGGTGGTATTTACCGATCACATCGCCGACAACGCGGGCGCACTTCTTGGCCGATGACTCCGGATCAAGCCGCAGAATACGCATGGCATGCATCAGACGCCGGTGAACCGGCTTCAAACCATCTCGAACATCCGGCAAGGCCCGGTGCATAATGGTCGACAGGGCATAGGCCAGATAACGCCGGGACAGCGCTTCGGTCAGAGGCTCATCGATGAAGCGGTCGCCGTCGGCGGGACCGCCGGGCGGAATCACTGGCTTGTTCATGCCTTTGGGACCCTAGAGAGATTCCCATGTGCGAGCCAGAGGGCGGTTTGGTGTTCCCCCCTCCCCGCGTCATTGCGAGCATAGCGAAGCAACCCAGGGGGCTGACACAAACCTGACGAGATGTTCCCCTGGGTTGCTTCGCTA
>JBEGNZ010000044.1:0-17394 GCA_041182245.1 Pseudomonadota bacterium | reverse complement strand
GTCTGAGCGAAGGGGGTGGGGGCGTTCAAGGGGCGTTTCCTGCTGGACTCAATCGCCAAGGATGTCGGGAGTTCGCCAAGCCAGATGCTGACCCCCATCGATGGCGATCATCTGGCCGGTGACCGACCTTGCGTCAATCAGATAGCGCACAGCGTTGGCGATTTGGCTTGGATCAGCGCGTCGTTGCAACAGGGTGTTTGCGGCTTCGGCTTCGAATTCCCCTGCCGCCTGATGGATGGAGGGCAGGGTCGGGCCCGGACCAATGCCGTTGACCCGAATGCGCGGCGCGAGGGCTTGGGCCAAGGTCTTGGTCGCTTGCCAAAGAGCCGCCTTGCTCAGTGTATAGCTGAAAAATTGCGGATTAAGCTTGAGCACCCGTTGGTCCAGCAGATTGAGGATCAGCCCCTCACGATCGGCGGGCAGGCTTGCCGCCATAGCTTGGGCCAGCACCATCGGCGCGCGCAGATTGATTTCCATATGGGCGTCCCAAGAGGCGCGCGTTTGGGTCTCGATCCGGTCGTCTTCGAACAGGGAAGCGTTATTGATCAGGAGGGTCACAGGGCCAAGTGCCCCTGACACAGCCGGTACGAGGGCCTGAACCTCGGCCTCGATGGCCAGATCGGCACGGATGGCCATGGCCTTGCGGCCCATAACTTTAAGGCTCTGGACCAGATCTTGGGCCTCATCGGCCGCGCCCCGGTGATGTACCGCGACATCATAGCCCGCCTCGCCAACGGCTAGGGCGATGGCCTTGCCGATTCGCCGTGCTCCACCCGTGATCAGGGCGACTCCACGCGAGGTCCTATTCGGCAAGCCGGTCATGTCACTTTCAGCCTAGTCGGGACGACCAGTATCGACCATGTTCAGGACGAAAAAGGCACCGATGAAGATGAAGATGGTCAGCAGCGCGATCATGATGCGGCTCCGGTTCGAATGTCGTTGTCCGCCTTTAGCGATCATGGGCCTCTAGGGCAAGGGTGCCGCGATGATGTCGCAGGTAACGCGTTAGGATTTTCTATGGTTTGGCGTCGACGGATCGAGCCGCTTCTTAGGCCCTTCTTTCACCTCTGGTTTCGGTTAGAGCGGGGTATGACCTTGGGCGTTCGTGGGCTGGTCACGGATGAGGCGGGGCGAGTCCTTTTGATCCAGCACACCTATGTCAAGGGCTGGTACCTGCCCGGCGGCGGCGTCGATCGCGGCGAGGCGGCGGAGACGGCGGTGATCCGCGAACTGGTCGAAGAGGTGGGTATTGTTGCCACCTCGCGCCCGCGCCTGCTGTCCGTTCACAATAATCATGCGCGCCATCGCGGCGATCACGTCCTCTATTACCGCATCGAAAGCTGGGAACAGGGACAGGCCACCTCTGTCGGTGAAATCCACGAGGCGCGGTGGTTTCACCCTGATGATCTGCCCGAAGCCATCACTCCCGCAACCCGCCGCCGGATTGAAGAGGCGCTGGGGCTTGTGGAGCCCCATCCGGATTGGTGAGGGGGACAGGCCACCGCGTCATTGCGAGCGCAGCGAAGCAACCTAGGGGACTGACACGGAAGAGTGGTGATGTTCCCCTGGGTTGCTTCGGCGCTATGCGCCTCGCAATGACGCGGAAATTTCCCAGTCATTTACATCGCCTTAGGCGCAGCCTGGGTGAGGGATTTGTTTAAGAGAATAAGAAAGGCCCTCACCCAACCCTCTCCCACAGGGAGAGGGCTAGGAACGGATAAGCCCTCGCCCCCTTGAGGGGGAGAGGGTTGGGTGAGGGGGCATCCACGCTCTTTCCGGCCTAGCGTTCCCTGCCTTCGCGGGGAAAACGGAAGACAGCAAACAAGGCCCCCTTGCCCAAAACCCCGTCCCCTGCGCACCATGCAAAAACAAGAATAGGGAGGGCGACCATGGGCCTGAAGAAGATGCCGATATCCGCTTTCAGCAAGGTTGCTGTAGGCATTGATCGTCCTGAAGATGTCGTGGTTGGCCCCGATGGCCGGGTCTTTGCCTCTGACCATCAAAGCGCGGTGGCTGAAATCTTCCCGGATGGATCGTTCAAACGGATGGGCCCGCGGATGGGCGCGCCGAACGGGATCAATATGGACCGGCAAGGCCGGATCATCATCGCCAATTTCGGCATCTATGATGGCGAGGCCGGACCCTTGGAGCGGTTTGATCCCGCAACCGGTCAGCGCGAAACCCTGTTATCTGAGGTCGGAGGCAAAGCCCTGACCTCCTCCAACTATCCGATCATCGACAGTGCTGGAAATATCTGGTGCGCCAACTCCACCCATGCCCCAACCTGGCCAGAGGCGCTGGATGGCCGCTCTGATGGCTTCCTGTTCGTTCTGCGCCCAGACGGAACCAGCCAGATCGTGGCGGAGGGCCTGTGTTTTCCCAATGGCTTGGCCATGTCGGCGGATGAGAAATTCCTCTACTGCGCCCAGACCAGCGCCGGCGACGTACTGCGTTTCCCCATCCTCGCGGGCGCAGTCTTGGGCAAGGGCGAGCGCTATGGTCCAAAGCTGGGCATTGTCGCGCGGCGAAAGTTGAATCCCAACATCCACCTGCCCGCCATCATTCAAAGCCGCCTTGGCTATACCGATGGCGTCGGGCTGGATGCAGAGGGCAATCTTTGGGTCTGTCTTCCCGCCGCCAACAAGGTTGTGGCCATCACGCCCGCCGGTCGCAAAATCACCGTAATCCACGATCCCTCTGGCACGGTGGTCAATCACCCCACCAATGTCACGTGGGGCGGGCCGGGACTGACCGATCTCTATATCGGATCGATCCGCGCGGACTATGTGCTCAAGGCCGTAAGCCCGGTTCCGGGTCAGCCGCTGCTGCACCAATTGTAAGAATGATCAGGGACCCCCTTTCGCCCTGAACAATGATCACTAATATAGGCCCAAGAAGGTCGGTGCTGCCGGTCCGTCGGGATGGAAGCCTCAAGGAGAGCAAGATGCGCAACTACACGAAATTCTACATTGACGGACAGTGGGTCGAGCCAGCGGTCGCAAAGACGCTCGACGTGATCAACCCCGCCAACGAAGAGGTCTGCGGCACAATCAGCATGGGCGGCGTTGAAGATGTCGACCGCGCCGTGAAGGCCGCTCGCAAGGCCTTCGCGACCTTTTCTCAGACCACCCGCGAAGAGCGGATCGATCTGCTCGAGCGGATCGCGGTCGAGTACCAAAAGCGTTATGCAGATATGGCCGCTGCCATTACCGAAGAGATGGGCGCTCCGGGCTGGCTCGCTCAGCGCGCTCAAGCCGCTATGGGTATTGGTCATGTCCAAACCGCCATCGAAGTGCTGAAGAACTACAAGTTCGAAGAGCAGCGTGGTTCGACCTTGCTGGTTAAGGAGCCGATCGGCGTCTGTTCGTTCATCACCCCTTGGAACTGGCCGGTCAATCAGATCGCCTGTAAGGTCGCGCCAGCTCTGGCCACGGGCTGCACCATGGTGCTGAAGCCTTCGGAAATCGCCCCCTTCTCGGGCTATATCTGGGCCGAGATCCTGCATGCGGCTGGCGTGCCAGCAGGCGTGTTCAACCTGGTCAATGGTGACGGCCCTGTCGTCGGTGCCGCCCTGTCTTCGCACCCCGAAGTCGATATGGTGTCCTTCACCGGTTCGACCCGCGCCGGTATCGAAGTGGCTAAGAACGCTGCACCGACCGTCAAGCGCGTTCACCAAGAGCTGGGCGGCAAGTCGCCGAACATCATCTTGGAAGATGCAGACTTCGCCTCGGCCGTCTCGGGCGGTATCCGCTCGGTGATGATGAACTCCGGCCAGTCCTGCAACGCCCCCACTCGTATGCTGGTTCCCGGCAAGAAGATGGACGAGGTCATCGCCATCGCCAAGGAAACCGCTGACAGCCACACGGTTGGTGATCCCAATGGCAATGCCCAGCTCGGTCCCGTCGTTTCCGAAACCCAGTGGAACAAGATCCAGGGCCTGATCCAAAAGGGCATTGATGAGGGCGCAACCCTCGTCTCCGGCGGCGTCGGCCGTCCTGAAGGTCTGGACAAGGGCTATTACGTAAAGCCCACCGTCTTTGCCAACGTCACCAACGACATGACCATCGCCAAGGAAGAGATCTTTGGCCCTGTGGTTGCGATCCTTGGCTATGACTCGGTCGAGCAGGCCGTCACCATCGGTAACGACACCGAATATGGCCTGGCCGCCTATGTCTCGGGTACCGATCAGGCCAAGGTCCGCGAGGTGGCATCCAAGCTGCGTGCGGGTCAGGTCAACCTCAACGGCGCTGCTCCAGACATGATGGCCCCCTTCGGCGGCTTCAAGATGTCGGGCAATGGCCGCGAGTGGGGCGACCACGCCTTTGGTGAGTTCTTGGAAGTCAAGGCCGTCCTCGGCTACTCCCCTAAGGCCGCTGCTGAGTAAGAGAGCTTAAGGCGCCGCCTTCTCTTATCGGCTGCAGGTCAGCGGGTGAGGGGAGGCGGCGTTTCTATGTCTGGAACCGCCGGTCATAAGCGCGGTCTGGACCTCAACCCCATCTAGGAGGATGCGAACCATGTCTGATTTCGTCACCATCGCCGATATTGCTCGCTTGCAAGCCAAGGCGCGGCCAGAGGCTACGGCCCTGTGGTTCAATGGTCGTATCACCACCTACGCCGAGCTGAATGACGCCGCCAACCGCTGCGCCAATGGTCTGATCGCCGCCGGGGTTAAGCCGGGTGACCGGGTCAGCTGTATGGCCAAGAATGACGATGAGTTTTTCACCCTGTGGATGGGTGCGGCTAGGGCTCGGGCCTGTCTGGCTCCTGTCAATTGGCGTCTTGCCCCACCCGAAGCGGCCTTCATCATTAAGGACAGCGGCGCGGCGGTTATGTTTGTCGGGCAAGATTTTGCTGATGTCATAGACTCCATCATCGATGACTGTCCTGACCTCAAGCACCTGATCCAAGTCGAGCCAGGCCACCCGCGCTGGCCATCTTTGCAAGACTGGATCGCGCAATATCCCACGACGGACCCGAACCTGACTGCTCAGGATGACGACGATATTATCCAGCTCTATACGTCGGGAACGACCGGTCTGCCCAAGGGCGTGCAGTTGACCAACCGCAACTATCATGAGCTCTTCACCTGCGGGATTAATGCGGGCTGGGCGCGTTATGAGGCGGGGGACGTCCTGTTGGCGGCCATGCCACTGTTCCATGTCGCGGGCTGTAATCTGGGGGCCTTGGGCCTGTTGCAGGGCTGCAAGGTCGTGGTGCTGCGCGAGGTCGATCCCGCCTTGATCCTCAAGCTGATCCCTGAACATCGGGTCAACCACGCCTTCCTCGCGCCGGTGATCATCAATATGGTCCTGCAGACGCCCGGATGCGCCGAGACCGATTTTTCTAGCCTTCAGCGGATTTTCTACGGGGCCTCGCCGATCTCGGAGTCGGTCCTTTTGGCCGCTAAAAAGCAGTTCGGCTGTTCCTTCACTCAGCTCTATGGCTTGACCGAGACCATTGGCGGCGGCTGCGTCTTGACGCCGGAAGATCATGACCTTCGAACCGACAAGCTGCGGGCCTGCGGGCGGCCTTGGCCGGGCTTTGAGGTGCGCGTCCGAAATGGCGACGAGACCGCCGCGGTGATGGAGGTTGGCGAGATCGAGATTCGCTCGGCGGGCGTCATGAAGGGCTACTGGAACCGGCCCGAAGCCACCGCTGAGGCCATCGATGCTGATGGCTGGTTCAAGTCGGGCGATGCGGGCTATTTCGACGCCGACGGCTATCTCTACATCCACGACCGGGTGAAGGACATGATCGTGTCTGGCGGGGAGAACGTCTATCCCGCCGAGGTCGAGAACGCTCTCTATAGCCATCCCAGCGTCGCCGATGCTGCGGTCATTGGTGTGCCCGACGACAAGTGGGGCGAGGCGGTCAAGGCGGTCGTGGTCCTACGCCCTGGCTTCGAGCCCGATGCGGCCGCCATCATCGCCCACTGCCGTGGCCTGATCGCGGGTTACAAGGTGCCGAAAACCGTCGATTTTACCGATGCCCTACCGCGCAACCCCTCCGGCAAGGTCCTGCGCCGCGAACTGCGCAAGAGCTTCTGGGAGGGGCGCGAACGGATGGTGGGGTAGGGTGTTTCGAGGGGGGCTCCCTCAGGCAGAGGGCTAGAACCGATAAGCCCTCGCCCCCTTGGGGGAGAGGGTTGGGTGAGGGGGACCTTCTTAGATCAAAACCGCTTTCGGCGCTTTGCGCCACTTCCCCCAGAAGGGGAAGATCTCGGCACTTTAAATCTCCCCCCTCTGGGGGAAGTAGCGGCGAAGCCGGGGTAGGGCGCTCATCCCTGCATCAGATGATCCGCTATCGCGTGATAGGCCGGCAGGGAAACCTGATCGAGGACGCTGTTGCCATTGCCCGCCACAGGATGGGAAGCATAGCGCGCTATGACCAGATCGGCCTTGGGTGCGATCCAGAGAGCCTGACCGTGGATGCCGCGCGCGCTATAGGCCCCGAACCGGTCGTGGGCGACCCACCACATGTTGCGATAGGACCAGCCGGGCAGGGTCATGACACCGGCCTTGGCAAAATGGCCCTGATCGGCTCCGGTCTCGATATCCTTGACCACAGCCTCCGGCACGATCTGTTGGCCGTTGAACTGACCGCCCAGACGCATCATTTCGCCGAACCGCGTTAGGTCGCGCAAGGTCGTGCTGAGTCCGCCCCCGGCCATCGCAACGCCAGTGGGATCAACATAAAGATCGCCATCCTCTTCGGTGCCGAGCCTCTGCCAGATCCGTTCGGAAATCATTTCCGCAATGGGTTGATCGGTGATGCGCTGAATGATCCAGCTGAGGACCTCAGTGTTGCAGGTCTTGTAGGCGAAGGCTTGGCCGTGCTCGCCTTCCTTTTCCAGTGCCAACAGGAAGTCGAAGATGGTTCGTGGTCCGACATAGTCCGCAGGGCGCGGTGATAGACCCGCCGCGCGGCTATAGGCCCAGACCTCAGCATTGGGGTCGACATAGACTTCGGAATATCGAACGCCAATGATCATATCCATCACTTGACGGACCGTGGCATCGCCATAGGCCGTAGCGGACAGTTCGGGCAGATAGGTGCTGACCAATTGATGAGGGTCGAGGCGGCCCTCATGGGCAATCATGGCGGCCAAAAGCCCAACAAAAGACTTGGTAACCGAAAAGGCCAGATGGGTCAGTTCAGGTCTCAGAGCGCCGAAATAGCGTTCCTGAACGATCTTGCCCCTGTGCAGTACCAAGATACCGTCGGTGTAGTTCGCCTCCAAAGACTCGCCCCAACTCATGGTCCGACCATCCATGGTGGTGAAGGTCACAGCATCGAGATCGTCACGCTCGGCACGGGGCAAGGCGCTGGCTGGGTGTGACCCCCGGCGAACATTCACGCTCGGTCCGGTCTGGCGCACATTGCTGAGGGCCCAGCGGCTGTTGGGGAACTGAAGGCTCGATCCGCCCGTCAGGGTCAGCCTCTTGTCGGGCGGAGGCGGAAAGCCCTGCATCAGGCCAAGGGCCTTGGGGTCGGTGGCGGCAGCGTTGAGTGGCTGGCTCATAATGGGGCTCCCTATGCGGCGCTGTCCCGCGCCATGGGATCAGGCTAGCATCGCTCAGCTCCGCTGTCATAGGGGGGGTGCGATCAAACCCGCAGCAGATTGGCGGCAATCCGTCTCGCCCAGCCCTTGCCGAAGCTTGGCCAGGTTTCGAGGTCTGTCATCATCATCAGGCGCGCGCCATTGAACCTCGCCTGTAGCGCCTTGGGATCGCTCTGAGATAGGGCCGACAGCGTGGTGGGCCCGATCAGGCCGTCGTCGTTGACCCCCGCAGCCCGTTGCAGTGTCTTAATCGCGACCTTAACGCCGCTATTGACCGCCATATCCAACAAATCAAACCGCAGGGCTGAGGGTGCGCGATCACAGCCAGCCGGACCCCAATAGTCGCGGCGATAGATGGCTTTGGCCTGCTCCAGCGTCAGGGCCTTCGGATCGAGCGCGGGATAGGCGCGTTTGGATATGCCGAATTTGGTCTCTCCGCCTGGATCGCGTGGATGGTTCACATAGCCACCCTCGTGACCGATTAGGATGTCAAAGGCTTCATCAAAGGTCATGGCTTCCGTCTTATCGTCACAGTGGACGGCTTGATTTAACGCCTCTCTGACCCATGGGGATAAGAAAGATCGGCTCGACGCTGGGCTCGGCGCACATGGCATTTGACGCGCCCGGTCCAGCGGCTACTGTTCAAGAAAACAATGATAACCTACGGAGGATGTTTGGGATGACGCCTGCTGACGGAGCCGATATGGCTGTAAAGGCCTTGCCGCCGTTCAAGCCGCTTCCGATGAAGGGGCCTGTGGTTCAGGTCGAGCGCAGGGCCGACGGATCGGTGCTGGTGTCTTCGGCCCATGCGGTTGGCGACAGCCCCTACACCATCGCGCAACTATTGGCCGACAAGGCCGCCGCTCACCCGGATCGTCCCTATATCTTACAGCGCGCGCCGGGCCATGGGCCATGGGGCGGTGTCACCTATGGACAGGCCAAGCAGGCCGCTGATGCCATTGCTCAGTGGCTGTTGGATCGCGGCTTGACGGCCAAGGACAGCGTCATGGTCCTATCGGCCAATTCAGTCGATCATGCCCTTATGATGCTCGGCTGTTACACGGCAGGCATTCCGATTGCCCCCATTAGCCCAGCCTACAGCCTGATCTCGAGCGACCACGGCAAGCTCAAACATTGTTTCAACACCGTAAAGCCCAAGGTCGTCTTTGCGCAGAACGGTGCCCCCTTTGCCGGCGCAGTGGCGACCCTGCGCCTAATCAATCCTGACCTGATCCTTGTGACCTCCGATGGCGAAGGCGACGGGGCCATTGCCCTTTCCGCCCTTTTGGCGACCACGCCCGGCCCTGATGTCGCTCAAGCCATCGCGGCCCTGTCGCCAGAGACTGTGGTGAAATATCTGTTTACCTCCGGCTCGACCGGCATGCCCAAGGGGGTGCCGCAAACCTTCGCGATGATGACGGCCCTGATCGCCGGTCAGGACGGACTGCGCAGTGAGCCGCAAGACCCTGATGAAATCCCTCAGGCCTTGGAGTGGATGCCGTGGAGCCATATTTCGGCGGGGAATATCGGCTTTAACGGTACGATGTGGGCCGGTGGAACCTTGCATCTGGATGAGGGCAAGCCGATCCCGGGCCTGTTCGAAACGACCATCAAGAACCTCTATGAGGTCTCTCCCTCGGTGTTTGGCTCCGCGCCTATTGCCTTTTCGATGTTGGCCGAGGCGATGGAGCGTGACCCGGTCCTGCGCCGGTCATTCTTCAAGAACCTGAAATATATGGGCTATGGTGGTGCGACCCTGTCCAACGATGTCTATGACCGGATGCAGGCCCTCGCCATTGCCGAGACGGGCCAGCGCATTGCCCTGACCACCATGTATGGTGCGACCGAGACCCAAGGCGTTACCGTGGTCCATTGGCCGACCGAGCGGGTGGGCCTCGTCGGGCTTCCTATCCCAGGGATTACCCTCAAACTGACCCCTAGCGGTTCTAAGCTGGAGGTTCGGGTCAAGGGCGCAACCATCACCTCGGGCTATCACAATGACCCGGTTAAGACGGCTGAGGCCTTTGACGAAGAGGGCTTCTACAAGCTTGGCGATGCGGCCCGCTTTGTCGATGACAATGATCCGGCCAAGGGCTTGATCTTTGACGGCCGGGTGACCGAGGACTTCAAGCTCGACAGCGGCACCTGGGTTTCGGTGGGCACCTTGCGGCCGGATCTGGTTGCCGCCTGCAGCCCCTATATCCAAGATGCGGTGATTACCGGCCAAGATAAGCCCCATATCGGGGCGATGGTCTGGCCGTCGGCGGCGGGATTGCAGGCGCTGGCGGGCGCGCCGGGCGAGGGTTCGCCGTTGGAAAAACTGGCTGTGATCCTGTCGGAACGGATAAAGGGCTTTAACGCCACGGCGGGCGGTTCATCGCGCCGCATTGCCCGGTTGATCATCCTGACCGAGCCGCCCTCCATCGATAGCGGCGAGATCACCGACAAGGGCTATGTCAATCAACGTGCCACGATCGAGCGCCGCGCCGATCTGGTTCAAGGCCTGTTCACCATACCTCCGGCCGATGGGGTCATCTCGCTCTAATCGCCTTAGAATTACCCTCCAGAAGGAACCCTGACCATGCTCGATCCCTATTTCAAAGCCATGTTGGATGCGGCCGCCGAAGCCGGAGCGCCCTCACTCGATACTTTGGAACCTGAAGCAGCGCGGGAGGTCTATCGGACCTTGAAATTTGGCGAAGAACCGCCAATCGGGCCTGTGGAAACCCGTGACTTTACCGTGCCGGGCAAGGCCGGACCGATCCCCGTGCGCCACTATACCCCCAAGGGTGCGGCGGCTGTGACCCCCGGCATCGTGTTCTTCCACGGTGGCGGTTGGGTCATTGGCGATCTGGAAACCCATGATGATGTCTGTCGCCGTCTGGCGGACCTGACCGGCTATCGGGTCTTGGCGGTAGACTATCGACTGGCCCCAGAAAACCCGTTCCCAGCCTCGCATGATGACTGTCTGTCTGCGACCAATTGGGCCTTTGAGAACGCGGCCTCAATCGGTTTCGATCCGGCCCGTATCGCCACCTGCGGCGATAGCGCGGGCGGCAACCTCTCGGCCTCGATTGCCATCGATTTGCGTGATGCTGGCCAGCATAGGCTTGCCATGCAGGTGTTGCTCTATCCGGTCACCACCTTCACCGTGACAACCGAGTCTATGGACCGTTTGGCCGAGGGATTCTTCCTGACTAAGGCGGGAATGCACTATTTCCGCGACTCTCTATTTGGAGATACGGGATTGGGGGCTGACCCTCGCGTGTCGGTTCTGGATGTCAAAAATCTATCCGGCTTGCCGAGGGCCTTTGTATCGACGGCGGGTTACGATCCGCTCAGTGACGAGGGCATTGCCTATGTGAAGGCCTTGCAAGCGGCGGGTGTTGAGGTCGATCACCGCCACTATGCCAGTTTCATCCACGGTTTCTACAATCTCGCAGCCTTGGCCCCAGCGGTTCTCGGAGCCTATGACGATGTTGTGGGGGCTCTGAAAAAGACGCTCGGTTAAAAATAGGCACCGTCGTTTCGGCGATAAAAAAGGCGGCCCGGATTGCTCCGAGCCGCCTCTCTTTTGACCTGTGGGTAAGGCCTAGTACTTGACGCGGATGGTTGCGCCATAGGTGCGTGGGGCACCCATGAAGGCGTTCAGCGCGCCGGTTTGCAGCGGCGCATCGAACACCACTTGGTAGTAGTTTTCGTCGGTCAGGTTTTGGGCCCACAACTCTGCCGTCCAACGATTGTCCTCAGAGCCAACGGCGATACGGCCGTTGAGCACTGTGAGACCGGGTTGAACCTTCAATGGGTTCAGGTCCGAACCGGTGTTGTAGGAAGAGGTGTACTTCGCACTCAGGCTAGCCCTGGCTTCGAGGCCCGAACCGATTGAACGCTCATAGCTGGCTGAGAGCGAGCCTGAATAGAGCGGTGCAAAGGAAACGCGGGTGTTGGGCAAACGTGGCGATGCACCTGCAGGGACAGTAAAGCTGCCATACTGAGTTTCGGCATAGGTGACGCCGCCTTGGACATTAAGCCCGTCGACCGGCGTGAACCAGACAAAGTCTGTATCCAGACCGCGTGACACCACTTCCGGGACCGAGGTGACGATGAAGCTGACGCCGGTGAAGGCGTTCAGCTGGAAGTCCGTGAAGGTCTGATGGAACAAGGAGGCGTTGAACAGCACCGAACGATCAAACAGGCTGGACTTGGTACCCAGTTCGAAGCTGTCGACAAACTCGCCGCCAAAGGAGGTGTCGGAGTTCACAGCATAGAAGGGCGCGGTTGGCGTTGGCACGCCTGCCGTTGTCAGACGGGTACGGGCGCGGTCGAGGTTAAAGCCACCCGCCTTGTAGCCGCGAGCGTAGGACGCGTAGGTCATGACGCTTGGCGAGAGACGGTAAGTCGCCTTAACGGTCCCGCTCCATTCGCTTTCGGTACGCGACTGGTTCACGTCCTTCTTGTTGAAGGCCGGATCCGTCCACGGGAAACAGAGCGCGGCTGCGAAGCAGACGCCGCCTGTACCGCTGTTGCGATATTGCGAGTTCAGGGTCTTTTCTTCGTTGGTGTAACGCAGACCCATGGTCAGTTCGAGCTTGTCACTCACGGCATAGGCGTTGTTGGTGAACAGCGCGATGCCCTTGGCTTCTTGGGCGTGATCATCGCCCTGGCCCGTTCCCGCCACGTAGAAGGACGTCGGCAAGGCGGCACCTGCCAAGGCACCAATGAACGACCGGTAGCTGTTGCCGTACAACAGATAGGTGCCGCCATTGAGCTTTTCTTGGGTGGCGAAAGCGCCGACCAGCCAGTTTAGCTTGTCAGCCTGGCCGGCTAGACGGATCTCTTGGCTCAGTTGGTCAAACTCGGTGTAGTTGACCCCGTTGTCAGGGCGGTACCAGATGTCTGCGCCCGAGAAGTCGGAGTCTTGACCATTGATGGTCTTCCAGTTCCGCCAAGCGGTGATCGAGGTCAGCTTCGCGCCGCCGAGCCATGGGGTAGCCCAGTTGGCTTCAACAGACACGCCCTTGTCTTCGATCTTCTGCGTGGTGTCGCGGTTGGAGTAGGTCATCCGCGAACCGGGATCGACAGGGTTCAAGGTGGTGGCAACGCCGCCCGTCAGGGTGTTGAACAGTCCCTGCACGCCGGCCGCACGGACCACTTGCACGGCCGCGCAGCAGTTTTCATCACGCTTGGTGAAGTCGGCGATGACGCGGAAGTCCAGATCCGAGGTCGGGGTAGCCAAAAGTTGGCCACGGACGCTGTAGAAATCTTGGTTGGCGTCTTCGTTGTTGGTGCGAGGACCATTGACAGTGCGCACATCGTAGAAGCCGTCGCGCTGGCGCTTGGCGACGAAAAGGCGGCCAGCCAGCTTGTCAGCGATGATCGGGCCGGTCACGGAGGCCGAACCCCCGATGGCACCGTAGTTGCCTACGGTCAGTTCGCCATTGGCGCCGAAGTTGAACTTTGGCGCGGCGCTGAGGATATTGATCACGCCAGCAGAGGTGTTCTTGCCAAACAGGGTGCCTTGAGGACCCTTCAGCACTTCAACCCGTTCCAGTTCGCCCAGATCGCCGAAGCCAACGCCGTTGCGCGGACGATAGACGCCATCGACGACGACGCCGACGGAGGATTCGAGACCTGGATTGTCACCGACGGTGCCGATGCCGCGGATGCGGGCGGTGGTGACGGTTTCGTTCGAGGTCGAGGTGACCATCAGGCCTGGCGTCAGGATCGTCAGGTCCTTGATGTCCTTGACGCCTGCATCTTGCAGCAGTTTTTGCGGCAGGGCCGTGACCACGATCGGCACATTTTGCAGGCTTTGCTCGCGCTTTTGAGCGGTGACGACGATCTCGTCGACTTGGCGATTGGCCTCTTGCGCGTTGGCGCTACCGGCAAAGGCAGCGAGTACGGCGACGGAGGCCGTATATTTCAGAATGTTTGCGATATGCAATGAACTTCCCCGGCGGTTGTGCGGTCCCGGTTTCGGGTTCCCGCGTTATGCTCATTTCCGGCTTATGCCTGTTCGAGCTTGCCCGAAACATAGGGAGGGGCAGGTGGGACGCAAGGAGCAAGCCCTTGGGCGTCAAGGCTTTCCTTGCGGTGTGACTCAAATGAAACAGATTAGGTCTCGTCTTGGACCATTTCGCCGCTTTGCCGCCTTTTTTGTGCTGCGAAATTGAGCACAGCGAAGGCGAGAGCCGTGGAGGCGACCGAGCCGACCACCACACCAAGCCGAATCTGTGTCTGAATCAGGGCATCCCCTGCGGCAAAGGCGAGGCCGCCGATGAACAGGCTCATGGTGAAGCCGATGCCACACAGCACGCTGATTCCATACAGCTCTAGCCAAGTGGCCCCAGTGGGTTTGCGCGCCAAACCCGACTTTACCGCCAGAGCGATGCAGCTCAGAACTGCCACCTGCTTGCCGAAGAACAGGCCCGCCGCGATTCCGAGGGGGAGGGGCGCCAGAACGTCCCGTAGATTTAGCCCCTCGAGCGTGAACCCGGCGGCGGTAAAGGCAAAGAGCGGTAAGATTCCATAGGCCACATAGGGGTGAAGGCTGTGCATGAACAGCTTCAGCATTCCCTCCTGCCCAGCCTTTTGCGGGGCAATTGGCACCAGCATGGCGCAAGCGACCCCGGCCAGAGAGGTGTTAATCCCCGACTTGAGCGTAAAGGCCCAGACGACAAGAAAACCGACCAGGTGGAACGCTAGGGGCGCTCTTGCCCACCGACCGAGAAGGGCTAGGCCTAAAAGCCCGAGGCCCGCTCCAGTGAGGGCACCCATTTGGATCGTGCCCGTAAATAGAATGCCAATCAGCGCTACAGCACCGAGGTCATCGACGATCGCCAGGGTCAAGAGGAACAGACGGAGGGAGCCTGGTAGGCCTCTGCCCGCTAAGGCCAAGATGGCGATGGCAAAGGCGATATCGGTGGCGGTTGGAATTGGCCAACCGCGCAGGACCCCTCCGGGTGCCAGATTGATCGCCGCATAGACCAGAGCCGGACCGATCATGCCGCCGAGGGCGGCGATCAGGGGCAGGGCGAGCTTACGGGCGCTTGATAGTTCGCCCTTGAGGACCTCGTATTTGATCTCCAGACCGACGACGTAAAAGAACACGGCCATCAAGCCGTCCTTGACCCATTTCTGGAACGGCTTGGTTTGAGCAAAGTCGCCAAACTGAATGGTGAAGGGCTGGTGGACGAAGGCCCAGTAGGCGTCGTTGTAATCAGAATTGGCTGCAATCATCGCCGCAAAGGCTGCGATGATCAGGAACAGGCCTGAGGCCGTCTCGGTCTTCAGGAAATCAAGCGTGGGACGACGCGTCATGGGCTGTTCCTACGACCGATCAAAATCAAATCAAGGCCTGCGTCCTCTTACGCTCTGGCGAACGAACCGCCAAGCCACGGGGTGCGGGTAGGGCTTGAAACCCTAGGCTAATGTCGGCATGGGAAAGGGATGGCACCTTTCCCCTCCCTGACTAGCCCGGCCTATAGGCCCGACCCGCTCTATATGGCCTTGGGGGCGGACTATGCCGATCCTGTTGAGCCCGCCGATTTTCCGCAGGCGATCATCCGCTTTCGGAATGTTCGGGCGTCGGCCAGCGTTGGCCTAGACGGATTGAGCGATGCCGAGTGGGTGGCTGCCTTTGCCCGGTTCGAGCCCTTACCCGGCAATCAGCCCCAGCCCTTGGCCATGCGCTATCACGGCCACCAGTTCGGGGTTTATAACCCCCAGCTCGGCGATGGCCGCGGCTTTCTCTATGCGCAACTTCGTGAGGCTCCAGCCACAGAGCGCGCGCCGTCGCGTCTGTTAGATCTGGCGACCAAGGGCACGGGCCGCACGCCTTGGTCCCGCAGTGGCGATGGCCGACTGACCCTCAAGGGCGGCGTGCGAGAGGTGCTGGCCGCCGCCATGTTGGAGGCGCAGGGCGTGCCAACCTCGCGGGCCTTTAGCCTCATCGAGACCGGCGAGGCGCTCGAGCGCAATGACGAGCCCAGCCCGACCCGTTCAGCCGTGCTAACCCGTCTGTCCCACAGCCACATTCGCTATGGCACCTTTCAGCGTCTTGCCTATTTCCAGCGCCCTGATTTGATCCGCCGCCTGATCGATCATGTCGGCGCGGTCTATGATCCGGCCATCTTGACCCTTGAGGGGGATGGACAACGTGCCCTGACTTTCTTGACCGGCGTCATGCAGCGCGCTGCGGTGACAACCGCGCGGTGGATGGCGGCGGGATTTGTCCATGGGGTGCTCAATACCGACAATATGAACATCACTGGCGAGAGCTTCGATTACGGGCCCTATCGCTTCTTGCCCTATAATGACCCCAACTTTGTCGCGGCCTATTTCGACCAGAACGGCCTCTATCGGTTCGGCCGTCAGCCCCAGGCCGTGCTCTGGAGTCTGAAGCAACTGGCGGGTTGCCTGACCGACTTGGCCGATGAGGCCGACCTTGCCGAGGTGCTCAATGGCTATGCCATGACCTATCGCGAGGCCCTGTGCGATGCCATGTTCGCGCGTCTGGGGATCAGGCGTCTGGGCGATGAGCGTGACCCGGCGCTGGTCAATGCGGCCTTCCAAGCCTTGGGCGAGGCTGATCCCGCGCTGCGCTGGGAGCCGTTCTTCTTTGATTGGTTTGCCGGTTCCGCGTCAGAGGCGCGGGCTATGGGCGGGGTGCGAGCTGGCCTCTATACCGGCTCGGCATTCCAAGCCTTTCGGTCAGCGCTGCAGGGGTTTGAACCGGATCGTCCCGAACGGCTCGGTCACGTCATTTTCCAAGCCGACGAGCCACAGGAATTGTTGATCGACGAGATCGAGACCATCTGGAGCGCGATCGCGCAGTCGGATGATTGGAGCCCGCTATCAAGAAAGCTAGACGCCATCGCCCTGACCGGAGATGCTAGGCTTTAAGGCTTAGGCGAGGCACCAATCCAAAACCCGCGACAGGGTCTGATGGTGCGACTGCGGAACCAGTGATCCGAAAATCACGCACAGAACGAAGGTCAAACGCCTGACCATGTGATCCTCCCATGTCTCAGTCTTATTATTGTTACAAATAGTAGTGTTCCGTTACTGAGCGGAAGGCAAGACCCATTCGGGTCTGGCCATTTGAGCAAATCATGATCTTATCTGCGCAAGCTAGAGTCGCGTTTGTGCGCACACCTCAGAATGGGAATGGGAATCATGCTGCTTTTGATCTGTGGACTGGTTCTGTTTTTAGGCTGCCATAGCCTGCTTATTGCCCCGGCAAGCCTTCGCGATGGACTGGTCCAGCGCCTCGGGGTTGGTGGTTTCAAGGGGCTGTATTCCATTGTGTCGTTGATCGGCTTTGCCCTGATCATCTGGGGTTATGGCCAAGCGCGATTGAGCCCGGCTGTGCTCTGGCTGCCGCCGGTGGCGATGCGCCATATGGCTGTTCTCTTGATGTTGCCCGCCCTGATCTTGTTGGTCGCGACCTACATCCCGGCCAATGTTTTGAAAGCCAAGCTGCACCATCCGATGGTTCTGTCGGTCAAGGTTTGGGCTTTGGCCCACCTGCTTAGCAATGGCAATCTGGCCGATATTCTACTGTTCGGCTCGTTCTTGATCTGGGCGGTCTTGTCCTTCCGCGCCGCCCGCCAACGCGACCGCGCCAACCCCACCGAGGCTGTGGCGTCCAAGCCGCTCGGTCTGATCCTGACCCTAGTACTCGGCACCGGCGCCTGGGCAGCCCTGATCATGGGCGGCCACCGCCTCCTGATCGGCGTCAGCCCGTTTGGGGGGTAGTCTTCAGGTCGAGATGCGGGCAGGGCGTGGCGTCCCGTAGAGGACTCGAACCTCTGACCCCCGGTTTAGGAAAC
>JBEGNZ010000043.1:0-17455 GCA_041182245.1 Pseudomonadota bacterium | reverse complement strand
GAACGTCGAATATCGAAATGGTTCGGTTGCTCTCCTCTGCTCGATCTGGATCGAGCGCCGGACTTGAACTCCTGACCCCCGCCGAATTCTGATCGTGGCCGCAAACTTTGCCGCTACGTCACTCTATGCCGTAAAGGTTTCTATTATGTCCATCGGGACCGTGAAGTGGTTTAACAGCCAAAAGGGCTTCGGCTTTATCCAACCTAACGACGGCGGCAACGACGTTTTCGTGCACATTTCGGCCGTTGAACGCGCTGGTTTGGGTACGCTGAACGAAGGCCAAAGCATCAGCTACGTCCTCGAAAAGGATCAGCGTAGCGGCAAGATGTCTGCTGGCCAGCTGCAAGCTGTCTAAAGCCATAACTGGCCGCGACTGACCTTTGGTCTGGCGCGTTCGGTTCTGACGAAATTCTTAGGCCGGTTGGCGAAAGCTAACCGGCCTAAGTCTTGTCTGGGGCCTAGATCATCAGGCCTTGCGGGTTAGGTGATGCAGCACAATGCCGCTGGTGGTCGCCACATTCAGCGAGTCAAAGCCCCCGGCCATGGTCAAGCGCACGGTCTGTGTCCGCGCCAGCACCGAGGCCGACAGTCCCGGTCCCTCAGCTCCAAACAGCACAGCACACCGCGCTGGACGCGGGCAATCAGTCAGTTCCACCTGCCCCGATGGGCTAAGGGACAGGGTCTCAAATCCATTCGCCGCAAACAGCTCGACCATATCGATCCCCGGGGCCAGTTGAACGAACGGCACCAAGAGGCCTGCGCCGACGGAAACGCGGATGGCCTTACGATAGAGCGGATCACAGCAGTCACTGTCGAGCACCACTGCATCGACGCCAAAGGCCGCCGCATTGCGGAAGATTCCGCCGACATTGTCATGGTTCGATAGGCCGCTTAATCCAACAACCAAGGCGTCGGGTCTCAACCCCGCCAACAGCGCCGCGCCATCGTTGAGACCCGATCGGCGACCCAAGCCCAATATGCCGCGATGGATCGGAAAGCCGACGATCTGATCCATGACCGCTTGGGCAGCCTGATAGACGGACAAGCCCTCAGGTAGGCCCGCCAACAGATCGTTCAGCCGCGCGACCTGGCGTTCGGCCAGTAACAGGGAGAGCATCTGATGACGCGGCGTACGCGCCAGCACCCGAACCACCACCTCACCCTCGGCGATGAATAGGCCCTCACGCCCCACCAGATCGCGCTCCTTGACGGCGCGATAGGCGGCAATGCGCGGATCGTCTGGATCGGTGATGGGGATGATGTCAGGCAAAGGGGGTCTCAAGGACAGTGATCCTGTCGGCTTAACCCCTCGCAGCACCAATGCAAAGGGATGGCCGGAGCCTTGGCTTGCCTTGCGTGCCGCATCGCCTTACATGATGACCATCATATGAAGCCCAAAGGCGGTTCGTGCGCTATTCCAGTGACCAGAAACTTCAGACCCGAAACCGGGTGCTCAAGGCCGCAGCGGCTCAGATCCGCACCTATGGCCCGCAAGGGGTCGGGGTCGCGGCCCTGATGCAGGAGGTCGGCCTGACCCATGGCGGCTTCTATGCCCATTTCGCCTCCAAAGACGCCCTGATCGCCGCCGCCGTCAAAACCATGTTCGAAGATGCAGCGTCTCAAAGACACAGGGCCATCGAAGATCGCTCCGGCCCCGCAGCGCTCGCCGCCTTCATTGATAGCTATCTGACCGCCGACCACCGAGACCGACCCGACCGAGGCTGTCCCGTCGCCTGCCTGCTGGGACAGTCCGCCCAACTGCCCGCCCTTGCTAGGCCAGCCTTTGATACGGGCGTACGTGGAATGGTCCGGATGATTGCCAACTACCTACCCGACACCACGAAAGACCGGATAGCGCTCGCCTCATCCCTCGTCTCAGAACTGGCCGGAGCGCTCGCCCTATCGCGCGCCGTCGAGGATAAGGCCCTATCGCTTCGTCTTTTAGAACAGTCCCGCCTTGCCCTGCGCGCCCGCGCCGGACTGGCGCTCCCCAACCCCGAAAGCCCCTATCATGACCACTGAACCCAAAAGCTTCGCCGAAATGTCCGGCCTCGAGCAGCTGCAAGCCGCCTTCCAAAGCGGCGGACCCCGGCGCGGCATCGGCGCGACGCTGGGCTTCACCGCCGTCTCGGTCGAAGAGGGCAAGGTCGTGTTCGGCGGCACCCCGACGGAGGATGTCTATAATCCTATCGGCACGGTCCATGGTGGCTATGCCGCGACCCTGCTCGACTCCGCCCTCGCCTGCGCCGTCCATTCCAAGCTCAAGCCGGGCCAAGGCTATACGACGCTCGAGCTAAAGGTGAGCTATCACAAGGCCATGACCGCCAAGACCGGCCCGATCACCGCCGAAGGCATAGTGATCACCATGGGTCGCCGCGCCGCCTTTGCTGAGGGCAAGGTGACCGACGCCGCCGGGAACCTCTATGCCAGCGCCACCTCCAGCCTGCTGATTTTCGACCTGCCGACAAAGGGCTAAGGTCAGGCGCAAAGCTGCTATAGAGACGGCTTGATCGCCCCCCCTCTGCCTGCAGGTACAGCCCGTCCCATGGAGCGCCCCGCGCCGTCTTTGCCCCCGACCCTGCCAAGCCAGTTTCAAGACTGGTTTGCGTCCAAGGGCTGGGCTGCGCGCGAGCATCAGATCGCGATGGTGCAAAGGGCGCAGGCGGGCCGCCATGTGCTGCTGATCGCTCCGACCGGCGGCGGCAAGACCTTGGCCGGCTTCCTGCCCAGCCTGATTGAGCTGAGTCAAACCCCAGCCTCCGAACGGCCTGAGGGGCTTCACACCCTCTATATTTCGCCCTTGAAGGCCTTGGCGGTGGATGTGGCCCGCAACCTCATGGCCCCGATCGAGGAGATGGGACTGCCCATCCGCGTGGAATCGCGTACGGGCGATACCAACCTCTCCAAGCGCCAGAGGCAAAAGGCCAATCCGCCGGATATCTTACTGACCACCCCTGAACAGTTGGCCCTGTTCTGCGCTTGGGACGGGGCGAGGGCCTATTTTGCCAACCTCAAGACCGTGATTATCGATGAGGTCCATGCCTTGCACGGTTCTAAGCGCGGCGACCTGCTTTGCCTTGGCTTGGCGCGGCTGCAAAGCTTTGCCCCGACCATGCGCCGGGTCGGCCTGTCGGCGACGGTGGAAGACCCGGGCCGCTTGCGCCGCTGGATTGCGCCAAGGCCAGAGGTCGCCGATCTGGTGCTGGGCACGCCCGGTGCCCCACCGCGCATCGAAGTTCTGCTCTCCGATCAACGCGTGCCTTGGGCAGGTCACAGCGCTCAGCATGCTATGGCCGAGGTCTACGAGACCCTTAAGACCGCGCAAACAGCCCTCATCTTCGTCAATACCCGCTGGCAGTCGGAATTTGCCTTTCAGGAGCTTTGGCGGCTGAACGACGATAATCTGCCCATCGCCCTGCACCACGGGGCGCTGGCCCCTGAACAGAGGCGCAAGGTCGAGGCAGCGATGGCCAGGGGCGATCTGCGGGCTGTAGTCTGCACCTCCACACTTGATCTGGGTATAGATTGGGGGGCCGTCGATCTGGTCATTCAACTGGCCGCACCCAAGGGCTCTTCGCGGTTGGTTCAGAGGATCGGTCGGTCGAACCATCGGCTGGATGAGCCCTCGCGCGCCCTGCTGGTTCCGGCCAATCGGTTTGAGATGCTGGAATGTCAAGCAGCCCTCGAGGCGGTGGCGGCTGGAGCCCTCGATGGAGATCCGCCCCGCACCGGAGCGCTCGATGTGTTGGCGCAACATCTGATGGGGGCCTGCTGCGGTGAGGCCCTGTCGAGCGAGGCCCTTTTTGCTGAAGCAAAATCGGCGGCTCCTTACGAGGACATGAGCCAGCAGGATTTCGAGGATGTCCTGTCGTTCGTATCGAACGGCGGCTATGCCCTGCGCACCTATGACCAGTTTCGCCGCATCGTGAAGGGGCAGGATGGACTGTGGCGCGTGCGCAATCCGCAAACGGCTCAGCGTCATCGGCTCAATGTCGGAGCCATCGTGGCAGGAGCAACCTTGAACATCCGCGTCTCATCCGGTCGCCATGGCGGCGGGCGAAAGATCGGTGAGGCCGAGGAATGGTATTTCGAGCAACTTACCCCCGGCGACACCTTCCTGTTCGGCGGTGAGGTCTGGCGATTTGAAGGAGTCAGCGGCATGGATGCCCGCGTCACCCGCTCCGCCGACAAGGAACCGATGATCCCCAGCTGGGGCGGTACCAAATTCTCAATGTCGAGCCATCTGGCCGAACGGGTCCGTGACATGATTATGGACCGCGGCCACTGGCAGCACCTGCCCGGTGACGTGCAAGAATGGCTTGGGGCGCAGGCGGCCCATTCGGCTATTCCCGCCGCCGATGGGCTTCTGGTCGAAACCTTCCCGCGCGGCGGCAAGCACTATCTGGTCTGCTATCCCTTTGAGGGTCGGCTGGCCCACACCACCTTGGCCATGTTGCTGACCCGGCGGCTGGACCGACTGGGCGTCGCGCCTCTGGGCTTTGTCTGTAACGACTATGTCCTCTGTATCTGGGCCATGAAGCCCATGGATGGACTGGACCTCGATGCGCTGTTTCAACAGGACATGCTGGGAGACGATCTCGAAGCCTGGCTGGAAGAGAGTGTGATGCTCAAGCGCATGTTCCGCCACTGCGCCCTGATCTCCGGCCTGATCGAACGGCGGTTTGCGGGAGCGGAGAAGTCGGGCCGTCAAGTGACCTTCTCCAGCGACCTGATCTATGACGTTCTTCGCAAGCATCAGCCCGACCATCTGTTACTACGCTGCGCTAGGGCCGATGCGGCTGTGGGCATGTTGGATATTCGTAGGCTCGGTGACTTCTTGCAGCGGATCGTTGGAAAGGTGCGGGGGATCAGCCTGCCTAAGGTTTCCCCCTTTGCCGTGCCAGTGATGATGGAGATTGGCCGCGAGGCCATTGCCGGTGCCGCGCAAGAGGCCATCCTAGAAGCAGCCGCCTTTGACCTGATCAGTGAGGCCCTCTCGTGACGGCACCCACCAACAGTCCGGTGCGTTTGCCCTGTGGATCGATCCGGCTAAGGGTGCATGGAGAGGCGGCAATCTTGCGTCCCTCCGGTGCCCTTTGGTTAGAACAGCATCAAACCTTGGTGGTGGCGGACCTGCACCTCGAAAAGGGGTCGGCCTATGCGGCACGTGGCCAAATGCTGCCACCCTATGACACGGCCGAGACCTTGCGCCGTCTTAACCAAGAGGTTGCGGCACTAGGTCCGAGGCGACTGATCCTACTGGGGGATAGTCTGCATGATGGTCAGGCCGAGGCGCGGCTTGCCCCGAGCGATATCGCCCAGATTGACCGGCTTTCGCACGGCCCAGACCTTCTGTGGGTGGTGGGAAACCACGATGTCGACGGCCCCCGCCATCTTCCGGGCCAGACTCTTGATGAGATGGCAATCGGCGCGCTGATCCTTCGCCACGAACCCCTGCCCGCGCCGCAGCCGGGCGAGGTGGCAGGACACCTGCATCCCTGCGTCAAGGTGGTTGGGAAGGGCCGCGGCGTCCGCCGCCGCTGTTTTGCCACCGATGGACTAAGGCTGATCTTACCCGCCTTCGGGGCCTATGCTGGGGGACTGAACCTGCGCGACGGTGCCTTCAGCCCGCTCTTTGCTAAGCCTCCCATCGCGGCGGTCTTAGGCAAGGATCAGGTCCATCTGATCGGCTGGTCTCAACTGGTCGCGGACCGATAGGGCTTAGCCGCGCATAGACTGCTCAAAAACAAAGGCCATCGAGACCCCGGCAACAAGGGTCAAGGTCGTACGCAGTGGGGCGTACCAATGGGGTGTCTCGGCCGATCCCGTATCCCAAAGCCACTGGGCGAGATAGACCACGATCAGTCCGCCCAACTGCCAAGAAAGCGGCATCCAGATCGCGCCAACCAACAGCCCCCAAGCCGCCAAGCTGGGCAGAACCGCAAGGGTTAGGGTCTTGCCGCGCGGCGGATAGTGGCGGATGCACTCCATCCCCCAACGCGCACCCCCCAAGAATGACAAGATCACAGCGGCGTAGGTCAGCATGGCCAAACTCATTGGGCCGTGCAGATTTGCAGGTCCCGCGCAATATCCCACTGCCGTGCCAATGAAGGGCAAGGTGCCGCCAAGGCCTAGGACCCAGGCCGCTATGGCTGGTTTTTCTCTTGCGGGCATGAGGACTTAACTCCTGCGGAAGATGACCGACGCACCATAGCCGCTGGCGATGGCAAGAAAAACCGCTAAAAATCCGTAGGCCCAAGGGCGCTCATGGGCAAACAGATAGATGGTGCGCTCAATCCCGACCTTACGGACCTCTAGGGTGCGTTGGCGGACCTGAACCTCTCGGCCCTCTTGGAACAGATGGATCTCGGCTTGATAGCGACCAATCGGTGCGGCAGTCGGCAGGTTTATCTCGGCGCGGAACAGTCCCTTGTCGACATAGGTCACGCCGCGCTCATTTTGATCATAGAGCCCGGCTGAGTGCTTGATCCGTACCACTGCGCGACGATAGTCCAGATAGTCGCTGCCCAAACGGCTGACCACCAGATCCTTGACGCCAAACCGGGTTTCCACAGCCCCATCGGTAGGGGTCTTGAAGGCGAGGTGATCGATCCCAATGGCCAGACGGCGAAGGGTGCCATAGTCGGCAATCTGGCTCAGCGGACGACTGCTCGCCACCGTGTAGAAGCCTGGCGCCCCTTGGAACACAACCGGGCGACTATTGAGCCATAGGCCAGCAACCTGAACCTTGCGGGCAATCCGAACCGGCTGGTCAGGACCTCGAACCACGACCACCACATCGGCAGGCCGATCGGTACTGTTGAACACCGCGCCATAGAGCACGATCTTCTGACCATGATAGTCCGAGGACACCTCGACCTTGGTTGTGGTCAAGGCGGCGGAAACGCTGGCCGCGGCAACCGGCGGAGGGGGAAGGTCAACCGCCATCAGCCCCCCAGTCCAGGGGCGAGCACGAAGGGATCGGGGGGGGTGACGAACACACCCAAACCCATCTGCAAGCCGACCAGCAAAACGATAACCGCAAGCACGACCCGCAGTTCCTCGGCACGGAACCGGGCCGACGCCCTCGCCCCCAACTGCGCGCCGATGACACCGCCAAACAGCAGCAAGGTCGCCAACATCAGATCGACGGTCTGGTTGCGCCCGGCCTGAAGGATGGTGACCAAGGAGGTGGTGATGATGATCTGGAATAGGCTGGTTCCCACCACGATCCCTGCGGGCATGCGCAGCAGATAGACCATAGCTGGCACGAGCACGAAGCCGCCGCCAACCCCCATGACGGCGGACAATATGCCGACAAAGACCCCGATCAGAACCGGAGGAATGACGCTAATATAGAGCCGCGAACTCGGGAACTTCATCTTTAGAGGCAGGCCATAGAGCCAGGCAGGCCGACGATCCTTTACGGCCTCAGGCGGCTCGCCTCGACGGCGGCGCAGCAGGGCACCCAGAGACTCAACAAGCATCAATCCGCCGATTATGCCCAGAAAGATCAGGTAGGAGAGCGATACGACCAGATCGCCCTGGCCCATCAGGCGCAGCTTCCGGAAAATCTCGACACCAACCAGAGAACCGACAGCCCCGCCTGCGGCTAGGACCGCACCCATACGAAAGTCCACCGCGCGCTTTCGGCCATAGGCAAAGACGCTAGAGGCCGAAGAGGCGACCACGTGATTGGCTTGGCTGGCCACGGCCACGGCGGGGGGAATGCCCATAAAGACCAGCACGGGAGCCATCAGAAAGCCGCCGCCAATGCCAAATAGGCCGGAAATGAACCCCACAACCATGCCCAGCCCGATCAATAGCGGCGCATTGACCGACACCTCGGCTATGGGCAGATAGACATCCAAAGGGCCGGGCCTCGCTCACGCTTCACGGTCAGGTCGTATCGGAGTCTAGGCCAAGAAGGGCTTGAAGATCAACGTGTAACCGCTGACTTGGCGGTTATCAGGATTGAGCCCTAAAGGCCCGAGCCTGACGCTCAATTTCAGCCCGCCCGGCAGATGGCACCTGAGCCTTGAGCGTGTCCACTTTCTTGAGGGCCTCTTCATCACCCGTTTGCGCCGCGATCAGGTACCAGCGATAGGCCTCAGAGCTATTGGCCGTGACGCCAAGGCCCGTCTCATAGAGTTGAGCCAGATTATACTGGCTATCGAGCATGCCGCGCTCGGCGGCCCGGCGGAACCACTGGGCGGCAAGGATCGGGTTCTGAGCTCCGCCCTCGCCATAATAGTGATAGAGCCCCATCCGGTGCATCGCCTCGACCATACCAGACCTTGCCGAGCGTTCGGTCCAAAGGCGGGCCGTCGAAAGGTCCTTGGTTAAACCCAGATCGCCAGTTTCAAACAGTTTGCCCAGGTCGTTCTGAGCCGGAGCATAGCCCTGTTCAGCAAGGCGCTTGAGCTTGGCCAAACCCGCGCCGTCACTTGAGGACAGGCTCTTGAGCAGAGTGGCATAGTCCTGCGAGGAGATGACCGACTTCGATTGGGTAACCGATTCAATCGGCGTACCGGCGGAGACTACGGTGAGATCAGGGCTAAGGACGGCTGCGGCGGCGCGGGGGACGGGCGGCGTTGCGGGTTCTGCCGCCTGGACCATCTGGCTAGCATCGGCGATCGGTACAGAGCCTTTACCTTCGCCCTTGAGCTTGGCCATGACCGTCTGGAAGGCTTGAGCGAGAGAAATATTTTGCTGGCCAGAGCCGAGGATCGCCAATCCGGCAATGGCGACCGCCACCGAAATAACCGCCAAGCTGGCGACGACGGCCTTGCGGGGAAATAGGTGCTTCTGTCCACGGGATGCACGGCCTTGGGTGGGGGATGGCGCAAACAGCACGTCACCATCGGTTTGGATCACCGACCAAGGCGCGCCGCTCGAGGGCTGATAGGCCTCTGAGACCCGTTCGAGGTCCGGCGCATCCTCTTGCGCTTGACTGTCTGCTGGCAAAGCGATGATCTCGTCGGCCTGATCGCTTGACCCTTCAGCCTGCAGACCGTTGATCTTTGCCGCCAGTTCAGCAGCTAGACCGCTGGAGAAGAAGTTTGCGCCGTCATCCCCATCGATTTCGCCCTCTTCGCCCTCGTCCCGCAAAGGCCGCGAAAGACTTGACCTGGCACCAAGCGCCGCCCAAGAGGCCTCCGGCTCAACCTCATCCATGGCCATGAACGGATTAATCAGGGTCGGTTCAGGATGGCGGGTTTCTGCCAGAACCGTTTCAGGCTTAGGCTCCGCTGGAACCTCGACTTCGGCAAGGACAGACGCAGACGAGACAACCCGTTGACCCAGTTTGGCGCGGGCCTCTTCCAAAAGCCGGGCCGTGCGCTCTTCGCTCTGGCGGATCCGTTCGGACAGGTCCGTTGTGGCCTGAAAGGTGCGCTCAGCCATGCTGCTGGATAGAAGCGAAAACTCGTCCTTGGCCTCCGTAATGGCTTGGGAAGAGCGGCGCTCTGAACTGGTAATCCGCTCTGAGAGGCGATCGGCGATCCGATCAATCTCAGCACTCAGCCGCTGGAGCGTATCGGACTGAACGATCTCATAACGGCCGAGCCGTTGATCCATCGCGCCGCCCAGGCGAGCCACTTCACCGCTGACCTGTTCAAGGGCCGCTGATGAGCGTCGCTCGGCCGCCTGCATGTGCAGGCCCATGGCCTCTAGGGCCTTGGCAACCTGAGAGAAGCGGTTGTCCGTGCTCGATTTGAGGCTTTGGATCAGATCGTTGCGAACATCCTCGACCTGTTGATGCAGATCCCGCGCTAGCGCCTCGAACCGATGTTCAACAGTGTGACCAGCACCCAATCCACCGCTACCGGAATTGGCCAGGTGATCAAAGGCGGCCTGCAGTCCTTGGATCGCTTTTGAGTTCGCGGCCTCGGTTCGATCTAACCGTTCATTTAGACGCGCCAGCACCGCCTCAACCAACTGAGCGGTTTGTGCATCCTGCGCCTTTAGAGGTTTGGTCTGGTTAGAGGATGGCATCATCAATCGAACAGCAGACCGCTCTGCTGTCTCTGGGAATTCGGGCTCTGGCCCATCCACGCTCCAAGGTTCCCCTAAGGCCATCCGATTCGGTCTCCACCTATAGCCTTCTAGGCTAACGCCGGTTTGATAGGGTGTAAACGAACTTTTAACCATCAGCCGCGATTAATTAAACACAATTTTAGAGGGCATATCTTCTCAGCAGCCCTTGCGCAGTGCCCCAAGGATCGCCATTCAAGGCCTATGGATCAGACGACCACCTTGGTGATTGGCGCAGTCGCCGCCCTATTGACCGCATTTTTTGGCTGGCGCGGGGCCCTGCCGCCAAATTTTGCTAAGGGGCCTAGGCTCATTCCCTATCGGTTCTTGATGCTCTTAAGTGCTGCGGCCCTATTGATGATGGTGGTCCATCTCGCCAATCTATACGGGATCCAGACGGGCAATCGCCAACGTTAAATCGAAGGCTCATCGGGGCGCTTGGGCCGCTTGGCAAGGCCCGCCATACCGCCCGATGCCAGCATGCTCGCATCGGCCAAGAGAATCGGTATGGCCCACTTGTGAGGCGCAGCGACATAGCGCGGCTCCCAGATCGGATCATATTTGTCCTTGTAGCGCCGCACGCCCCGGAAATTGTAGATCTCCTCGCCGCGCTCGAACATCAGCCGCCCCACGCGAGACAAGATCGGGGCCAGAGGGCGATCTTCCAAACCCGCCAAGGGCGCAACGCCAAATTCAAAGGCGACATAGCCCTGCCCCACACCCCAGTGCAGCAATTCGACAAACAAAAAGTCCATCACGTTCTTGGGTGCATCGTCGCAATAGCGCATCAGATCCATCGAAAAGGTCGTGCGATCCGGTGTGGTCCATATGGTGGCAAAGGCAACAATCTTGCCGTCGACCCGAACCAGAGCGCAGGGGAATTCCGCAACATAGCGCCGAATAAACCCACCCATGGAAAAGGCCTTATCACCGCCCGCATGATGCTCAAGCCAGGCGTCAGAAATGGCTTCAAGCTCGTCAAGAATGGCAGGGACCTCGTGGGCAGGAACCACTTCAAACAGGGCCCCAACCTCGCCAGCCTTACGCCAGTTGCGGCGCAAAACCTCGCGCTTGCGCCCCTTGAGGCTGAAACTCTCCAAGGGCACGGCGGCAGATTCGCCGGTCTTTTGGATGGAGAGGCCCAGTTCGACCGCTTCGGGCAATATATCGGGTCCAATACCATAGAGGGCGGGACGAGCAGCGTGGGCATCGGCGAGCTCTCTAAACCGCCAGAGCAGTTCCATCCGCTCGTCCCGGCGCCCTACCGGTGGACCCAGCGCGATCCAAGATCGGCCGCGGACGCCGAACATTAAGAAGGTTTCACCCGACTGCGAAAAAAGGAACCGCTTGTCGCCGAGCAAAGCAAGGTTGGCTTCGGGCGGGGCACCCTCGGAACTGGCCAAGATGGCACGGACCCGCTCAAAGGTCGGATCATCGTCCCCCACGACTGGCGGGGTTGCAGGGGTCGAAAGTAGCCGCCAAATGCCAATCACCATAAACAGGATGGCGACGCCCGCCGACGCGCGTAGCGAGCGGCTCACATCATTGTCCGCCATGACCCGCCACCAGAGCTCGTCCGAATAGCCAACATTGTTGAAAGACCAAAGGCCCAAGGACACTGTGCCAACAATCGCCGCCAAGGCCGACAACATCCAGCCCGGGGTAATCTCGACCCGTGTCAGACGCGCCTTACGCGGAAAGGCTTCATGCATGGGGAGAAGGAGGATCCCGATCAGCCCCAGTGCGACGCTTTCTTCCCAATTGAACCCCTTCAACAGCGCCAAGATCGCGCTGAGGGTCACAAGCGCGATTGTCGCCGCCCAAGCCGCATCGAGACGGCGGCGCAGACCGAAGGCTAAAAGGACCAGAACCAGCCCCAAAATGCTGGACAAAAAGTGACTGATTTCGACCAGCGAAATCGGCGCGAACTGGATCAGGTTGCGTAACCGCTCCGGCTCAGACGGTGTAGCCCCAGAGGCCAGCAGCATCAGACCTGCAGCAAGGGCTGCGATCGCGGCTAAGGTTGGCGCGAGGGCCAAAATTCCTGGTTTGATATCTTGCGCCCAGCGCATGCGAATTCCCGAAAGGCCCTTTGATGGGGCTTATATAGTAAAATTAGCAATAGTTTGATGGCTTCAACGATTTTACGACGGAAACAGATGAAAACAATGTTTTCAAAGGGCTTGCTCCGGCCCGTGCCCTTGATAAGGTCCGGACAAATCCAGACGATGTGAGGACACCCCCTATGGCCGAACTTGACAATTTCCGCGCCGAGACCCGCGCTTGGCTTGAAACCAACTGCCCCGCCTCAATGCGCACCCCGATGCCGGGCGACGAAACCCCTTGGGCCGGCCGTAAGGGCACCTACAAGAATCCCGATACCAAGGTCTGGCTTGACCGGATGGCCGCTAAGGGTTGGACCGCTCCAACCTGGCCCAAGGCCTATGGCGGCGGCGGGCTGTCGCACGGCGAGGCGAAGGTGCTGGAGCAGGAAATGGCGCGGATCAAGGCCCGCCAGCCTCTGTTCTCTTTCGGTCTTTGGATGCTTGGCCCGGTTCTTTTGGAATATGCCACCGAAGAGCAAAAGCTGGCCCACCTGCCCAAGATCGTCAGCGGTGAAATCCGCTGGTGCCAAGGCTATTCAGAGCCCGGCGCGGGCTCCGACCTGGCCTCGCTGCAAACCCGCGCGGAAGACAAGGGCGACCACTATCTGGTCAATGGCCAGAAGGTCTGGACCTCCTATGCCGACCAAGCCGACTGGATCTTCTGCCTAGTGCGCACCGACACCACGGTCAAGCATGAGGGCATCTCGTTCCTGCTGTTCGACATGACCACACCCGGCGTCGAGCCTCGCCCGATCAAGCTGATCAGCGGCGAGTCGCCCTTCTGCGAAACCTTCTTCACCGATGTGAAGGTCCCCAAGGCCCAGCTGGTCGGCAAGCTCAATGGCGGCTGGGAAATCGCCAAGCGCCTTCTGCAATATGAGCGCCAGAACATCTCCTCCAGCGGCTTTGGCGGCGCGGCGGGTCTGGAACTGGAACAGGTGGCCCTCAGCCATGTCGGCGAAGTGGATGGCAAGATCGCCGATGCAGACCTGCGTGCCCGTATCGCAGGCCACAAGATGGACGCCAAGGCCTTCTCCCTCACCGTTCGCCGGGTCGAAGCGGAGTCCAAGGCAGGCGGCACCATCAGCCCCGCCACCTCGATTATTAAATATGCGGCGGCCAAGCTCAACCAAGACAAGTACGAGCTTCTAGTAGAATCTATGGGCCATCAGGGTCTGGGCTGGGAAGGCGAAGGCTTCACCAAGCGTGAACTGATCGAGACGCGCGGCTGGCTACGCTCCAAGGGCAATTCCATTGAGGGCGGCACGTCCGAAATCAACCTCAATGTCGTCGCCAAGCGCGTCCTTGGTCTGCTGGATCACCAGTAAACCATGCCGAGCCTTACCTTCTGGTTTGAGTTTGCCTCGACCTATTCCTACCCCGCAGCCCATCGCATCGAAGCCTTGGCTGCGGCGGCAGGGGTGGACGTGATTTGGCGGCCCTTTCAACTGGGTCCCCTCCTTCACGCCCATCAGGGCATGACCGACAGTCCGTTCAATGTGGTCCCCATAAAGGGGGTCTATATGTGGCGGGACATGGCCAGGGTCTGCGGCGAACTGGACCTGCCCTTGCGCAGTCCAAGCCGCTTCCCCCGCAATGGCTTTTTAGCCGCTCGAGTGGTTCTGGCTGACAAGACGCCCGGCTGGGCCAGTGCCTTTACCAAGGCGGTCTACAGCGCCAATTTCGCTGACGATCTGGAGATTTCGGACCAAGAGGTCGTGACATCCCTGATCACCGGCCTTGGGGCGGACCCCGAAACGGTGCTGGCCGCGGCAGGCAGTGACGCCATTAAGGCCGAACTGAAGGCCAATACGGCCGAGGCCATGGAACGCGGACTGTTTGGTAGCCCTAGCTTCACCACCGACGACGGTGAGCTGTTCTGGGGCAATGATCGTTTAGAGGCCGCCCTCGCTTGGGCCGCCAATCCCAAAACCCTTTAAAAGAAAAAATTAGAGAGAGACCCCAATGGCTGTCTTGAACGAAGAACAGGTGATGCTGCGCGATGCAGCGCGCGACTGGACCCAAGAAAAATCCCCCGTCACCGCCCTGCGCAAGCTGCGCGACACCAAGAGTGCGACCGGGTTTGATCCCGCCGCCTGGGCCGAAATGGCCCAGATGGGGTGGGCCGGGGTGATCATTCCTGAAGCCCATGGCGGGGCCGATTTTGGTTATCGCAGCCTGGGCCTGGTGCTGGAGGAGACTGGCCGGACCCTGACCGCGTCACCGCTGGTCTCGACGGCCCTGACGGCAGCAACCGCCTTGATGCTTGGTGGTAGTGAGGCCCAACAGGCCGCTTGGCTGCCCAAGATCGCAGCAGGCGAGATCGTCGCGACCCTGGCCGTTGATGAGACCGCTCACCATCACCCCTCAACCATCGCCCTGACCGCGACCAAGTCTGGGACCGGCTATGTGCTGAACGGGACCAAGAGCTTTGTCCTCGATGGCGGCTCCGCTGATCTTTTGATCGTCGTGGCCCGCACCAGCGGGGCCAAGTCCGATGAGGCGGGCATTACCCTGTTCCTGGTCGATGGTAAGGCCAAGGGCCTAGCGCGCCAGAACCTAACCATGGTCGATAGCCGCGCCGTGGCGAACCTGACCTTGAGCCATGTCGAAGTGGCCGCCGATGCGGTTCTGGGCCCTGTCGATGGCGGCTTTGCCATCCTCGAACAGACCCTCGACCGTGCCCGCGCCGGGCTGGCCGCCGAGATGATCGGTACCGCCACCCAAGCCTTCGAGATCACGCTCGACTATCTAAAGACCCGCACCCAGTTCGGACAGGGCATCGGCACCTTCCAAGCCCTGCAACACCGCGCGGCCAAGCTCTATACCGATTTGGAACTGGCCCGGTCATGTGCTCAGGCGGCGCTCGATGCCATCGACGAGAAGTCCAACGACATCCGCGCGCTGGCTTCACTGGCCAAGGCCAAGGCAGGCGATGTGTTGCATCTGGCCTCCAACGAAATGGTCCAGATGCATGGCGGGATCGGCATGACCGACGCCCATGATGCCGGCCTCTACATGAAACGCGCCCGCGTGGCCGAAGCCACCTTCGGCGGTTCCTCCTACCACCGCGACCGCTACGCCAAGCTCGGCGGGTTCTAGACCCATGCAGGTCAAGGGCGCTGTTGCGATCATCACCGGCGCGGCCTCGGGCATCGGCCTTGGCATCGCCAGCGCCCTTGCCCGTCGTGGGGCTAAGGTCATCTTGGCCGATATCCAGGCTGATCGCGCTGCTGAGGCCGCCAAGGCCCTGCGCGATCAGGGCCTTGAGGCGGCAAGCGCTGCCCTCGACGTGACGGAAGACGCAAGTTGGGCGGCCTTGGCCGAACTGGCTCCAACCCTGTTCGGCCAGCCGGTGCAGATGTTGTTCAACAATGCAGGCGTTGGACTGCGCGGCATGGTCCACACCACGCCAAGGCGCATGTGGGACTGGTCTTTCGCAGTTAATGTCACCGGAGCCTTTACCGGTGTCGCCACCTTTGCTCCCGGCATGCTGGCCAGCGGCCTGCCGTGCAAGATCGTCAATACGGCCTCGGAACATGCCCTTGGCCTGCCCGAGAGCCAGCGCGGCGGCATATTGGCCCCCTATACCTCGGCCAAACATGCCTTGATGGGCTACAGCCTCTGCATGCGCCGCGACTTTGCAGGCAGCAATCTCAGCGCCGGAGTCATCTGTCCGGGCGTAGTGGTCAGCGATATATGGAATTCTCTGGCCCATCGCCAAGAGCGGTTTGGCGGCCCGCGTCAGGTTCCCGCCGACGTGGCCGAGGCCATGATCGCCACGGCCAAGGCTAAAGGGATTTCATCAGAACTGGCCGGTGAGCGCATCGCCGATCAGGTTGAGGCTGACGCCTTCTTCATCTTTACCAACGGTCCCGATGAGACCGAGGTCGCCACCGACTATCAGACCGAGATCATGGCCGCTCTGGCCAGTTTCAACAGTCGCTATCGGGGCTAGGCCCTCCCCGCGCTGGGGGAGGGTTTGAAGCCAGCCCGTCTTAGAAGGTCACGACGGTGCGGATCGATTCACCGTGATGCATCAGGTCGAAGGCCTTGTTGATGTCTTCGAGCGGCATGACGTGGGTGATCAGATCATCAATGGCGATCTTGCCGTCCATGTACCAATCAACGATCTTTGGCACGTCGGTCCGGCCCTTCGCACCGCCAAAGGCTGAGCCCTTCCAGACCCGGCCAGTGACCAGTTGGAAAGGACGGGTGGCGATTTCTTGACCTGCACCGGCGACGCCGATGATGACGCTTTCACCCCAGCCCTTGTGGCAGCATTCCAAGGCTTGGCGCATGACATTGACGTTGCCGATGCACTCGAAAGAATAGTCAACGCCGCCGTCGGTTAGTTCGGCAATGGCGGCCACCACGTCGGGCGTGTCCTTGGGATTGATGAAGTGGGTCATGCCGAATTTGCGGGCCATGGCTTCACGGTCGGGATTCAGATCAATTCCGATGATCTTGTCCGCACCGACCATCCGCGCTCCTTGCAGCACGTTCAGGCCGATACCGCCCAGACCAAAGACCGCCACGTTGGAGCCGGGGCGAACCTTGGCCGTATTGATCACCGCGCCGACGCCGGTTGTGACACCGCAGCCGATGTAACAGACCTTCTCGAAGGGCGCGTCCTTGCGGATCTTGGCTAGAGCGATCTCAGGCAGGACCGTATGGTTGGCGAAGGTCGAGGTGCCCATATAGTGCAGAACCTGCTGGCCCTTGTAGGAGAAGCGGCTGGTGCCATCGGGCATCAGGCCCTTGCCTTGGGTGGTGCGGATGGCTTGGCAAAGGTTGGTCCGGCCCGACAGGCAGAACTTACAGTTACGGCATTCTGGGGTGTAGAGCGGGATCACATGGTCGCCGGGGACCAGCGAGGTCACGCCGGGGCCAACCTCCAGCACCACGCCCGCGCCTTCATGGCCTAGGATCGCGGGGAACAGACCCTCGGGGTCATTGCCCGACAGGGTGTAGGCATCGGTGTGACAGACACCCGTGGCCTTGATCTCAACCAGAACTTCACCGGCCTTGGGGCCTTCGAGATCGAGGGTGACAATTTCCAAAGGCTTGCCAGCCTGAAAGGCGACGGCGGCGGTGGTTTTCATGGTCGGTGCTCCAAATCAGTCTGCGCTTTGGCCTAAGCTAACATCATCAGGGGGTCTTCGACCAATGCCTTGAAGTCATTTAACCACTGCGCGCCGATGGTGCCGTTCAAAACCCTATGATCGCAGGTCAAGGTAACCGTCATGACCGTGGCGATGGCCAAGCCGTCGCCGCGCACAACAGCCCGCTTCTCGCCCGCCCCGACCGACAGG
>JBEGNZ010000042.1:0-17592 GCA_041182245.1 Pseudomonadota bacterium | reverse complement strand
TATCGGTTCTAGCCCTCGCCCCCTCGGGGGAGAGGGTTGGGTGAGGGGGATTTCAACAAACAAGACCCCCTTAGGCGCTGCGCGCCACTTCCCCCCGGGGGAAGTACCGGCGAAGCCGGGTTAGGGGGCAACCCATCTTTACGCCCGCGTCCGCTTGATCCAAAAGGAAGCCATGACTCATACGTCCTATCGAAAGGCGATGGCGGTCCTGATCCTCGGGGCCTGTATCATCGGCTTAGCGCCGATCTTGGTGCGCCTCAGTTCCGCTGGCCCGGCTGCGACGGGGGTTTGGAGGCTGGCCTTTGCCTTACCTGCACTGGCCTTCTTGGCGCAGAGCGGCGCGCGAGATGCGGAGCCTCGATCTTCGGTCCTCATGAAACTGCCTCCGACCATGGCCGTCTGGGCGGGCCTCGCCTTTGCCGCCGATCTTGGCTTTTGGCACTATGCTCTAGGCTTCACCACTGTGGCCAATGCCACCGTCCTCACCAACCTCACCCCCATCGTAGTCACTGCATTGGCGTGGCTGGTGTTCAAAGAGGTCCCACAGCGGCTTTTTCTGGCGGGACTGGTCCTTGCCATCACCGGCGCGGTTACCCTTGCCCACGGGGCCGCCAGCGCAAGATCAGGGTCAAATACGGGATTGGGTGATGCCCTCGCGGTCGGGACAGCCCTTTGGTACGCCCTCTATTTTCTCGCCATCCGCAAGGCACGGCAGACACTGAGTGCCCCTCTGGTGATGTTTTGGTCCAGCCTCGTGGCCCTACCCTGCCTATTGATTTTTGCGCTGGTCATGGATGAGCCCCTATGGCCCACTACACTTCTGGGCTGGTTCGCCTGTCTCGGACTGGGCTTTGTCCATGTTGCGGGCCAAGGCTCCATCGCTTGGGCCTTGGGCAGGTTACCGACCGCGATCACCTCGCTGGTCGTGCTGATCCAGCCAGTCGTCGCCGCCGTCCTTGGCTGGATCCTCTTTGCTGAGGCCATCGGGCCTTGGCAGATTCTCGGCGCGGCCCTGACACTATCTGGCGTAGTCTTGGCTCAATGGGCCGCAAGCCGCGTCCAATAGTAATAGCGATAGGCGACCTCAAAACCGGCCCGTTGATAGATCGGGATGGCCCCAACATTGGCCGCCTCAACCTGAAGATAGGCTTTAGTCACCCCCGCCTGCCGCGCCTTGGCCAGAAGGGTTGAGAGGATGCGGGCCGCATAGCCTTGGCGGCGATGGTTCGGGGCCGTACGCATGCCGAAAATACCGGCCCAATCGCCCTCAACCGCGCTGGCCCCAATGGCGGCAGGCTGACCGGCCACCTCCAATCGCGCAAAAAATCGGGGTGCGGCAATACGACTAAGGGCCGCCAGCCGCTCAGCGCTATCGGCCGGGTCGGTCGCCGTCGCGGCAAAGACGGCACCAAACACCTCATCCAGCATGGACGAGACGCTTACCTGACCATCAACCGACGCCCCGTCGACCGGCCCGGTCATGACCAAGGTTTCTTTTCCACAGATATAACCCCGCTCGGTCAGGGCCTTGGCCAAGGGATCATTCGAGGCTGCACCATAGGGGCATTTGAAAATGGCTGAGTGCCCCTGCCCTTCGTACCAGGCCTCTACCAGATCCAGCGCGGCCTCAAGCCCTAGACCCGATTCACCCGCCACCCAGCAGGAATTGATCCTTAAGGAATGGCCGTCGGTGGCATAGAGGGTCCAGTCACCCAGATGGTGCTGGCGCGCAGCGGGCCAGGCTCTTGCCGCGATCGGTTCAAGCTCTTGGGGATCCGCTAGGCTCATTTCTCGGCCAGCAGCGCCTCGACGAGACCGCGCGCCTGCGGGCTCGACCAGTCCGCGCCGCCTTCCAGCCGCGCCCGCTCCATGCCCTCACGGTCAATGATCAGCGTTGTCGGCAATCCGGCAGGACGCGGCGTCAGGCCAAAGGCCAGCGCATATTTAGCGTCGCGATAGAGGGCCAGCGGCGGGGTCTTGGCGATGTCCGAGCGGGCCAGATCGTCATAGTCGATACTGTCGACACTGACCGCCACCACCTTGAAGTGCGAGGCTGCATAGGTGGCCTGAAGCTTGGCTAAGGTCGGCATCTCTTCTTTGCAAGGCCCGCACCATGTCGCCCAAAGGTTCAGCACCACGACCTGACCCTTGAAATCGGCCAAGCTCACGGGCTTGCCGTTTCCATCCTTAAAACTGACGGTCGGGACGGGCCTTGGTTCGGTAACGATCTGCAGCTTTGTGAGGGCCCCGACCTTAAATTCATTGAGGTCCAGCGCCGCCTTGGGTTTGATCGAGGCGCTAACGATGACATATAGGATATAGGCCACACCGATCAGCATCAGGGTGCCGATCGCTAATGACATCAGACTCCGCTTGCCCGCCCCTGAAGGTTTGCCGTTCCCGTCCTCTGTCGGCGGATTTTGGATAGTGCTCATATGACTGACATCCCTTCGGCAGTGCCCAATTCTGCTGACATCCCCTCCAGCCAGAAGGCGCAAACCGGCCAGACCATGTGGGGCGGGCGGTTCTCTGCCAAACCGGCGGAACTGATGCAGGCGATCAATGTCTCGATCGGCTTTGACAAACGTCTTGCGGCCCAAGATCTGGCAGGCTCCAAAGCCCATGCTGCAATGTTGGCCGCAACCGGGGTGATTTCAAGCGCTGATGAAGCCGCAATTCAAGACGGCTTGTCGCAGATCGAAGCCGAAATCGCGAGCGGCACCTTTCCGTTTCGTGAGGAATTTGAAGACATCCACATGAATGTGGAGGCGCGGTTGCGCGAATTGATCGGTCCAGCAGCGGGCCGTCTGCACACAGCCCGCTCGCGCAATGATCAGGTCGCCCTCGATTTTAGGCTGTGGGTACGCGACACATGCGACCGGACCGCCGCCCAGATCATGGCCCTGCAGCGCGCCCTCGTGGCCAAGGCCGAGCCCAATGCCGACACGCTGATGCCGGGCTTCACCCATCTGCAACCGGCCCAGCCAACCACCTTTGGCCACCATCTGATGGCCTATGTCGAGATGTTTGGCCGTGATGCCTCACGCTTTGTCGATGCGCGCCAGCGGATGAATGAATGCCCGTTGGGAGCCGCCGCCTTGGCAGGCTCGCCGTTCCCGATCGACCGGTTCCAGACCGCCAAGGCGCTGGGCTTTGATCGGCCGACCGCCAATTCGCTCGACAGTGTCGCGGCCCGCGACTTTGCGCTGGAGGCCCTGTCGGCGGCCAGCATCTGCGCGGTGCATCTTTCGCGTCTGGCCGAAGAGATCGTGCTGTGGGTCACGCCGCAATTTGGCTTTATCAAGCTCAGCGATGCCTTCACCACCGGCTCGTCCATCATGCCGCAAAAGCGCAATCCTGACGCCGCCGAGCTGGTCCGCGCCAAGGTGGGCCGGATCTTGGGGGCCCTGACCGGCTTGACCGTGGTCATGAAGGGTCTGCCGATGACCTATTCCAAGGACATGCAAGAGGACAAGGAACCGGTGTTCCAAGCCTTTGACAGTCTCGATCTGGCCCTTGCGGCCATGACCGGCATGGTCGCCGATATGGAGCCGGTCAAGGATCGCATGGCGGCCGCCGCGGGGTCTGGCTACTCCACGGCCACCGACCTCGCCGATTGGTTGGTGCGCGAACTGAACATGCCCTTCCGCGACGCCCACCATGTCACGGGCGCAGCGGTTAAGCGGGCTGAAGGATTGGGGCTTGGTCTAGCCGATTTGCCTTTGGCCGATCTTCAGGCTCTGGAGCCACGCATCACGGACGGGGTCTATGCCGTCTTGACCCCCGCCGCCTCCGCCGCCAGCCGCCGCAGCTATGGCGGCACCGCGCCTGATCAGGTGCGGGCTCAAATCCAACGCTGGAAGGACCTGCTCGCATGATCCGTCGCCTTCTCACCCGATCAGCCCTGATAGCGCTCACCTCTGCGGGCCTGTTACTGATCAGTGCCTGCGGCAAGCAGGGCAAGCTGGATCAGCCCGCGCCCCTGTTCGGGGCCGAGGCCAAGGCCGCCTATGCCGCTAAGAAGCAGGCGGAGGCCGATGCTGCTGCAAAGGCCGCCGCTGCCAAGATCGTGACGCCACAGCCGGTCACGCCGCAAGAGATCGAAGCCGCGCCACCGGCGACCCCCAACTGATTTAGAACCCAGACAGAGACCCCATGGATCATTTCGACTATCGCGACGGCGAGCTTTGGTGCGAGGGCGTGGCCCTATCGACCATCGCCAAGGCCGTTGGCACCCCGGTCTATGTCTATTCCTCGGCCACCTTAGAGCGCCATTTCAACGTCTTCCAAGCGGCCTTCAAGGGTCTGGGCGTGGGTGAGCCGCTGGTCGCCTATGCGGTCAAGGCCAATTCCAACCTCTCGGTCCTGCGCACCCTCGCCGCCCAAGGGGCTGGGGCAGATACGGTGTCTGAAGGCGAGGTTCGCCGCGCCCTTGCCGCCGGCATTCCGCCTTCGCGGATCGTCTTTTCTGGGGTCGGCAAGACGGCGGCGGAGCTGGCCTTTGCCGTCCAGACGGGCGTCTGCGAGATCAATGTTGAGTCTGAGCCGGAGTTGGACCTCTTGGCCGAGGTCGCCGCTCGATTGGGCAAACGCCAAGCCATCGCCATCCGCGTCAATCCCGATGTCAGCGCGGGGGGCCACGCCAAGATCGCGACCGGCAAGTCGGAGAATAAGTTTGGGGTCTCTTTCGCAGAGGCCTTGAGGCTCTATGCCAAGGCCGAATCCTTGCCCTCGATCCATGCGGCGGGCGTGGCCTGTCACATTGGCAGCCAGATCACCGACCTGACGCCGATGCGCGAGGCCTTTGCCAAGATGCGCGGGCTCGTCGAAAATCTGCGCCAGCATGGCCACAAGGTCGAGCGACTAGACCTCGGCGGCGGCTTGGGCGTTCCCTATTTCAATCAGCCCACCCCGCCTGCTCCCGACGCCTTCGCGGCCATGGTCGCCGAGGTGACTCGCGGGCTAAATGTGCAGCTAGCCTTCGAGCCGGGCCGCATGATCGCCGCCAATGCCGGGGTACTGGTCTCCCAAGTGATCCACGTCCATGAGCGACCCGAGGGGCAACGGTTCCTCGTCATCGACGCCGGGATGAACGACCTGATTCGCCCAGCCATGTATGACGCCTATCATGCCATTAGCCCGCTAAAGGAACCGGCGAAGGATGCAGGCCTTGTGACCTATGACGTGGTTGGCCCCGTCTGCGAGACCGGCGATACCTTTACCCGCAATCGGGACCTGCCGCTTCTTGGGGCCGGTGACCTGGTCGCCTTCCTGTCGGCAGGGGCTTACGGCGCGGCCATGTCGAGTGAATATAATAGTCGCCCGCTGGTGCCTGAGGTTCTGGTCAGGGGCGAGGACTATGCTGTGATCCGTCCGCGCCCAACCTATGAAGAGATGCTGGCCCGCGAACCCATGGCCCCTTGGCTAAAGGCTTAAGCGTCGAGAGCGCCAATGCCCGATAGGCCGCGCAAGCGGCCGCCATCATCCATGCCATAGCCGACCAAGAACCGGGCCGGAGCTTCCCAAGCAACGAAATCGGGTTCCATCGCTCGAACGGTGGGCCAAGGCTTTCGGGCAAAGACCGCGCTTAAAATCTCGGTGGCACCAGCCTCTTTGACAATCCGGACCGCCTCAGACAGGGAAAGGCCCGTGTCGAACACATCATCGAGCAGAAGAACCTGCCGCCCCGTGATCGGGCGCTGAAGCCCTGCCTGCACGCGGACAGAACCGCTAGACCGGGTCTCATCGCCATAGGATGAGAGCCAAAGCGCGTCGAACAGGGGATTGCAGCCAAGGTCCGAGAGGGCCCGCGTCATATCGGCCGCAAACCAGATCCCGCCGGTCAGCAGGCAGACCACCACCGTGTCATCGGTAATCTGCGGGGCAATCTGTTGGGCAAGGTCAGACACATGACGCGCGACGTCTGCGGCCGTCAGCAGCAGGGTCGGTTCGGCCCTATCACTCATGACCTTTAGCGGACCCATGGGCCGGGGCTGGTTTGGCCGTCGCGGCCTTGGCTGGGGCAGCTTTAGCGGGCGCTGCGTGGGCCTCTTGTCCTGCTCCTTCTGCATCGTACAGCGCGTAGGGAGAGTCGGCCGGTAAGGGCTTAACCTCCTTAGCTACGCCGTGCGGCGGTTCAGAGCCTGCTGGCCCTTGCTTCTTATCCGGGCTGTCCGGGGCTGGGGCCTTTTGAACGGGCTTTTCGAGCACGAAATCAACATCCATGTCGCGGGCCAGCGCCGGGGGATCGATGATCGAGACCGCGAAATAGCGCACCGCGCCGACAGGAATAGTCACCCCATCCGGTTTGGCGATCTGAACCGCCAAGGTCTTTCCGGCAGGATCGGTCAAGGTGATACGTAAGGGCGGCGCAATCAGGGCATTATGCGAGACATTGCGAATACCACCCGTGACGGACAGGGCGGCGTGGCCATCCTTAAGAATACGATCGGCCTTGATCCCTTCAAGGGCCAATCCTGTCGGGTTGGGGGCAAGGCCAACAAGGGCAAAGGCGCTGGCCGACTGAGGCCACAGTCGCACCACATCGGCGCGCATCACCACCGCCGCTGCGAGCGAGGCCACCAGCACAGCCGCCATGACTGCGGTGATCACTATCGGCGAAATCTGCGGCGCGGATTTTTTTCGGCTGCGGCTTGGGGGCGCAAACAGGATGGGCCCGTCGACTGCCACTTCAGCGGCCGCCTGGGCCTCCTTCAAGCGTTGAGCCCGGCGGGCGGCGGCGCTCTCAGCGCGCTGCTCATCAGTAACGACCGGCGCAAGCCCATCTTCCTCTTGCGGCAAGGTCGCTAACCAACGCTCGCCACAGGATGCACAGCGCACAGTCCGGCCCTCGCTGCCAATCTTGGCATCGTCAACGAAATAGCTGGTGGCGCAGGCGGGACAGGTCAGTATCATGGCAGTCGAATCGGAAGCTCCAATGGTCGACCTAGCGACGTTGCCTATTTCCGTCACTCTGTCCAGAAGCGCTGGCGTGCCCCTTGATAGAACTCGCCAACAGAGATCAGACTGACACCATCGTTCGATTTGATGGCGTAGGGTTACGCTATGGTCGTTCGCCCGAAACCTTACAGGATTTGAGCTTCGAGCTAAAGGCTGGGAGTTTTCATTTCCTGACTGGACCATCCGGAGCCGGAAAGAGCTCGCTCCTTAAATTGATTTATCTGGCCCACCGCCCGTCACGGGGCCGTATTGAGCTATTCGGCCAAGACATAGGCCGGGCCAAACGCAAAGACTTGCCCTTCTTGCGCCGTCGGATTGGGGTCGTGTTCCAAGAGATGCATCTTTTGGAACATCTCACCGTGTTCGACAATGTCGCGCTGCCGATGCGCCTTGCTGGACAGAAGCCTGCGACCTACCGGTCTGATATTGCTGAGCTCTTGCAGTGGGTCGGCTTGGGACACAAGATGCACGCCATGCCCGAAACCCTGTCCGGCGGCGAACGTCAGAGGCTGGCCATTGCCAGGGCGGTCGTGGCCCGTCCTGACATCATCTTGGCTGATGAGCCGACGGGCAATCTGGATCATGAGATGGGCCAGAGAATTCTCAAACTCTTCACCGAGTTGAACCGCCTCGGCACGACGGTGCTGATCGCCAGCCATGATCTGGATCTGGTCGCCCGCTCTGGCATGCCGGCCTTCAATATAGAGAGCGGCCGCCTGACCTCGCCCTATGGGGACGCGATCGAGGACGATCCTGCCGATGATCTGGGCAGGGTGGCCAGCGGCGAGCCAGAGTTCATCTATCGCCGCCCCTTGACCCTTTCCCAAGAGGACAGCCTCGAGGATAATGGGCCATGAGCATGGCCTTCAATCCCGCACGCTGGAAGCCCGCAGCCCTTCTGCCGCATGAACAGGCCCATGATGGGGCCCTGGTCTTTGTGGTCGCGGTTCTGTGCTTCTTGGCCTGCGCGACCGCGATCTTCGCGATCAGCGCCGATCGTGCCGCCCAAGGCTGGGCCAACCAGTTGCAAGGCTCGGCCACCGTGATCATTCGCACCAAGGGCAGCGAGTCCCCGGACATGGCTGCTAGCCGCGCCGCAGAAGCCTTGGCGGGAACGCCGGGGGTGGCACAGGCGCTGGTCCTCGAGCGCGCCAAGGCCGAGGCCCTGCTGGAGCCTTGGCTGGGTAATGATGGTATTGTTCAGGACTTGCCTGTCCCTCGGCTGGTGACCGTTGAACTGGCCCCCTCAGCCCCCGCCAGTGCCGCGACCCTCGACCGGGCCTTGAAGGCCGCCGGTGTGGATGCGACCGTCGATGACCATAGCCTCTGGATGAAGGACATCATCCACGCCGGCCAGATCGCTAGGATCGCAGCCGTCAGCCTCTTTGCCCTTATGGCCCTTGCCGCCGCAGCCGTGATTGCCTTTGCGACCCGAGCGGGCCTGTCGGCTAGACATGATGTGGTCGAGATCATGCACCTGACCGGCGCGACGGATGGGTTCATCGCCAATCTGTTTCAGACCCGCTTTGCCGCCATGGCCGCGCTGGCAGGGCTGCTAGGAGGAGGTGCCGCTGCCCTATTGGCCGCAGGCATCCGGCTGCTCGGCGGCGGCTATGGCCTGATACCGGTGCTGCCCATCGACTGGCTCGACCTGCTTGTGGCCCTCCCAAGCCCCCTCATTGCTGGTTTAGTCGCAGCGATCGCCGCGCGGGTCACGGCCCTTGGTCTGATAAGAGCCATGCCATGAGAAGTTTGGCGCTGTTTTTCATTCTGATCCTGATCTGGGCAACGGGCCTTCTGGCCTTTTCCGCGCGGGTTGACGCCTTTACCCCCGCCGCAGAGCCCGAGCGCGCCGATGGGATCGTAGCCCTGACCGGCATCTCGACCGAGCGAATTCGTGAGGCCATGAAGCTGCTCGAAGAGGGTAAGGCCCAGCGCATGCTGGTCTCGGGCGTCAATCGAGAGGCCACCCGCGACGATATTCGCGGCGTCGCCAAGGCGACACGGCGCATCTATGACTGCTGTGTCGATCTGGGCTTTCAGGCAGCCGACACTTTGGGCAATGCCACCGAGACGGCCGCTTGGGTCAAGGCCAAGCAATATCAGAGCCTGATCGTGGTGACGTCGGACTATCATATGCCCCGCAGCCTCTTAGAGCTGCACGCGGCCTTGCCGAACGTTAAATTGACGCCCTATGCGGTCAAGACCGATGATCTGGCTGCCAAGCACTGGTGGCGCAACGCCCCTAGTGCCAAACGGATGATCATGGAATATAATAAGTACTTGGCCATCCTATCGCGTGAAGCCTTCATCAGCCTTGGGCCGAAGGAAGAGGATCGAGCCGTTTCCGATAAAGCCGCTGGAGGCGAGACGTTTTGACCCTGATCCGGTCCCTTTTGTTTGCGGTTTGGCTATTCTTCTGGACCGTCTTGCTGGGTACAGCCTACCTGCCGCTTCTGGTCTTGCCGCGTCAGTTCATGGCGCGGGGCCTGAGGGTTTGGGCCCATGTCATGCTGTTTGGGCTGCGTTGGATAAACGGGATTAAGATCGAAATTCGCGGGCAAGAGCATATACCAACCGGAGCAGCTCTAATTGCGGGCAAGCATATGGGCATGCTCGACACGATCGTGCCCTTTGTGGTCCTGCCTGACGTCTGTTTCGTCATGAAGCGGGAGTTGACCTATATCCCCCTGTTCGGCTGGCACGCCATGAAGGCGACCATGATCTGGATTGATCGGGGGGCCGCCGCCAAGGCCCTGCGCAAGATGGTGACAGACGCACAAGAGCGCTTCACCCATGAGCGTCAGTTGATAATTTTCCCGGAAGGCACCCGTAAGGCTCCGGGAGCGGAACCGGACTATAAGCCCGGTGTGGCGGCGCTCTATCGCGATCTCAACCTGCCCTGCACCCTGATCGCCACCAATTCAGGCGTCCATTGGCCAGCCAAGGGCCTTGCCAAACATGCCGGCACCGTCGTGTTCGAATTTCTCGAACCGATCCCCGCAGGCCTGCGCCGCGGTGAATTTATGAAAGAGATGCAGAGCCGTATCGAAGCGGCCAGCAACGGCCTGTTGGCGGAGGGCCTCTAGAGGCCTTCATCGGCCTTAGCCTCGCCTTTAATTTCCTTGTCCATTCCAGACACGATCTTGACGAGGGTCGACTTACCCGAACCATTGACCACGGTCGCGCCGATCTGGTCGTCGCAACAGAGGGATAACCAGATATTGTCGGACAACTTTTTTGCGGTCGAGATAGGCTTTGGTTAGTCCTTGCATCTGGATAATCTATTGCAGAGTGGCGCGCGCAGTCTTCAGCTCAAAGGGAATGGGGCTAGCGTGGCTTCGGAGTGGCAGCCCCGGCTGACCGAAGCGGCCGGTCATAATTCAAGCGGTCGTCTGTTGGGTTCGGCCCACAGGCCGCAGCACGCGCCACCTGAACAAAGGTTTTAGGCGTAAAAGGCCGGATGAAAACTGAATCGGCCTGCGGGGATAGGGCTATCAAGCGGCAGCACCATAAAATACTCGGGCGGTTCTTTCTCAGGCGCGTTTGCGGCAGAGGGGGTGAAGCCGTGGCGGGAATAGTACCGAGTATCTCCAACAAGAACGCAGCCGCGGGCTTTTCTGGCCTTCATCCACGCGGTGGCTTGTGAGATCAGCATGCTACCAACGCCCCGTCTCTGCAGTGCCGGGTCAACAGAGATCGGGCCGAGTCCAAACCAACCTTCGGCCCCGGTCTCATGTGAAACGGGAGACAGTGCAACGTGACCGATGATTTTTCCATGCTGCTCAGCCACGAGTGAGAGGCTAAGCGCACCGACATTCCGTAGAATATTGACGAGCTCTTGTTCATCGCCGACTGCGAAAGGCATCGGCGCAAAGGCTCTCTTGGTGACGTCGTAAATCTCTTTAAGATCAGCCAGCGCTTCCGGTCTGATCTGGATGTTGGTTAGTCTCTTCATACCCAGAGTTCCATCAGTTCCACCGGGTGTTGTAGCCCAAAGATTTTCGGTCTCCCTCCCCCGCTGGGGGAGGGTTTCCGTATCTTGTCTCCCCCGCAGGGGATGGGGCTTACCGTCCGGTTGGCATGTCCTTAAAGGCCACGTCCTTGTCGACGCGGACATCGCCCGGCAGGCCAAGAACCCGTTCGGCGATGATGTTCTTCAAGATCTCGTCCGTGCCACCGGCAATGCGCAGGCCGGGGGCCCACATCAGGCTTTGCTGGAAGGCCGCTTCCATCGGCGCAATGGCCGTGTCGGTGATGATGCCGAACTGATCTTCCAGTTCGATCGCCGAGTTGGACAGGTCTTGCAGCTGGTTGGCCGAGATGATCTTGCCGATCGAGCTTTCAGGTCCAGGGGTCTGGCCACGCGACAGGGCGGTCATGGTGCGGAAGCGGGTCAGCTTCAGACCTTCAGCCTGCACATACCAGTCGGCGAGCTTTTCACGGAACGCGTCATTGGCCAGCGCGTTGCCGTCTTCGGTGACGGTGCTGCGGGCCAGAGCCATGATCTCGGCATAGTTGGGGCCGGTCGAGCCGCCCACGGCAAGACGCTCGTTCATCAGGGTGACCAGAGCGACCTTCCAGCCGTCTCCCACCGCGCCGAGGCGCTGGCTGTCATTGACGCGGAGGTCGGTGAAATAGACCTCGTTGAAGTTCGAGCCGCCCGACATCTGATGGATCGGACGGACCTCGACGCCGGGCGCCTTCATGTCGATCCAGAACATGGTCAGGCCCTTGTGCTTGGGCACGTCGGGATTGGTGCGGACGAGCAGGATACCGAAGTCGCAATAGTGCGCGCCGGAGGTCCAGACCTTCTGGCCGTTGATCACCCAATCATCGCCGTCCTTGACCGCACGGGTGCGCAGACCGGCAACGTCCGAACCGGCAGAGGGTTCGGAGAAGAGCTGACACCAGATTTCCTCGCCGCGCACGGCCGGAGCCACAAAGCGCTGCTTGGTCTCGTCATTGGCAAAGGCCATGACGGTGGGAACGCACATGCCAAGACCGATGTCGAAGAAGCCGCGCGGCACGTCGAACTTGGACTCTTCTTGGTTATAGATGACGTTCTGGATCGGCGTGGCACCGCGGCCACCCAGAGCCTCGGGCCAGGTCATGCAGGTGAAACGGGCAGCTGCCTTGGTCGCTTGCCAAGCCTTGGCCAGCTTCAAGATTTCAGGCTCCGACATCTTCTTGGTGTCGACCTTCTTGGGGGCGTTGGCTTCGAGCCAGGTGCGCACTTCGATGCGGAAGGCGGCTTCTTCGGGGGAATCGTTGAAGTCCATGATGGTCTCCGGTCTTTTGAGGCTAGCGCTGGGCCACAATAGGCAAAGCTGAAATTTGAAGGGTGAGATAGTTCGCTTAGGCGCGGCGACTAGGCCGCGTTACGACGTTCCAACTGCTGTACGAGACGCTCTTTCCAGACCTTGGGGGCCCCGGCCACGAGGGCCAATTGGCGCGAGCGGCGATAGTACAGGTGGCAATCCACCGCCCAGGTGAAGCCCATACCGCCGTGGGTTTGGACATTTTCCTTAGAGGCGAACCAGAAGGCTTCGCTGGAGGCGACGCGTGCCGCCGCCGCCGCGATGGGCAGTTCAGCCGCACCGACATTGAGCGCCCATGCGCCGAAATAGGCGTTGGAGCGGGCCAGTTCGTTCTTCACATACATGTCGGCCAGCTTGTGCTTGATGGCCTGATAGCCCGCGATGGTGCGGCCAAAGGCATAGCGGTCCATGGCGTAGTCCTTGGCCATTTCCAAGCAGCGGTCCGAACCGCCCAGTTGCTCAAAGGCCAAGAGGACAGCGGCGCGGTCGAACACCGCTTCGGTCAAGGCAAAGCCTTCGCCTGCATCGCCCAGACGCTCAGCGGCAGCACCGCTGAAGCTGATCTTGGCAACGCTGCGCGTGGGATCAAGGGTCTTGAGGGTCTCGCGCGTGACGCCAGCGCCCGCCAGCTCGACCAAGAACAGGCCCGGCTTGCCGCCTTCATTGGCCAGAACAACGGCCAGATCGGCAATATCGCCGTCTGTGACGGGGATCTTCGCACCGGTCAGCTTACCGCCCGACACATTGGTCTGCAGATTGGCCGCATTGACCACGCCAGGGCCTTCGGAGGTCGCGAAAGCGCCAATCAGTTCGCCCGCCGCGATCTTGGGCAGCCACTTTGCCTTTTGGGCGTCAGAACCGGCCAGCATCAGGGCTTCTGCGAGGAAATAGACGGTCGACGCAAAGGGGATCGGGGCGCAGGCCCGGCCCAGCTCTTCGGCAATGGCGCAAAGCTCAACCCGGCCAAGGCCCAGACCGCCATGTTCTTCGGGGATGGCGGCACCCAGCCAGCCTTGAGCCCCAACGCCTTTCCACAGATCGGCGTCATAGGACAGGTCGGCATTGTCGAGCACCTTGCGCACATGGGCAGGGGTACAGTTGCCATCGAGGAACTTGCGCGCCTCGTTCTTCAAAAATTTCTGATCGTCGGAATAATCGAAATTCACGGCTGTTAGCCTCCTGCCCATGGTGCCCGCCCACGGGTGGGGCGGCATCCTGTTGTTCCTTGAGCAACAAGATAGACAGTTCCAGGGGATAGGAAAGACTGACCTCGCGTCAAGAAATTCACGAATGCGAATTGTTGCGTCCAATTGGCTGATTTTGACGGTTCTCAAGTCTGACAAAGAGGTAATTTGATCTTGTCCTTGGTTCAGAGGACGATGGGGTTCGAACTAGGACATTGAATCATGACCGACCTTTCCACTCCAACCGAAGCGCCGCCTTCGCCGCAGGCGTCACAGGAGCCCTTTGCCCATGATGACCGGATGATCGCCGGTATCACCTATGTGCTGTTCCTGCTGCTGCCGACCTTCTTTCCGGTCCTGATTGGACTGGTTTTGGCCTATGCCAATCGCGATACCCCCTCGGCGATGCTGCGCAGCCACTATGTGTTCCAGATCCGCTCCTTCTGGATGTTCTTTGGCTGGGCGCTCATTGCGCTGGCTATGATCGGGGTTGGTATTCCCCTGTCGATCCTGCTGGTCGGCATACCCGCCGTCGTCTTGGGGGCCGCGATCCTCTGCAGTTTGAGCCTCTTTTTTGGACTGCGCTGCGTGATCGGTCTGGTCTATCTGGCGCAGGGCAAGCCCTATCCGCGCCCTCAGACCTGGCTCATCTAAGACCCAAAGCAAAACGGCCGCCTTTGCGCAAACAAGGGCGGCCGCTCAGCAAATCTAGGACGGGATGCTAGATATCCATCGGCTCGCGACGGACCATGCGGGCATAGTCGTCCATCAGCGACAGTGAGATATTGCCGGGCGTGTAGGTAAATTCTCCAATCTCCGCCACCGGCGTCACCTCGGCTGCAGAGCCGCAGATAAAGACTTCGCTAAAGGTCGGCAGTTCCGCTTCGGGGATGTGCCGCTCCACCACCTCAAAGCCCCGCTTCTTGGCCAGCTTGATCACCGACTGACGGGTCAGGCCGTTGAGGAAGCAATCGGGGGTCGGGGTATGGATGACCCCATCACGCACGAGGAAGATATTGGCCCCCGTGGCCTCGGCCACATAGCCACGATAGTCGAGCATGAGGGCGTCGGCATAGCCTTCGCGCTCGGCGGCATGTTTGGACACGGTGCAAATCATATAGAGACCTGCCGCCTTTGACTCGATCGGCGCCGTATCAGGGGCCGGGCGACGGAACTTGGCGCGGCCAAGCCGGATGCCCTTGGCCTTTTCTTCGGGCTTAAAATAGCTGGGCCATTCCCAAGCCGCGATGGCGACGTGGATCTTGCTCGCCTGAGCCGACACGCCCATCACTTCGGACCCGCGCCAAGCAATGGGGCGGATATAGCCGTCGGTCAGACCGTTACGGGTGCAGGTTTCGATACAGGCCGCATCGATCTCTTCCACTGTGAAGGGGATTTCGAAATCGAGCAGTTCGGCCGAACGGAACAGGCGCTTGGTATGTTCGGTCAGCAGATAGATCTCACCGCCATACATACGCTCGCCTTCGAACACGGCGGAGGCATAGTGCAGGCCGTGGGTGAGTACGTGTACCTGTGCCTCGCGCCAGGGCACAAATTCCCCATCCAGCCAAATCCAGCCGTCGCGATCATCAAAAGGCACAAGAGACATTGCTCACCAAACTCCGATAAAAGACCTATAGGATTAGACGCTGCCGACTGTGCGGCGTCAATCCAACCCCATGCTCACGCGCGTTCCCTTAACATGATCAAGGCCCTGATCACCCGTTTGATTGCACCCCATGACAATTTGTCTAGGGTGTGAGACCAGATGTTCTGCGCCAAGAGGGCGCGTCGGGCCGCGCGATGACGACAGTTTCTCCCAACCGCGAGGTCAATCGCAACCGCCATCTTTTGGTGGTCGATGACGATGATCGCATCCGCACCCTGCTCAAGGAGTTTCTGGCGCGGAATGGATTTCGCGTCACGGCGGCTCGCGATGCCCACGCCGCCCGCAGGCTGTTGGACACGCTGGACTTCGATCTGGCGGTCTTTGACGTGATGATGCCCGGCGAGGACGGCTTCTCGCTCGCCCGCTGGCTTCGCGGCCGTTCGGGTGCCAGCGCGGCGACGCCGATCTTGATGCTCACCGCGCGCGGGCTGCCGGAGGACCGGATCGAGGGCCTTAGCCTCGGGGCCGATGACTATCTGTCCAAACCCTTTGAGCCTCAGGAACTGCTGTTACGAATCGAAGCCATTCTTCGCCGCGCCAATGCCCGGCCAACGGGCCAAGAGCGCTTGAAGTTGGGCCGCTGCTCTTTCGATCTGGAACGGGCCGAGCTGTTCGTTGGCGACGAGCCCGTACGCCTGACCGAGGCCGAAGCCCAACTGCTCAAGCAACTGGCTCAGTCCCCCAATCTGGCCATTGACCGCATGGACCTCGCCCGCGACACCGCAGATGCGACAGGCAGGGCGGTGGATGTGCAGGTCACGCGCCTGCGCCGAAAGATCGAGGCCGACCCCAAGAACCCGCGCTATCTTCAGACCGTGCGCGGTGTCGGCTATATGCTGGCACCGGATTGAGGGCGGGACCGAGCATATGAAAAAGGGTTTTCGTCTCGGCCTGCCCCTGTCTTGGGTCAAGTTCGTCAAGCGCCTGTTGCCGACCACCCTATTTGGCCGTTCGCTGCTGATCATCGTGTTGCCGGTGGCGATCATGCAGATCGTCATCACCTGGGCCTTTTTCGATGCCCATTGGGAGACCGTGACCAGCCGCCTGTCCGAAGGCCTGTCGGGTGATATTGCTTGGGCGGTGGAGAGCTATCGCGACGATCCCTCCCCTGCCGCGCTGGCCAAGATTGCTGATCGGGCCGAGCGGTCCTTGGGCCTGTCCATCGTCCTGCAAGAGGGCCGGGTCCTGCCGACGGGGCGCAGACCTTCGCTCTTTGCCGCGCTGGACCGGTCCTTGCAACGCGCCCTCGATGACCGGCTGGATGTGCCCTTCTGGTTCGATACGACCCGATATCCGGCCTATGTCGATATTCGCGTCCAGACCGATCAGGGTGTCCTTCGCATCATCGCCCCGCGCGACCGAGCCTTTGCCACCCAAGGCCACATCTTCATTCTATGGATGACCGTCGTGACCATCCTGCTGACCGGGATCGCCGTCGGCTTTATTCGCAATCAGGTCCGCGCCATCGAACGCCTTGCTGAGGCCGCCGACGCCTTTGGCCGAGGCGGCGATATGCCGACCTTCAAACCCTATGGCGCGCGCGAGGTCCGCCAAGCGGCTGCCGCCTTCATCGCCATGAAGGCCCGCATCCAGCGCCATATTGATCAGCGCACAGTGATGCTCGCCGCCGTCGGCCATGACCTGCGCACGCCCCTGACCCGCCTCAAGCTCGAACTGGCCATGGCTGAACCTTCCGACCGGATCGAGGCCATGAAGCGCGACCTGTCGGAAATGGAGCATATGATCGACGAATATCTGGCCTTTGCCCGCGGTCAGGGCGGCGAAGCGCTGGAACCGGTCTCGATGTCGGACCTGCTGGAGGCCCTGCGCGCCGATGCGGACCGCGCCGGGGTAGAGATCCTCCTCAGTGTCGAGCCGGACTTACAGGTCGTTTGTCGCCCGCTGGCCCTCAAGCGCGCCTTGGACAATCTGGTGATGAATGCCGCCAGCCATGCTGCGCGGATCGAACTGACCGGAAGAACCCGGCCGAGCGGCGGCGTTGAGATCTGTATTGATGACAACGGTCCCGGCATCCCCGAAGACCGCTATGAGGAGGCCTTCCGCCCCTTCAATCGCCTCGATGAATCCCGCAACCAGAACGAAAAGGGCGTCGGCCTCGGCCTCGCCATAGCCCGCGACGTCGCCAGAGGCCATGGCGGTGACATCACCCTCTCCCGCTCTCCGCTGGGGGGCCTGCGGGCACTGGTGAAGTTGCCGGGGTAGGGTGACTTGTTTTCTGTCTTCCGTTTTCCCCGAGAAGGCGGGGACCCAGACCCTTTCACTCAAGCAGTAAGCTGCCCACTGCCCCCCTGCCTGTACGAGGAACGTGGAGCGATTGGCTATACAACGCCCCCTCTGCCGCGTCATTGCGAGGCGCATCGCGCCGAAGCAACCCAGGGGAACATCTGCTTAGGTTCATGTCAGCCCCCTGGGTTGCTTCGCTGCGCTCGCAATGACG
>JBEGNZ010000041.1:0-21625 GCA_041182245.1 Pseudomonadota bacterium | reverse complement strand
CACCCAACCCTCTCCCGCAGGGAGAGGGCTACGGTGGATAAGTCCTCGCCCCCTTGGGGGAGAGGGTTGGGTGAGGGGGATTGCACCCACTCCCCTATCCTTCATGACCTTGCAGAAGAGGTTACCGGGTTGCGGCGACCGCTAGGCCGGGGAAGTCGCTGAACAGTCCGTCAATGCCCAGCGCGACAAAACGTTGGATCTCAGCGGCCAGGTTGCCGTGCTGGGCCATATGGTCCGCCGCCTTGGGATCGCCGAGGCGCAGGGCCGGCGGCAGGAACGCATTTTCCGCGCGGAAGGTGTAGGGATGGAGCACCAACCCCGCCGCGTGGGCGTCGGCCACCAGGCTCGTGGGCTGGGTCCAGTTGCCATCCTTGTCGGTGGGCAGGATCATGGCCTTATAGGGGCCAATCCCGTCAGCGAACTTCGCCACCTGCTTCAACCCTTCGGGGGTTGCAAGGTCGGCATAGGTGCGCGCATCACCGGCGGCAACGAGGTCTGCAGGGGCCCCTTCAGAGTCCATCAAAAAGACCTGACGACAATGGATCATGCCGCGAAGGGTGATCAGGCTCGCCGTCTCGAAACATTGCACAAAGATCGGGGCGGACTTTGAATTGAGCCCTGCGGCCTTCACCTTCTCGGCAAATCGCGCCTCCATCGGCAGGCCGATCTTGGCGAAATAGGTCGGGTGCTTGAGTTCAGGATAGACACCGACCTTGGCCGCCTTGGCCAGCGCCAGAACCTCGTCAAAGGTAGGGACCTCGAACTGGCCGTCAAAGGCGGTATTTGCGGTCCGAAGCTGCGGCAGGCGCTCGCGGGCCCTCAGGCTCTTGATCTCAGCGAGCGTAAAGTCCTCGGTGAACCAACCGGTCTGGGCTTGGCCATCAATGGTCTTGGTGGCCTTGCGGTCGGCAAATTCAGGGCGCGAGGCGACATTGGTTGTGCCACTGATCTCGTTCTCGTGGCGACAGACCAGGACCCCGTCCTTGGTCAGGACCAGATCCGGCTCGATGAAGTCTGCGCCCTGTTCGATGGCTCGGCTATAGGCGGCCAGGGTATGTTCCGGCCGCTCGCCGCTACAGCCGCGATGGCCGATGATCAGGGGGTGTTTGGCCGCAGCTATTGCCGCCGAAGCATTAAGGGGCAAGGTCATGGCAAGCATCGCTCCGCTGCTGGCCAAGAGATCACGACGGGACAGGGACATGGACAGGGCCTTGGCTGAGAACAGAAGACCGATCCTAACCCAAAAATCGTGACCGTTTGATGTTTATCTCGCGCCCTTGAGGGTATCGAGGATCAGGGGATGAAGCTCAAGGCTGGAGGCCAGAACCGTTCCACTATGCAGGGGCGCAATATCGCCGTCAGCATCGGTAACCTTGCCGCCCGCTTCGGTGACCAACAAGGTGCCAGCGGCCATGTCCCACGTCTGAAGCCCGCGCTCCCAATAGCCGTCAAACCGGCCCGCAGCGACATAGGCCAGATCCAACGCCGCTGAGCCAAAGCGACGAACGCCGCTGACCCGCTGCGAGACCTGATGCAGTTCTTTCAGGAACACCGTATGGCCGGGCTTACCGATGAAGGGGATGCCGGTGGCTAAAACGGTTTCATCGAGATTGCGGCGGGCGGCGACGCGCAGGCGCTTGTCATTGAGATAGGCCCCCTTACCCTTTTCCGTCCAGAACATCTCGTTGCTGATCGGGTTATAGGTCACTCCGGCCACGATCACCCCGTCGCGCTCTAGCGCTGCGGTGACAGCAAAATGGGGAATGGCGTGCAGGAAGTTGGTGGTGCCATCGAGCGGATCGACAATCCAAGTGTGGGTCTTATCACTGCCCTCGATCAGGCCGCGCTCTTCGCCGATAAAGCCATAGCCAGGGCGCACCCGCATCAGTTCTTCAAACAGGACCTGTTCGGCCTTGATGTCCGCGGCCGAGACATAGTCGCCCGCCCCCTTTTTGGAGACCTGCAGCTCGGCCACTTCGCCAAAGTCGCGTGTCAGCCCGCGCGCCGCCTTACGAACGGCGTCGATCATAACCTTTAGGAGGGTGGTGGGCGTGGTCACGGTCGGTTTGTTTCTAACAAGAGGAACGGAGGCAGAGGAGTGGGAGGGCCGTTCGCGGGATCAGTCGGCCCGGCGCAGATATTCGCCGGTCTCGGTCGACACGACGATACGCTCGCCCGTGCCCATATAGGGCGGGATCATGATGCGCATGCCGTTGTCGGCCTTGGCGGGCTTGTAAGAGGAGGAGGCCGTTTGACCCTTCACGGTCGCATCAGCCTCAACCACGGTTAGGACCACCGTGTCGGGCAGGGCGATGCCGATGGGGCGATCTTCGTGGAACTCCAGCACCACGGCCATACCATCCTGAAGGAACTGAGCCCGCTCTTCGCCGACAAAGTCCTTGTGCAGCTCGATCTGCTCGTAATTGACCGTATCCATGAACACCAGCATATCGTCCTGAGCATAGAGGAAGGTGTGATCCTTCTGCTCAAGGCGAACGCGCTCGACCGTATCGGAGGAGCGGAACCGTTCATTGAGCTTGCGCCCATCGATCAGGTTCTTCAGCTCGACCTGGGCAAAGGCACCGCCCTTGCCCGGCTTCACGTGAGCGGTCTTAACCGCGACCCACAGGCCGCCGTCATGGGTGATGACGTTACCGGGTTTGATGGCGTTGCCGTTGATCTTCATGACGGGTCTCGGGTTTCGACTGGATGGGACAGCCCTCCCGCGCACAGGCGCACACAGAACAGGGCAATGGGCGCGGAACCTAGCCCTCAGGCCCGCTAAAGGCAAGGTCGGGGCTGAATTGTCGCCGGATTAGGCGCGGCCCTGCGCGGCTTTCTGGATCTTTTTGAACTTAGCATTGAAAGCCGCCACGGCTGCTGCGGGGCCTTCGGGATGGTTCCAGACGCCGCCGCAAACGGCGATGAAGTCGGCGCCAGCCTTGATCACCGCATCGCAATTATCGACCGTAATGCCGCCAATGGCGACGCAGGGGGTCATCATGGTCTCTTGCCAGATCGTCAGGTCCTCCAGTTCGGCCTGAAAGTCCGTGTCCTTGGTCTGGGTCGGGAAAAAGGCTCCAAAGGCGACATAGTCCGCGCCGCCCTCGGAGGCCTCCATGGCCAGATGGCGACTGTCGTGACAGGTAACCCCGATCATGGCGTCAGGCCCCATGATCTTGCGGGCATCCTTGAGGGTGGCGTCCGACTGACCAATATGGACCCCGTCACAGCCGAACTTTGCGGCGAGCTCTGGGCTGTCATTGAGCAGGACCGCAACCTCATAGTCATGGCCAACCGCTAGAACGGCCTGGGTCACCTCGGCTAGATGGGCTTCGCTGACCCCTTTGAGGCGCACCTGAATGGCCGCCACATCGCCCGCATCCAGCGCCTGTTCCAGCAGGGTTGCGAAAGCCTTGGCGTCATCAATGACGGGCGGCGTGATCAGATAGAGGCGGCAACGATGGGTCATAACCAGCCGCTAAGCCCGGATGGCGCTCGCGTCAATCCTCCAAGAGGCTTGGGGGTCGCTCAAAACCGATAGGATAGTTGCGCAGCCGCACGCCGGTCGTCGCCGTCAGAGCCGCTGACCGCGCTATCGGCAGTCAGGTCTAGTCCAAGACTCCGTCCAAGCCTGGCCTTCAACCCCACCCCGATCCGCCCAACCGTTCGGTTTGGCTCCCGATAGGTCTCGTCAAAGCTTTGCCCGCCGACAAAGCCGAAGCGGTAGGCGTCAGCCGATTGCGACAGCTCCCGATCAATCGAGATCCGCAGCGACGGTGCGACATAACCCTGAGAGATAGAAAAGCGCTTTTGAGCCACCAGGCCCAAGGTGCCGAGCGTTGCATTGGCTTGGCGATCCCCGAAGATCATGGACAGATTATAGGCCCCGGTTTCCTGATAGCCGTCGAGCTTGATCTGGTTAAAACGAACCGCGCCATAGGCCTCAAGATGGGTTGGGCCCCATGCCTTGGTATAGCCGACGCGCACGCCACCATAGTAGCCCAAACCATCGGTTTTGCCCGAGGTGATAGGCTCGCGCATGGATCCGCTCCAACGCTTGACATCTTCGAGCCGATAGATCGCGCCGCCAATTGTACCGCTATAGACCAGAGGACCCCGGCGCTTGACGCCATAGGCGGTCGCGGAATAGGCGGTCAGGTTGGCGCCGGCTAGGCCATTATCGCTTTCGGATTCGGACTTTAAATAGCCGAGCGCGCCGCCGACAAAGCCTTGGTCCGAGGCCGCATAGTCCATACCGATCAGGCCGGTTTGGGTTCGGTGGTCAAATCCAAGGGATGGATTGGTCTTATCGCGCTCAAGATTTGCGCCCTGATAGCCGATCTGCACGAAGCTAGACAGCCCCTCCCGCCGCGCCGTGGTGCCGCGCAGGCTAGGCTGGGCTTGGAGATGGTGAGCGGGACCTGAGGGATCGCTGAGGTCCTCAATCCGTCCATCAACTTGCCCATGGGCGAGATCATTGAGGGTCAAGCCGAGCTTTTGCACATAATTAAAGGCACGGGGCCCCTCATAGACCGAATAGAGGACGGCACCAGTGAAAGCCGCCACCTCTTGGTGGGCGAAGGTGGTCATGTGCACCCCGTCCCACTTGACAGATCCGGGGGCGTCCAGCGTGCCATCCTTGTTCAAGGTGGTGCCACAGGCCCCAGTCAGCCCGTTGGTCACCCAGTCGATGCAGGGCTTGTCCCAATTGGTGATGCCATAGCGGGCTGGATTGGCCTTGGCGACATCGTTCATTCCGATGACGTCAACGACAATGATCTTGACCCCCAAGGTCTTGCTCAGCGCCGTCATGGCGGGGGTGAGGGCCGCATTATATTGCCGGGTCGCATAGGAGGCCAAGGCCGTGGCTGCCGGGTTATAGTTATAGAGCGCGCTCGCCTCTCCAAGGTCCTGTTGATTCATAACCATGAAGGTCCGCCCGCCCTTTTCATAGAGCCGACGAACCATGGTTGACATATCGCCAACAAATTTCTGGACGAGCGGATCAACACCGGCCTGACTGGTGAGGCTGCCGTTTAGGATGGCATAGCTAATGCCATTACCGCCGCCATTGAGACCGACAAGCGCCCTGTTCGGGATCGCCCCCACCCGCCCGAGTTGATAGGGCCCCAAGAGGCTGGTGACATCATCGCTATTGCCAATTGTGGCCCCGGAAATGGCGAAGTTGAAATACTGGCTGTAGCTGATGTTCAATAGGCCTGGCATATAGTCCGCCCAGGTCGGACCATTTGAAGGCCTTCCCCTCCAATAGGGTGGGCCGAAGGCGCTGGGATCGACGGCGTTCAGATTGCCGGGATCTGACATACTGTCGCCGAACATATAGAAGCCCGTAAAGCTTTCGGCTCGCGCTTCGCTCCGTAGACCTAGGGCGAGGCTCACGCCCATCAGCCCCACTATAGAGGCGCACTTTAAGGCCCGCCGCGCGCGACCCAGACCCGTTGATTTCGGAAAAGACATGTCATCCTCCAGACGGTTATTATAACCATCATGGGATGCAAATAGATTTAGGCAACCGCTATTGTTGGCCTTGTGCCCGACCTACAGCGACCCTGCCGCATAGCGTTTGGCCATGATGCTGAGCGCGATGGGTTTGATGCTCGAAGCATGGCCGGCAGCGCCGAACTGTTCAAAACGTGCGCGGCAGACCGCGGCCATGGCGTCCTTGGCGGGCTTGAGATATTTGCGCGGGTCAAACTCTTCGCGGTTTTCGCTGAGGATGCGGCGGATCTGGCCAGTCATGGCGAGGCGGTTGTCGGTATCGACATTGATTTTGCGCACGCCGTGCTTGATGCCGCGCTGGATCTCTTCGACGGGCACGCCCCAAGTTTGAGGCATCTCGCCGCCATGGGCATTGATGATGTCCTGTAGGTCCTGCGGCACGGATGATGAGCCATGCATAACCAGATGGGTGTTGGGCAGGCGGCGGTGGATCTCTTCGATCACATTCATGGCCAGAATGTCGCCGTCCGGCTTGCGGGTGAACTTATAGGCCCCGTGCGAGGTGCCCATGGCAATAGCCAGAGCATCAACGCCAGTGCGGCGGACAAAATCGACAGCCTGATCGGGGTCAGTCAGCAGTTGATCATGTGACAGGACGCCCTCTGCGCCGTGGCCATCTTCCGCCTCCCCCATACCGCTTTCCAGCGACCCCAGAACGCCCAGCTCGCCCTCGACCGAGACGCCGCAACTATGGGCCATTTCGGTGACGCGGCGGGTGACCTCAACATTGTACTCATAGCTGGCGGGGGTCTTGGCATCCTCTTCCAGCGAGCCATCCATCATCACCGAGGTAAAGCCGTACTGGATGGCGGTGGCGCAGGTGGCCGGACCATTGCCGTGGTCTTGGTGCATACAGACCGGAAGGTGGGGATAGATCTCGACCAGCGCGTCGATCATCCGCGCGAGCATGATGTCATTGGCATAGGAGCGGGCACCCCGGCTGGCCTGAATGATGACCGGCGCATCGACCGCGTCGGCGGCCTCCATGATCGCCAGGCCCTGCTCCATATTGTTGATATTGAAGGCGGGCACACCATAGTCATGTTCGGCGGCGTGATCGAGAAGCTGGCGAAGGGTGATGCGGGCCATAATTGTTCTCCGTCTCTAAAATCTGCTCGAAAGGGCCTTAGGCCTCGAGGGCGGCGACGCCCGGCAAGGTCTTGCCTTCCATCCATTCCAAAAAGGCCCCGCCAGCCGTCGACACAAAGGTCAGATCAGCGGCAACGCCTGCATGATTCAGGGCCGAGACCGTGTCTCCACCCCCTGCGACAGCCACCAGCGCGCCAGATTGGGTCAGCTTCGCTGCGGCCTTGGCGGCGGCAACGGTGGCCATGTCAAAGGGCGGCATTTCGAAGACGCCGAGGGGGCCATTCCAGATCAGGGTCTTGGAGGCCTCCATGGCCGCGATCAGGCGAGCCACGGACTGGGGTCCAGCATCAAGAATGCGCTCATCCGGTTCTATCGCACCGAGGGCGCGGGTGCGGGCCGGCGCGCCCGGCTCCATCTTTTCGGCCACGACGATATCGATGGGCAGCAAGAGCTCGCAGCCGCTGGCGGCGGCAAGGCTCATGATCTCACGGGCCGTGTCCGCCAGATCCTTTTCACAATAGGAGGCCCCAACATCCCATCCCTGCGCAAACAGGAAGGTGTTGGCCATGCCGCCGCCAATGGCGAGCCGATCAAGCCGGGTGACAAGGTTCTTCAAGAGGTCAAGCTTCGTCGACACCTTGGACCCGCCGACAATGCCCAGTACCGGACGCTCTGGCTTGCCCAGCGCCCTGTCCAGCGCCTCCAGTTCCCGGCGCATGGCCTCCCCAGCATAGGCGGGAATCAGGCGCGCAAGGCCTTCGGTTGAAGCATGGGCGCGGTGCGCCGCCGAGAAGGCGTCGTTAACATAAAGATCGCCCAACCGGGCCAAGGCCTTGGCAAAGGCGGGATCATTGGTCTCTTCGCCGCTATGATAGCGCAGATTTTCTAAGAGCAGCACGTCGCCCGCCTTCATGGCGGCCACGACGGACTCTGCGGGATCACCGATACAATCATCGGCAAAGGCGACAGGCACACCCAACAGGGCAGCCAGAGGGCCTGCGATGGGGGCAAGGCTCATGGAGGCGACGCGTTTGCCCTTGGGCCTGTCAAAATGGGCCAGCAATATGACCTTGGCCCCGCCCGCGCGGAGCCTTTCGATGGTTGGCAGGGCAGCGCGAAGACGGGTATCATCACTGACCGCCCCGTCCTGCATCGGCACATTGAAATCGACGCGCACCAGAGCGCGCTTTTGGGAAAGGTCGGCCTGGTCCAGCGATCGAAACATCGGCAGTCCTTAGAGAAATTTCGCCAGGACCAGGGCGGTGTCGCTCATGCGCGTGGCAAAGCCCCACTCATTGTCATACCAGGTCAGGACCCGGGCCAGCTTGCCATCAATGACTTGGGTCTGAGGCAGGGCTACGGTCGATGAGGCGTCAATATGGTTGATGTCCACTGAGACGAGGGGATCGGACGACACGGCCAAGACGCCCTTCAGATAGCCGTTAGCGGCATCAGTGAGAGCCTTATTGATCTCTTCAACCGTCACATCTCGGCTCGGGACGATCTTGAGGTCGACCACCGAAACATTGGGGGTGGGAACGCGGATCGAGGAGCCGTCCAGCTTGCCCTTCAGCTTGGGCAGGACCAGACCGACAGCCTTGGCAGCCCCGGTCGAGGTTGGGATCATCGACACCGACGCCGCTCTCGCCCGGTAGAGGTCCTTATGCATCTGGTCCAGCGAGGGCTGGTCGTTGGTGTAGGAGTGGATGGTCGTCATATAGCCACGCTCGATACCGCATAGGGCGTCAAGCACTTGGGCGACGGGCGCGAGGCAGTTGGTCGTGCAGGAGGCGTTGGACACCACCAGATCGTCCGCGGTGATCTCATTGTGATTGACGCCATAAACGATGGTCTTGTCGGCATTGTCGCAAGGGGCGCTGACCAGAACCCGCTTGGCCCCGGCTTCAAGATGCGCCGCTGCCGCCGCCTTGGAGGTGAAGATGCCGGTACATTCCAGCGCAATATCGACGCCTAATTCCTTGTGCGGCAGGTCGGCGGGGTTGCGAATGGCCGTGACCTTAATCTTGCCGGTGCCGACATCGATATAGTCTTCGCCCGAGGTCACGGTGCCGGGGAAGCGGCCATGGACGCTGTCATAACGCAGCAGGTGGGCGTTGGTTTCCACAGGACCCAGATCGTTGATCGCCACAACCTCGATATCTGTGCGGCCATGCTCGATGATCGAGCGCAAAACCAGACGACCGATACGGCCAAAGCCGTTGATGGCAACGCGAACAGCCATGGGAAAATGCTCCTTAAATTCGGCGCAAGCCGACGCAGACCGCTGGCGCGATCTCATTTGTAGGCGGTTTTGCGACACCCGGCGGTGAAGTCAAGAGCCCACGCCGGATGTCCAGCGTTGTCATCAACGCTGGAGGCCAAGCCATGGACTTTCACGAGTTTGGTGTGGCTTTAGAGGCGGCTTTTGGCGGCCTCTGCGACCGCTTCGGCGGTGATCCCGAAGGCCTCATAGAGCTTTTCATAGGGCGCGCTGGCCCCAAAGGTGCTCATGCCGACAAAACCGCCTGATTCGCCGATAAAGCGCTCCCAGCCCATGCGGACCCCGGCCTCGACGGCGACCCGAACCCTGGCCTTACCGATAACGGCGGCTTGGGTCTTGGCCGACTGGCGATCGAACAGTTCCCAGCAAGGGGTGGAGACCACCCGCGTGCCGATACCGTCTGCCTGCAAGAGGGCCCGTGCAGCCAGAGCGATGGAAACTTCCGAGCCCGACGCGAATAGGGTGACCTTGGCCTCGCCCAGATCAGAGGCGGCCAGTTCATAGGCCCCCTGCGCGGACAGATTGTTCGCAGAGGCGGTGGTCCGGGCCGCAGGAACCTTCTGGCGCGACAGGGCCAAAACGGTGGGCATGGTCTTTTCGCTCAGGGCCGCTTGCCAGCATTCCGCCGTCTCAACCGCATCGGCCGGACGCATGACCAAGAGGTTCGGCATGGCACGCAAGGAGGCGACATGCTCGATCGGCTGGTGGGTCGGGCCATCTTCGCCCAGACCGATGGAGTCATGGGTCATGACGTGGATGACGCGGGTACCCATCAGGGCTCCGAGCCGGATGGCGGGGCGCGAATAGTCGGAGAAGACGAGGAAGGTACCAGAATAGGGAATGACACCGCCATGCAGAGCCATACCGTTCATGGCCGCCGCCATACCGAATTCGCGCACGCCATAATGGACATAACGGCCCGCATAGTCGGGGCCATCAAAGGGCTGCATGCCCTTCACAATCGTGTTGTTGGAGCCGGTCAGGTCTGCGGACCCCCCGATCATTTCGGGGATCGATGGGATCAAGGCTTCCAGCGCCGAGCCCGAATGGACGCGGGTGGCATTGTTGGGCTTCTCGTCGACGGCCTTAGCAATATGGGCACTGAGGGCCTCGAAGGCCCCGGCGGGAAGATCGCCCTTCATGGCGCGGGTCAGATCAGCGCCCTTGGCCGAGGCCTTGACCCGTGCTTCCCATGCGCGGCGCAGTTTGCCGCCGCGCTTGCCGACCTTGCGCCAGGCGCTGGCAATATCGTCCGGCACGTCAAAGGGGGCAGCCGTCCAACCCATCTTGGCCTTGGAGGCGGCGATCTCGCCATCGTCCAAGGTGCCGTGGGTCTTGGGATTGCCTTCGAAATTGGCCGAGCCCTTGCCGATCAGGGTCTTGGCGGCGATCAGGCTGGGGCGATCCTGCTTCAGCGCCCAAGCCATAGCCCGGCGCAGCGCGCCCATATCGTGGCCATCGACGGCCTTGGTCGCCCAGCCCGCGGCCTTGAACCTAGCGATCTGGTCGCCCGCTTCAGCAACCCCGACCTTACCGTCGATGGTCGCATCATTATCGTCCCAGATGACGGTCAGCTTGGACAGTTTCAGGCGGCCAGCTAAGGAGATGGCCTCGTGGCTGACGCCCTCCATCAAGCAGCCGTCTCCGGCCATGACCCAAGTGCGGTGGTCGACCAACTCGTCACCATAACGGGCCGCAAGGCTGCGCTCGGCCATGGCCATGCCAACCGCCGTGGCAATCCCTTGGCCCAAGGGACCGGTGGTGGTTTCTACGCCGGGTGTATGACCAAATTCCGGATGGCCGGGGGTCTTAGAGCCCCACTGGCGGAAGGCCTCAAGCTCTTGTTTGGTAACGGCCTTGAAGCCGGTCAGATGCAGCAGGGCATAGATCAGCATCGAGCCATGGCCTGCCGATAGGACGAACCGGTCACGGTCGGCCCAATCGGGCTTGGCGGCATCAAACTTCAGAAATTTGGACCACAGCACAGTGGCGGCATCGGCCAGGCCCATCGGGGCACCGAGATGGCCGGACTTGGCCTTGCCCACGGCGTCCATGGACAATACGCGAATGGCATTTGCCATATCTTGTGGGGTGGCGGTCATGCTGCGGTCCTGATCAGAGACAATTCTTGTGCCGGAGGTCGCATGCTGCGCCGCCAAGGTCAAGGAAACCAAGGGGCTTGTGCCTCTAAAGGCGCGATTGGTCGCTTGTTCCACCTAGTCATTGTGCCCCTTTGCATCATCACTATAGAATAGGCCTCATGTTGAACGCTGAGGCGCGGGCCATTTGTTTGGGCGAGCAACAGAGCGTAAGGACGGATGCCATGCGAGACCTCTCCGGTGATAATGCGGTTGATCTGGCCGTTTTGCGGCTGGAACGAGCGGTGAGCCTGCTCGAGGCGCGGCTTGGCGATGTGACGAGCGCGGCTCAACCCAATAGTTCAGGCCTTTTTGACGAGGATCGCTCGCGTCTGGCCGCAGAGTTGGATGCTTCGCGCGCTCGTGAGCAGGCCCTGACGGAGGCGGGGCGGCAGGCATCGGCCGCGCTTGGCAAGGCCATTGTCGGGATCAAATCTGCCTTGACCGAAGAGGCTGACCTCTTTTCAGTCCTGATGGCCCCATCGGACGCGGAGGCCTGATCATGGCGCAGATCACCATCGACATTAATGGTAAGCCCTATGTGATTGGCTGTGAGGACGGGCAAGAGGCTCACCTGACCGAGATTGCCGGGGTCTTTGATCAACAGGTCCGACAGATCGCAGGCGAGGTCGGCACCCTGACGGAATCGCGCCTGTTCCTCATGGCGGCTCTGATGATGGCCGACGACCTGACCGATACCCGCAATCGCTTGGTCAAGGCTCAGGGCGAGGCGGCGCGCTATGCGACCGACATTAGCCGCATTGAGCAAAACAGCGCCAAGGCTTTGGAGGCGGCGGCCCGGAAGATCGAGGCCATCGTCCATCGGGTTGCAGGATCGACAGAACCCGCCTGAGGCGCGCGGGCCGTTTGATTTCATTCAAGGCTTGAGGTCAGGCCCTCGGTCCCCTACCTTAGAGGTGGCGGGTCTTGCTGTGTTTCGCGTCGAAGACTTCTAATCCCGGGGACCTTAATCAACCTCATAGGGACCTGTTCCTGCCCGCGACCGTGGTTTCGGGCACACGGGGCCCACCTGGCAAGCCAGGTCCGAGGGGATTGAACACGTCTTCACGGCTGCTACGGCGCCGCCACCCTTTTTCTATCGGCCTTGGTTGCAGGGTCTTGGGCCACAAAGACCTATGGTTCACGCCTCTGCCGCTTCCGCCAAGACCATGTTGCGGGCCCAGATGAAGGCCGTGCGGGCTGAGGCCTCTCGTAAAGAGCCTGGGGCAGGCACTGCTGCTGCTGAGCACCTCCCGCAATCCTATCTTGGCCGGTTTTCGGTGGTGGCGGGCTATCAGCCGATGGGTAGCGAGATCGACCCATCCGCCCTGTTGGCTAGGTTCGAAGCGGCAGGTGCTCAGATCGTTCTGCCGCGCACGGCTCCCAAGGGCTCTGGCCTTCCTTTGAGCTTTCACCTCTGGTCGCCGGGTCAGCCACTGATCAAGAGCGCCTTTGGCGTGGCCGAGCCTAGCCCTGAGGCTGTGCAGCTCGACCCCGATCTTGTGATCGTACCGATGCTGGCCTTTGATGGCCACGGGCACCGGATGGGCTATGGGCAGGGTCATTATGATCGCACCCTTGAGGCTTTGAGGGCGCGCTATCCGTTCGTCGCCATCGGTCTGGCCTTCGAGGCTCAAAGGGTCGCTTCGGTGCCCCGCGAAGATCATGATCAGCCTTTAGACGGTATTTTGACGCAGACGCGCTATATGGCTCTGCGAGAGGATTTTTAAGATGCGTTTTGCCTTTTTCGGAGATGTTGTCGGCAAGTCCGGCCGCGATGGTCTCGCCGATCATCTGCCCGCCCTGCGTCGCCAGTTGGATCTCGAATTTGTTATCGTCAATGCGGAGAATGCGGCGGCGGGCTTTGGTATTACCGAAAATACCGCGCGGGAACTGTTCGAGGCGGGGGCCGATTGCCTGACCTTGGGCAACCACTCCTGGGACCAGAAGGAGGCCCTGACCTATATTGTCCGCGAGCCGCGCCTGATCCGGCCCCTGAACTATCCGCCCTTGGCCGATGCGCCGGGACGCGGCTCGCAGCTGTTCGAGACTGATCGCGGTCATCGGGTTCTGGTCATCAATCTGTTGGGCCGGGTCCATATGGACGCGCTGGATGATCCCTTTGCCGCCGTGGACCGCGAGCTAGACGCCTGCCCGCTGGGCCAGGTCTGCGACGCGGCCATTGTCGACATGCACGCCGAGGCCACCTCCGAAAAGATGGCCATGGGTCATTTCTGTGATGGTCGCGCCAGCCTGATCGTCGGCACCCACACCCATGTGCCCACGGCGGATTGCCAGATCCTCAATGGCGGCTCGGCCTACCAGACCGACGCCGGGGCCTGCGCCGACTATGACAGCGTCATCGGCAATCAGAAGGAAGAGCCCTTGCGACGCTTCACGACGCGTATCAGTCAGGGTCGCTATCAGCCGGCCTCAGGTCCCGCGACCGTATGCGGCGTCTTTGTCGAAACCGATCCGGCCACCGGCCTTGCCCGACGGGTTGAGCCGATCCGTGTTGGCGGGCGGCTATCGAGCCACATTCCGCAGGTTTAGGGGAACCAAGGCCCTCACCCAACCCTCTCCCACAGGGAGAGGGCCAAGAGAGAACAGATAAGCCCTCGCCCCCTTGGGGGAGAGGGTTGGGTGAGGGGGTCCTTCACGCATCACTCAGCCGCGTTCCCCGCGAAGGCGGGAAATTCGGACTCTAGACCAGATCGTTGGGCTGGCTGGCCGTCAAGCGGCCCAACAGGTTAGCAAGGGTTCCCACCTCCTCGTCGCTCCAGCGATCCTTGAACACCTCTTTGGCCTTGCGCTCTAAGGTTTGGCGCGCCGCCGCAACCACCTTGCGGCCCGTATCGGTCAGGGTGACATAGGCCAGCCTTGCGTCGCGCACATCGGCCTCACGTCCCAACATGCCCAGCTTTTCGAGCGGCAGGGTCATGCGGGTGACGGTTGAGGGGCTGACACAGAGCCTCTTGGCCAGATCCACCCGGCTCAACCGCGACAGGGCCGCCTGTTCCAGATGCATCATCAACAGGCTGTCATTGAGCGACAGCCCATGCACCGAGCCGAGCTCTTGTGAAAATTTCTGCTCAAGCAGGGCTTGGGCGCTCAATAGCCGGATCACGGCGAGGAAGGATGTTTGGGTCATGGGCCGTTTATGAACCGATATATTTCCGAATGCAAGCACCTTGCAATTTAATGGCCCACAAAATGGCGTCACAAACGGCAAGGGATGACAAACCCGCCTTTGGGGGGCTAGAACGCCTCATCACTCTGTCGTCTAGAAAGATCGTTCCTCGACCATGGCCGGGCATTCCAAGTTCAAAAATATTCAGTTTCGTAAGGGCGCGCAGGATAAGAAGCGCTCCAAGATCTTCTCGAAACTGTCGCGGGACATCACCTTGGCAGCCAAGGGTGGGGTTCCAGACCCAACCGCCAATGCACGGCTCAGGCTGGCCATTGCCAATGCGCGCGCCGAATCTATGCCCAAGGACAATATCGACCGGGCGATCAAAAAGGCTCTGGGCGGCGAGACCGACACCTATGAAGAGATCCGCTATGAGGGCTTTGGTCCCGGCGGCGTTGGCCTGATCGTCGAGGTCCTGACCGATAATCGCAACCGGGCCGCAGCCAATGTCCGCACCGCCTTCAACAAGAACGGCGGCAATTTGGGTGAGACCGGGTCTGTGGCCTTCATGTTCGACCGGGTCGGCCAGATCGTCTATCCCCCGGCTGTGGGCTCTGAGGACGATGTGATGGAGGCCGCGATTGAGGCAGGCGCAGAGGATGTCGAGTCCGATGCCGAGAGCCACGTCATCACCACCGCCTTTGAAGATATGAATGCGGTGCTCGAGGGGCTTGAAGCGCGCTTTGGCCCAGCCAAGTCGACCAGCATTATCTGGAAGCCGAAATCCTCAACGCCGGTGGCCGGAGATGATGTCGCGACCCTGTTCAAGCTGATTGATGCGCTGGACGATGATGACGATGTCCAGAACGTCTATGGCAATTACGATATGTCCGACGAGGACCTCGCCAAATATGCTGGCTAGGCCAAACCCGCGCTTTTGATCGCTATTTGCGCGGCGCAGCCGGTCTTTCGGCCAAAGAAGCGTCATATGGGCGTGTTGAGACTCTTTTCGTGGTGGCGGGGACAGGTCAAGATGCGAACACATGACGAACGCGATTCGAATCCTTGGCCTTGATCCTGGACTGCGCCACACCGGATGGGGAGTGATCACCATCACCGGAGCGCGGCTGTCCCATGTCGCGCACGGGGTGATCAGCCCCGATGATAAGGCCCCCTTTGCCATCCGGCTCTTGACCCTGTTCGACGCCATCACTGAGATCATTGGGCAATATGCGCCCGATGAGGCGGCGGTCGAGGAAACCTTCCTCAATTCCAATGCCGCCTCGACGCTCAAGCTTGGCCATGCCCGCGCCGCTGCCCTGATTGCGCCGGCCAAGGCGGGACTGCCGGTCGCGGAATATGCCGCCAAGGTGGTCAAGAAGGCGGTGGTCGGCACCGGCGGGGCGGACAAGGATCAGGTCGCCTTTATGATCGCCCGCCTCTTGCCGACGGCAGGTTCTCCAACGGCGGATGCTGCCGATGCCTTGGCGGTGGCCATTGCCCACGCCCATGCCCGTCAGGTCAGAACCTTGACCAAGAGCCTAGGAAGCGCCGCATGATCGGTCGTCTGCGCGGAACCGTCATCGAGATTGGCGAAGAAGAGGCCCTGATTGATGTGGGCGGGGTGGGCTATCTGGTCCGCTGTGGGTCTCGCTGCCTGTCGCGCCTGCCATCGGTGGGCGAGGAGGCTATCGTCCATATTGAAAGTCAGACCTCTGAGGCGGCGGGTACCCGGCTCTATGGCTTTGTCGACCGCGAAGATCGCCGCGCCTTCGTGCTGTTGCAGTCGGTGCAGGGCGTGGGACCTAAGGCCGCGCTCGCTGTTCTGGATGTCCTGCCGCCCGCTGATCTGGCTGCGGCCATTGCCCGCGATGATAAGGCCTCCGTGGGCCGCGCCAATGGGGTGGGTCCCAAGCTGGCCCTGCGGATCGTCACCGAACTGAAGGGGAAGCCTATCGGCGAGGGGCTGGTCCAGACCTTCGTGCCGTCCGCCCCTGCGGCGCGTCCTGCCCCGTCTGTTTCAGGCGAAGCGGTTGCGGCCCTGATGGGTCTGGGTCTGGCTGAGCCCAATGCCCGCCGTGCTGTCGAGCAGGCCGTGGCCGAGCTTGGCCCTGAGGCCGACCTATCATCTGTGATCAAGGCCGCCTTGAAGGATATGGGCCGATGAGCCGAATTGTGGATGGTGAGGCTGAGGGGCATGAGTCCACCGACAAGGCCCTGCGCCCCCAAACCCTGTCGGAATTTGTCGGCCAAGAACCGCTTAAGGCCAATCTCAAGATCTTTATTGATGCCGCACGGGGCCGCAATGAGGCGCTAGATCACGTCCTGCTCTTTGGACCTCCAGGTTTGGGCAAGACGACCTTGGCCCAGATTGTCGCCCGCGAGCTGGGGGTCAATTTTCGCGCCACCTCTGGCCCGGTTTTGGCCAAGGCCGGTGATCTGGCCGCAATCTTGACCAATCTGGAACCACGCGATGTGTTGTTCATCGACGAGATCCACCGCCTGCCCTCCAATGTCGAAGAGATCCTCTATCCGGCCATGGAGGACCATGTTCTGGACCTGATGATCGGTGAGGGGCCGAGCGCTCGCTCGATCCGCATTGACCTGTCGCCCTTCACGCTCGTCGCGGCCACAACCCGCGCCGGTATGTTGGCCACGCCCCTGCGCGACCGGTTCGGTATCCCCTTGCGTTTAGAGTTCTATACGCCGGGCGAGTTGCAGCATGTGTTGATCCAGGCGGCCCGTAAGATGGGCGCGCCCTTGACGCCGGAAGGGGCGGGCGAGATTGCCGCCAGAGCCAGGGGCACACCGCGCGTGGCGGGGCGCCTCTTGCGCCGGGTTCGTGACTTTGCCGCCGCCGATGGAGCCGCTGTGATCGATCAGCCCCATGCGGCCAGAGCCTTGGCCCGCCTCGAGGTCGATGAGCTTGGCCTAGACAGTCTGGACCGGCGCTATCTTCGCGCCTTGATCGACAACTATGGCGGCGGACCAGCCGGGGTCGAAACCCTCGCCTATGCCATCGCAGAGGCTCGTGATGCGGTGGAAGATGTGATCGAGCCCTATCTGATGCAGCAGGGCTTTATCCAGCGTACGCCGCGCGGGCGCATTGCGTGTGGCCGTGCCTATCTGCATCTGGGCCTCAAGGAGCCGCCGCCTCAGGTGCGGATCCTCCCGCCCGGTGCCCAAGCCGCCCTCTTTGACGATGAGGCGTTATGAGCCAGCCTCTTCTTCCCACCGCAGGCCTCTTTATAGGCCGCGAGCATCATCTGCCTGTGCGGGTCTATTACGAGGACACCGACTTTACCGGCATCGTCTATCACGCCAACTATGTGCGCTATTTTGAGCGTGGGCGATCCGACTTCCTCCGGCTGGCGGGTGTTAGCCATACGGATCTTCTAGAGCGCGATGATCCGGCGGCCTTTGTTGTTACGCGGCTGGATATTCGGTTCCAGCGTGCCGCACGCATTGATGATGCCCTGACGGTGGTCACCACCTACGACCGGGTCAAGGGCCCTCGCCTGTTCATCAGCCAGTGCATCTTGCGAGGCCCCGAAGTCATCGCAACAGCCGATGTTGAGGCCGCCTGTATCACGATGGACGGCCGTCCGCGAAAACCGCCATCCGGTCTGACTGAGGCCCTAACCCCTTGGTTTGCGCCACCTGACCCAAACTTGCCATAGTTTTACCATCCCAAGCGGCCAGAAAGGCTGACTTCACCGATCAACCCGACCCCTTCTACTGACGAGACCTTGATCCATGAATGCCGCCGCCAGCGTCGCCCTGTCTCCGGAAAGCTTTTCCGCCCTTGCCCTATTTTTGCGCGCCGACTGGGTGATCAAGGGCGTGATGCTTGGCCTACTGGGTGCCTCGCTCTGGTCCTGGTCGGTGATCATCGACAAGGTTTTGAAGTTTCGCGCGCTCGCCCATGATGCGGATCAGATCGAGGATGCGATCGCAGCGGGCCGATCCTTGGAAGAGGTTGCCGAGGCGGCAGGTCCCGAGCCACGCCAAGCCTTGGCTCGTCTCCTACAATCGGCCCTGAGGACCTGGTATGAGGCCCGAGCCAGTGAGGGCATCAGCGAGGCCAAGGCCGGTTTTATTCTTCAGCGGGTTGATCGCGGGCTTGATGGGATCATCGCCCGTGAGAGTGAGCAGGCTGAAGAGGGTCTCGGCGGCCTCGCCATCGTGGCGACGGCCTCGCCCTTTATCGGTCTGTTCGGCACGGTCTGGGGAATCATGCAGGCCTTCCAAGCCATTGCCGTGCAGAAAAACACCAACCTATCAGTCGTCGCGCCGTCCATTGCTGAGGCCCTTTTTGCCACGGCCATTGGCCTCGCCGCCGCCATTCCGGCCTATATGGCATACAACAAGCTGTCAGGCGATGCGGCCCGGTTCACCAGCCGGCTTGAGGCCTTTGCCGATGATCTCGCCGGGGCCATTGCCCGCCGTTTGAGCGATCGGGTATAGGGCCGATGGCGGGTTCAAGCGCTCAAGGTCTGTCGTCTGGTTCTCGCCGCCGCCGTCGGCGCGGCGGTCGTGGACCCCTGTCCGAGATCAATGTCACGCCGCTGGTCGATGTCATGTTGGTGCTGTTGATCGTCTTCATGATCTCGGCCCCCCTGCTAACCGCCGGGGTGCCTGTAGAGCTGCCCAAGACCGAGGCCAGCGCCCTGAATGATCAAAACGAGCCCCTGACCGTCTCCGTCGCGGCCGATGGCAAGCTCTTTGTGCAAGATCGCCCGGTCCTCTTTTCGGAACTGGCTCCGCGCATGCTGGCCCTGTCCGGAGAAGACCAAAAGCGGCAGGTCTTTGTGCGCGCTGATGGCAAGGCCTCTTACGAAACCGTGGCCCAGGTCATGGCCAGCCTGTCGCGCACCGGCTTTACCTCTATCGGTTTAATTACCGACATTGGCGGGCCGAGCTCTGGCGTGCCCGCTGACGATCAGGTCCCGTAACGGTTCGATGCGCCGCTTTCTGTCCGATCGCTATCCTGCCTATGCGGCCTCAGCCGGTCTTCATCTGATCGTGCTGCTGGCGGGCGTGATCGCGTGGCCGTGGATGGCTCCGACCAAGATCATGACCGTGACCCCGGTCACGCTGGTCACGCGGGCCGAGGTGACGGATCTGCGGGCGGCCGACAAGGCCGAGACGGTTCAAGAGGCCGCAATAGAAACCCCGGTTGAAACGGCCCCGCCCGAAGTGGTGACCCCTCCGCCTCAGGCTCCGGCCAAGCCGCAACCCACCCTAAAGCCGGTGCCGCCCAAGCCTGTGCCCGCAAAGCCCGTACCCGCCTTAAATCTGGACCAGTTGGCGGCTAGTGTCACTAAGGCCAAGCCGCAAAAAACGACCCCAGCGGCCAAGCCCGCGCCTAGCCTTGATCTTGATGCCCTTGCCGCCAGCGTTGGCAAGAGCCCCTCTAGCGCCAAGCCATCATCGGCCCCCAAGGGGGCGACCCGCGCCCAGACCGATCTCGTCGCCCGCCAGGCTGTGGGCCCAGGCAAAGGCGCGACTGTGGATCAGCTGGCGGCCATCAGCGCCAAGCTCGGACGGCTGTGGAACCCCAACTGCGGGGTTGAGGGCTCTGCCAATGTCGTGGTGAAGATTCGGCTGACCCTTGATCCAAACGGACGATTGCTACGCGCGGTCCTGGTCGATGAGCAGCGGATCAATGGCTCGGGCGATAGTGTCCTTCGCGCCGCCGCTACCCGCGCCTTGACGGCCGTGGCCCGTGCCGCGCCCTATGATGAACTGCCCTCAGAGGATTTTGCCAATTGGCGCTCCTTTGTGGTCGCCTTTGATGCTCGCCAGCAATGTCGAGGCTATTGATGAGGAAGTCCCTGCCCATGATCCTGTTCCGAAATGGTCTGATGGCGATTGCCGCCGTGATCTCTTGCCTTGTTTGGGGAGCTGCAGGACTAGCGCCTGCGCGCGCTGAGATCGAAATTCAGGTCAATCAGGGCACGTTGCAACCTCTACCGGTTGCGATTCCTGCCTTTGCCGGCGCTGGGCCCTACGGTGCCGACATTGCCAAGGTGGTGTCGGGCAATCTGGACCGGTCCGGCTTCTTTCGGCCGCTTGATCCAGCGGGCTTTGTCGAAAAGGGTTTGGACGTCAATGTCCAGCCAAGGTTCCCCGACTGGAAGGCGATCAGCGCTCAGGCCTTGATCAATGGCCAGGTGACGGTCGATCCTGATGGCCTCCTGCGCGTTGATTTTAGGCTCTGGGATGTCTTTTCTGAGCAACAGCTTTTGGGCCTCCAGTTCACCTCGACGCCGGAAAATTGGCGGCGGATGGCGCACAAGATCTCCGATGCCGTCTATGAGCGCCTGACCGGCGAAAAGGGCTATTTTGATACCCGTGTCGTCTTCGTGGCAGAAAGTGGTCCTCGCATTGCCCGTATTAAGCGTCTGGCGATTATGGATCAGGATGGGGCCAATCCGAGCTATCTGACCAGTGGCTCGACCATGGTCATGACCCCGCGCTACTCGGCCAGTAGCCAAAAGATCACCTACATGGCCCTGAGGGACAGTGGGGCCAGCATCTATCTGCTTAATATCGAGACTGGACGCCAAGAAACACTGGGCCAATATTCGGGCATGGTCTTTGCGCCGCGTTTTTCGCCGGACGGTCAAAAGGTCGCCCTGTCGGTCGAGCGCGGCGGCAATAGCGATATTTTCGTGATGGATCTGAGCAGCCGGGTCTCGACGCGCCTGACGAGTAGTCCCGCCATTGACACCTCACCCTCCTACTCGCCCGACGGCAGCCAGATCGTCTTCAATTCTGACCGTGGCGGTAGTCCGCAGCTCTATCTGATGAAGGCGGACGGTAGCGATGTGCGGCGCGTATCCTCTGGCCAAGGCCGCTACACCACGCCGGTCTGGAGCCCGCGCGGTGATTTTATTGCCTTCACCAAACAGACGGGTGGTCAATTCCATATTGGCGTCATGCGGCCTGACGGCACCGATGAGCGGCTCTTGACCACCAGCTATCTTGATGAGGGTCCGACCTGGGCTCCCAATGGCCGTGTCCTGATGTTCTTCCGCGAGGCACCGGGCGTCGCGCCAAAGCTCTGGACCGTCGATATTAGCGGTCGGGTGGTGCGTCCTGCGCCCTATTCCGGCTCCGGTTCCGACCCCGCATGGTCTCCTCTGCTCAATTAGAGGAGTTTTAGCCCTTTGCGTTATGTCACACCCTATTGTCAGCTTTCGTTCATGATGCCACGCTAATCTCATGTGAAGGTTTTGTGTTTTCTATCTGGCACTGTTTTGAGCTCTGGCTCAAACGGGCCAGACCCGATTTTAGCAGCGCCTATGAACCGTAAGGAGAAGTTCGTGATCCCCAGCACCAAAGCCATTGTCAGGCTGGCCCTGATCGCGGCCGCCGCGACGTCGCTAGCCGCCTGCGCCACCCGCAAGGCCCCGCCACCGCCCGCGCCAACACCGGCTCCAGCGCCTGCGCCAGAGC
>JBEGNZ010000040.1:0-24336 GCA_041182245.1 Pseudomonadota bacterium | reverse complement strand
CTATCGGCGGCACTGACTCATTCTCCGATCCGCGCCCAACGGCGCGTCAAGGAACCAAAAACCTCATGGGCAGCGTCGCAAACGCCCCTTACTGGCCCGAGCCCCTCTCATCCGCCCTTCGGGGTGGCGGGGCTCCCTGTGTCGCCTCTTCTGGCGACAAGGCTCGTGGTGCGCGCGCCCCCCTTCAAATCCGGCCCCGGGACCTAAGGTTCTGCGCGCGCCGTGGAGATAATTTAAATGTCGAAGAAAATGTTAATCGACGCCGCCCACGCCGAAGAGACCCGGGTGGTGGTTGTAGATGGTTCACGAATTGAAGAATTTGATTTCGAAAGCCGGTCTAAAAAGCAACTCCGCGGAAATATCTATCTAGCCAAGGTCACCCGGGTCGAACCGAGCCTGCAGGCGGCTTTCGTGGAATATGGCGGCAATCGCCATGGCTTCTTAGCGTTCAATGAAATCCATCCGGACTATTACCAGATCCCGATGGCGGATCGCGAAGCGCTGATGCGCGACATGATGGAGGATGATGACGAGCCTCATCACGCTCCTGCACATGGCGATTCCGAAGACGGTGACCACGACAGTGACCATGGCGACCATGACGAAGGCGATGTCATGGAGGAAGAGGTTGCGCGTCGCCGTCGCCGCCTGATGCGCAAATATAAGATCCAAGAGGTGATCAAGCGTCGGCAGATCATGCTGATCCAGGTCGTCAAGGAAGAGCGCGGCAATAAGGGCGCGGCCTTAACCACCTATCTGTCCCTGGCGGGTCGTTACGGCGTCTTGATGCCCAACACCGCGCGCGGCGGCGGCATCAGCCGCAAGATCACCACAGTCACCGACCGTAAGCGCCTTAAGTCCGTGGTTCAAAGCCTAGACGTGCCTCAGGGCATGGGCCTGATCGTCCGCACGGCTGGGGCCAAGCGCACCAAGGCCGAGATCAAGCGCGACTATGAATATCTGTTGCGCCTCTGGGAAAATATCCGCGATGTGACCCTGCACTCCATCGCGCCAGCCCTGATCTATGAAGAAGAAGATCTGGTCAAACGCGCCATTCGCGACATGTACGACAAGGAGCTTGAGGGCATCTGGGTCGAGGGCGAAGCGGGCTACCGCGAGGCCAAAGAGTTCATGCGGATGCTGATGCCGTCGCAGGCCAAAAAGGTCATGCCGTACCGCGAAGCCACGCCCCTGTTCGTCAAGCATAAGGTCGAGGATCAACTGGCGGCCATCTATACGCCGGTCGTTCCCCTGAAGTCGGGCGGCTATCTGGTCATCAACCAGACCGAAGCTCTGGTGGCTGTAGACGTCAATTCCGGTAAGTCGACCCGCGAACGCAATATTGAGGCGACGGCCCTCAAGACCAATATGGAAGCGGCCGAAGAGGCGGCACGCCAGCTTCGTCTGCGCGACCTTGCCGGTCTGGTGGTTATCGACTTCATCGATATGGATGAGTCCAAGAACAACCGGGCCGTCGAAAAGAAGCTGAAGGATTGCCTCAAGGACGACCGCGCCCGCATCCAGATGGGTAAGATCTCCTCGTTCGGTCTGATGGAAATTTCTCGCCAGCGTCGCCGGTCCGGCGTGCTGGAAGGCACGACCCACATTTGCGAACATTGCGCTGGTGTCGGACGGGTCCGCTCGGTCGAGTCCAGTGCACTAGCGGCCCTGCGTAGCATCGAGATGGAAGCGGTCCGCGATGGTGCAGGCTCCATTACCCTAAAGGTCCCGCAATCGGTCGGCCTCTATATCCTCAATGAAAAGCGCGTCTATCTGGAGCGCGTGCGTCTGGCCCAAGGCCTATTCGTCACCATTCAGATCGACGATGCCCTTTCTCACGCTGAGCACGATATTGAGCGCACCGAGACCCGTGAGTTTGAGCCACGTCCCGAGGACCTTGCCCTGCTCGGTGGCCCCCTCGCCCTGCCCTTCGATGACAGCGCCGACGATCATATTGTCGATGATGACGAGGAAGAGGACGAAGAGATCATTTCCTCAGACGATGAGGATGACGAGTACGAAGCGTCACAGGCCCCTGCCCGGTCGGCATCGCGCGGTTCTGCCGAGCGCACCGAAGAGACAGGTGATGACAGTGAAGCGGGTCGTCGCCGTCGTCGCCGTCGTCGTCGTGGTCGCCGTGGTGACGAGCCCTCTGATCGCGCAGCCTCTTCCGAGACCGACGCTGAAGGCGATAGCGCCGAAGGTGACGACGAAGACGGTGCTGAAGGCAGCGAGGCCCGCGAAGGTGAAAGCAGTGAGGCCGAAGCTGCCCGCCGCCGCCGCCGCCGCGGACGTCGTGGTGGTCGCCGGATGCGCGAAGATGTCCGCACCGACGAGCCCTATGGCTGGACCCGCCCCCGGGCTCCGGATGGCGATCCCTATATCTGGTTCGATCCACTTCAGCCGCGTCAACGCCCGGCTCAGTCCGAAGATATGGCGCCGCCAGTGATCGCGGAGCCAGCACCCGCAGAGGCAGCGGCGCCAACCGCGTCCGATGAGGCTGCGGTCGCTCAGGAGGCTGTAAAGCCTGCCAAGCCTGCGCGCCGTCGTCGTCCGACCAAGGCTGAACTCTTGGCTCAAGCCCAAGCTGATGAAGCGACCGCGGTCGCTCCAGAAGCGGTCGTCGAAGCGCAAGCCCCTGCCCCCATCTCTGCCGAAGCAACGGTCGAGGCGGACATTTGGGTTGAGCTTCCAGCGGTCGATGAGGTCAAGGCCAAACCCGCCCGCGCTCGCCGCAGTCGCGCCAAGGCCCAGCCTGATGCAGAGGCGAAAGCGGAAGAGGTGGCCCAGGCCCCTGTTGAAGCGGCCCCCGTGGCGGCTGAACCCATCGCAGTATCGGCTGAACCCGTAACTGTTGTGGTCGCAGAGCCAGCACCTGAACCCACGCCCGATCCAGCGGCCATTATTGCGCCTCCGTCCCAGCCTAAGAAGGGCTGGTGGCGGCGCTAATAAGGCGCTAACCTCCTCTCAGGGGCATTATCCCCCGCGCCCCCACCGGCGCGGGGGTTCAATTTTGGAGCGGTAAGTTTGGCCCCTCGGATGTCGTCGAGTAGCGAGAAGAGCGCGTCAAACCGGAAGGGTTCGCCTCGATCCCTGGCGCAGCAACTCAAGGCCTCTATCGGGGTGTGCGCCCTCGCATTGTCGCTTGTCTTAGCCCCCAACCTCACCCTGGCGCAAAGTGCGACGTCGCTCATTCGCGATACCGAAATCGAAGAGATCCTTCGAGAGAACGCCGATCCTGTTTTGATTGCCGCTGGGCTCAATCCAAAAGACGTTCGTATCCATCTGATTGGTGACAAACAGATCAACGCCTTTGTCTCCGGCGGCCAACAGATGTTTTTCAATACCGGGCTGATCACCCAGACCCGAACACCCAATGAGTTGATTGGGGTCATGGCGCACGAAACTGGCCACATCTCTGGCGGACACCTCGCGCGGTCGGGTGATGCCAGTAAGGCCGCCACGGGCACCTTTGTCATGACCCTCGGCCTTGGCCTCTTGGCCGCCTTGGCTGGAGCGCCCGATGCCGCCGCCATGCTGATCGGCAACAGCAGCTATTTCGCGACCCTTTCTGTGCTCGGCTATACCCGCGTACAGGAATCATCCGCCGACCAAGCCGCAGCGGGCTTCCTAGAAAAGAGCGGACAGTCCGGCAAAGGGCTGGTCGAGTTCTTCGACAATTTCCGCTATCAAGAGGTCTTCTCGGACGCCAAGCGCTACCCCTTCTTCCGGAGTCACCCCCTATCCTCTGACCGGATCGAGGCCTTGCGGGTGCGGGTTGAGGCCATGCCGAACTACGGCAAGACCGACAGCCCCGAAGCTCAAGCGAAACATGTGGTTATGGTGGCCAAGCTCAAGGCCTTCATGAACCCAACGCAGCAAACCTTCATCGAGTTCAAAGAGAGTGATAAATCCTATCCGGCCCGATATGCGAGGGCCATTGCCTATTATCGCGCCCTTGAAACTGAAAAGGCACTCAAGGCCATTGATGCCCTGATCAAGGACTATCCGGACAATCCCTATCTTTGGGAATTACGCGGTCAGGCTCTTTTTGAATCAGCCCGTGCTGCGGAGGCCGAGCCTGCCTACCGCCGCTGTATAGAGCTGAAACCAGATGCGGCCCTGTTCCACCTCGCGCTTGGTCAAACCCTGCTGGCGCTCGACGATGACAAACGCGTCGATGAGGCTATGACCCATATCTATAAGGCTTTGGAACTGGAGCAGGACAATCCCTTTGGCTGGCGCATGCTGTCAGAGGCCTATGATCGGCGCCGCCAACCAGGCATGGCGCGGCTGGCGGCGGCGGAACAGTATTTCGCTATCGGCATCCCCAGTGAAGCCCGCATCTTTGGTATGAGAGCCCGAGCTGAACTGGTCAAGGGCTCGCCCGAGTGGCGCCGCGCAACCGATATTGTGCTGGCATCGGAACCGACTGATGATGATCTGAAGGATTTGGCGAAGGAAGGCAGCGCTGCGCCCCGTAAGCGCTGATGCACCACCATAAAGCTCACCTTAACCCCGCGTGCCGGATGGTGGGGTAAACACAACCCAAGCGGAACATGACCATGCGCCTTCCTACCCTCTTGCTGACGGCCGTAAGCTGCCTTGCCCTGACGGGGTGTGGCATGGTCCAAAATGAAAAGGCCTTCGGCGACCGCGTTCGCGCCTATCTGATCACCCATCCCGAAGTGATCGAAGAAGCCATCAACCGGCTGCAGGAAAAGCAGGCCGCCGAAGCCTCGCAGTTGGCACAGAGCAAAATTGCTGAGAACCGTCAGGCCCTTGAACAGGACCCACGCGATTTCGTCGGTGGAAACCCCAAGGGCACGGTGACCATTGTCGAGTTCTTCGACTATCGGTGTGGCTACTGCAAGTCCGCCCAGCCGCAGGTGGTCGAGTTGCTAAAAGCCAATCCAGATGTGCGCCTAGTATATAAAGAATTCCCTATCCTGCCTGACCGTGACGGCAAGCTGGGCGTATCTTTGCGTGCGGCCCGTTCGGCACTGGTTGCCGGGGCTCAAGGCAAATATGGCGCGGTGCACGAGGACCTAATGGCTGAAAAGACGCTGGATGACGCGACCATCGCCAAGATACTCACCGCCAATGGCATTGACCCCGCCGCCGCCAAGAGTGCCGGTGAGGCCGACAAGGTCACAGAGCACCTGACCGCTGTGCATAATCTTGGCCTCTCCATTGGCATTCAGGGCACGCCCGCCTTCATCGTCGGCGATCAACTGATCCCCGGCGCGGACATGGAAGCCCTCAAGCGCGCGATCGAGATCGCACGCGCCAAACAGATCAAACCCGCCGCCTAGATCAATCCTGCCAAGGGTGACGATGGATCAGCATACATCCGCCGTGGCATCCGCCCTGCTCGGTAGGAAAGCCGCCCGGCAATGACCGCGTGCTTCATGGCTTCGGCCATCAAGATCGGGTCCTTAGCTTCGGCTATGGCGGTGTTCATCAAGACGCCGTCGCAGCCAAGCTCCATGGCGATAGTCGCATCTGACGCCGTGCCGACTCCGGCATCGACCAGCACCGGCACCTTGGCCTGCTCGACGATCAGGCGAATATTGACGCGGTTCTGAATGCCCAGACCTGAGCCAATCGGCGCACCGAGTGGCATGATCGCCGCAGCACCTGCCTCTTCCAGCTTGCGGGCATAGACCGGATCGTCGGTGCAATAGACCATGACATCAAAGCCCTCCTTGACCAGCAGCTTCAGGGCCCGAAGGGTCTCTTCCATATCGGGATAGAGGGTCTTGGTGTCGGACAGGACCTCCAGCTTCACCAGGCTCCAATCGCCCGCCTCGCGCGCCAACCGCAAGGTGCGCACCGCGTCCTCGCCCGTGAAACATCCCGCCGTATTGGGCAGGTAGGTGAAACGGTCAGGCCGGACAAAATCCACTAGCATCGGCTGGCTGGGGTCGGACAGGTTCACGCGGCGCACCGCCACGGTAACGATCTCAGCGCCCGCCGCCTCAGCCGCTGCCGCATTGGTCGCATAGTCCTTATATTTGCCCGTACCGACAATCAGCCGTGAGCGAAAGGTTCGGCCCGCTACGGTCCAGGTGTCTTCGCCGCTCATATCAGCCGCCTCCAATGAAATGGACGATCTCGATTCGGTCCCCGTCGCACAGGGCCGTCTTGTCATAGGCCGACCGGGGCACAATTTCGAGGTTACGTTCAATGGCCAGCTTTCGCCCGTCCAATTGCAGCGCTTCGACCAAGGCTGCAACGGTTTTTACCCCGTCGAACGCCCGATCCTCGCCATTTACAATGACCCTCATATCAACCCCGTGTGCCGCGATCCGAACGGCAAGCTTGTGACCCTAGCCAACCAGAGATACAAGACAGCACCTAACGACGGCGGGGGCGCATGTCCAAGATCATCTTCGTATTGAGCGGTCCGAACCTTAATCTACTCGGCACCCGCGAGCCAGAAATCTACGGATACGCCACCTTGAAGGACGTTGAGGATCAGTGCCGTGCAAAAGCCGCTGGTCTGGGCTTCGAAATCGACTTTCGTCAGTCTAATCACGAAGGTGTGTTGATCGACTGGATACAGGAGGCTCGCCTCAAGGCCTGTGCAGTCGTACTCAATCCTGCAGGATATGGTCACACCTCCGTGGCCATCCTTGATTCGTTGAAAACCTTAGCGATTCCTATCGTTGAGTGTCACCTGTCCAACCCGGCCGCTCGAGAAGAGTTCCGTCGGTCAACCTATGTCTCTTTGGCTGCAACGGGCATCGTGTCCGGCTTTGGGGCCAAGAGTTATGAACTCGCTATAGAGGCGGCTGCGGCACTCGTCGCGAAGGCCAGCCACTAAAGCACTCAGACAAGGCTTATTCCCTATGACGACACCTAAAGGTTCCGGCGATCCCATCGATGCGCGTCTCGTTCGCAAGCTTGCGGACATTCTGCACGATACGGGACTGACCGAGATCGAAGTCGAACGTGGCGATCTGAAGATTCGGGTGGCCCGCTCGGTGACGGTCTCCGCGCAAGCTGTTCAGGTTGCCGCTCCGGCCCAGTACAGCCCCGCGCCCGTCGAGACGCCCATTTCCGCTGCGCCCGCAGCCGTTGCGGCAGCGCCAGCCGTTCGTGCAGGCGATCTGGTAAAGTCACCCATGGTCGGAACAGTTTATCTTCAGGCTCAGCCCGGCGCTGATCCCTTCTGCAAGCCCGGCGATAAGGTGGTTGAGGGTCAAACCCTCTTGATCGTCGAAGCCATGAAGACCATGAACCCCATCCCCGCGCCGCGGTCGGGCATTGTGGTCGAAATTTTGGTCGCCGATGGTGACCCCATCGAATTTGGCGAACCCCTCGTGGTCCTCGAGTAGTCCGATGTTCACCAAGATCCTGATTGCGAACCGCGGCGAAATCGCCCTGCGGATTCATCGCGCCTGCAAGGAAATGGGCATTGCCACTGTGGCCGTCCATTCCGAAGCCGACGCCAGCGCCATGCATGTGCGCCTTGCGGACGAGAGCGTTTGTATTGGTCCTGCCAGCGCGGCCAAGAGCTATCTGAACATCCCATCGATCATAGCCGCGGCAGAGATCACCGGCGCTCAGGCCATTCACCCCGGCTATGGCTTCCTGTCGGAAAATGCCCGCTTTGCCGAGATCGTGCAGGCCCACGGGATGACCTTTATCGGTCCAAATCCCGACCACATCCGCATGATGGGCGACAAGATCACCGCCAAACAGGCCGTCATGGAAGCGGGCATCCCGGTCGTTCCAGGCTCTGAGGGCGCGCTTCAGACCGAAGAAGAGGCCTTTGCCGCCGCCGAAGTGATCGGCTTTCCGGTCCTGATCAAGGCCGCCGCCGGTGGCGGTGGCCGGGGCATGAAGGTGGCCTTGGACCGCGAGTCCCTCTCCGAAGCCATCGCAACGGCCAAGGGCGAGGCTGGCGCGGCCTTCGGTGATGACAGTGTCTATATGGAGCGCTACCTCCAGCGCCCTCGCCACATCGAAATCCAAGTCATTGCCGACTCCTTTGGCAATGTGGTCCATCTGGGCGAGCGGGACTGTTCGCTGCAGCGCCGTCACCAGAAGGTTCTGGAAGAGGCCCCCTCACCGGCTATCGATGCGGCCACCCGCGCCAAGATCGGCAAGGTCGTGGTCGACGCCATCAAGGCCATTGGCTATCTCGGCGTCGGAACCATCGAGTTTCTGTACGAGAATGACGAGTTCTTCTTCATCGAGATGAACACCCGCCTGCAGGTCGAGCATCCGATCACGGAGGCCATCACGCGCATCGATCTGGTCCGCGAACAGATCCGCATCGCCGCTGGCCTGCCTCTGTCCTTCACCCAAGAGGACATCGTCATCGAGGGTCACGCCATCGAATGCCGCATCAATGCGGAAAATGCGCGGACCTTCACCCCGTCTCCCGGTCTGGTCACGGATTTCCATGCCCCGGGCGGGCTGGGCGTGCGCCTCGATTCCGCGCTCTATGCCGGCTATTCGATCCCGCCCTACTATGACAGCCTTGCCGGTAAGCTTATCGTCCATGGCCGTGACCGCACCGAGTGCATCGCGCGCCTTCGCCGTTCGCTCAGCGAGATGGTGGTTGGCGGTATTGAGACCACCATCCCCCTGTTCCAAGACCTGCTGGTTCAGCCGGACATCCTCGCCGGTGACTACCACATCCACTGGCTGGAAAACTGGATCAAGGCGGGCGGCTAGTCAAAAGGACAGGGCCAGAGGATAGGGTCTTGGAAGACTTTACGGTCGACGATCTCATCGCCTGCTATGAGCGCGGCGTGTTTCCGATGGCGGATTCACGTCACGATGAGGATATTTTCCTCGTCGATCCCGACAAGCGTGGCATCTTTCCGCTGGACCAGTTCCACATCCCTCGCCGCCTCGCGCGGTCCGTCCGGGCAGAGCCCTACCAGGTCCGTATCGACACGGCCTTCGACGCCGTCGTGCGTCAATGCGCCATGACCAACCCCAGTGGGCCAGAGCGTCAAGACACCTGGATCAATGGCCCGATTGAAGCCCTCTATGGCGAGCTTTTTCAGAGGGGCTTGGCCCACAGTGTTGAATGTTGGCAGGACGGCAAGCTGGTCGGCGGTCTCTATGGCGTCACCCTCGGCGCGGCCTTTTTTGGAGAGAGCATGTTTTCCCGTGCCCGCGATGCCAGCAAGATCGCCCTCGTCCATCTGGTGGCACGGCTGAAAATGGGACGGTTTCAGCTCTTGGACGCTCAGTTCATGACCGACCATCTGGCCCAGTTCGGAGCCGTCGAAATCAATCGGGTCGACTATAAAAGAAGGCTCGGTTCGGCAGTCATAAGCCTTGCCGACTTCTACCGGCTACCGGCCTATGCGGCGGGTGCTGAGGTCTTGCAGGCAATCAACCACGCATCATAGACTGGATGCTGAAACGGGTTTAGGCCCGGTGTTGACGCGAACATCCAGCCTCGGAACAGTTGCCGCCCCGGCGTGATCGCTCGATCAGCACCGCGCGTCGCCGCAGAATCGATCTGAATATGGGCGATGGAGTCTCGTACAGGCTCGTTTGACGCTGATGTCTCGCAGGTCCGCACCGAAAATATCAGGGACTTATACCGGATCGGCTGATTGATCGGCACTTCAAAGCGCATTGTCTCGGCCGTGACCTTGTCGAGAACCTGCATGACCGCGACCGCATAACGTTTGCGCTTCGGAACCTCATAGACCCGGCGTCCAGAACTCGAACTGGGTAAGGCCGCTTCTGTCGGATCATTAGGGACCGGCTCAACAGCAACGTCAGACGGTGTCTCTGGCTTGGTCTTGCCCGCGTCCGCAGGACTTGTCGGTGCCGTGCCCTTCGGAGGCAAAACCCCTTGAAGAAGGCCGCCAATGGGATCAGTCGCCTGCGCGTGCCCAAAGGAAACGCCCAAACCGGTTGCCGCCATCAGGCCAAAGGCCAATAACCAGCGCGCGCGCATGAGACCTAGTCCGGCTTCCAAGCCTGATAGTCACCGGTCGCCTCGGGGCGTTGACCGCCCTTGCCAATGGCACCCTTGGGCCGCCAAGCGTGGATTGTACCAGACAGATTAGGCTTGTGATCCTTTTCCCAAGACTGCCGTTTCAGCGGCTCATTTATGGGATGATCATCAAAGGTATAGTGCAGCCAGCCATGCCAATCGGGCGGAACCTTCGAGGCTTCTGCATAGCCATTATAGATCACCCAACGGCGCTTGCGGCCGTCATAGCTGTCGCGGTTGTCCTTGGCTTCGAAATAACGGTTTCCCGTTGCGTCTTGGCCGACAAAGATACCGCGACGTCCGATCGTGAAACGAGCGCCAATCGTGGCTCCGTTCCACCAGGTGAAGATGGCTTTCAGCACTTTGAACAGACCATTGATTACAAGGTTTGCGACTCTGCCAATCCGACGGATGGGCTGGCCGGACTATAGGTGGCCGTCCGCTCCGCGTCCAGCTTAGCGCAACAATCGGCGAGAAATGTCTCGGAGCCAAAATACAACAACATCTTGTGGATAGGCTTGACGTTTCTTACTACATCTATTGCGAACACAGGCTTTCGGCCCTAGCCTCGCGGTTAGTTTTAGGAGGCGGCCATGCGCTTTGACTATCGGTACACAGCGCCGCAGCTCAGCGGCGGGACCCTCGAGACCCGCTGGATCGACCGGACTGATGATGTGGTGGCCGTGAGCGCGCCGCGCGACTGGACCTCGGTCCGGGTCGAGTCATGGCTGGACTGGGCCCAGAGCCTGCCGAGCGACTTTCCAGAGGTCGAGCTTCCGACAGCCCTAGCCGAGAACGCGCCCTACAATTCAGCGCTCGAAGAGGGCCCAGCCCGCTATGCCCGGCGCATTGCCGCTTGGGGATGGGCCCTTGGCCTGTTTGACCGCGATGTCGATGCCGTCAGCTTCCACGATAGTCTACTGGGCAGCATGCTCGAAGGCTTGGCTGCGCCTGGCGTGGCAAGAGCTTCAGGCCCGCGCATCCCGCCCTTGGTCGGCGACGGCAACCGCCCCCTGCCCGAAGCGCGCGCGATCGATCTGGAAGATATAGAGTTTGCGGAAATAGTCCGGTCCCACGTCTCGAAGCTCCGCTGCCACGCCGCGACCCAAGACGCCCTAATCGCGGTCAATAGTCGCCTGCAAACCGTGATGAATGCCATTTTGCGCTGTGACGGCGATGCGGGTCATTGCGCTGATCCGCACCATAATATCGCCCTCGCGCGCGCGGCCCGAGACGCACGAAATAGCGGCATATCCGACGCCCTGATCCTTACGGCCATTAACCTAGCCAAGTCGGGCGAACGCGAATGGCGCGGGATGGGTGAGCCAGCGCCCCTCACCCTCGAGACCTTGATCGTCACCGGTATGAGAGACGAGGTCGAAGCGGGAAGCCGCGCCGCTGCTCATGCCGCAACAGCAGGGTGGGAAACCGGCCAAGTGGTTGTCACCTTCGACCAGCGCGACGCCGAAGCCATCACCCGCCTCAATCACGCCCCCAAGGCGGCAATCGACGCGACCCGGTTCTGGAGCGACGACGGATTTGACGCCGATGGCTTTGCCGCCACGGTCCGTCTCTGGACCCTGGCGCTCGAGATCGACGGGGCTGCGGGCTATAACGCGACCTCAAGCGACGCCGCATCGCGCTATCGTTGGCGTCCGCTTGGTCTGACCTTGGCGGGCGTGTCCGAACTGCTGATCATGCAGGCCATCGCCTATGCCTCTGATGAGGGACGCAACGCGGTCGGGAGTCTCTACAGCCTCGCCTTCGCCGCCTCGCTTCAAGCCTCAGCCGAAATGGCCGCCGTGGCAGGCTCCTACCCCGAATTTGATCAGGACCGGGACGCGCGTCTGGCCTTTATCATGGAAAGGTTGGAGGCCAGTGCCGTTCTAGCCCGGGGCGAAGAACTGGCCGCGATGGCCGTACCGCTCATGAGCGACGCCTTGACCAAGGCCCGCGCCTCGGGCCTGCGCAATGCCGAGACCTTAGCCCTGTTCAATGACGACGAGATCAAGCTGCGGCTGGGGGGGATCAGCCTGTCCGCCGCACCTTGGGCCGGTGCCATAACGGTGGCCGAGACCGAGGATGGCACCATCATCCGCACCCTCTCGCAAGCCACCATCGAGGGCCTGCGCCATCTCGATCTGAATATCGATTCGGCCGCCGTTCACGTGCTGGGCCATGGCGACCTTGCTGATGCGCCAGGGATCAATCCTGCGACCCTGAAGGCCAAGGGTCTGACGGACCACGAGATCAATGCCGCCGAAGCCACCCTGCGCTTGACCGGCGACATCCGTCTCGCCTTCTCGCCCGCCGTGATCGGCGAAGGCTTCCTCAAGGATATTTTAGGAGCCGATGCCGAGACCCTAAGTGCGCCAGATTTCAACACCTTGGCCCATCTCGGCTTTAGTCCCGACACAATCAAACAGGCTCAGATTCATGCCTGCGGCACCGGCGACCTCGATAGCTGGGCAGGACTGTCAAGCCCACACTGGGGTGTGTTCCGCAGAGCCGATGGCCTCGATGGGCCGGATCTCCTCGCGCGGTTGGCCATGACGGTTGCGGCCGAGGCCTTCACCTGCGCGCCCGCCATTACGCCCTTGCCCCTCGCCTATAGCGATGACCCAGCGGTGGCCAATCGCCTGCAGTCTGCGGCGGCCCGGGCAGGCCTCAGGGCCGTGACCCTGCGCCGTGCGTCAGCACCGGCCAACCTGGCGCTCAATCTGCCGGATCTTGAAGATGAGGCCCCTCGCCGCGAAGCGCCACGCCGCGCAGAGCCGCAGCCCGAACCGATCATCAGCGAGCGCATTGTTGAGCGGATCGTCGAACGAGACCGTGTGCGCCGTAAGCTGCCAGATCGCCGCAAGGGCTACATTCAAAAGGCCGCTGTCGGAGGTCACAAGGTCTATCTTCATACCGGCGAATATGAGGACGGCGAGGTCGGTGAGATCTTTATCGACATGCACAAGGAGGGCGCTGCTTTCCGCTCCTTGATGAACAACTTCGCCATCGCCATTTCGATTGGCCTGCAACATGGCGTGCCACTCGAAGAGTTTGTCGACGCCTTCGTCTATACGCGCTTTGAACCTGCGGGCGCGGTGACCGGCAATGACTCGATCCGGTCTGCTACCTCAATCTTGGACTATATCTTCCGGGAACTGGCCGTGTCCTATCTGGGCCGTGATGATCTGGCCAATACCGACCCTGACGCCTTTGGGACCGATGGTCTGAGCAAGACCGCCTTTGAGATGAAATCTGACGATCCCCTGCCCGTGCTTAAATTCATCTCCAAGGGCTATTCGCGCGGTGCCACGCCGGACAATCTGGTGTTCCTGCCCTTTGGCGGTCGCAAGGCCGAAGCCATCGAGACCTTTGATATGGCGGAGGCCGATGTCTGCCCGTCCTGTGGAAACTTGACGGCCACCCGCAAGGGCGGACGCCTCGTCTGCACGACCTGCCATGCGCAGGATGAGGGCAGCGTCAGCCGTTAGTGATCACCATTACCGCGAATTAAGGTGCGGCGAGAGGGTTTAGCCCTCACATTCTTCTCATGTTGATGCTCTCCCCTCAGTTCGGTTCACGAACAATGTCTAGAGCCGCTACCTCAATTGCGATCTGGATCAGTTTGTTGATTGCCGTAGCGACGGCGGCGCACGCGGCTGACACCGGCACCTCCATCGCGCGACTGAGGTCCTTTGGCGGATCTTGCGAAGGCTGCAACCTGGCCGGACGGCAACTGACCAACGCAAGCCTCGTCGGCGCGCAATTTTCGGGGGCCTCGTTTATCGGGGCCGATCTGAGGGGATCGCGCTTTAAAGGGTCGGACCTGTCAAAGGCCGACTTCAGCAAGGCCGACCTGCGCGGCACCGACATCCTCGGATCAAACTTTGATCGGGCGGATTTCAGAGGTGCCAACCTGTCCGGCATGGTCGCCAAGGGCAGCAACTTCGAAGAGGCTAACTTCAATGGCGCACGCCTAGAGGCCGCAACCTTTATCGGTTCCAACCTTGAGTCCGCGCTCATGGCTGGCGCGGACTTGAGCCACACCAGCCTCACCGGGGTAAACCTCGAAAATGCCGACGGACGGGGCAGCAATTTTAGCTACGGGACCTTGCTCGGCACCAATCTCGAAAATGCCAACATCAGAGGCGCGCGTTTTGTTTACAGCAAGCTGGACGGGGCAAACCTCGCCAAAGCCCGCATGGATGGGGCGAACCTTAGCAACGCCTCAATGGTCAGGACCTGGATTGGCGGAACCGACCTTAGTCAAGTCACGGGCCTGACACAGGACCAGATTGGCCGAGCCTGCGCTAATGCTCAGACCCGGCTGCCTCCCGCGTTGAAACCCCACATCTGCCCTCGGCAGTGGGTCCGCTAGACCTTGATCGGCGGCGCGATGCGAATATGCAGTTCTTTCAACTGCTTCTCGCGAACTTCTGACGGCGCATTCATCATCAGGTCCATGCCCTGCTGATTGAGCGGGAAGGCGATGACCTCGCGCAGATTTTGCACATTGGCGAGCAGCATAACGATCCGGTCGATACCCGGGGCCAAGCCACCGTGCGGCGGCGCGCCATAGCGGAAAGCGTTCAGCATGCCGCCAAACTCGTTCTCCACAACATCTGGACCATAGCCCGCAATCTCAAAGGCCTTGAGCATGACATCGGGGCGATGGTTGCGGATGGCACCGGAACAGAGCTCGATACCATTACAGACAATGTCGTACTGGTAGGCCAAAATATCCAAAGGATTCATACTATTTAGGGCTTCAAGTTCACCCTGCGGCATAGAGAAGGGATTGTGCGAGAAGTCGACCTTCTTCTCCTCGTCGCTCCATTCATACATGGGGAAATCGACAATCCAGCAGAACTTGAACTGGTTCTCGTCGACCAGACCCAGATCGAACCCGACCTTGTTACGCGCCGCGCCTGCGAACTTGTAGAAGGCGTCTGGATCACCGCCGACAAAGAATGCCGCGTCGCCGACCTTCAGACCCAGTTGCTCACGAATGGCTTCGGTCCGCTCGGGGCCGATATTCTTGGCGATAGGACCAGCAGCGCCCTCTTCGCCCTCACGCCAGAAGATATAGCCCAGACCGGGTTGCCCCTCGCCCTTGGCCCAATCATTCATACGGTCACAGAAGGCGCGGCTACCACCGCCCGGCGCGGGAATAGCCCAGATCGCCGATTTTGGCTGTTCCAGCATTCCGGCAAAGACCTTAAAGCCCGAACCCCGGAAGGGCTCTGACACATCAGCCATCTGGATGGGGTTGCGCAGGTCGGGCTTGTCCGAGCCATAGAGACGCACCGAGTCGCGATAGGCGATGCGCGGGAACGGATAGGGCGTCACCGACTTGCCGTTGGCGAACTCTTCAAACACGCCGTGCAGCACCGGCTCAATGGCCGCAAACACGTCCTCTTGGGTGACGAAGCTCATCTCCACATCGAGTTGATAGAACTCGCCCGGCGAGCGGTCAGCGCGCGCATCTTCATCGCGGAAACAAGGGGCAATCTGGAAGTAGCGGTCAAAACCGGCCACCATCAACAGCTGCTTAAACTGCTGCGGTGCCTGAGGCAGGGCATAGAACTTGCCAGGATGCAGACGCGAGGGCACGAGAAAGTCGCGCGCGCCCTCTGGGCTCGAGGCGGTCAAGATTGGGGTTTGGAATTCGGTGAACCCCTGCCCGACCATGCGCTTGCGGACAGAGTCGATGACGTTCGAGCGCAGCACAATATTGCGATGCAGGGTCTCGCGGCGCAGGTCGAGATAGCGATGCTTGAGGCGCAGTTCCTCGGGATAGTCTGGCTCACCAAAGACCGGCACCGGCAATTCAGCGGCTTCGGAAAGGACCTCTACGCCCGCGACGCGGATTTCAACTTCTCCCGTAGGCAGTCCGGCATTCACCGTATCGGCGGAACGGGCCAGAACCGTGCCATCGACCCGAATGACGCTTTCCGCGCGCAGACGTTCAACATGGGCAAAGCCGGGTGTTTCGGGGCTCAGTACCAACTGCGTCAGACCGTGGTGGTCGCGCAGATCGATAAACATCAAGCCGCCATGGTCGCGCTTGCGATGGATCCAGCCCGATAGGCGAACCGTTTGACCGGCATTGGAAAGGCGCAAGGCGCCGCAAGTGTGTGAGCGATAGGCGTGCATGGATTCTTCTTTTTTCGACCGGCGAAATAGGGGCCGAAGGGCGCATTGTCCCCGCCTTTTGTCAAGGTTTACAGGAGCAGGTCTAGGCTAAGCAAAGGCCAATGGAGCCGATTGTTCAAGGCTTATCCCCAACCATGGGCTCACTATCCCCTAGCCATAGCCTCTTTCAGGGCTCACCCAATCGATCTTTCCGCACTTTCAGGCTAGGAAAGTGCTCGGAATTTTTAAAATGGACAGGAACTTGGGCCTGCAACTTCGCCTCGATCTTAATCGGTCAATCCGCTTCAGCGCTGAGGACTTTGTTGAGTCGTCCTCCAACGCGGAGGCTGTGCGTCAGGTCAATAGCTGGCCCCAATGGCATGGCGGCGTCTTAACCCTGGTTGGACCCGAAGGTTGCGGCAAGAGCCATCTGGCCAAGATTTGGCAAGATCGAGTAGGGGCTGTGCGCTGGCAACCGCTTCAGGCCGACAATCTGCAACTGCTGCTAGGTCGGCCGGTCCTGATTGAAGGTGACGTCGAGCAGGTGCCCAATGAGACCCTGTTCCACCTGATCAATATGGCGGCCAATACCGGAGGCGGCCTCTTGATCACAGACCGCACCCGGCCGTCCACATGGCCGACAAACCTGCCGGACCTAAGGTCGCGGTTAAATGCCTTGCCTGTCGTAGAGATCGAAGAGCCTGACGATGTGGTGCTCGAAGAGGTAATCCGAAAATTCTTCCGTGAGCGCAATATCCGCCCGACAGACGACCTCCTGCCTTACCTGTTGCGACGCATCGAGCGTTCTGTTCCCAAGGCGCAGGAGATCGTTGCGCGGCTCGACGAGGCTGCAGATGCAACACAGAAACCCATTTCACGCGCCCTAGCGCGACAGTTTCTTGAAATAAGCAACGATACGCTCGACCTGTTCGCTTGAAGGCTTGCCGCCTTGGCCTTGCTCGTTCAGAACCATGAGCGAAACCTGTCGGCTGCGATCTTCGCAGCGGAACTCGGATCTAGGCGACCATGTCCGAACAGATAAAAGCTGACGCTGCAGACACGCCCCACCCGGCTGCACCCTTGCCGCCCACCATGACGGTGCGCCAAGACGTGTCTTTAAACGAAGATCTGCTGGCCTCGCCCGAACGGTTCTTTAACCGAGAGATTTCATGGCTGAACTTTAACCAACGGGTTATCGAAGAGGCTGAAAATCCGCGCCATCCCCTGCTCGAACGACTTCGGTTCCTATCAATCTCGGCCAACAATCTCGATGAGTTCTATATGGTTCGCGTCGCTGGCCTGAAGGGTCAGGTCAGCGAAGGGATCCGCGTTATCAGCCAAGACGGGCTAACGCCGCGCCAGCAACTATCCCGCGTCAATATGGCGGCAGCAGAGTTGATGGCGAGCCAACAGCGGATCTGGCTTGATCTACGGGCTAAGCTCGCCGCCGAAGGGCTGCGCGTATTAGAGGCCAAGGATGTGACGCCTGCTGATATGGATTGGCTGCGTCCGGTCTTCACCAGTCAGCTGTTCGCGGTCTTGACTCCCCTGGCCATCGACCCGGCCCATCCCTTTCCGTTCCTGCCTAATCTGGGCTTTGCCTCGGCCTTAAAGCTCAAACGCCGGTCAGACGGCAAGCCGCTCTATGCGCTCCTACCGATGCCCAGTCAGGTGGCGCGGTTTTGGGAACTGCCTTCGGCAACCGGCAGGGGACGCAAGATCGAGCGCCGGTTCATCAGTCTTGAGACCTTCCTGTCGCTTTTTACCGATGTCCTATTCCCCGACTGCACCGTCGATGCTCGCGGTGATTTCCGCCTGATCCGCGACTCGGACATGGAGATCGAGGAAGAGGCCGAAGATCTGGTCCGCGAATTTGAGGTTCGCCTCAAACAGCGCCGCATGGGCTCGGTCGTACGGGTGAAGATCGAAAAGGCCATGCCCGAGGAGCTTCGGCGCTTCATCGTCGAGAACCTGCACGCCGAGCCGCAAGATGTCGTCATGGTTGACGGTATGCTGGGACTGACTCAGGTGGCGGAACTGATCACGCCAGACCGAGCCGACTTGAAGTTCAAGCCCTTTGAACCGCGTTTCCCCGAACGAATTCGTGATCATGGCGGCGACTGTTTCGCGGCCATCCGCGAAAAGGACATTCTGGTTCACCACCCGTTCGAGAGTTTCGATGTGGTGGTCCAGTTCCTACGCCAGGCCGCAACGGACCCCAATGTGCTGGCCATCAAACAGACCCTCTATCGCACCTCAAAGAACAGCCCCATCGTCGCGGCCCTGATCGAGGCGGCAGAGAATGGCAAGAACGTCACCGCTCTGGTCGAGATCAAGGCGCGCTTTGATGAGGAGGCCAATCTCAAATGGGCCCGCGACCTTGAGCGGGCCGGAGTCCATGTGGTGTTCGGCTTTGTGGAATATAAGACCCACGCCAAGCTCTCGATCGTCGTGCGACGCGAGGGTGGTGGACTGAAGACCTACTGCCATTTTGGAACCGGCAACTATCACCCGATCACGGCGCGGATCTATACGGACCTATCGCTGTTCACCACGGACGCGGGGTTGGGACGCGATAGTGGGCGGCTGTTCAACTATATCACCGGCTATTCGCAGCCCGACCATTTAGAAAAGCTGTCCTATTCACCCGTGACCCTGAAGCAGGACCTGATCGCCCTGATCGATCAGGAGATCGTCAACGCTAAGGCGGGAAAGCCCGCCGCCATCTGGGCCAAGCTCAATGCGCTGGTCGATCCCGTGATCATCGACGAGCTCTATCGGGCCAGCCAATCAGGCGTCAGCATTGATCTGGTCATTCGCGGCATCTGCTGCCTGCGCCCCGGCATCAAGGGTCTGTCGGAGAATATTCGGGTTAAAAGCATTGTAGGCCGGTTCTTGGAACATAGCCGCATCGTCTGCTTCGCCAATGGCGGCCCTATGCCCGGCCCACAGTGCCGGGTGTTCATCTCATCGGCCGACTGGATGCCGCGCAATCTCGACCGCCGGGTTGAATCGCTTGTCCCCATCGAGACGCCGACAGTTCATCAACAGGTTTTAAACCAGATCATGGTTGCCAACCTGAAGGACGAGGCCCAGAGCTGGGCGCTGAATTCCAGTGGTCACTACCATCGCGTGACCGGATGGAATGCCAAACGTGCCTTTTCCGCCCATGAGTATTTCATGACCAATCCAAGCCTGTCTGGACGTGGCCAAAAGGCCAAGGACCGACCGAGAGCGATCGAAAATGTGGGCAAAGGGCGATAGGCCCGCACGCGACGCGGCGGTCATCGATATTGGGTCAAACTCCGTCCGCCTCGTCGTCTATCGGCTTGAAGGGCGGGCGATCTGGACAGTGTTCAACGAAAAGGTCCTGGCGGGACTTGGCCGCGACCTTGCGCGCACCGGCACCCTATCTCCTGAGGGCATAGAAACCGCCCTCGCGGCCGTCAGACGCTTCCGTGCCGTCCTAGAGTCTGTGCAGCCCGATGCCGTCTTTGTCGCCGCCACAGCCGCTGTACGCGACGCCAGCGATGGCCCGGCCTTTGTCAAGCGGGTGCAGGATGAGACCGGCTATAGGATACGCGTCCTGTCAGGCATGGAAGAGGCAAACTATGCCGCACTAGGCGTCTTAGCCGGTGCGCCACTTGCCCAAGGCGTCGTTGGCGATCTCGGTGGCTCTAGCCTTGAACTCACCACGGTCGGACAGGGTCAAGTTGGCGAAGGCATAACCCTGCCGCTTGGCCCCTTAGCCCTCGCCGCAACGGGGCCATATGATCCGATCAAGGTCCGAACCGCCGTTGAACGCTGCCTTGATCAGGCCAATGTCGGCCGTTTCAAGACGGCGACCTTCCACGCCGTCGGTGGGGCTTGGCGCAACCTCGCCCTGCTTCAGATGCGGATGTCAGACTATCCGCTACGAATCGTCCATCAATATGCGCTATCGGCTTCTGAGGCGCAGGACGCTGCCCGTTTCATTGCCCAACAGTCAAAGGGGTCGCTTGACCGCATCGAGGGCATGTCGCGCAAGCGGTCTGAAACCCTTCCCTTCGCAGCCACAGTTCTGGACTGTTTAATCGATCGTCTAGGCATCCAAGAGATCAGCCTGTCTGCCTTTGGACTACGCGAAGGTCTCTTGTTCGAAGCCATGTCATCTACCGACCGCGCCCTCGACCCTCTGATCGAAGGCTGCGCTGCGCTCGGTGCGCGTCAAGGTGTGTCAGAGAACCTTGGCTTGGCTCTGGAGACATGGCTGTCGGGGGCCTTCGCAACCCTGCCCATCCTGTTCTCAACGACCCGTGATCGGATCTTGCTCACCGCCGCCTGCCGCCTCTCGGACATAGGCGCAAGGCTACACCCGGACCATCGCGCTGATCTGGTGTTCGAACAGGTGCTGCGCGCGCCCATATCAGGCATGAACCATGCAGAGCGTACCTTCCTGGCCCTGACCGTCTTTTCGCGTCACGCCCCAACGGGGACGCCGCCCGATCTGGACGTGATCAATCGGCTGTTGAGCAGCGATCAACAGAGGCGCGCGCGGGTTTTGGGAGCCGCCATGAGGTTGGGCTGTGACCTCTCGGGGCGAAGCCCCGCCCTGCTGTCCGCAGCGCAGCTGAGCTTTACCCCCAACGCGGTGGTTCTCACCGCCTCCCCGGCCTCCGCCGACCTGTTACTCGGCGAACAGACCGCCAAGCGCGGTGCCATGGTTGCTCAGATCTTAGGCCGCGAGATCGAGATCAGGACGGATTAGGGAGGAAGTAAGGCCCTCACTTGAACCCTCTCCCACAGGGAGAGGGCTTATCGGCTCTAGCCCTCTCCCCCTCCAGGGGGAGAAGGTTGGGTGAGGGGGAGGTAACAAGTCCCACTACCCCGGCTTTGCCGGTACTTCCCCCAGAGGGGGAAGATCTAAGGTCTAAAATCTTCCCCCTCTGGGGGAAGTGGCGCGAAGCGACGAAGGGGGTCTTGGTTCCCTTATGCCTTCGGTGCGCGGCGGACCTCAACAACGCGCACACGGGTGCCATCAAGCACCAACGCCAACTCACCGCGTTTGAGCTTCAAGGCATCGGCCCCGAAGGCATCGTAACGCCAGCCGGTCAGGGCTGGGCTGTCGGCATTGTCATCATTGGCGATCTTTTCCAGATCTGAGACCGTGGCGATGAGCTTTGACGCCACGCCCGCATCTTCAGCCCGAGCCTTGAGCAGGACCTTCAACAGCTCGACCACAGCACCGGCGGCGGGCGATGGTGGGGTGCCGTTGCGCTCGATCACGGGCGCATAGCCGTCAGGGGCCGACAGGCCCATCTTGATGGCTTCCAGCAGTTCTGGACCATAGCGCGATCCGGCAAAGCCCTTGGGCACCGACCGCAGCCGGTTTAGGCCATCGGCATCGGTCGGGGCCTGCGTCGCCAGTTCATCAATGGCGTCATCTTTAAGGATGCGCCCGCGCGGCTGGTCGCGGTTTTGCGCCGTCCGTTCGCGCCAAGCGGCCACAGCCTTAAAGACCGACATATATTTGGCATTGTGCTTGCGAGGCTTTAGTCGACGCCAAGCCTTTTCAGGATCGACATCATAAAGGGCCGGATCGATCTGGGCGGCCATCTCTTCAGAGACCCAAGCCAAGCGGCCTTGCTTTTCGAGGCGCGACTTCAGATCGGGGAACAGCTTGGCCAAATGGGTCACATCGGCCAGAGCATAGTCGAGCTGCGCGTCGCTCAAGGGACGACGGCTCCAGTCGGTAAACCGGCTCGACTTGTCCAAATCGATTCGCAGCATGTGTCGCACAAGGGCGTCATAGGCGATCTGCTCACCAAAGCCCGCCGCCATCCCGGCGATCTGGGTATCGAACAGCGGCTTTGGCATGGCCCCAAGATTGTTGAAAATCTCCACATCCTGCCGCGCGGCATGGAAAACCTTCTCGATTCGCTCATCTCGGAGCAGATCAAGGAAGCAGGACAGGTCCAAACTTTCGGCCAGCGGGTCAATGACCGCTGAATCCTTTGGCCCAGCCGCCTGGATCAGGCATAACTTAGGCCAGTAGGTTGTTTCACGCATGAACTCGGTATCGACGGCGATAAAGGGCGCGTCAGCGAGAAGCTTGCAAAAGGCTTGCAGTTCGGCGGTGGTGGTTATTGGCGTCATAGGCTAGCTATAGCCCGGCCAAGCGCCCTCCGTACAAGGGCGACGCGAAAAATTGTGTGTTTTTCCGCTGAAAAGCGGTTCAGGGAATGTTTGAACCATGAGCGAACGGCCCAATGGCCTCACCTACGCCCAGGCTGGGGTAGATATTGATGCTGGCACCGCCCTTGTCGAGGCCATCAAACCCCTAGCCAAGGCGACTCGCCGACCGGGCGCTGACGCTGCGCTGGGGGGATTCGGCGCGCTGTTTGATCTCAAGGCCGCGGGCTTTGTTGATCCTTTGCTGGTTTCGACAACGGACGGCGTCGGCACAAAGTTGAAGATCGCCATTGAAACGGGTCGTCACGACACGGTCGGCATCGATCTGGTCGGCATGTGCGTCAATGACCTGCTGGCCCAAGGCGCTGAGCCCCTGATGTTCCTCGACTACTTTGCCACGGGCAAGCTGGACGTCGTGGCCGCAACCGCCGTGGTCAAAGGCATTGCCGAGGGCTGCAAGCAGGCCGGAGCGGCTCTGGTCGGCGGCGAGACGGCGGAAATGCCCGGCATGTATGCGGGCGGCGACTATGATCTGGCGGGCTTCTCCATCGGCGCGGTCGAGCGCGGCGCGGTCCTGCCGCGTCTGAACGACCAGAAGGCGGGAGACCTGTTGATCGGCATCGGCTCGGACGGCCCCCACTCGAACGGCTATTCGCTGGTGCGCCGCGTGGTCGAGCGTTCTGGTCTGACTTGGAATGACGCGGCTCCCTTCGCCCCCGGCCAGACGCTGGGCGAGGCGCTGATGACCCCGACCCGCATCTATGTGAAGAGCGTCCTGCCACTGATCAAGGCCGGCCTGATCAAGGGCGGTGCCCACATCACCGGCGGCGGCCTGATCGAAAACCCGCCCCGCGCCATTGCCGAGGGTCTGGAGCCCCGGTTCGACTGGAACGCCTGGCCCCTGCCCGCCGTCTTTGCGTGGATGCAGGAGGTGGGCGGCCTATCCGATCACGAACTGCGCCGGACCTTTAACTGCGGCGTCGGCTTCATGCTGATCGTCGCCGCGGAAGATGCCGAACCGGTTCTAGCCGCCCTGCTCAATGCCGGTGAGAATGCCTTTGTCTGTGGACAACTGATCCAGCCATGAGCAAGGCCCGCGTCGCTGTCCTGATCTCGGGCCGGGGCTCCAACATGGCTGCGCTGATTGAAGCGGCTAAGGACCCTGCCTATCCGGCTGAAATCGTTCTGGTCCTGTCCAACATCGCCGATGCGGGGGGGCTTGATTTGGCGGAGGCGGCAGGGATCGAGACCGCTGTGATCGCCCATGCGCCTTTCGGTAAGGACCGCGAGGCCCATGAGCGGATGATCGATGCGCGCCTGCGCCAGTCTGGCGTCCAGATCGTGGCTCTGGCGGGCTATATGCGGGTCCTGACGCCCTATCTGGTCGAGACCTGGGCAGGCCGAATGATCAATATCCACCCCAGCCTCCTGCCCGCCTTCCCCGGCCTGCACACCCACCAGCGCGCGCTAGAGGCTGGTGTGGCCAAGCATGGCTGCACGGTCCATCTGGTCACCACAGGCGTCGATGAAGGCCCAATCCTTGGCCAAGCCGAGGTCGATGTGCTGCCGGATGATAATGAAGATCGCTTAGGCGCAAGGGTGCTGGAGCAGGAACATAGGCTCTATGCGCGGTGTTTGGCGGATTTGGTTGGGAACTTGGGGATTGATCGCTCCTAGCCCTCGCCCCCGTGGGGGAGAAGGTTGGGTGAGGGGGTTAGCCCCTGCCCTATCAACCGCGTTCCTCGTGAAAAACGCGGATTAGTGCGCCTTATTCAGCCTGCATGTAAGGGTCCGGGTACCCGCCTGCGCGGGGAACACGGGATGCGGCGCGGGTTGTCAGCCGCCTTCTACCGCGTCATTGCGAGGCGTGAAGCGCCGAAGTAACCCAGGGGATCATCAACCTTGGTCCGCGCCAATCCCCTGGGTTGCTTCGCTGCGCTCGCAATGACGAAAATATACTGCCGCAGCCGTGTTCCCCGCGAAGGCGGGGATCCAGTGGGTCGGTTAGCGCCGGAGTGAAGGGGTCTGGATTCCCGTCTGCGCGGGGAAGACGG
>JBEGNZ010000039.1:0-26047 GCA_041182245.1 Pseudomonadota bacterium | reverse complement strand
TCATCATTTCACGGCCCACATTGCCGGTGGCGCCGACGACGGCCACACGGTACCCCATCGCATTACTCCTCTGTCTCTTAAAGAGAGGCCGGAGCGATACGCTTCAATTGCCTTGGGTGCAAGACAGGGATGGCTGATTCGGCTCGCCTCGGTCTCAGCGTGGCATTGGTGCCGCGCCCAACAGCCTACGCGCCGCATTTTTGACGATGACAGCGTAATCATTGCCAGACTGGCCTTTCGGGGGTTTGCCCCGGCGGTCTTGATCTTCTAAACGGATTTTTAATCTGACCTCGACGGCGCGGCGCGGCCCGATCGGAGGGGTAAGATCGGCAGGCCGAAGGGTATCTTTTCCGCGTCAAAAGCGCGGTGATCGGGACCAGAGGCGGATCGGATGGCTCTCTTAGGTCTCTGATTTTGTTTATATCTGTTGTCGATTGACGCCAGTTCAGCAGGGCGTAGTCGGATCGAGTTGTGGAGACGACCCTGTGACCAATGCTTCTTCTGTTCCCGGACTTGAGCCTGCGCCGACCAAACATGCCAAACTGGTCGCCTGGGTCCGAGACATTGCGGCCTTAACCACACCGGATCGGGTCCATTGGTGCGACGGCTCCGATGCCGAGTGGGAACAGTTGACGGCAGAGTTGGTTGCCTCGGGCACCATGGTTCGCCTTGATCCGGCCAAGAGGCCCAATTCCTTCGCTGCCAATTCTGATCCGCGCGATGTGGCCCGGGTGGAAAGCCGGACCTTCATCTGCTCAGAAAATGAGATCGATGCCGGCCCGACCAACAACTGGATGGTGCCAGACCAGATGCGCGCCAAACTTCAGGGCCTGTTTGCGGGCTGCATGAAGGGCCGCACGCTCTATGTCGTACCCTTCAGTATGGGTCCGATCGGCTCGCGCATCAGTGCGCTGGGGGTTGAGCTTACCGATAGCGCCTATGTCGCCGTCTCGATGCGAGTCATGACTCGGATGGGTACGGCGGCGCTCGAGGCCCTTGGCGAGGATGGATTCTTCGTGCCTGCGGTCCACAGCCTTGGTGCCCCCTTGGCCGAGGGACAGGCCGATGTGGCTTGGCCATGCAATGACGACAAGTACATTGTCCACTATCCCGAAACCCGCGAGATCTGGTCCTACGGGTCCGGCTATGGCGGCAATGCCTTGCTGGGCAAAAAGTGCTACGCGCTGCGTATCGCCTCGATCATGGCCCGCGATGAGGGCTGGCTGGCCGAACATATGCTGATCCTCAAGCTGACCTCGCCGCAAGGGGCGGTTCATTATGTAACCGCAGCCTTCCCCAGCGCCTGCGGCAAGACCAATTTGGCCATGTTGCAGCCGACCATCCCCGGCTGGAAGGCTGAGACCATTGGGGATGATATTAGCTGGATGCGCTTTGGCGAAGACGGACGACTCTATGCCATCAATCCAGAGGCGGGCTTCTTTGGCGTGGCTCCGGGTACGGGCAAGCACACCAATCGCAATGCCATCGAGACCCTTCACGCCAACACCATCTTCACCAATGTCGCGACGACGGCGGATGGTGATGTCTGGTGGGAAGGTCTGACCGATACCCCACCTGAGGGCTTGACCGACTGGAAGGGCCGTGCCTGGACCCCAGCCTTGGGCGAGCCTGCGGCCCATCCTAATGCCCGTTTCGCCGCCCCTGCGGGCCAATGCCCGACGGTCGCGTCGGAATGGGAAGACCCCAAGGGCGTGCCAATCTCGGCCATCCTGTTTGGCGGGCGCCGGGCCTCGGCTGTGCCGTTGGTGACCGAAGCCTTCAACTGGCAACATGGGGTGTTTCTGGCCTCGAACGTCGCCTCCGAAGGTACCGCAGCTGCCGAAAATAAGGTGGGTGAGCTGCGCCGCGATCCCTTCGCCATGCTGCCCTTCTGCGGCTACAATATGGGCGACTATTTCAATCACTGGCTCTCCATTGGCCAAAAGGCCGATGCAGCCAAGCTGCCGCGCATCTATTTCGTCAACTGGTTCCGTAAGGACGAGGGCGGCAAGTTCGTCTGGCCCGGCTATGGCGAAAATAGCCGCGTCCTGAAGTGGATCGTCGAACGTCTCGAAGGCACAGCGCAGGCTCAGGCCACGCCAATCGGTAATCTGCCGGCGAAGGGCGCGATCGATACGTCAGGCCTGACCCTGTCTGACGCTCAGATGGACCTGCTCCTATCGGTCGACCGTGATGTCTGGCGTGAAGAGGCGTCCCTCATCCCCGCCGCCTATGACCGGTTTGCGGACCGCTTGCCCAAGGCCCTTTGGCAGGAACTTGACGCCCTGATGGAGCGGCTTGAGGCCGACGATGCTCCTGCACCAGCCCGTCACCTTCAGGGTGAACTAAACTAGCCAATTGCCACAACCTGTGGGGCGGCGCTGCATCGCCGTCCCCGTCCTTTTTCGGCACGGCAAAGGCTGCGCCCGTCTTTTAGAACTTCATGATTAAATGAGTTGTTTACTGGCCTCTGTCATTTAGGTGTTTATAGCTATCGTTTGATGGGGCTCATGCCCGCTTTCGAATGCGCCACACTCGGTTTGGCGACCCAAACCCAGAGGACTGAAATGACCGAACCTGCTTCTGCTTCGAGGCTGCAACTGACCGAAAATCTCGACCTCAAGGCTGCAGGTCCGCTGCGCACTGAGCTCCTGTCCCTTCGTCATACGCCTTTGGACCTCGACGCTTCGAATGTGCAGCGTCTCGGCGGTCTTTGTTTACAGGTCTTGATGTCCGCCCAAGCCACTTGGGCAGCAGACGCCATGCCCTTTGCTATTTCCTCACCCTCCCCAGCATTTCAGGAGGCCTTGAGCCTGTTTGGTGCCGAGGATCTTCAGCCGTTCGTTCAGCAGGGCTAGTCCATTGAGCAAGATTGTTTTGACCGTTGATGACTCCCGCACCATGCGAGACATGCTGATGCTGGCTCTGGGCGATGCGGGTTTCACCGTGGTGCAGGCTGTGGACGGGGTCCATGGTCTCGAGGTGCTGGAATCCATGGCCATGCCCGATGTGATCATCACCGATATCAATATGCCGCGTATGGATGGATTTGGGTTCATCGAAGGGGTGCGCAAGAGCGAACGCCATCGCGCAACCCCGATCTTGGTCCTGACCACCGAAAGCGACTCGGCAAAGAAAGAGCGCGCGCGTTCGGCCGGTGCCACCGGCTGGATCGTTAAGCCCTTTAACCCAGACAAGCTGATCGACGCCGTTCGCCGCGTCGCGGCCTGACGCGCCCTGTAACCGGAGCAAACGCCTGTGGATCCGTTAGAAGCGATCAAGGTCACATTCTTCCAAGAATGCGAAGAGCAGCTATCCGAGCTCGAAGCCGGTCTCTTGGCCATGGAGCAGGGAGAGACCGACTCTGAGACGGTCAATGCCGTTTTCCGAGCCGTTCACTCGATCAAGGGCGGAGCTGGTGCCTTTAGTCTCGAGCCCCTAGTTCGTTTTGCCCACGTGTTTGAAACCACGCTGGACGATGTGAGAGCCGGTAAACTCGCGCCAGATAATAATGTCGTTAAGGTCATGCTACGCGCCGCCGATGTGCTGGCTGACCATGTCCGCGCGGCTCGTGACGGCGGTGTGGTTGAGGAGGCACGTTCGCAGGAACTGGCTGCGGCGCTTGAAGCCTTGAACGGTGCCGTACCGATCGCGTCTATCGTCAGCGAAGATTTTGACGATATGCCCGGCTTAGACTTTACCCCACTGACCGTGTCGGATGATGACGGGTTTGGCGATGATTTCGGCTTTACGCCCCTAGCGGCGGGAATTATCGACCTTGAGCCCGAGGGCCCGGCCCTGCGCCGCTGGACGGTGCAACTGCGGCCCAAAAACGCCCTCTATGCCAAGGCCAATGAAACGGGCCTGTTGCTAAGGGAATTGAAGCGCCTTGGAGATATTGAGGTCTCGATTGATCGCTCCGAGCTTCCCGGTTTGGCCGATTTGGAGCCAGAGCAGGCCTATCTGAGTTGGACGATTGTCCTGACCACGGACCACAGCCAATCGGCCATTCAAGAGGTTTTTGAGTTTGTCGATGGCGACTGCGACCTCACCATTACGGCAGACTCATTGACAACCAGTCTCCCAACCATGGGTGAGGCGAGCAATGATGAGCCCTTTGACGTCATGGCCCTGATCCAACAGGCCCAGGCCGATGTTCAGGCAGCGCCGGCACCGGCCATGATGGCTGAGACCTTGGCTGCGGTCGCTCCAACGCCGGTCTCTGCGGTCTCGGCACCGTCCAATCCGGCGCCTGTCATCGCTCCGGCTGCAGGTGTGGCACCGGATGCGGCCCATGGGGCTGCAGCGCAGCAGGCGACCATTCGTGTGGATCTGGACCGGGTAGACCGTCTGATCGATCTGGTCGGTGAGTTGGTCATCAATCAGGCCATGTTGGCCCAGCGCGTGACCGAGAGCGGCGTTCCGCGCTCTTCGAACATCGCCATGGGTCTCGATGATCTCGAACATCTGACCCGCGAGATCCAAGACAGTGTGATGGCCATCCGCGCCCAGCCGGTCAAATCGGTGTTCCAGCGCATGCCGCGTCTGGTCCGCGAGGTCGCGGCCATGACCGGCAAGCAGGTGCGCCTCGTGACTGAAGGCGAGGGCACCGAGGTTGATAAGACCGTCATTGAGCGGCTGACCGACCCCATCACCCATATGATTCGCAACGCCATCGACCACGGTCTCGAGCGGCCCGAGGTTCGGGTTGCGGCGGGTAAGGGTCCTGAAGGGACCGTGCGTCTGTCGGCGGCCCATCGCAGCGGCCGGATCGTGATTGAGGTTTCCGACGACGGTAAGGGCATTGACCGGCCCCGCGTGCGCCAGATTGCCATTGATAAGGGCCTGATCGAGGTCGACTCCAACCTCAGTGATGAGGATGTCGACAACCTGATCTTCATGCCCGGCTTCTCGACCGCCTCTTCGGTGTCTGACATTTCAGGGCGCGGCGTCGGCATGGATGTGGTCAAGCGCTCTATCCAAGGGCTTGGCGGCCGTATCGCTATCACCTCGCGTCCTGGTCAGGGCTCGACCTTTACCTTGAGCCTGCCCCTGACCCTCGCCGTCTTGGATGGTATGGTCGTGTCGGTCTGTGACCATACGCTGGTTGCGCCTCTCACAGCGATCATCGAAAGCCTGCAGCCCAAGGCCCAGGATGTTCGAGCCATCGGTCCGGACGCCTATGTCATTGCCATTCGCGACACCTACACCCCGCTGATCGATGTCGGGGCGATGCTGGGCTATCGGACCACGCCGCTTGATCCGACCAAGGGCGTTGCCCTGCTGGTCGAGGGTGAGGGTGGCGCGCGGGCGGCCTTGATGGTCGACGCCATTCAAGGCCAAAGGCAGGTGGTGATTAAGTCGCTGGAAGCCAATTACCGGCAGGTCGAGGGCATCGCCGCCGCTACCATCCTTGGCGATGGCCGCGTGGCCTTGATCTTGGATGTCGACAATGTGGTGGCCGCCCGGCGACGGGAAAAGGCTCGCAGCGACGCGAAGCTGGCAGCGGCAGGTTAGGAGCATGACCCCAATGACCACCTCCTCCAACAGTGCTGTTCGTGAGTTGATCTCGTTCCAGATCGGCGCACAGGAATTTTGCGTCGACATCATGTCGGTGCGCGAGATCCGCGGCTGGACCCCGGCAACGCCCTTGCCCAGAACGCCTGTTTTTGTCCGCGGCGTGATCAATCTTCGCGGCGCCGTCCTGCCGATCGTCGATCTGGGCTCGCGCCTTGGTCTGCAGATGACCGAGCCGACGGAGCGTCATGTCATTATTGTCACCCGTATTGAGGATCAGTTGGTCGGCCTTCTGGTCGATGCGGTCTGCGACATCATCACGGTGCGAGATGATCAGATTCAATCGACCCCGGATGTGGCCTCTGATTTGGTGCAGCAATTTGTTAAGGGCATCCTGTCGATGGAAGGCCGGATGATCAGCCTGATCTATCTGGAGCGCGTCCTCCCCGACCGTGAGGCCGAAGCCGCATGAGTGATCAGGCAGACATTCGCCGTCCCGTCGGCGCGAGCAAAAACCTCGTCGAGGGCGAATATCCGTTCACCCAAGAAGACTTCCATAATATTGCGGCCATGCTGCATGCTGATGCGGGGATAGCCCTGCCAGACTCCAAGGCGACCTTGGCCTATTCGCGGCTGGCAAAAAGGTTGCGCGCCTTGGGTCTGAAGACCTTTAAGGACTATTGCGCGCTGGTCGCCAGTCAGGCTGGAGTCGAAGAGCGTCAAAAGATGCTGGCCTCGCTGACCACCAACGTCACCCGCTTCTTTCGTGAACCGCACCATTTCGAGCATCTGAAGACCAAAGTCCTGCCAGACCTGTTGGCGCAGGCCAAGCGCGGCGGTCGTGTACGGATCTGGTCGGCGGGCTGTTCAACCGGCCAAGAGCCCTATTCCATCGCCCTGACCATCCTGTCGCTGCTGCCCGATGCCGGACGCTATGACATCAAGATCTTGGCCTCGGATATCGATCCCAATGTGGTGGCAGAGGGCAAGGCGGGTTTCTATGACGAGGAATCTTGCTCGGCTATTCCGCGTGACCTGATGAAGCGCTGGTTCGTGCCCAACCCCGACGACGCTTTCAAGCGTTGGGGCGTGGGTGAGGCCGCCCGGGAACTGGTCACTTTCCGAGAGTTGAACCTTATGGGCCAGTGGCCAATGAAGGGTCCCTTTGACGTCATCTTCTGCCGCAATGTGGTGATCTATTTCGAAGAAGAGACACAAGCGCGGATCTGGAGCCGTTATGCCCCGCTCTTGAGCCCCGGTGGGCGGCTCTATATCGGCCATTCGGAACGGGTGTCCGGTCCTGCGACCACGCTGTTTGAGACCGACGGTCTGACAACCTACCGGCTGGTGGGGGGTAAGGCTTGAGCCCTGTCCGCGTCCTGATTGTCGACGACTCAGCCACCATGCGGGGGCTGATCAAGGCTGTGCTGTCGCAAGATCCGGCCATCGAGGTGATCGGAACCGCGTCCGATCCCCTTGAAGCCCGCGCCGCGATCAAGGCCCTGAATCCCGACGTCATCACCCTCGATATTGAAATGCCAAACATGAATGGTTTGGAATTTCTCGAAAAGATTATGCGCCTGCGTCCCATGCCGGTGATCATGGTCTCGACCCTGACCCAGCATGGTGCGGTCGCAACCCTGAAGGCCCTTGAAATTGGAGCCTTTGATTGTGTTGGCAAGCCTATGAACGGGGTTGCGGCCAAAGAGGCCTTTGCTGAGCTGGCCGACAAGGTCAAGGCGGCAGCCCGCGCCAAGATGCGGGCCTTTAGTCAGGCGGTGGTCGCTAAACCGCAGGCGGATGGCTTCAAGTCTGATGGACGGGTTCTGGCCATTGGGTCTTCGACCGGTGGTGTTGAGGCCTTGTTAGCGGTTCTGTCGCACTTTCCAGCCAATTGTCCACCAACAGTGATTACTCAACATATGCCCGCCAGCTTTACGGCCAGTTTTGCTGAGCGGCTCAATCGCAGCTGCGCGGCCTCGGTGTGCGAAGCCAGCGAAGGTGCCCCATTAGAGGTTGGTCAGATCTATCTGGCACCGGGCGGGGCTCAGCATCTGGAGATCAGCGGCCTTGGCCAACTGCGTTGCCGCCTAAAGCCTGCCGATCTGGTCAATGGCCATCGTCCCTCGGTGGATGTGCTGTTTGAATCTGTGGCGCGCACGGTGGGTGGTCAGTCTGTGGGCTTGATCCTGACCGGAATGGGCCGTGATGGTGCCAAGGGTCTGAAGATGATGCGTGATGCGGGGGCCTCCACCCTTGGTCAAGACGAGTCATCAAGCGTGGTCTATGGCATGCCTCGCGTCGCTTTTGAAATCGGTGCGGTAGAGCGTCAAGCGTCATTGGAACGCTTGGGTCCTATGGTGCTTAATCTTTGCAATCTAGACCGGCGGGAGAGGGCGTAATGCCAGCGGCCTCGGGAATTTCTGTTCTCATTGTAGACGACCAAATGACCATGCGTGCCCTGGTGCGCAATGGCTTGCAGCAGTTGGGCTTCACCGAATTTCGCGATGCCGTGGATGGTGAAGATGCGTTGCGGCAATTGATTTCACGGCCTAGCCAACTGGTCATATCCGACTTCAACATGCCCAAGCTGGATGGGCTGGCCCTGTTGCGCGCTATCCGTGGCCATCCTCCAATTGCCAAGACTGCTTTCATCATGCTGACCGGTCGTGCAGATCGCGAGTTGGTGCAGCGCGCCGTGCAGTTCGGGGTCAATAACTATTTGGTCAAACCCTTCACCGTAACCATCTTGAAACAAAAGATCGAAGCTGTCTTTGGTCCCCTCACATGAGCCCGGTATTCCGCGAACAGGAGCCAATCGCCCTGCCCGAACGCCGTGTGCACGTGGTTCAGGGTGAGCACTATGTTACCGATGACCCCAGCGTCATGCTGACGACGATCCTCGGATCCTGTGTTGCGGCCTGTATTCGCGATCCTTTGGCAGGCTTGGGCGGCATGAACCACTTCTTGCTGCCTGGCGGTGAGGGTGAAGATGTGACGACTGACTCGGTGCGGTACGGGGCCTATGCCATGGAGCTTCTCGTCAATGGTCTCCTGCGCCAAGGTGCGCGGCGCGAGCGCTTGCAAGCCAAACTCTTTGGCGGAGCCCGCGTGATCACGGGCCTGACCGATATTGGCGAACAGAATGCCCGCTTTGCTGAGCGCTATCTGAAACAGGAAGGTATCCGATTTGCAGGCGGAAGTTTAGGCGGCGAACGGGCGCGGCGGATCCAATTCTGGCCCATTTCCGGTCGGGTTCGGCAGATGGCGCTAGCCAAGGATGAGGCCAGTGTGTTTGAAACAGAGCGGCGATCTAAGCCGTCTGCCCCGGTCGACTCTGGCGCGTTGGAGCTCTTTTGATCATGACCCCCTCAAGTCCAGTCCAGGCGCTCGGCACCACGGATGGCCAGGTCTGTCTGTCCGAGGTGATCCAGACCGCTGCGCTTGAGGCCCGTGACCTTGCAGGCATGGGCAACCGGTTCCAAGGGCTTGTGGCCGAGTTGATGGCGTCCTCGCAAGGTGCCAACAACGCAGAGCGGATCGTCCAGGCCCAGGGTCTGGATTCCTTGATACAACGCCTATCGGCCCTGTCGTCCTTTCTCGAAGCGCTCGGTCCGAGTCTTCCGCCGGAATGGAAGGTCAATCCGGCCCAAGCCAGTCAAAATCTAACCCTCGATCAGTCCGTGCGCCGTTTCGGTCGCCGGGCGGAAGATCGCATGGCCGCGGCGACAAAGCCCGGCGATGTCGACCTTTTTTAGGGGTCAAACATGGCGTCTTCCTCCACCAATCCTAAGGCCAAGATCAACCTCGAGCGGGCAACCGTTCTGCTGATGGAGGCGAGCCCCCAAGGCATGGATATTCTGGTTCAGGTGCTCAATGGATTTGGCGTGCGCACGCCGCTTCGGGCGATGTCTGGGGCGTCTGCCATGGAGATGGTCAAGAGCCATCTGCTTGACCTGATCATTATCGACGCCCAGCTTTCAGACATGGAAGGCTATGATTTCGTAAAGTGGCTACGCACCTCGAAAATTGAACCAAACTGCGCCGCGCCGGTCATTCTGATGTCAGGTCACACCCAAGTGTCCAATGTGACCAAGGGACGCGATTGCGGCGCAAGCTTCTTGGTCGCTAAACCCATTGTTCCGCGTGTGCTTCTGGATCGGGTAATTTGGGTCGCGCGGGAAAATCGGGTTTTTATCGAGTGCGCAACCTATTCAGGGCCTGACCGCCGGTTCAAATTTGTTGGCCCGCCGCCAGGGACCGAAGGGCGGCGCTCTGATGATCTGCCCCTCGAGGTGGGTCTCGCCAATACGCCGAACATGTCGCAAGACGCCATTGACTCCTTGCTCCAGCCTCAGAAAGCACAGCTGTGACGGTAACCAGACGCCGATTTGAAAACCGGCTTTCCAAGTTGATCAAGCTTCCTGGCGGTAAGACCGTTCAGGAGGCGATGGATGATGCTGAAAGCAATATGGAATCCATTCGGGACAAGGTCTTGGGTGCGATGGACAAAAAGGTTCTTCAGCTTCTGGATAGTGCGGCGTCGGTGACAGCAGACCCCAATCCTGAGGCGCTTACCAAGTGCTACAATGTCGCAAACGAAATTTTCGCCCTCGCTGGTGCCTTCGGCAAGGTCCAGATGGGCGAGGCGGCCTACAGCCTCTGCGAACTGATTGATCGGTCGCGAGAGGCGGGTAAGTGGAGCGACCCTGCCTTTCAAGCCCACATGAACGCCCTGCGCTTGATGCGGCACGATGATACTGAAGAGGGCCAAGAGGCCCGTAAGGTCGTTTTGTCTGGGCTAAGAAGCGTTATTGATGCGGTGACCGGGCCTGCGCCCAAGCCACGGTGAGGTTCATCAGTCGGCTTAATCGCGTTCGACGAGCTTGCCTTGGTCCAGTGCGCGGTAGAAGCAGGATCGAAAACCGACATGGCAGGCCCCGCCGTCGCCCTGTGGCAGAACCTTGATCCAAACCGCATCCTGATCGCAATCGACCCGCAGTTCAGTCACCCGTTGAACCTGACCGCTGGTTTCGCCCTTTTTCCAAAGGGCTTGGCGCGAGCGGCTAAAATAGTGTGCCTCACCCGTATCGACCGTGAGCTTTAAGGCCTCAGCGTTCATCCAGGCCAACATCAGGACCTCGCCCGTTTCAGCATGGGTCGCGACAGCCGCGATCAAGCCCTTATCGTCAAATCGAGGGGCAAGTTCGCCGCCGCGTTCAAGCGCCTGTTGATTTGCGGCTTCGGGAAAGGCGGCCAAAGGGATTAGCCCCGGTTTGCGAGGGCGAGAAACCGGTCTTGTAGGGCTTGATTGGTCTTGAACAGGCCCGTGAACCGCGTGGTGATGGTGCTCACATTGCGATGGTGAACGCCGCGCGTGGACATGCACTGATGCTCAGCATCGATCAGGACCGCGACGCCGGCAGGATCCAGATTTTCGTTGATCGCATCGACGATCTGCTGGGTCATTGTTTCTTGGGTTTGAAGGCGCTTGGCGTAGATATCGACAACCCGTGCGAGCTTCGACAGGCCCACGACCCGGTTAGTCGGCATATAGGCGACGCAGGCCTTGCCGATGAAGGGGGCCATATGGTGCTCACAGTGGCTCTCCACCTCGATGCCGCGTAGCATGACCATGTCATCATAGCCCTGCACGTCATCAAAGGTTCGAGACAATTCTATCGCGGGGTCCTGTTCATAACCTTGGAACCACTCGCCAAAGGCCTCGACGACGCGCTTGGGGGTGTCGAGCAGACCCTCTCGGCGCGGATCATCACCGGCCCAAGCGAGCAGGGTACGCACAGCGGCCATGGCCTCTTCGCGGGTTGGCTTGATCAGACCTTCTGTGTCGGAACCGTTCGTACCAATAAGGGTCCGGTCTTTTGCCAGAGCATCCATGGGAGAGTCCTTGGGGTTGAGTTGCGCCGGAACGAGGGTTCCGGGATGACGCGTGACACCCAGCGCCTTTACGATCAGAAAGCCTGATCGGATCAGTACGGTGGAAACCTGTGATGGCTAGTCGCAGGACAAATAGTTATATGGGCCTAAGCTGGCCTTTGGCTAGCCCAACTCCGACCGAACCGCGCCTCAATTTAGCTTTGAATGACATCCATGACCCTGACCTTAAGCCTTCACGACACCTTGTCCCGTGACAAACGGGCTTTTGAGCCCGGAGACCGCAAGAGGGTCACCCTCTATGTCTGTGGGCCGACGGTCTATAATTACGCCCATGTCGGCAATGCCCGGCCGGTGGTGGTGTTTGACGTGCTGTTTCGTCTTCTGCGCCGCCTCTATGGGCCGGATGCGGTGATCTATGCGCGCAACATCACTGACGTCGATGACAAGATTAATCTCAAGGCCACTGACGAGGGCGTGACGATTGATGTTATCGCTCAGCGCTACACCGACGCCTATCATGCCGATATGGCCGCCCTTGGAACCCTTCGCCCCACCATCGAGCCGCGTGCAACGGCCCATATGGATGATATTATCGCGATGATCAGCGGTTTGCTGGCCAAGGGCGCGGCCTACCAGGCTGAGGGCCACGTTCTGTTCGACACCCAAAACTATGACGCCTATGGCCAGCTGTCTGGCCGCAATCTCGATGACATGATTGCGGGGGCGCGGGTCGAGGTAGCCCCCTATAAGCGCCATGGGGCAGACTTTGTGCTGTGGAAGCCTTCCAAGCCTTCCGAACCGGTCTGGGACAGCCCCTTTGGTCCAGGCCGTCCGGGCTGGCATATTGAATGCTCGGCTATGGTCGAGGCGGCCCTGGGCTCGCCCATCGATATTCATGGCGGTGGTCACGACCTGATCTTCCCGCATCATGAGAATGAGATCGCCCAAAGCGTCTGCGCCAAGGCGGGTCCGGGTCATGAGCATCCGGTCTATGCGCGCTATTGGATGCATAATGGCTTCCTGACCATGGATGCGGAAAAGATGTCCAAGAGCCTTGGCAATGTGCTGCTGGTCCATGATCTGGTGCAGCAGGTGCCCGGAGAGGCGATCCGCTGGGCGCTGCTATCGGGTCACTATCGCGCGCCGCTGGACTGGACCGCCAAGCTACTGGAACAGTCGATCAAGGCGCTGGACCGGCTCTATGGCGTATTGCAGCGAGCCAAATCCATCCCGATGGACATACTTGAAGATGACGAGGTCCTCGCCCCCCTGATGGATGATCTGAACACACCCTTGGCCTTTAGCCGCCTCTTTGCCTATGCCGACGATCTGGATCGCTCCATTCGCAATGGCACGGAAGATGGGCCGGAACATAAGGGTAAGCTGATGACCCTTGCGGGCGTGATGGGCTTTCTTCAGGCCGATCCGGATGCCTGGTTCAAAGGCGGCGCGGATGAGGATCTCAGTGCTCGCGTTGAGGCATTGTTGCAAACCCGCAAGGAGGCGCGGGCCAATAAGGATTTTGCCGCCGCCGACCGCATCCGCGATGAGCTCAATGCGCTCAATGTGGTGGTCATGGACGGCCCGCAGGGCGCGACCTGGCGCTTCCGAGATACGGCAAATGACTAGCTTTAACGCCATTCAAATCGCAAATAACGGGAAGGGACAATGACCAGCTTTTTTGAAAATCGCGTCGGTATTGCCGCGCCCGCTGAGATTGTCTGGGAGGTGCTCTATGACGTCGACAGCTGGACCCAGTGGAATCCTCTCTATCCTGAGGTTCAAGGCCGCGTCAAAATCGGTGAGGTCTTGACCTTGAAGCAGATCCTTCCCGGTGGTGAGGAGGAGGTCTTGCGCCCGCGGATCACCGAATGGGTGCCTCATAGCCATATCTATTGGCACATGGCTTGGATCGGCGGTCTGGTCCGGGCCCAACGCTATTTCGAGATCGAAGCAGTGAGTGAGACTGGCAGTATCTTTGCCAATGGTGAGGTGTTCCGTGGCCTTCTGGGCCCCTATGTCGGCAATCGGCTACAGCGCCGCCTTCGAGCCGGTTACAAACTGATGGGCGATGCGATGAGAGATCGCGCTCAGGCGCTCTGGATTGAGCGGGGCGGCGAGCCCATCTTAACGGAATGATCGACGACCTCTATTCCAACCGTATTCTGGCCTTGGCTGCCAATATGCCCCGGGCAGGGCGGTTGGCTGCGCCTCAAGCCTCGGCTGAAAAGGTCGCAAAGCTTTGCGGCAGCCGCATCATCGTTGATCTGGTTCTTAAAGAGGGCCGAGTCAGTGATTTTGCTCAAGAGGTTCAGGCCTGCGCCTTGGGTCAGGCCTCTGCAGCCATTTTGGGGGCCAATATCATCGGCGCGACCGTTGAGGAAATCCGTCAAGCGCGTGATGGCTTAAGGGCGATGCTGAAGGAGGCGGGGTCGGTGCCGGAGGGCCGTTTTGCGGACTTGGGTATCTTGGCACCCGTGAGAGATTATCCCGCTCGTCATGCCTCAACGCTCTTGGCCTTTGAGGCGGCTTTAGAAGCGGCGGCTGCGATTGATCAATGAAAAGTGCCTCTATCGCCCTTAAAGCACTGCCTTTTGCTGCCCATGCGGTTGGCGTGTTTATTTGTGGATGGTACGACGGACTTTCTATGGTTCCGCGTTGAATCGGTATGATGGCGATATGATTGGCCTCTATGACCGTATTATTGGCTTCGGGCTAAGGGCCTATAAGCTGATCCTCTCGCCTCTAATTGGGCGGCAGTGCCGGTTTGAGCCAACCTGCTCGCAATATGCGGCAGCGGTCTTGATTGGCCATGGCCCCATTAAGGGGTCTGGGTTGGCGTTCAAGCGTATCTGTCGGTGCCGTCCTGGCGTGCCATGGGGTTATGATCCCCCTCCGCCGGGTGCGAGAGAGGCGAGGATCGCGTTAAGGGATGGGCCCAAGGCTTCTCCCGTTTGGAAGTGTGATGAATGATTAATCTTGTCTTTCCTGACGGCTCGGTACGGTCTTACCCCGTCGGGACCCGTGGCCGAGATGTGGCTGCGGGTCTGTCTAAGTCGCTCGAAAAGAAGGCGGTTTTGATCAAGCTGGACGGGGCACTGCTCGATCTCGACCGGCCCTTGACCGCTGATCTGCTAACCGATGGCAAGATTGAGATTCTGACACGTGACGCTGAGGATGCCCTCGAGGTCATTCGCCACGACACGGCCCACGTTTTGGCTCAGGCCGTTCAAGAACTGTTTCCCGGCACCCAAGTGACCATTGGTCCGAACGTCGAGAATGGCTTCTATTACGACTTTGCGCGCGATGAGCCCTTTAGCCTTGATGATCTGCCCAAGATCGAGGCGCGCATGCGTCAGATCGTCGAGCGCGATGAGCCCATCCGCCGTGAAGTGGTCGACCGTGACGCTGCCATTGCCGATTTCGAAGCCATGGGCGAAGCCTATAAGGCCGAGATCATTCGCGGTCTGCCCGAGGGCGAGACGGTGACCGTCTATCATCAGGGCGCGGCGTGGAAGGACCTCTGCCGTGGTCCGCACCTGCCCTCGACCAAACATGTCGGCAAGGGATTTAAGCTGACCAAGCTGGCCGGTGCCTATTGGCGCGGCGATCAGAACAATGCGCAGCTACAGCGCATCTATGGCACGGCCTGGGCGTCCGAGGCGGATCTGGCCGAGCATATGACCCGGATCGAAGAGGCCGAGAAGCGCGACCATCGCCGCATTGGCCGGATCATGAACCTGTTCCACCTTCAAGAAGAGGGAAAGGGTATGGTGTTCTGGCATCCGAAGGGCTGGGCCCTCTATCGGACGCTTGAGGCCTATATGCGCCGCCGTCTGGAGAAGGAGGGTTATCAAGAGGTCAAGACGCCTCAGGTCCTCGACCGATCCCTATGGGAGAAATCGGGACACTGGGAAAAGTTCGGCAAGAACATGTTTGTCTGTGAGACCGATGAGGGCGATACGCTCGCGGTCAAACCGATGAACTGTCCCGGCCATGTTCAGATCTTCAATGTCGGCCAGAAGTCCTATCGCGATCTTCCTCTGCGCATGGCCGAGTTTGGCTCCTGCCACCGGTACGAGCCCTCAGGCGGACTCCATGGGATCATGCGTGTGCGGTCCTTCACTCAGGACGACGCCCATATCTTCTGCCGCGAAGAACAGATCGAGGAAGAGACGACCCGTTTCGTGGCCCTGCTCAATTCGGTCTATGACCAACTGGGTGTAACGCTACACAGTATCAAGCTGGCTCTGCGTCCAGATGTCCGCGCCGGTTCTGATGAGGTCTGGGACCAGGCCGAGGCCAAGCTCGAACGGGCTGCAACGGCCGCGGGTGTCACTGTTGAACTGCTGCCCAACGAGGGGGCCTTCTATGGCCCAAAGCTCGAGTTTCACCTGCGTGACGCCATTGGCCGGACCTGGCAGTGTGGCACCCTGCAGTTGGATTTTGTGACGCCTGAACGTCTTGACGCGGAATATATCGCGGAAAATGGTGCAAAAGTGCGACCTGTAATGTTGCATCGCGCCATTTTGGGCACTTTTGAGCGGTTTTTGGGAATTTTGATCGAGAATTATGGAGGGGCCTTCCCGCTTTGGCTTGCGCCGGTTCAGGTGGTTGTGGCAACCATAACCTCAGACGCCGATGATTATGCGCGCACGGTTGCGGCAGCCTTGGCGGCAGCAGGATTGCGCGTGGAAACCGACCTTCGCAACGAGAAGATCAACTATAAGGTCCGTGAACATAGTCTCACCAAGACCCCTGTGATCTGCGTCGTTGGCCGCAAGGAGGCCGAGACCGGTCAGGTCGCGCTGCGGCATCTCGGCTCGGACGGTCAGACCATCTTGACGCTGCAAGAGGCATTGAGCACTCTGACGCGTCAGGCCACGCCTCCGGATCTGATGGAGCCGACAGCGGCATGAATCAACTGGTTGGCATATTGAAGGCAACGACAGGCCTCGCACTGGCGACGGAGTCTAAGGCTCCTGTCCAATGTCGCGTGTCTGTGATCATGGTGGTTTACCGCACCGGGCCTGCCTTAATGTCTAGCCTGCAACATGTTTTAGATGAGGCCCTGGTCGATGATTTCGTGATCGTCGACAATGGCTCGCCTGTAGAAGACGAGATTTTGCTGCGGGCCATTGCGGCGCGCGAGCCCAAGGTTCAGTTGATCCAAGGCCACGGCAATGTCGGCTTTGCATGTGGTGCCAATATGGGGGCCAAGGCGGCGCGGGGGCGGGCGCTGGTCTTTCTCAATCCCGATGCCTTCTTGGAGCCCGACTGTATCCGCCAACTGGTCTTGGCCACAGATGGCCAGCCTTCACCCTGTATTGTCGGCGCACGGGTCTTGAACAAGGATCGCACAGAGCAGCGCGGTTCGCGGCGGGGCGAGGTTTCTCCCCTAACGACGATCCTGACCTTCAGCCATCTGGCCAGCCGGATTCCCGGCCTATCGCGGTTTGAAATTCACCGGGAAAAGGAACCCCTGCCGGAGGGGCCGGTGGCGGTGCCAACCATCTCTGGAGCCTGTTTCTGCGCCAGTCAGCTCGATTTTGAGCGGTTGGGTGGCTTTGATGAGGGCTATTTCCTGCATGTCGAAGATATTGATCTGTGCTGGCGCGCGCGCCGCATGGGCGGCACGGTCATGTTCCAACCTTCCGCCGAGGTCATTCACCTGGGGTCGACCAGCCTGACCCATCCGGTGAAGGTTGAATATTGGAAGGGTCTGGGGCTTGCGCGCTATTTCCGTAAGCGCGCCGACAATCCTTGGCGACGGATTTCAGCAACGCTGATGTCGCCTCTGATCCTTTTGGTCTCGGTCCTGAGACCCCTCTTGCGCCGACGGGCCTAGATCGCAGCCTTTAAAGAAAAGGCTCCGGCGCGGGCCAGCGAAGAGGGCGGGCTCTTACCCAGACGCTCACAGATCCATTGCCCGGTCTGAATGAGGCCCTCCAGATCCAAGCCGGTTTCGAAGCCGCCCCGGTGCAGCATATTGACCAGATCCTCTGTGCCGATATTGCCGGTCGCGGCCGGCGCAAAGGGACAGCCGCCGATCCCGCCGCAGGAGGCGTCTAGGATATCCACGCCAGCCTCGACGCCCGCATAGGCATTGGCGAGCCCTGTATTTCTGGTGTCATGGAAGTGAAGGCGTAGGGGCTTGTCGCCAATCACCTTGCGCACCGCTTCAATCCGCCGCCGCACCATCCAAGGATCGGCGGCCCCGATCGTATCGGCGATGGCCACCTCATGGACCCCAAGAGCAGCCGCCTCTGCGCAAAGGCTGGCGACCCGATCCTGTTCGATCTCGCCGTCAAAGGGACAGCCAAAGGCCGTTGAGAGGGTCATGGTCACGGGCGGACCACCATTGGCCCTTTTCAGGTCCATGATCTGGGCGAGGACCGCCATCTGCTCGTCGGTCGTCGAGCCTTGGTTGCGAATGCCGAACCCATCGCTGGCGCAGACCACGACATTGGCCTCGTCACAGCCCGATGCGACCGCGCGCTCCCAACCCTTGAGGTTCAGGACCAGCCCAATGCGAGACCTGCCCAACGTCGGGCTCAGCGCGGCGGCGATCTCTTCGGCCCCGGCCATCTGGGGCACCCGGCGTGGATTGACGAAGGAAACGGTCTCGATCCTCCGAATGCCGCAGGCCTCGAGCCGCGCGATGAAGTCCAGTTTCTCTGCCGGTTCGAGCAGAACGCTTTCATTTTGCAGTCCGTCGCGTGGGCCGACCTCGACCACTGTGATGAAGCGAGACATTAGCGCGGCTCCGAAGCGGGGGTGTCGGATAGGGGGCGATAGAGGGTTAATGTCGTTTCTCGGCCATTGGAATAGTTGAGACCTGAGACGGTTCCTGCCCTTTCGGCTCTGGTCTTGTCGTGGCTCATGGCCTTGTCGAAATCAGCCTGTTCACGGCTTTCCACAATGGCGGGGCGACCTTGGGCCAGGGCTGCGGCAGCGGCAGGTCCATCGGCCAAGATGGTGTTGGTGCCAAGGGCAAAGACCAGACTGGGCTCGGCATAGCCCGCCACGGTCACCGGGCCGGTGATCAGGCCCGAGCGCGGTGCGAGACCCGCCCTATCGAGGGCCTGTGCCGTCCGACTGGATAGTAATAGGGGATCCAGTCCAGGCACCAAAACGCCTGCGAGCACTCCGTGGGCCGCAATACCAAGCCCACCGGCCACGGCCAAGGCCGCGACGGGTGCCTTGCGGACAATAAGTACGGCTCCGGCAAGGCCAGCGGCGGCAAAGAGGGCCGCACTCAAGGCCGCTGAGGTGAGGTCCCCGCGCCCGCCATAGCGGGCAAGCGCCAATATGCTCACCGTCGCAAAGACAGCGGCCCCAAGCACCGATAGGGCTGCGCCGCCATAGCGCCCGACCCGGCCGATCTGCTGTTGGCTTGCAGCCGCGATCAGCCAAGCCAAGGCCCCATAGGTGGGCAGAGTATAGTGAACCAACTTGGTCGGCATGGCCTCGAACACCAGCCAAGAGGGGATCAGCCAGCATAGTGCGAACCGAACACCGGCTTCCTTGCGATGGGTCCAGCCGAGGATCAGGGCCGCAGGAATCATGAAACCCGTCGGGAAGGTCAAGAAGGGTGCGAGCAGGGTATGAAGGCCGGTCGGCGCGCCATGGCTCTCATGACCTCCGGCCAGTTTGGGGGCGAGATCGCCGCCGATGGCCGCGCCCCAAAAGGCTCCGTCCGTGGCCACAGTAATAGCAATCGCCCAAGGCCCAACAATGGCGGCAAAGATCACCAGACCCCAGATCCAGCCAAGGTCCTTGGCCCAGGGTGCCTTACGATCGGCGGCCCATAGGCAAAGACCCGCAAGGGCGACAACCATCGGCCCAATCGGACCCTTGACCAAGGTCGCAACCGATAGGCCGACCCAGAACAGGATCCGCGTGCGCCAGCCCTCAGACCCCTCACCGCGTGAGGCCGCATAGAGGCGGCCCAAGGCGGCCATGGCGAGGGTGGTCGTCCCGCACAGGACCGCGTCCGTCTTGGCAATGGAGGCCTCGGTTGACAAAAGAAAGGTTGCGCCGAGCACTGCGCCTGCGATGAGGCCCCCGCGCGGACCAAAGAAGGCCGCCGCGCCCCAAGCGCAGGCCGCCGCCGCGAGCATGGCTCCGAGCAATGACGGGATTCGATAGGCCCAGATTTGGCGGGCCTCGACGCCGGAAAAGAGGCTGACACTGGCCGCTTGAAGCCAATGGATGCCGACGGGCTTCTTGTCGCGCGGTTGGTCCTGATAGTTGATTTTGACGAAGTCGCGGGTCTCGAGCATCTGCGCTGTGGCCTGAGCGAAGCGCGATTCATCGCGATCCAGCGGCGGCAGGGCAAAGACGCCCGGCAGGCCTGCGATCATGGCGATCAGGGCCGCCAACAGGGGGCCGCGCACACCGCTCGACCAACGATCCAGAAAGGAGTTCATCATAGGGCCAAGATAGCGCCGAAATTGGCATCCGTCTTGGTCTTGCATCGCCCCTCTGCCCTTGGCCACCGAAACCGGCTATGAAGGGGACGAATTTGGATAGGATCCCATGACCCCTGACGTTTCCATCGTGGTGCCGGTGTTCAACGAAACCGGCAATGTCGGCCCTCTGGCACGCGAAATTGCCGCTGCCTTTGCGGGTCAGGCCTATGAGATGATTTTCGTCGACGATGCCAGTACCGATTCGACCAGAGCCGATCTGATCGCCCTGAAGGCCGAATTGCCAAGCCTTCGCGTCCTGTCCCATCAGCGCAACAGCGGTCAGAGCCGTTCGGTTCGCACCGGTATCTTGGCCGCCCGTGCAGCCATTGTGGTGACCATGGACGGTGACGGTCAGAACGATCCTGCTGATGCGCCGCGCTTGGCCGCTCGTCTTTTGGCGAGCCCGGATCAGGTGGCCTTGGTCGGTGGCCAGAGGGTCAAGCGACAGGATAGTCTGGCCAAGAAGTTTGCCTCAAAGGTCGGCAACGGCGTGCGTAAGCGCCTGCTCAAGGATGGGGCCGCTGATACGGGATGCGGCCTAAAGGCCTTTCGGCGTGAGGCCTTTTTGCGTCTTCCCTATTTCGATCACATCCACCGCTATTTGCCCGCCCTGATGATCCGCGAGGGCTATCAGGTCGCCTTTGAGCCGGTCGGTCACCGCGCGCGGATGGCGGGGGCGTCGAAATATACCAATCTCGGCCGCCTCTGGGCGTCGCTGTCTGACCTTTTGGGGGTCATGTGGCTGAACAGTCGCTCACGCCTTCCGGGGCAAGTGGCCGAGGACTAACGGCCTAGGTCAGGACCGTGAAGATCAAGGTCGCAACCAGCACGTCAAACAGGCGTGGCACCCAGAGGTTGACCGGGCGAGCCACGGGGCGGATGGGGTAGGTGAGGGCCATGAGGGGCTCCGGCTAGGACCTGTCGATCCGATGGCCGCAGCAAGATCAGAGCCAGTCATGGCCCTGACTCACGATCCAATAATTATATGTAATGGTTCATTATTTTTCTGCCCTGCCTTGTTGTGGCTGCGTCATGGGCAGCCGATCTTGCCGGGGAGACGCATCTGACTCGGCGCAGTTTGCCTAGGGCGGGGATTTGGCTTTCGACGTGTAGCGCCGGTACCAGTCGATAAAGCGAGGCAGACCCTCTTCGAGCGGGGTCGTTGGCTGATAGCCCGTGACCGCTGCGATCTTGGAAATGTCGGCAAAGGTCGCGGTGACGTCCCCGGCCTGCATATCGGTGAAGATCTTTTTGGCGGGGATGCCGATGGCCTGTTCGAGAATTTCGATCATCTTCATCAGGCCGACGGGTTGGCTGTCGCCAATATTATAGACCTGATGGCGTTCAGCGCCCTTGCCCGGAGGTGGACAGGGGATCAGGCCAAGGATGCCGTCGACAATGTCGTCCACATAGGTGAAGTCGCGGGCCATCTGTCCCTGACCAAAGACCGTGATCGGACGCCCGGCCATGATCTCGCGGGTGAAGCTATAATAGGCCATGTCCGGGCGGCCCCACGGCCCATAGACCGTAAAGAACCTAAGGCCCGATTGGGGCAGGTCATAGAGGTGGGCATAGGAGGCGCTCATCAGCTCGCAGGAGCGCTTGGTCGCCGCATAGAGCGAGGCGGGGGCGATGGCGGGGTCTTGCTCGCTAAAGCCCTGACCGTTCAAGGGGCGGTCGCCATAGACCGAGCTGGACGAGGCATAGATCAGATGGTTCAGGCGCGGCGCGTGGCGGCAGGCCTCCAGCACGCTGAGATGACCAGTGAGGTTAGAATGGGCATAGGCAAAGGGATTGTCGATCGAGTGGCGCACTCCGGCCTGAGCGGCCAGATGGATGACACAGTCTGCGCCGCTATTCTTGACCAACGCGGCCATGGCATCGGTATCGGCAATATCCATCCGCACCATCCTGAACCCCTTGTGCGGGGTCAAGGTCGCGGCGCGCGCCTCTTTCAGGGCTGGATCATAATAGGCGTTGAAAATATCGACGCCGACAACCTCTTGCCCGGATGAGAGGAGCTGTTCGCACACGGCTCGGCCGATAAATCCTGCCGCACCGGTCACAAGAAAGGTCATGGCTCGCCTAACGCGCTGCAATCGGCGCATCCTCGCCGTATCCAGACCCTGTTTGCCATGGATTGAGCCCGGTTTCTACTGCGCCCACCTTGCTGTATGAAGCCTGCCAAATCCTATCCCAAACCCCTTTAGGCCGATCATGACCGACAGACCTTCGATCCTCGTGGCAGGCGGTGCCGGGTTCATTGGCGCCCAGACCTGCAAGGCGCTCTATAGGGCTGGCTATCTACCCATCACCCTCGACAATCTGAGCACGGGCTATGAGGCGGCGGTCAAGTGGGGACCGTTCCACCGGGGCGATCTGCGCGACCGCGACCTGGTGATTCAGTTGGTCCGCCAGTACGACATCAAGGCCGCAATCCATTTTGCTGCCTATAGTCTGGTCGGCGAGAGTGTGACCAATCCGGCCAAATATTATGACAACAATGTCGGGGCGGCGACGGTCTTTGCCTCGGCCCTGATCGAGGCTGGAGTCGAGGCTCTGGTCTTTTCCTCGACGGCGGCGGTCTATGGTGTGCCGAGCCTCTCACCGATTCCAGAGACCCACGCCACCGTGCCGATCAATCCCTATGGGGCGTCGAAGCTGGCCTTTGAGGGGGCCTTACGCTGGCTGGGCGAGGCCCATCCCTTCCGGTGGACGGCGCTGCGCTATTTCAATGCGGCGGGAGCGGACCCGGACGGCGAGGTCGGCGAAAGCCATGTGCCTGAAACCCACCTGATCCCGCTGCTGTGCAAGGCTTGCCTCGGCACCGGCAAGGGTCTGACGGTCTTTGGCCAGGACTATGACACCCCTGACGGCACACCGATCCGTGACTATGTCCATGTGGTCGATTTGGCTGAGGCCCATGTGCTGGCCGTGGCGCGCCTCATTGGCGGTGGTGACAGTCGCATCCTCAATGTCGGCACGGGGGAGGGGGTGACGGTCATGCAGATGATCGAGGCGGCAGAACGGACCCTTGGCCTGAAGGTGCCCTATCAGGTCGGCCCCAGGCGGGCCGGCGATCCGCCCAGCCTTGTCGCCGACAGTCGCCAGCTCAAAGGCCTGCTCGGTTGGAAACCGGTCTGTTCGGATCTCGACAGCCTGATCCGCGACGCGGCCCTGTGGCAGCGCAATCCGCTCTATTAGGGCCGGATTTAGGGGCGGCCGATGCTCGAATAGGCAAAGCCGAGGGCCTGCATCTCGTCAGGGCGGTAGACATTGCGCAGATCGACAATGACCGGGCTCTTGAGCAGGGATTTGACCCGTTCCAGATCCAGCGCCCTAAACCGGTCCCATTCGGTCAGGATGACCATCACATCGGCCCCATCCAGCGCCTCATAGGGACCGGTCTTGAAGTCGACATTGCTGAGCAAACGCTCGGCCTCGTGCATGCCTTCGGGATCAAAGGCCTGAACCTTGGCCCCCAAGGCCTGCAGGGCCGGGATGATGTCGAGGGAGGGGGCGTCGCGCATATCATCGGTGTTGGGTTTAAAGGTCAGGCCCAATATGCCCACCGTCTTGCCCGCAACCGAGCCACCCAGCGCCGTAACGATCCGGCCCGCCATGGCCTTTTTGCGCGCATCATTGACCTTGACGGTGGTCTCTACGAGGGTCACGGGCGCGCCCGCATCGACGGCGGTGCGCACCAGGGCCAGCGTATCTTTCGGAAAGCACGACCCGCCATAGCCGGGACCGGCATGGAGGAACTTGGACCCGATCCGGCCATCCAGCCCAATGCCCTTGGACACCTGCTGCACATCCGCGCCGACCGCTTCGCATAGGTCCGCGATCTCGTTGATGAAGGTGATCTTCAGAGCCAAGAAGGCGTTGGCGGCATATTTGATCAGCTCAGAGGTCCTGCGCCCGGTAAAGACCAGCGGCGTCTCATTGAGGTTCAGGGGGCGGTAGAGCTGGCGCATGACATCGCGGGCGCGCTCATCCTCGGTGCCGACCACGACCCGATCAGGGCGCTTAAAGTCATTGATCGCGGCCCCCTCGCGCAGAAATTCGGGGTTCGAGACCACGGCAAATTGCGCGTCGGGACGGCGCTCGCGGATCAGGCGCTCGATCTCATCGCCGGTGCCGACGGGAACGGTGGACTTGGTGACAATGACCGTAAAGCCCTCGATCAGATCGGCGACCTCTTCAGCGGCGGCATAGACATAGGACAGGTCCGCATGGCCATCGCCTCGGCGAGACGGGGTGCCAACCGCAATGAACACCGCATCGGCCCCGCGCACGGCCGCGGCGGCGTCGGTCGAGAAGAACAGCCGTTCTTCGCGCACATTGGTTTCAACTAGGGTTTCAAGGCCGGGCTCGAAGATTGGCATGATCCCGGCCTTGAGCCGTTCGATCTTCCTGGCATCCTTATCGATGCAGGTGACCACATGGCCGAAGTCGGCAAAGCAGGCCCCGGACACCAGTCCGACATAGCCAGTTCCGATCATTGCAACGCGCATGGGGGACTCCGAAGCTCAAGCGGCAAACGCTCAATCGCTGTCTGCCATCCTAAAGAAAAAGTCGCAATCACAGCCGATTAAGGCTGATGCCGAGATAGGCGACAAATGTGACAGGCCTTCGATGGTTCTTGTTCAGATCATGTCCCACGAGAAGGCCTCGCCGCGCGTCAGATCCCGCTTGGCCACCTTGCCCAGAACCTCGTCCAGATGGCGCGGCGCAAGACCAAAGCCCGGACGGATCGAGCGGACATGGGCGCGGGTGATGACCTCGCCCTTGGCCACATTGGCGACGACATAGAGCGAGCGGCGGAACGATATATTGCCCTGTTCGCTGCCCAGCAGGTCATAGCCCACCTTGCCCAGCGCGCGCCAAGCCTCCTTGCAGTCGCGGGTCAGAGCGGTGAATTCCGCAGGCTCTAGGCTGAAGGCCGCATCAGGGCCGCCATCGGAACGGGCGAGGGTAAAGTGCTTTTCGATGACGCAAGCCCCCAGCGCCACAGCGGCAACTGAGGCGGCGGACCCTGGCGTGTGGTCTGACAGGCCTGAAATGACGCCAAATCGCGTGGCCAGATCGGGCACGGTGCGAACATTGGCCTCGTCCATCGGCGCGGGATAGGCACTGACACAGTGCAGCAGCACCACGCCCGGAGCCCCGTGTTTAAGGGCCGTGTCGACTGCATCACCGATCTCGGCCAGATTGGCCATGCCGGTCGAGATGATCATCGGCTTACCGCGGCGCGCCACCGAGGCGATCAGGGGCAGGTCAATGACCTCGAACGAAGCGATCTTATAGGCCGGGGCGTCCAGCCCTTCGAGCAGGTCAATGGCGGTTTCGTCAAAGGGGGTGGAGAACAGGATCACCCCCAACTGCTTGGCCTTAGCAAACAGGGCTGCGTGCCACTCATAGGGCGTCTGGGCCTCGCCATAGAGGTCATAGAGGGTGCGCCCATCCCAAAGCCCACCCTCAATCCGAAAATCTGGGCTGTCATGGTCGAGGGTGATGGTGTCGGGCGTATAGGTCTGGATCTTGATCGCGTCGGCCCCGGTCGCGGCGGCGGCCTCCAACATCACCAGCGCCCGCTCGAGGCTGCCATTGTGATTGCCGGAAAGTTCGCAGATCACGAAGGGCTCGTGTGCCAAACCGATCTTGCGGCCGGCAATTTCGATTTCTAGGGGAGGGGCAGCCTTGGAGGTCATTCGGGGTCGTCCTCGTCGGTAATGACCGTTGCCATTGTCGCCTGACCATAGGCCCTGCGGAACGGCTTTCGCGCCATGGGTTTCTTCTCGCCCTTAGCCTTACCTGTGATTTCCTTAAGTTTTACCGTCTGCATCATCGATAGGGCTTGGCCGGGGGCCCCCTTTTCCGGGTCGCCAAAGGCACGGCCATAGGTCCTAACCCGTTCCTCGACCGAGCCGAGAAACTCCCCCTCCCATTCCGAAAGCTCAACACCGCCCTTCAGCGCGATGCGCCGGGCCTTGCGTAGGGCGTTCAAAGCCTGCCTTTGCGCTTGGGTTCTTTGATCGGGAGGGGTTTTCTTCACAGGCCTCCGATCGCCGACAGGTACAGGTCGATCAGCGCTTCTTCTTCCAAACGCTTGGCCCGGTCCTGTTTGCGCAGGCGAACGATCTTGCGCAGGATCT
>JBEGNZ010000038.1:0-27525 GCA_041182245.1 Pseudomonadota bacterium | reverse complement strand
GCTTAATTGTTCTTAACCCTCTCCCTCAGGGAGAGGGTTAAGAACAATTAAGCCCTAGCCCCCTTGGGGGAGAGGGTTGGGTGAGGGGGCATCTACGTCCTCTCCACTCATCCTGATCATGAAAAAGGGCGGGACCCTTGGATCCCGCCCTTCTCATTATTAGAATCGTCGAACGAATGGGCTTCCTTAGAAGTCCATGTCGCGCTTGGATCGGCTTTCGCCGATCCAAGACCTTAACGAGATGGTCGACTTTATGGACTTCCTTAGAAGTCCATGTCGCCCATGCCGCCGCCGGGCATCTGTGGCATGCCGCCGCCGCCCTTTTTCGGGGCTTCGACGATGGCGGCTTCGGTGGTGATCAGCAGGCTGGACACCGAGGCTGCGTCTTGCAGAGCGGTGCGCACGACCTTGGCAGGGTCGATGACGCCCGCCTGGACCATGTCGACATACTCTTCAGTCTGGGCATTGAAGCCGAAGGTCGCGGAGGTGTTTTCCATGACCTTGCCGACCACGATCGAGCCTTCAACGCCGGCATTTTCGGCGATCTGACGGATCGGAGCCTGCACAGCGCGACGCACGATGGCGATGCCTGCGGTCTGGTCTGCATTGTCGCCCTTCAGGCCTTCCAGGATCTTGGAAGCCTTGAGCAGAGCGACGCCGCCGCCGGGGACGATGCCTTCTTCCACGGCCGCGCGGGTCGCATTGAGGGCGTCATCGACGCGGTCCTTCTTTTCTTTCACTTCGACTTCGGTCGAACCACCGACCTTGATCACGGCAACGCCGCCAGCCAGCTTGGCCAGACGCTCTTGCAGCTTTTCCTTGTCGTAGTCCGAAGAGGTCTCTTCGATCTGACGCTTGATCTGAGCGATACGGGCTTCGATCGCATCCTTTTCGCCAACGCCGTCCACGATGGTGGTGTCGTCCTTGGTGATCGAGACCTTCTTAGCCTTGCCCAGCATATCGAGCGTAACGCTCTCCAGCTTGATGCCCAGATCTTCGGAGATCACTTGCGCGCCGGTCAGGATGGCGATGTCTTCCAGCATGGCCTTACGGCGATCGCCGAAGCCAGGGGCCTTGACGGCAGCGACGCGAAGGCCGCCGCGCAGCTTGTTGACCACGAGGGTGGCCAAGGCTTCGCCTTCGACATCTTCTGCGATGATCATCAGCGGACGACCCGACTGGACCACGGCTTCCAGCACGGGAAGCAGGGGCTGCAGGCTCGACAGCTTCTTTTCGAACAGCAGGATCAGAGGCTCTTCGAGTTGAACCTCCATCTTGTCAGCATTGGTGATGAAGTAGGGCGACAGGTAGCCACGGTCGAACTGCATGCCTTCCACGACATCCAGCTCGGTTTCAGCGGTCTTGGCCTCTTCAACGGTGATGACGCCTTCATTGCCGACCTTGGCCATGGCCTTGGCGATCATGGAGCCGACTTCAGCGTCGCCATTGGCCGAGATGGTGCCGACCTGGGCGATCTCGTCGTTGGTGGTGACCTTCTTGGAGATCGACTTGATTTCGCCAACGATGGCAACGACCGCCTTATCGATGCCGCGCTTCAGGTCCATCGGGTTCATGCCGGCGGCAACTGACTTCAGGCCTTCGACGACGATGGCTTGGGCCAGGACTGTTGCAGTGGTGGTGCCGTCGCCGGCCTTGTCGTTGGTCTTGGAGGCGACTTCACGGATCAATTGAGCGCCGAGGTTCTCGAAACGATCGGTCAGTTCGATTTCTTTGGCGACCGACACGCCGTCCTTGGTCGAGCGCGGTGCGCCGAAGGACTTTTCGATGACGACGTTGCGGCCCTTGGGGCCCAAGGTCACCTTAACGGCATTGGCGAGGATGTTCACGCCGCGCAGCATCTTGTCGCGCGCGTCGGAACCGAAATTAACGTCTTTAGCAGCCATTGCGGGCTCTCACTTTTCGTCTGAGGAAATAGGAAGGGTGGGCGGTGGCTTAGGCTTGAAGCACGCCGAGGATGTCGCTCTCTTTCATGATCAAGAGATCTTCACCTTCGATCTTCACTTCCGTGCCCGACCACTTGCCGAACAGGATGCGGTCGCCGGTCTTCACGTCCGGGGTGATGTACTTGCCATCTTCGTCACGCGCGCCGGGGCCGACAGCGATCACTTCGCCCTCTTGTGGCTTTTCCTTGGCGGTATCGGGGATGATAATCCCACCCTTGGTCTTTTCTTCTTCTGCGATGCGTTTGATCAAAACGCGATCGCCGAGGGGACGAAACTTCATCTTTGGTCTCCGTTAGGAACGGTTGTCATTTAAGGGATGTAGCACAGGGACCCGGGCGTTAGCAGCCGGGAGCCTTGAGTGCTAACGCCTGTCAGGTATGGATCCTGAGCCGGGGAGTCAAGGGCTGGGGCAAGATCATTTTTGCAAAAGACGCCGCAGGGCTCCCTTGGAACTGTTCGGCGGGTGGCGCATATCATGGGGGTCTGGGGCACGGTGGTGCCGATCCAGCAAAAATGAGGGGAAATGACCGTGACCACGCTGCACCTGAGCCTGCTGTTGGCTGTATTGGCCTGCTTGATCGGCGGGGGCTTGGGCGTTCTGGCCTTGGCGCGTCCGGTTCGGGTGTTGAACATGGTCGGTCTATCCCTGTCTGAAGGGGTGGGACACAGCTTGTCAGAGGTTCGAGCCACCTATGGCGGCCTGTTTTTCGTCTCTCACGCCGGGGTCGCGGTGGCATTGGCCGCCTCGCCTAAGATCGGGGCCTGTATGGCGGCGGCTCTGGGTCTGGCCTGGTCAGGCGCAGCGCTGGGCCGCGTCGTGTCGATGGCGCTTGATCGGGCTGTGAACCGCTTCAACATCTTCGCGACCCTGTTCGAGGGCCTGATGGGCCTAGCGCTCGCCACACCCCTGTGGGCCTATCTGCGCCTGATCTATCAGGGCAATGGTGTGGTTTGACGTTAGGTTGAGCTGGGCGTAAAATCACACCCAGACTTGAGGTGAAGATCGCGATGGCCGCTAGGATATCGAAAGATGATGTGAAACTCACCGCCGCGAACGCCCGGACTGTCCCGGAGCGCGCGGCTGCGAGTGAGGTTGCGAGCCAAGCGCAGCCCGTCTCCCCTGCGAAGTCTGTTGCCTTAGAGGCACAGATTGCGGCTGGCCAAGCATTCATGGCGGCATACCAACAAACCTTTGAGGCTCTGGCCAAATAGGCGAATGAGCTATGTCAAAGTTCAGGCTAGCGAAATAGACCACGACCAATCCTCATTTCGAAGAGTTGATCTCCCAAGAGTGCAAACTCGCAATGCCCAAGATCGTCTGATCCAACGCCCTAGGACCCCGCCCCCGCCCAATGCAACTCCTCAGTCGCCCCCTCGAAGGCCGCTATGTTCGGCTTGAACCTATCACACCCGCCCATGAAGAGGCCCTGAAGGCCTCGATTGATTGCGATCCTGAGGCGTGGGAGATCATGTCGGTCAATGGGTGTGGGGAGGGGTTCGAAACCTTCTGGGCCCAGACCTTGGGCGAAACCCAGCGGGGCGAGCGCATTGGCTATGCCATCCGGCGCAAGTCTGATGGCCGCATAGTGGGCACGACCAGTTTCTTGGCGATCCGACCGCTGCATGGCGGTGTCGAGATCGGTGCGACCTTCCTCAATCCCGATGCGCGGTCCGGGCCGGTCAATCCTGAGTCCAAGCTTTTGCTGCTGGACCATGCCTTTGACAGTGGCGCGGTACGGGTCGAGTTCATGGTCGATGTGCGCAATGCCCGCAGCCAAGCCGCTGTCACCAAGCTAGGCGCGCAGAAAGAGGGCGTCTTGCGGCGCCACAAGATCACCTGGACCGGCCATGTGCGTGATACGGCCGTGTTCTCGATCATCGATACAGACTGGCCTGCCGTGAAGGCTCGGCTTGAATTTCGATTAACCGAGCTGGTGGTCTAGGCCCTCGTTCGTCTTGGCTTTCCGCCGGGCCCTAAAAAAACCCTTGAGCAGGGCGGCGCTTTGTTCGGCCAAGACCCCGCCCTCAACCTCGGGGCGCCAGTGGCAGGTTGCGCCTTCGAAAAAGCGGGGGCCGTGAATGACGGCACCGCCCTTTGGGTCTTCGGCACCAAAGACCAGGCGTCCGATGCGGGCATGGCTGATGGCACCCGCACACATGGCGCAGGGCTCGAGCGTCACAACCAGCGTCAAACCGGTCAGTCGATAGTTTCCGACCTTGTGCGCGGCTGCGCGGAGGGCGAGGATCTCGGCGTGGGCGGTGGGATCGTGAAGGCCGATGGGTTGGTTCCCAGCGCTTGAAATCACCTCTCCAGTGGCAGAATCGACCACAACAGCCCCGACAGGGGTCTCTCCATTGTCTGCTGCGGCTTGCGCACAGGCGAGGGCAATGCGCATGGTGCGCAAATCATGGCTAGTCATACAAAAGACCCAAGCGGTTGGGACGTCCTTGGTCAAGGGCCTCGTGCTCTGGACCCCGAAGACTTTGATGCGGAGGATATGTCCGGCATCGAGGGTGAACGCGTGGCTAAGGCCCTCGCGCGGGCGGGCGTGGCTTCGCGCCGCGAGGTCGAGCGCTATATTGAGGCAGGCCGCGTGCGTCTCAACGGGCACGTCCTGACCACGCCCGCCGTCAAGGTCGCACCCGGAGATATCTTGACCGTGGACGGACAGGTCGTCGCCGACGCCGAGCCGACGCGGATGTGGCGCTATCACAAGCCCGTCGATCTGGTCACCACCCATAAGGACCCGCAGGGTCGTCCGACCGTGTTTGAGGCCTTGCCCCCAGGCTTGCCGCGCGTGATCTCGGTGGGCCGACTGGATATCAACTCCGAGGGCCTATTACTGTTGACCAACGACGGCGCACTCGCCCGGGCTTTGGAACTGCCCTCCAGCGGTTGGAACCGGACCTATCGCGCCCGCGCCTATGGTGACACGACGCAAGAAAAGCTCGACCGCCTGCTCAAGGGCGTCACCGTCGAGGGCGTCAAATATGGTCCCATTACCGCCAAGCTCGACAAGGTCCGGGAAGGCAAGCGCCATACCAATGTCTGGATCACCGTCACCATTGCCGAAGGCAAGAACCGCGAAGTCCGGCGTGTGCTGGAATCGCTGGGGCTTAAGGTCAATCGCCTAATTCGTCTGTCCTATGGCCCGTTCCAGCTTGGCACACTGGCGGCGGGAGCTGCCGAAGAGATCGGCCCACGCGTCATTCGTGAGCAGCTATCGGCCTATATCGACCCTGAGAACCTGCCGCTCGGTGCGGGTGGCCCGCCGGTGGCTTTGTTGGCGCCGACCCCGGGTGGTGAGGATCATCGCGATCTGCGCCGCGAGGGGCCTCGCCCTGCGCCAATGCCGCGCCGCTCCGTGACCGATTCTATTCCCAGCCACGCCTCATCCGAGCTGGTGCCGGAAAAGGTCGGGCCTCTTAGGAAAAAGCCCGGCTGGGCCAAGGCCAAGCCGAAGAAAAATCCGCATAAGGCCGCGCCCGTGAAGGCCGGACGTCCCGAGGCCAGCAAGGCTCCCGCGAAACATTATCGCGCGGGTCCAGCCAAGGGCGCGACCCTGATCGAGCGCAAGCCGGGTCTGGTCAAGACCGGGGCGGACCGGCCTGTGGGGGCCAAGGTGGGGGTCAAGACGGGGACTGGAAAACCGGCTGCGGCGCGGCCCGCAGGTAAGCCCTCATTCCGTCCGAAGGGTCCAGGAAAGCCCAGCGGTCCCCCCCGTCGATAGGGAAACGATATTTTCACTGCCTCCTGATTGCCGGCTCTTCCAAAAGTACTATACTAAATGTCCGGACTTTTGGGGACCTGAACGCCATGAACGCTTCGACTGCTATTATTGCCGATAAAGATGTTTTGATCCTGCCCGACCTGCGCACCCTGTTGCGCGGCGCGAGCGCGGCAGCCGAGACCTTGGTGGCGGAGGCCCGCGCCTCGGTCGCAACTCTGGTCTCAACCGATGGCAAGATGGATCGCAAAGCGCTCGATCGCGAGCAGCACGCGGTGCACGGCTTTGCGTGGTATGCGACCTATTCCGAGACCTTTCGCGAAGTTGCAAATTGGGCTGATCGCCTCGCCGCAGATGGCAAGTTTGGTGAGATTGAGTCCCTCCTCGCCCAGCTTTTGATCGGTGAATATGCCGCGCAGATGATTGGCGGCGTCTCGATGAACCAGGGCGAAGTCATTCGTCCGGCTCAGATGGGACTAACCTCTGAACAGTTAACGGCCTTCCAAACCCCAGCCATTCTAACCCTGATGCAGGGCGGCGCGAGCCAAGCGGTCAAGGGCCGGGTTGCGGACCTGCTGGCTCAAGCCAAGGGCCGTCCGATCCTTGAGGCCTCGGGTCTGGAAGACACCTTCGAGATGATTCGCGATCAGTTCCACGCCTTTGCCGAAGCCAAGGTCACGCCCTTTGCCCATCAATGGCACCTGAAGGACGAACTGATCCCCATCGAGCTGGTCGAAGAGTTGGGCGCGCTGGGCGTGTTCGGTCTGACCGTTCCAGAGGAATATGGCGGGTCGGGCATGGGCAAGATGGCCATGTGCGTCGTCTCCGAAGAGCTCAGCCGCGCCTATATCGGCGTTGGTTCGCTGGGCACCCGCTCCGAAATCGCTGCCGAACTGATTCTCACCGGCGGCACCCAGGCCCAGAAGGACTATTGGCTGCCCAAGATCGCAGCGGCGGAAATCCTGCCCACCGCCGTCTTCACGGAACCCAATACCGGCTCGGACCTCGGTTCGCTGCGCACCCGTGCCGTTCTGGACGGGGCCAACTATGTCGTGACGGGTAACAAGACCTGGATCACCCATGCGTCTCGCGCAGATGTGATGACCATGCTGGTACGCACCGATCCCAATACGAGCGACTATCGCGGCCTGTCCATGTTCCTAGCGCCCAAGCTGCGCGGCAACGACCAGACCGACTTTCCGACTGAGGGCATGACCGGCGGCGAGATCGAAGTGCTCGGCTATCGGGGCATGAAGGAATATGAGCTGGGCTTTGACGGCTTTAAGGTGCCAGCCGAAAATCTGCTCGGCGGAGTTGAGGGGCAGGGCTTCAAACAACTGATGGCCACCTTTGAAAGCGCCCGCATACAGACGGCTGCCCGCGCCGTCGGTGTGGCCCAGAATGCGATGGAGCTTGGGCTGGGCTATGCCCTTGACCGCAAGCAGTTTGGCCAGCCGATCTTTGAATTCCCGCGTGTTTACAACAAGCTAGCCATGATGGCTGCCGAGATCATGGGCGTGCGCCAACTGACCTATTTCGCGGCCCGCGCCAAGGATGACGGCAAGCGCTGCGATCTTGAGGCGGGTATGGCCAAGCTCCTAGCCGCCCGCGTGGCTTGGGCAAGCGCTGACAACGCCTTGCAGATCCATGGCGGCAATGGCTTTGCGCTCGAATATACGATCAGCCGGGTCCTCCAGGACGCCCGCATTCTCAACATCTTTGAGGGCGCTGGCGAAATTCAAGCTCAGGTCATTGCCCGCCGCCTGTTGGAAGATGGTCCCAACGCCTAGTCGGACCGGATTGGCGACGGTTGAAAAATTCAGGTAGAGTGGAACCATGCAACAGCTGTTCAATATCTTGGTTCCCATCAGCCTTATGGCTGTGTTGGTGACCCTCGGCTTCGGGATCTATGCCCTGTTTCGCGGGGGTGATTTCGGTCGGTCCTATTCCAACAAGCTGATGCGCTTGCGGGTTCTGCTGCAATTCATTGCTGTGCTGATCCTCTGTGCCGGCATGTTGGTTAAGGCCCACTATAGCTGATGGTTACGCTCAACCGGATCTACACGCGCACCGGTGATGGTGGCCGAACGCGTCTGAGCACCGGCGAAGAGGTGGATAAGTATAACCCTCGGGTCGAGGCCTATGGCGCGGTGGACGAGGCCAATGCCTGTATCGGCCTTGCGCGTCTCCATACCAAGGATGATGCGGTCCTCGATTCTATCTTGGAGCGGGTCCAAAACGACCTGTTCGACCTGGGCGCTGATTTAGCGGCACCGGAACGTGGGGCCCCCTTGCCGTGGGAAGCCTTGCGTATCTTGCAAGGCCAAGTGGACCGGTTGGAGCAAGAACTGGACAGCCTCAACGACCAGCTCGACGATCTGACCTCGTTCGTACTGCCCGCGGGAAGTCCGGCCTCAGCGGCCCTGCATCTGGCACGCACGGTCTGTCGGCGGGCTGAGCGTACGACCGTCTATCTGGCCCAGATTGAGGGTGAGACCGTGTCAGAACCGGTGATTCGCTATCTGAACCGCCTATCCGACCTGCTATTCGTGGCATCGCGCTGGTGCAATGATAAGGGCAAGGCCGACGTTATGTGGAAGCCTGGCGCGACCCGTTAAGGCTTTTTCGCCTCGACTTTTGGCGGGGCCTCGTCCTTCCGGCCAGTCAGGGTTGAGAGGGTGATCGGCACGCCGCAGATGCGGGTCTGTGGATCCCACCAGTGACCCGCCACTTCGCATCGGTCTCGCGGATTAATATAATAGACATGATAGAGCACCACGGCCACGCAACTGAAGGCGAAGGCCGAGATAAACATCCATTTCAGACGGTTGATGGTCTTGTTCATGGGCTCTCTATGATCAAAGCGCATCGCCCCTGCAAGGATTCACGAAAGAGAATCGGAAATTTTCATCAAAAAATTTGTCCGAACAAATGACCGTGCTAAGTTGACATCGTGGCCCGCTGTTGTCAGTTTGCCGCGCCATTTTACAGTTCTGTGCGTTGGTGTATGGGACTGTTAATTTCCATGTTCATAAGCTGAGGCGATATAGACCCATGAAGGTTCTGGTCCCGGTCAAACGGGTTGTCGACTACAACGTCAAGGTTCGGGTTAAGTCCGACCAAACCGGCGTGGATCTTGCGAACGTCAAGATGTCCATGAATCCATTCTGCGAGATCGCGGTCGAAGAGGCCGTGCGTCTGAAGGAGAAGGGCGTTGCGACGGAAGTCGTGGCCGTTTCCATCGGCCCGGTCCAAGCGCAGGAAACCATCCGCACGGCTCTGGCCATGGGTGCTGATCGTGGCATCCTCATCCAGACCGATGAGGACCTCGAGCCGCTGGCCGTTGCCAAGCTTCTGAAGGCCGTTATCGGCGAAGAGGCTCCTGGACTGGTGGTGATGGGCAAGCAGGCCATCGACGGCGACAATAATGCCGTGGGTCAAATGCTGGCCGCGCTGCTGGATTGGCCGCAAGCCACCTTTGCTTCCAAGATCGAGATCACGGGCGACAAGGCCGAGGTCACGCGCGAGGTTGACGGTGGTCTTCAGACCCTCAGCGTCGATCTTCCTGCCGTGGTCACGGCGGACCTTCGTTTGAATGAGCCGCGCTATGCTTCGCTGCCCAACATCATGAAGGCCAAGAAGAAGCCGATCGACATTAAGGCTCCGGGCGACTACGGCGTCGACACGGCAGCCCGTCTGAAGGTGCTCAAGGTTGTTGAACCACCAAAGCGTCAAGGTGGCGCGAAGGTCGAGTCGGCAGCGGAACTGGTGTCGAAATTGAAGAATGAAGCGGGGGTCCTCTAATGGCTGTTCTCGTCATCGCCGATCACGACAATGCGTCGTTGAAAGATAATACCCACAAGACCGTCACGGCCGCTTTGGCGATCTCGGGCGATGTGGATGTGCTGGTTGCGGGCCAAGGCGTCGCCGCCGTGGCTGCCGAAGCCGCTAAGATCGCAGGCGTTCGCAAGGTGCTCGTCGCCGAGAGCGCTGATTTGGGTAAGCAGGTTGCTGAAGCGGTTACCGAAACCGTGGTCGCCCTTTCAGGCGGCTACGACGCTGTTCTGATCCCCGCCACCTCGGCGGGTAAGAACTATGCGCCGCGTATCGCGGCCAAGCTCGACGTCGCCCCCATTTCGGAAATTATCGAAGTGGTCGATGCCTCGACCTTCGTGCGTCCGATCTATGCCGGTAACGCGCTCGAGACCGTCCAATCCTCCGACGCCAAGAAGATCATTACCGTCCGCGCCACGGCCTTCAAGGCCGCTGGTGAAGGTGGATCGGCTTCTGTCGAAACGGTTGGTGCCGCTGGCGCTATGGCCCACACCCGCTTCGTGTCTGACGAGATCGTCAAGTCTGACCGCCCTGAACTGTCGGCGGCCAAGATCGTGGTCTCCGGTGGCCGGGCTCTAGGGTCGGCGGAAGAGTTCCAGCGGGTCATTGAGCCTTTGGCCGACAAGCTCGGTGCCGCCGTCGGTGCCAGCCGCGCTGCGGTCGATGCGGGCTATGCCCCGAACGACTATCAGGTCGGTCAAACCGGTAAGGTCGTCGCGCCACAGCTCTATGTGGCCATTGGCATCTCCGGTGCCATCCAGCATCTGGCGGGCATGAAGGACTCGAAGGTCATCGTCGCCATCAACAAGGATGCCGACGCGCCGATTTTCCAGGTCGCAGATTTCGGTCTGGTCGCGGACTATAAGGCCGCCCTGCCTGAGCTGATGGACGAACTGGTTAAGGCTGGCGTCTAAGTCGCCTCTGAGACGGTAATTATGATGGGCCCCGCCAGTGTTTCGCTGGCGGGGCTTTTCGTTTTGGAAAGCCCTGCTAGGGTAGCGGGAAATCAGGCTTGCGCTGCAATGCAGCAAAGGTCTTCGTTGCCACAGGGAAGTCGTGCTACAAGGCAGGCTTCGTGTTTGAGATCCAACGGGGTCTCGTAATCGTTTGACCCGGGGTGTGGGCATAATGACTGAGATTAATACGGTCGGCATTGTCGGCGCAGGCCAGATGGGTTCGGGCATTGCCCACGTCTGTGCTTTGGCTGGATATGATGTTCGGCTAAATGACCTCGATCCTGAAAAGGTGAAGGCTGGGCTGTTGCAGATCGAGCGCAACATGGTCCGTCAGGTCTCTCGCGGTCTCATCACGCCCGAAGCCATGGAGGCTGGGCTAAAGCGCATTTCGGCCTGTAACGATCTGGCAGCCGTCGGCGAGACCGATCTGGCCATCGAAGCGGCCACCGAAAATGAAGAGATCAAGAAGGCGATCTTTAAGTCCCTTCATCCCCATCTAAAGCCGGACACCCTGTTGGCTTCTAACACCTCGTCCATTTCGATCACCCGCCTGGCCTCATCGACGGACCGGCCTGAGCGGTTCATTGGCCTGCACTTCATGAATCCCGTGCCGCTGATGAAGCTGGTCGAGATCATTCGCGGCATTGCGACTGACGTTGGCACCTATGAAACCGCCGTGACCTTCGCTCGCTCCTTGGGCAAGACCACAGCCAATGCCGAGGATTTCCCAGCCTTTATCGTCAATCGGGTTCTGGTTCCGATGATCAATGAGGCGATCTATACCCTCTATGAAGGCGTCGGCACGGTTGAGGCTATTGACACCGCCATGAAGCTCGGCGCGAACCATCCGATGGGGCCACTGGAACTGGGCGATTTCATCGGTCTGGACACGATCCTGTCGATCATGAACGTGCTGCACGACGGGCTGGCGGATTCCAAGTACCGCCCCTGTCCGTTGCTGGTAAAATATGTTGAGGCTGGCTGGCTGGGCAAGAAGGTCGGGCGCGGCTTCTACGACTATCGCGGCGATACACCCGTTCCCACTCGCTAAGGCCCCACTCGCTTAGGGCCCACCCGCTAGGTCTAGACTTCAGACCACATTCTCAAAAGCGCGCTGATCGACTTGTCGAGCAGAAGGCGTGCCTCGCCAGCAGGCAAGGCACCTCGGGTTCGAGCCATATCAAACAGGATCTCACGCTGGTCTTCGCGCCGTATCTGGCTCTGAACCCATCCGACGCAGGCCATGCGGGCTCCGGCTGTCACTGGCTCGACCTTGTGTAAAGCGCCCGTCGGATAGAGAATCAGCGTCCCGGCCTGAGGCTTGGCAAGACGTTCCCCGTCCAAGCTATCGACAACCAGCCCGCCGCCCTCATAGCTCTCCGGATCGGACAGAAACAGGGTGAAGGACAGGTCCGACCGCAGGCGGTTCTCGCCCGTACCCATCAGCGCATCGTCAACATGAAGGCCGTAGGCGTCGCCAACCTCATAGCGGTTGAACATCAGGTTGGCCCAGCGGGCAGGGCGCACATAGGTCTGGAACAGGGGGTGACGCTCTAGGGCCTTGCGTACGAACCGGGCTAGGGCCTGCACCTTGGGATCGGTGCCGTCGGACTGAAGATTGCTCTTCACGGCCCGGGCTGACGCCCCCGCCGTCTGACGCCCATCGCGAAAGCGGCAATCGGCCAGACCCGCCAAGACGGTAGCCACATCTTCGGGCGAAAGCACATCGGTCAGCGTCAACATGTCACTTGGTCCCATTTTTGCGAACGACTTGCAATAGCAATTGGCATGTGATTGATTGCCGCCATCAGGAGAGACCCTTGCCATGACCAGCTTTCGACCGAAACTCTGGACCGGTGTTAGTGCCGCCGTTTTGATCTCGACGGGCGCACTTGTCGCATGCTCCCCCCCATCGAGCGCGCCGAAAGCCACTGCTGAGAGCCCTGAAACCCCTGCGGTCGCCCCTTCGGTCGGCACCGGTGAGGCGGGCGAAACCGGCGAAACTGGCGCGGTTTCAGCCTATTCCGCCATTCCCGCTGATAGTATCAACGCCCTGCATATTGCCCATCTGCGTGGCTTCGTCCTTGTGGCGATGGCACAAAAGGACGGCCCAGAGGCGGCGGCCATTCTGGTCGCCCAAGGCATGCTGGAAGCCTATGACAAGAGCTCCGAGCCCTTTAAGGCCGCTGGCATTGATGAGGCGCTGCTGCGTAAGGCGGCCGATACCGGTGCGAGCGGCGATCTGAAGGCGGCCTTGAACGCCCTAGATGCGGGTCTTGCCAAGGCTGGCGGTGATCGGAAGGCCGTAATTCGAGGCCTGCTCGAGATTTCATCAGGCCTTTATAAGGGTGTTGTCGTCGATGGTGGCGTTGACCCGATAGAATATCAGCACGCGCTCGGGGCGGCCCTTTCGGCCCGTGCGGCTCTGCTCGATGCCGCTAAGTCTGACCCGTCGCTAGCGGCTGCAAAGCCCGAGATGGATCGGTTCGTTGCCCTCTGGCCCACCCCTTCGGCACCTGAAAAGCCAGCGCCCCACGGAGCTCTGCTCGCCCAAGCCTCGCGCATTGAATTGGCGCTGAGCTAAGCTAACGACTTGTAATGTCGGGGTTGGGGGCTTTTCACCCCTAATCCTGCATTACTCTGTGCGTAAATTCGAAATTATTGGGATGTTCTGGCCGAAATACCCGCATTCCGTTCGACTTCCCCCCGTTAACCAGACGATACTCTGAGTGATTCGAATGGGCGGGTAGATGGGCAAGGTCACCGTAGGACTTTTGGGGACGGCGTATCTCTGTCTGGCGTCTGCGCTTGCTGTTTATATTTGGCGCGCAGGCGGCGGCTGGGGGCCTGGTGTTGCGGCCTTGGTCGGTGGCCTAGGTTTTGCCTTCTCAATCCATGGCGGGATCCGCCGCCGCATTGATGCGGAAAGTAACGCCCTAGAAATCTCCTCCCTGCGCCGCGCCAATCTGCTGCTGACTGAACAGCTTCGTCAGATGAGCGACCGGATCGAAGATCTAGCCGAAGACATGCAAGAAGAGGCAGCTCGCCAATCCGAAGAGCTGACCAGCGAAGTCCGGGTTCTGGAAGATCTGGTCCAGCGGATGAGCCAAGGCATGGCCACCCAGCGCTCGCGTCGTCCGGTTGCTGAGCTGGTGACGGCCCACGAGACCACGACCGAGCTGCTTGAGACCGTCCGTCTGGCCCTGACCGAGAACCGCGTCGATCTGTTCCTGCAGCCGGTGGTGGCCCTTCCTCAGCGCCGAACCGTGTTTTACGAGAGCTTCTCGCGCCTTCGGGACAAGCGCGGCCGGGTGATGTTGCCCGCCGAATATCTCGAAGTGGCCGAACCCGATGGTCTGGTGTCGGTGATCGACAACCTGCTGCTGTTCCGCTGTGTCCAGATCGTCCGCCGGTTGGCGCGTCAGGATCGCAAGGTTGGCATCTTCTGCAACATCTCGCTCAGTTCGCTTGGCGACGAAGCTTTCTTCCCACAGTTCCGTGAATTTATGGCCGAGAACCGCGACCTGTCCGGGGCTCTGATCTTCGAACTGGGTCAAGACAGCTTTGAGGCGCGGGGACCCGTTGCTGCGCGCAATATGGCACTGCTGACGGAACTGGGCTTCAGGTTCTCATTGGACAAGGTCACGAACCTTGATCTCGACTTCCAAGAGCTGGCTCAGGCCGATGTCCGCTATCTGAAGATCGGTGCGGATGTGTTGCTGGACCAACTGTTGGATGTTGAGGGGCGCACCGCCCTTCGGAGCTTGCGCGACCTCGATGCGGCTGACTTTGCCGATCTGGCTCGCCGCTACGGGGTCGACATCATCGCCGAGAAGGTCGAGAGCGAGCGGCACGTGATCGACGTTCTGGAACTCAATATTGCTTACGGGCAGGGCCACCTGTTCGGTGAACCTCGTGCCATCCGTGACTCCGTCCTGACGGCGACGGCACCTCCCGTCGAATATGCAGTCCAGAATATTCGCCGTACGGGCACCCGTTAGGGACTGATTGATCAGGGTGACTTGATCCGGCCCGCTTGGCGCTGTAGCCCATGGTCATGAGCGCATCATTTTCTGCCCAAACCTCCCCCGAACCCGTTTTAATCAACGGCCTGCGGGACCTCTCTGACCGTTATGACGTCATCCTGTCCGATGTCTGGGGTGTCATTCACAATGGCCGCGAAAGCTTTCCGCACGCCTATGAGGCCCTAGCACGGTTTGGGGTAGAGGTCGGACCGGTCATCCTGATCTCCAACGCGCCGCGCCCCTCAGCCGATGTCGTTCCGCAACTGCATGATCTTGGTGTTCCCGACCGGGCGTGGAGCGCGTTTGTCAGTTCAGGCGATGCCACGCGCGCGCTTCTGTCGGCCAGAGCGCCTCAATCGGCCTGGACCATCGGTCCTGATCGCGACGCCATCCTCTATGAGGGTCTTGGTCTGTCTTTCGCCGGTCCAGAGGCGGCTGATTTCATCTCCTGCACCGGTCCCTTCGACGACGAGGTGGAAACGCCTGAAGACTACCGCGCGCGGTTTGAACAGGCGCTTGAGCGAGGCCTAGACATGATCTGCGCCAATCCAGACAAGGTCGTGCAGCGCGGTGGCAAGCTGATCTATTGCGGTGGTGCCTTGGCCGATCTCTATGCCCAGATGGGTGGAACGGTTCTCATGGCGGGCAAGCCCCATGCCCCGATCTATGATCTGTGTCTTGCCGAAGCCTCTCGCATCTTGGGCAGTCCCGTCGATCCATCGCGGGTGCTCTGTGTCGGAGATGGCGCGCCTACCGATGTGCGCGGTGCCAATCTTCAGGGCCTCGACTGCCTCTTTATCGCAGCAGGTATCCATTCGGCGGATACGGTTGATGGGTCGGGTCGGATGGATGCGGGTCGCACGGCCCAGCTTTTGGCCTCATCAGGCGTCTCTGCGACCTACGCCATGATGGATTTGGTCTGGTAGCCACGAAATAGAGCCAAATGCGGCGTTCGCATTTGTCCGCGACCGCGCTACAAGATGTCCGAACATAGATGAGGAATTAGCGGTGAAGAGCGTTTATCTCGACGAGTTGAGCCTTGGCCAATCGGCCGAAATGGTGCGGACGGTTAACGAGACCGATATCCTTATGTTCGCTGAGGTGTCGGGAGATAATAATCCAGTCCATCTGGATGATGCCTATGCCGCTCAAACCCCGTTTAAGACCCGCATCGCCCACGGCATGCTGTCGGCGGCCTATATTTCGGCCGTGATTGGCACCCAACTGCCCGGACCCGGCACCATCTATATGCAGCAGGCTCTGCGCTTTAAACGTCCGGTCAAGATCGGTGATGAGGTCACCACCAAGGCCGTGGTTACTGCCATCGATCTGGAAAAGGGCCGCGTTACCATCGAGACCGTCTGCTATGTCGGCGGTAAGCCCGTGATTGAGGGCGAGGCCTTGGTCATGGCCCCCCGCAAGCCGGAATAGACCCCATGAAGCTGGTGGCAGACTGGCGCGGCATTGCAGCAGCCGTAAAGGGCGCATCCGTTGCGCTGGGCAATTTTGACGGTGTACACCGTGGCCATCAACGGGTCATTGCCTTGGCGGCAGAGGCGGCGCGCACGGCGGGCAAGCCCCTTGGTGTGATCAGTTTTGAGCCCCATCCGCGCCGCTGGTTTCAGCCTGATGCGCAGCCCTTTCGGTTGATGACCGTGGGCCAGCAGGCCCGGGCCCTGTCCGACATGGGTGTTGACCTTTTTTATGTTCTGCCCTTCGAGGCCGAGATGGCCGCTATGAGCGATGAACGTTTCGCCCATGAGGTCCTGTCCGAAGGCCTTGGTGTTCACCATGTCGCGGCGGGCTTTGACATTACCTTTGGGGCTGGCCGCACCGGCGATCCGGAAGCCTTGAGCCGCTATGGCGAGCGCTTTGGTTTTGGCGTCTCGATCGCAAAGGCGGTCGGGGATGATCAGGAGGCCAAGTTCTCATCTTCAGCGGTGCGTGATGCGCTTGTCGCAGGCCAGCCCGAACGAGCCAGCGCCATCTTGGGCCGGGGCTTTGCCATTGAAGGGGTCGTCGTCGAGGGCCAAAAGCTGGGCCGGACGCTCGGCTTTCCCACCGCTAATGTCGCGCTTGGTGACTATGTGCGACCAAAGCTTGGCGTCTATGCCACCCGCACCCGTCTTGCAGATGGCCGGATCGTGGCGGGTGTGGCCAATCTTGGCCAAAATCCCACAACGGGTCTTGTCGATGCGCGGCTTGAGACCTGGCTGTTCGATTTTAGCGAAGACCTCTATGGCCAGACGATCGAGACCGAACTGGTCGCCTTCTTGCGCCCGGAGGAAAAATTCGATGGATTGGACGCGATGATCGCGCAGATCTACGAGGATGAGCGGGCCGCCCGGGCCCTCTTGCTGCCCGAGTTTTAAACCCCGTCAAGCCTATGGCGATCATGGCCCTGTGCTGATAAGTCTAGACTATGTTGATTATTCGGACCTTGAGGCGAATTAAGCGCCCGGTGTGATGCCGCTGTTCGAAGGCCTAGCCGCCTTTGAGTTTGGTACGCGCCGGGATTGTTGCCTTTTCGCCTTTTCGACCCCAGCCGGACCGGTCAAGGTCCTTGCTGTTAGGGACCTGTCCGTTCTGGCCCGCGTGGCCCCCTTTATCTGGAATTTTCGTCATGGACGATGCTGCCGCCCCCGCTACCCCTCGTGACTATCGCGATACCGTGTTCTTGCCCGATACGCCTTTCCCTATGCGCGGAGGTCTGCCGCAGAAGGAACCTGAGATCTTGGCCCGCTGGGCGGAGCCGGATCTCTACAAGACCATGCGCCAGGCTAGGCAAGCGGCAGGAGCGCCCCTGTTCGTGCACCATGACGGCCCTCCCTATGCCAATGGCCAGATCCATATCGGTCATGCCCTAAACAAGATCCTCAAGGATTTCGTCGTCCGGTCACGGTTTTTGCTGGGCTATGACGTCGACTATGTGCCCGGCTGGGACTGCCACGGCCTGCCCATCGAGTGGAAGATCGAAGAGAAGTTCCGCAATCAGGGCCGCCGCAAGGAAGATGTACCCAAGGCCGAGTTCCGCGAGCGTTGCCGCGAATTTGCCGCCGAATGGATCAATGTCCAGCGCGAGGAGTTTAAGCGTCTGGGCGTTCTGGGCCGTTGGGACGAGCCCTATGCGACCATGGACTTTGCCACCGAAGCCAAGATCGTGGCCGAGTTCCACAAGTTCATCGCCTCGCACCAGCTCTATCGCGGCTCAAAGCCGGTCATGTGGAGCCCGGTGGAGCGCACGGCTCTGGCCGACGCCGAGGTCGAATATCACGACCATGTCTCGCCCACTGTCTGGGTCCGTTTCCCGGTCAAACAGGGTGACGAGGCTCTGCTCGGCGCGGATGTGGTGATCTGGACAACGACGCCTTGGACTATCCCGGCCAATCGCGCGGTCAGCTATAATCCAGAGATCGCCTATGGCCTCTATGAGGTCGAGACCATGGAGACCGGTCTGGCCTTTGAGCCTTGGTCTAAGCCCGGTGAACGGTTCATCGTTGCCGATAAGCTGGCCGCTGACGTGGCCTCTGCTGCCAAGATCGCCTCTTGGAAGCGCCTGCAAACGGCTGACTGCCAAGGCATGGTGATGGCCCACCCGCTGGCCACGCTCGACGAAGGTTACGGCTTTGCGGTGCCCATGCTGTCCGGTGATCATGTCACCGACGATGCCGGTACCGGCTTTGTCCATACGGCTCCGGGGCACGGTCAGGACGACTATCAGGTCTGGCTGGCCCATGGTCACCGCGAGGTTCCCGAAACGGTCGATGCCGACGGTGCCTACTATCCCCATGTGCCGCTCTTTGCGGGCCTCAAGGTTCTAGAAACCGAAGGCAAGAAATCTGGCAAGTTCGGACCGGCCAATAGCGCGGTGATGGACAGGATGATCGAGGCCGGGACCCTTCTGGCCCGTGGCCGGCTTGAGCACTCCTATCCCCACTCCTGGCGCTCAAAGGCCCCAGTGATTTTCCGCAATACGCCGCAATGGTTCATCCGCATGGACCATGCGGATGAGGCGGGTAACAGCCTGCGCGACAAGGCCTTGGCCGCCATCGATCAGACGGCGTTCTATCCGGAGATGGGCCGCAATCGTATCCGCTCGATGGTTGAGGGTCGCCCGGACTGGCTGATCAGCCGCCAACGCGCCTGGGGCACGCCCCTGGCCATGTTTGTCGATAAGGTTACCGGCCAGCCGCTCTATGACATCGAGGTCAACAAACGCATCCTTGCGGCCATCGAGGCCGAAGGGGCAGATGCCTGGTTCACCCGCCCGGACAGCGACTTCCTCGGCGCGGGCTATGATCCGGACCATTATGAAAAGGTCGAGGACATCCTCGATGTCTGGTTCGATTCGGGCTGTACCCACGCCTTCACCATCGAGAACCGGCCTGACAGCCATTGGCCAGCCGATGTCTATCTGGAAGGCTCCGACCAGCATCGCGGCTGGTTCCAGTCTAGCCTGCTCGAAGCCTGCGGCACCCGTGGCACCGCCCCCTATAAGGCGGTCATCACCCATGGCATGACCCTGAACGAGAAGGGCGAGAAGATGTCCAAGTCGCTCGGCAATGCGGTCGAGCCACAGGTCATCATCAAGGAAAATGGCGCTGACATCCTGCGCCTCTGGGCCGCCACGGTCGACTATTCCGAAGACCAGAAGATCGGCAAGACCGTGCTGCAAACGGTGGTCGATGGCTATCGCAAGCTGCGCAACACGGTCCGTTACCTGCTGGGCGGTCTGGCGGGCTTTGACGAGGCCGAGCGGGTCTCACGCGACCAGATGGAGCCGCTGGAGCAGCTGATGTTGCACCGTCTGGCCGAGTTGGATGCCGAGGTCCGGGCCTCCTATGGTCAGTACCGGTTCAGTGATGTGTTCCGGGCCGTGCTGGACTTCTGCACAAACGATCTGTCGGCCCTCTATTTCGATGTCCGCCGCGACGTCCTCTATTGCGATGGGCCAGACAGCCTGCGCCGCCGGGCCTGCCGCACGGTGATGGACGAGGTCTTTATGCGCCTGACCGCGTGGTTGGCCCCCCTGTCGTCCTTTACGATGGAAGAGGCCTGGACCACACGGTTCCCGGATGCAGGCTCCAACTGCCTTCGTGTGATCCCAGAGGTGCCTGCCGACTGGCTTGATCCCAGCCTCGCCGACTGGTGGAGCCAGGTCGCCAAGGTTTTGCCGGTGGTCAACGGTGCGCTGGAACTGGAGCGCCGTGAAAAGCGCATCGGATCCGCGTTAGAGGCCGCGCCCGTGGTCTGGCTGACCGACCCAGCGGCCCTGAAGGCGTTCGAGCGGATCGATGCTGCCGAAGCCTTCCGGACCAGCCAAGCCGTACTGAAGCTGGGGGAGGGGCCAAGCGACGCCTTCCGCCTGCCCGGTCAGGTCGGCGTGGCTGTCGAACCGCTGAAGGCTGAAGGTAGCAAATGTGCCCGCTCTTGGCGTATCCTGCCCGAAGTTGGCACTGACCCGCGCTATCCGGACCTGTCCTTGCGCGATGCTGCCGTCGTTGCTGCGTGGGATCATAAATGACCTTAGATGCCGCCGTCCGTCACCGTCCCTTGGGTCCGCTGGCCTATGGGCTCGGTTTCGCCGTGGTCTTTGCCGATCAGGTGTCCAAGGCGTGGATCTTGAATGGCTTGAACCTGCCGCTCTTTGGCTCGGTGGATATTGCAGGGCCGCTGCGTCTGACGCTGGTCTGGAACCGAGGCGTCAGCTTTGGCCTTTTTCGTGCTGATGCGGATCTGATGCGCTGGGCCTTGGTGGCCTTTTCGCTCGGTGTCTCGCTGTTCCTGATCAACTGGGCCCGCAAGATAGAGCGGCCAAGGCTTGCGATCTCGGTGGGACTGATTCTTGGCGGGGCGATTGGAAACCTGATTGATCGGGTGCGTTGGGGCGCAGTCTGCGATTTCATCGACGCTTCTGCGCTGCATTTTCCGTGGGTGTTCAATTTGGCGGACAGCGCCATCACCATTGGCGTGATATTGCTGCTGATCGACAACCTGCTAACCCCAGAAACGCCGACGGCGAAGGCCAGTTCCGACACGCAAAGCGGTTCTTGACGCCTTCGTTGTCGAAGGTGATTGGCAGTAGGCCCCACAATGGGGTAACCAGAGTCATAAGACAGGCCGGGGGCGGTCTCTAGGAGCCTATAGATGAAGATCAATCGCGTGGCTGTTGCCGTTGTCCTGCTGGCCGGGCTTGGCCTGTCGGGCTGCCAATCCGCCTCCAAGGCCCTTGGTATGACCAAGGTTGTCCCTGATGAGTTCCGTGTGGTGACCAAGGCGCCGCTGGTGGTTCCACCCGACTATGCCCTGCGTCCGCCCGCACCGGGCGAGCCGCGTCCACAAGAGCTTCAGCCTGAAAGCGCCGCACGTGCCGCCCTTCTGGGCTATCGCCAAGGTGAAGTCCGCTCTGAGGGCGAAAAGATTTTGGTCGCGCGAGCAGGGGCCGACAAGGCTGATCCGCTGGTCCGCTTTGTGGTGGATGATGAGTTCGGTGATCTGGCCCACAAGGACCGCTCCTTTGCGGATCGCGTGATGTTCTGGCGCAAGGACAAGCCCGAGACCCAAGGCCCCCAACTGGCCTCTGATGCGGCTGCTGCTGCGGCCGGGGTAGAACCTATCGATCCAGCGACGGAAGAGGCTCGCCTCAAGAAGTTGCTTGGCGACAAGCCGGTGACGATCAAGCGTGAGCAGAGCAGCAAGCTGAAGCTGCCGGGTCTGTAAAAAGACTCCCTACCCCGGCTTTGCCGGTACTTCCCCCAGAGGGGGAAGATTTAAAGCTCCAAGATCTTCCTCCTGTGGGGGAAGTGGCGCGAAGGGCCGAAGGGGGCTTGTTTCAAAATCCCCCTCACCCAACCCTCTCCCCCAAGGGGGCGAGGGCTAGAACCGCTGAGCCCTCTCCCTGAGGGAGAGGGTTGGGTGAGGGCCTCGTTTCCAAGCTACGAAAAAAAATCTGGGTCCCCGTCTTCGCGGTGAAAACGGGGTAGGTGCACAAAAAACCCCGCCGACCTTTCGGTTCAGCGGGGCTTAAAGTGCAACAGTGAATGTGGGCTGACTAGACCACCCGCTCCACCAGCATCTTCTTGATCTCGGCAATGGCCTTAGCGGGGTTCAGGCCCTTGGGGCAGACCTGAGCGCAGTTCATGATCGTGTGGCAGCGATAGAGCTTGAAGGGGTCTTCGAGCTCGTCCAGACGCTTGCCGGTGGCCTCATCGCGGCTGTCGATCAGCCAGCGATAGGCATGTAGCAGGGTTGCAGGGCCCAGATACTTGTCGCCGTTCCACCAGTAGCTCGGGCATGAGGTCGAGCAGCAGGCGCACAGGATGCACTCATAGAGGCCGTCTATATGTTCGCGGTCTTCCGGCGACTGGATCCATTCGCCTTCAGGCTCGGGGGTCTTGGTCTGAAGCCATGGCTCGATCGAGGCATATTGTGCGAAGAACAGGGTCAGGTCAGGGATCAGGTCCTTGATGATCGGCTGGCTGGGCAGGGGAGAGATCTGCACATCCTTGCCCGACACTTCGGCCCAGCCACTGGTACAGGCGAGCGTATTGCGCCCACCAATATTCATGGCGCAGGAGCCACAGACCCCTTCACGGCAAGAGCGACGGAACGCCAAGGTCGGGTCCATCGTATTCTTGATGTGGATCAGGGCGTCGAGCACCATCGGGCCGCACTGGTCGACGGCCACGTCATAGGTGTCCCAGCGCGGATTACCGCCCGACTCAGGGTCATAGCGGTAGATTTTGAAGGTCTTGACCTTCTTCGCACCGGCCGGAGCCGGGTGATGACGGCCTTTTACGACCTTGGAGTTCTGCGGCAGCGTCAGCTGAACCATCAGGCGCTTTCCTTAATCTGGCGGCAGCGGATCAGTACACCCGCGCTTTTGGCGCGATGTAGGCGATCTCGTTGGACATGGTGTAGGTATGGACAGGGCGGTAATCGATCGCCACCTTGCCGGTTTTGCCGTCGTACCAGGCGAGCGTGTGCTTCATCCAGGTCTCGTCATCGCGCTCGGAGAAGTCCTCGCGGGCGTGGGCCCCTCGGCTTTCCTGACGATTGGCCGCGCTGTTGACGGTGACAATGGCTTGGCTGATCAGGTTGTCAAACTCTAGGGTTTCCAAGAGGTCGGTGTTCCAGATCAGGCCACGGTCGCTGACGCCGATATCGCCCATATCCTTGAACACGGCATCCATACGCTGGACGCCGCTGTCGAGGGTCTCGCCCGTACGGAACACGGCCACATCCTCTTGCATGGCCTTTTGCATGGCCAGACGCAGGGAGGCGGTGGAGTTCTTGCCTGAGGCGTTGCGCAGACGGTCGAAGCGCTCAATGTGGCTGGCGGTTGATTCCGGCTTCAGGTCGGCTTGACGCTCACCGGCGGTCAGGGTCTCAGCCGTGCGCATACCGGCGGCGCGGCCAAAGACGACCAGATCGATCAGCGAGTTGGAGCCGAGGCGGTTGGCCCCGTGCACCGAAACGCAGGCCGCTTCGCCCACGGCCATCAGGCCGGGAACCACACTGTCGGCATCGCCGCCGACCTTGGTCAGCACTTCACCGTGATAGTTGGTCGGAATGCCGCCCATATTGTAGTGGACGGTCGGCAGGACCGGGATCGGCTGCTTGGTCACATCGACACCGGCAAAGATCTTGGCGGTTTCGGAAATGCCGGGCAGGCGCTGATGCAGGACCTTGGGGTCGAGGTGGTCCAGGTGCAGGAAGATGTGGTCCTTGTTGGGGCCCACGCCGCGACCTTCACGAATCTCGATGGTCATGGCGCGGCTAACCACGTCGCGGCTGGCCAGATCCTTGGCCGACGGCGCGTAACGCTCCATGAAGCGCTCACCCTCGGAGTTGGTCAGATAGCCGCCTTCGCCCCGTGCCCCTTCGGTGATGAGGCAGCCTGCCCCATAGATGCCGGTGGGGTGGAACTGAACAAATTCCATATCTTGCAGCGGCAGGCCCGCGCGCAGGACCATGGCATTGCCATCGCCCGTGCAGGTGTGGGCGCTGGTGGCGCTGAAATAGGCGCGGCCATAGCCGCCGGTGGCCAGAACGACGGTCTGCGCCATGAAGCGGTGCAGCGTGCCGTCATCGAGCTTCCAGGCGGTGACGCCCCGGCAGCGGCCATCTTCCATGATCAGGTCGAGGGCGAAATATTCGATGAAGAACTCGACATCCTTGGACAGGGCCTGACCATACATGGTGTGCAGCATGGCGTGACCGGTGCGGTCGGCGGCGGCGCAGGTGCGTTGCACAGGGCCTTCGCCATAGTTCTTGGTCATGCCGCCAAAGGCGCGCTGATAGATCTTGCCCTCTTCGGTGCGCGAGAAGGGCACACCCCAATGTTCCAGCTCGTAGACGGCGGCGGGCGCATTGCGGCAGAGATATTCGATGGCGTCTTGGTCGCCTAACCAGTCCGACCCCTTGACGGTGTCATACATGTGCCAGCGCCAGTCATCCTGACCCATATTGCCAAGGCTGGCCGAGATGCCGCCCTGGGCTGCAACCGTGTGCGAGCGGGTTGGAAAGACCTTGGAGATACAGGCTGTCTTTAGACCGCCCTGAGCCGCGCCTAGCGCTGCGCGAAGGCCTGAGCCGCCAGCACCAACGACGACAACGTCAAACTTATGGTCGATGAACTTATATTCAGACATGATCAAAAGGCTCCGCCGTCAAGGCCGCCGACGCTTAAGGCGACCTTAAGAATCGAGAATACCGCCAGGGCCCCGCTCAGGCCGCAGACAAACATATTGAGCAAGAGCAACGCGGCCCTGCTGAGCGGCTTTGAGATATAGTCCTCAATCACCACCCGCAAACCCACATGCATGTGCCAAATGCCAACAATTATGAGAAGCAGGGTTAGCACGGCATTGACCGGCGACTGCATCCAGACCCGAGCGGCCTCATAGTCCGAGCTGGCGAGCTTTAAGCCTGAGAAAACCGCCCAGAGGACAATGGGAACCAGAGTGATCGAGGAGACCCGTTCGAACAGCCATGTGCTGACCCCGTGCTTGGCCGAGCCAAGTCCGCGAGCGCGACTGAGGGGCGTGCGAAAATCGCTCATTAGAGGGCTCCCGTCATAAAGGCGATTGCCCAGGTGGCGAGGGTGGCAACAACGGCAAAGCCGATAGCCGCAACGCCCGTCATATCCGAGAACTTTGGATCAAAGCCCTTGCCTGCGTCCCAGAACAGGTGCCGCACGCCTGCTGCCAGATGATAATAGAGCGAGAAGGTCAGGCCGAGCATGACCAACAGGCCCAAGGGCGTGCCAAGCATTCCGGTGTAAGCAATGTAGGAATCTTGGCCCGATGCGAGCGCTACGGCCCAACCGGCAAGGATCAAGGCACCGACATAGAGCGCAACGCCCGTGGCGCGGTTAAGGATCGAGCCCCACATAGTGATGTGCCAACGCCATACCTGTAGGTGGGGTGACAGCGGCCTGGCCTTGGCCGCGCCGGGTTTGCCCTGGCTCATTGGATCGGTTCCCCAGTGTTTCAAAAACTTGTTCGGACTTTTAGCTTCCGGTTCTGGCCTGTCAACGAAAGCCGTAGTCTGAAAGCGACTATCGTGATGGTGGGGCGATGATGATCGAAAACAAGACCTGCTCGCTCCTCCGCGTTCCCCGCGACGGCGGGGACCCAGAACGGTTCACTCCGGCGGATTGTGGCCCGATGGAGCCTCGCTTTCGGGGGGAGTGTGCGGAGGGGAGGGTGGATGACCCCCTCACCCTACCCTCTCCCCCTGAAGGGGGGGAGGGCTTATCGGTTCTAGCCCTCTCCCTATGGGAGAGGGTTGGGTGAGGGCCTTGTTTTCTTCCACGGTCTTCGCGCAAGCATGAGGCCAGCGGGCCGTTTTCAGTCTGCGTGAAAGGGTCTGGGTCCCCGCCTGCGCTGGGAACTCGGATATCGGGGGGCTCTTAGTACCCCCGAGCAACCCCTTCGCGGCGCGGATCGGCCCCGCCCTCATAGCCGCCCTTACGCTTGATGATCCCATGCAGGCCTGAGGCCTCGCCAAGGCCTGCCGCCCGGAGCGGCACCCCCTTCTTGGCCAGATCCGCGATCACTTCAGGTGTCATAAACTGGGTCTCGGCGGAATAGACCTCGCCGCGCGACACCAGATTGGGCAGGGCCACCGCCTGCTGCATCGGCATCTTCCAATCCAAGACTCCAACCAGCGCCTTGAGATTATAGGCCAGGATGGATGATCCACCGGGCGATCCAACGGCGGCATAGAACTGTCCCTTCTGGTCCAGAACGATGGTCGGGGACATGGAAGAGCGCGGCCGCTTGCCCGGTCCAACCGCATTGGCTGCTGCGGTTCCGTCCTTGTTGGTTGGTGCGAAGCTGAAATCGGTCAGTTGGTTGTTGAGGAAAAAGCCGCCGACCATGCGGCCCGAACCAAATATGCTTTCGACGGTCGTGGTCATGGACACCACATTGCCTTGGGCATCGACGATCACGAAATGGGTCGTGCCTCCGGGCTCGTGGGTCGCGTCAGGGCCAAGCTTTGGCGCGCCCTTGGGCTGACCGAACTGCGGCGCAGGCCCGGCCGTCTCACCGATCAGGGCGCGGCGCTGGGCGACATAATCACGATCAAGCAGGCCCTCGACGGGCACTCTAACAAAGTCGGGGTCGCCCAGATAGCGGTCTCGGTCGGCATAGATCAGGCGACTGGCTTGCGTGAACAGATACCAGCCCTCGGCGTCATTGGCGTGGGCCCCAATATCGGTGCCCTCTAAGATGCCCAGACCTTGCAAGACGGCGGTTCCGCCTGAAGGCACGGGCGGCACGCAGACGCGGTAAATCCGGTAAGGTCGACAAAGGGCCGCCATCACCTTGGGCTGATAGGCCTTAAAGTCCGCCATGGTCAGCGAGCCCGGTAGATCGCCCTGCTGGACCCGCGCGACGATGGCCTCGGCCAAGGGGCCTTGATAGAGGGCGCTGGCCCCTTCGGTGGCGATCCGACGAACCGTTGCGGCATAGGCCGGGTTCTTGAGCAGGTCTCCCGCCTTATAGCGGGTGCCGTCGGCCTTGGTGAAATAGGCGGTGGCGTCTGGGGACTTGGCCTGGGGTGCCGCACTGTTAATCATGCCTGCCAAACGCGGACTGACGATGAAGCCATCGGAGGCTAGACGCTCGGCATCGCCAAACAGGTCCTTCCAAGCCAACTTGCCATGTTGCGATTGGGCCAGAGACAGCATCGCCACTGCGCCGGGAACGCCGGTCGCGCGGCCACTGAGAACCGCCTCGAAAAAGCCGATGGGCTTTGCCACCCCATTGGCATCGGTGCGCATGAACATGTCCGCGCTCGCCCCGGCTGGCGCGGTCTCGCGGCCATTGTAGGCGGTCACGGCGCGGGTCTTGGCATCATAAAAGACCAAAAAGGCCCCGCCGCCGAGGCCAGAGCTCTGCGGCTCGACTAGGCCCAGCGTGGCCTGAACGGCAACGGCAGCATCTACCGCTGAGCCCCCGCGTTTGAGAACCGCTAGCCCAGCCTCAACCGCCAAGGGATTAGCCGCCGCAACCATGGCGTGGGGGGCGAGGGTCGGGGAGGATGTGGGTGCTTTTTCAGCAACCGCCTTGGGCGCGGGATCTGCGAAACTGGGCGAAGATAGAACCATCGCCCCGGCTAGGGCCCAAAATACAAGGCCCAGACCGCCCACTGACTTTCGCATCTCAATCCCCAATGTCTCAATCCCACCAACAGAATTCACCATACCGACAGCCCCAATCCGCGCCAGCCTAAAGCCTATCGAAAAAAGCGCGAACTAACGCTTGCCTAAAGGCGGCCCACCGACTAGGTTCCGCCACCTTGCCTCAGGGCAACAGCGCGCCCGTAGCTCAGCTGGATAGAGCATCAGACTACGAATCTGAGGGTCGGACGTTCGAATCGTTCCGGGCGCGCCAATTATTTCCCGCAAAACCATATCTAACACATTGATATGCAATGGTTTTTCAATCGTTGGATAGAATGTTTGAATCATGCGGGTAGAACACTGGGTAGAACATTTTCCCCGAAG
>JBEGNZ010000037.1:0-28202 GCA_041182245.1 Pseudomonadota bacterium | reverse complement strand
CCCCCAAGGGGGCGAGGGCTCATCCACCGTAGCCCTCTCCCTGTGGGAGAGGGTTGGGTGAGGGCCTTTTTTCTCTAGATAAGAACCCCTACACCGGCTAGGCCGGGACTTCCCCCAAAGGGGGAAGATTTGCCGACCCAGATCTTCCCCTCTGGTGGAGGTGGCGCGTAGCGCTGTAGGGGGCCTTGTTTTATCGCTTCAATTCACCGGCCAGATATTTACGGATTGCAGAACCGTAGGGCGGACGCATCTGGAGCAGTGGACCGATGTCCTTCTTCATCTGGGTGAAGACAGCCTTCTTATGGCTAAACTCCAAGAACCCGTCATGGCCATGATAGCTGCCCATGCCCGCAGGCCCGACACCGCCGAAGGGCAGTTCCTCTTGGGCCACATGCATCACCACGTCATTGACGCTAACCCCGCCTGAGGTGGTGGACTTCAAGACAAGGTCCCGTTCGGTCGCATCCTCTCCGAAATAGTAGAGACCCAAGGGCCGATCATGGGCGTTCACATAGCCGATGGCGTCTTGTACCGTCTTGTAGGTCTTGACCGGCAGGACAGGACCAAAGATCTCTTCCTGCATGACCTTCATATCGTCAGTCGGATTGATGATCAGGGTTGGCGGGATGCGGCGATGTTCCTGCTGGCTGAAATCTTCGTCGGCGGGATTGATCTGAACAATCCGAGCGCCCTTGGACCGAGCATCGTCAACATAGCCCATGATCCGATCATAATGGCGCTGGGCGACAATGGCCGTGTAGTCGGGATTGTCCTTGATGGTCGGGAACATCTTGGCCACCGAGGCCTGGGCCTCACCGACAAAGGTTTCCAGCTTGTCTTCAGGCGTCAACACATAGTCCGGCGCCAAGCAGATCTGACCCGCGTTCAAGGTCTTACCGTTCATTACCCGGGCGGCGGCCGTGGCGAAGTCCGCAGACTTGCCCAAGATGACAGGGCTCTTGCCGCCAAGCTCCAAGGTCAAGGGAACGAGGTTTTCAGCGGCAGCACGCATGACATGCTTGGCGACGCCGGTCGCGCCGGTAAAGATCATGTGGTCAAAAGCCAGCCCCGAAAAGGCCTGCCCGACCTCAGGACCGCCGGTAATGACCGCGACCTCTTCCTCCGCAAAGACGGAGGCAAACATCTTGGCCATCAGGGCCGAGGTCACAGGCGTAAATTCCGAAGGCTTGATCATGGCGCGATTGCCCGCTGCCAAGATGCCTGCGAGGGGCGCGAAGGTCAGGTTGACCGGGAAGTTCCAAGGACTGATGACACCAACCACACCCTTGGGCTGGAACTGAACCTCTGCCTTAGCGCCGAACAGGGCCAAGATCGCGGGGGTTGTCTTGCGCTTTTCGGTCTTCATCCACTTGGCGACATTGGCACGGGCGAACTTCAAAGGACCAATCGAACCGGCCACATCGGTAAATCGTGTGGCTTCAATCGAGCGCGCGCCAAAATCGGCATTCAAGGCCTGCTCGATCTCGTCTGAATAGTCAACCAACAGGCCGATGCAGCGATTGAGCCAATCGATCCGCTTCTCTAAAGACGGCGCACCGTCACGAAGATGGGCGGCCTTTTGAAGCGCCAAGATGGCGTGCATCCGTGCAGTGTCCGAATTCGAGTCAACAGGGGCCTTGGCGTTCACGGGTCAATCCTCCATGGAGCAGATAGGATATTCATCCTCTTGAGCCTCAAGCTAACGCTATTTGGTCAATATGGAACCACTGGAATAGTTTTGATCGCTCTGATGCGATATATAGGCACCTTATCCCTTGGGTTGACGATCTTAGCCGAACCAAGGTTATGTGCAGTGTCTGTTAGAAAGTCGCCTCATGTCCGCTGATGTTGATAGCCTATTGCGTGGGATGCAGGCCTACCAGCTTGGTCAGGCCACTCTTGCTGCCATGGAGCGCGACCAGGTTTGGCCAACGCCGCTTAATTACGAGATTTGGATGCATGCCGTCGCCAATCCTGATGGGGATTTAGCGATCGAGATCCAGCGTCTGCTTAAGCGCGACAAGATGATCACGGAAGAGACGAGCGACCGGCTAGCCGTCGAATTCCTTCCCAATCGACGCTTTGACGATGAAGTTCGTGAGGCAGGAGACCAACTTAATCGTGAATTGGTCTCGGTCACCACGGCGATTAAAAAGGCGCAACAGACCAGCAAGACCTATAATGCGACGCTGGATGTTGCCGATCGCTCCTTAGCCGCAGACGTTGAGGCCACCACGGTGCGCAGTGTCGTCAAGGACCTGAGTACTGCCACAGAAGTGGTCAGAAACGAAAATCGTGGTCTTGAGGTCCTGCTCGAAAGGTCCACGGCTGAGGTCAGAAGGCTTCAATTGCATCTTGAGCAGGTGCGGCGCGAGGCCAGCACAGACGCCTTGACGACCCTCGCCAATCGCAAGGCCTTTGACGAAGAGATCATCCTACTTTGCGAAAAGGCTGACGCAAGCGATCGTCCCCTCAGCTTCGCCGTCATCGACATCGATTTCTTCAAGAAATTCAATGACACCTGGGGCCATCAAACCGGTGATCAGGTGATCCGCTTCGTCGCTAGCGTCATAGGTCGAATCGCTGAAGCCCCCAGGTTTGCCGCCCGTTACGGCGGCGAAGAGTTCTGCATCATTTTCCCAAATGAGAACGCCAATCTGGTCGAAAAGGTCGTCGATGACATCCGGGACGAAATTTCGACGCGCATGCTCAAACGCCGCTCCACCAATGAAGATTTGGGGATGATTACGGTCTCGGTGGGCCTCGCGCAAAGAACGCCGAACGAGACTGTTGACAGTCTCATAGACCGGGCGGATGCCGCCCTCTATGTGTCAAAGCGCAATGGTCGAAACCGCGTGACCAATGTTGGATCCTCCAGCCCGCCTGAATAGTCGATCGCGACCTTCAAAAATCGCTGGCATTCCGTTGCGTTAGTCCGACTTAGCTTGGTCCAAAGCCCAAGGGGCGCATGGGAGGATCAGATGGACTATTCAAAAATCAAGCTGGACGTCATCGACAATGTCGCGGTGATCACCATGAACGATCCGAGCGCGATGAACGCTGCCGGTCTGGAAATGGTCACGGAACTGTTGGACGCTTTCAATCGCGTCGCCCTCGGAGCGGTCAGCGCCCGCGCTGTGATCCTAACCGGCGAAGGTCGCGGTTTCTGCTCCGGTGCCAATCTGTCGGGCGGCGGCGCTTCAGGCCGCGAGGTCGAGGCGGATGGCAAGCCTGACGCAGGCCGGGCGTTAGAAACCCACTATAATCCGCTGGTCAGCATGATGCGCGACTTCCCCATGCCCATCGTCACCGCCGTCAATGGCGCAGCGGCAGGCGTTGGCTGCTCCCTCGCCCTGCTTGGCGACATCGTTGTTGCGGGCCAGAGCGGTTACTTCTTGCAAGCCTTCCGCCGGATCGGTCTGGTGCCAGACGGCGGTTCGACCTACCTCCTGCCACGCATCATCGGTAAGGCGCGCGCCATGGAAATGGCGCTGCTGGGCGACAAGATCCCTGCGGCGACGGCTCTGGAATGGGGCCTGATTAATCGCTGCGTCGCCGATGCCGAGCTAATGGACACGGCCATGACCCTGGCCAAGGAACTGGCCAACGGTCCAATGGCACTGGGCCTGATCCGCAAGATCATGTGGGAAAGCCTCGACGCCGACTGGACCGAGCAACTCAACACCGAACGCAAGACCCAGCGCAAGGCAGGCAAGTCCCACGACTTCATCGAGGGCGTCAGCGCCTTCCTGCAAAAGCGCGTCGCCCAGTTCAAGGGGCAATAGGACCTCAACTCGCCCGGAGCCTGTTTAGACAAGCAGGTTCCGGCGCGGCCTAGGCCTGATAGGGCTGATAGCTCTTTTCCTCAACAATATCAGAGCCGGTTAGATCATTGATCCGGCGCTTGATGGCCGCGCGGCGGTCGTTTTCGATATAGACCGACCGAGCCAGAGCGATGAAGGCTGGGCCGAAGTCCTGCCGCCGCTCGCAATCGCGCTTGCCGTCTTCGATGTCCCAAAGCGCCGCATTGACGTCAAACAACTCGGCGGTCAGGGGCTCTAGCCCCTCAATCCCGCCAATCGTCTGTGTGCAGACCGTTTCCAACAGGGCCAACTCCTTACGGACGTTAACTTCCTTGGCTGGATCGCCAATCCGTTCGGCCTTCACGCGAAGAATGGTGATCTTGTCGATCAATTCGCCCGCAGAGACGGGGATCAGAAGGCTCATTGGGTGTCTCCCGACAAGAGGGTGTCTAGCGCCGCCTGCACGACGTCCAACGGTAGAGTCGCCATGTCCTGACCATAGGTCTCAGCGATCAAGATCGACAGGCGCTGGGCAGAGGGACGAAATTTAACGGCCTTTCGGCGATCCTTTTGCAGGCTCAGCAGGGGTGCCCCACCCGCGGCCAGCATATGGCCCGGACCTGCATCATTGGCCACGGCTGCGGCAAGACGACCGGCGAGAGCGATGACCAGCAAGGGCCCCTTGATGTCTGCAAAGTCATCCCGACGATCACCCTCGGGAAACAGGGCTTGGGGCACAGCCGCTTGCGCCAAGGCCAGGTCCGTCTGCTCATCGGGACCGAAAAAGAAGACCGGAACCCGTCCCAGACCCACTTGAGTTCGCGCTAAGGCCAGATAGTTGTCCAAGGGCCAGCGCTTATCTTGCCCACCCGCACCGGGCGCAAGGCCGATATAGCAGGGTCCATCCGGCAAAAGGGCAAGCGCCGCCTGCCCTGCCCGCGCGCCAGCCAAATCGATGGGTTCAAGCGGCGTCGGCTGTCCCGTCGCCAATGACAAAAGCTGTGACAGACGGTCAATCACCGCCTCTGGCTGCGCGGTTCCCGCCGGCGGCTTGGCATCACTGAGACCAAAATCGGCCGCGCCAGAGATGAACCGAACGGCCGCGCGTTTCGCGACCAAACTGCGGCGTGGATTGTCCTGTGTATCGATGACCAGATCAAACCGGCGACCACCAAAGGGTTTGGGCTGGAGCAGATCAAACAGGCCAGCCCCCAGAACGCCCTCGGTCAGCACCTCATCAATCAGGCCCTCAACCACGCCCTTGAGCGGACCTCTATAGACCGTCTCACCTTTGGCCGCGCACCAGACGAGATGCGCCTGCGGATAGGCCCGGCGAAGGGCGGCGATAAAGGGCAGCTTGATCAGGCCATCGCCGATCACCTCGCCCATCGAATAGATCATCACCGTAAAGGTCATGACCGCCGCAGTACGCTAATCCGCGCGGACCGGTCAATCATCGTCCCATGGCCCGTCGATGAGTAGTTCCGGTTCTTTGCGGGCCTTGGACTTGGATTTCGCACCGGACTTACCGACGGCCTTGCCCTTTGCGCGGGCCCTGATCGCCGTCTCCACGGCCAGCCGCGACCATCGGCAAGCGGCTGCACGGTCATCGCCCGCCTCTTCCGGCAACCGCCAATAGTGCAAGATGCCGGTGCGGCCATCCTTCATCTCGAAGGTAAAGGGGCTAGAGCCTGCAGCCTCAAACTGGGCCTCAGTCTCCTTGTCCGCCTTCAGATAGAGACTGTCGCCAAAGATCAGAGCGAACATCAGGTCGCTTTGATAGAGCCCTACTCCGCCAAACATGCGCTTCACCTGAACCGGACCAAGATCTGACAGCAGGTCGGTCACATGATCAAGAAAGCCAGGATCAACGGCCATCCGGTTTGGGTCCTAGTCGGCGTCGGGAAGGGCCGGAATGATGGTCACGCTCTCACCGCAGCCACAGGCATCGGTCTCATTAGGGTTGCGGAACACGAATTTGGAGGACAGGCGCGTGGTCTCATAGTCGATCTCTGAGCCGATGAGGAACAGGACGGCCTTGGGGTCGATCAGGATGCGCACGCCCTTATCCTCGACCACCTCGTCCAGCTGTGCTGCGGTCTCGGCATATTCGATTATATATTCCTGCCCCGCACAGCCGCCATTCTTCACGCCGACGCGAAGGCCGGCATAGGGTTTTTCGGCCCGGTCCATGATCTCACGCACGCGCTCGGCAGCGCGATCGGTCAGGCTGACCACCTTAGGCCGGGGACGGCGCGGCCGAGGGGTGATGACGGGCAGTGTGGCAGCGGGATCGGTTTGCATGGTCAGAACATGTTCAATTGCAGCTTGGCCTCGTCCGACATCCGCGAGGGGTCCCACGGGGGATCAAAGACCAGATTGACGGTGCAGGACTTCAGCCCCTCGACCTTCAAGATCGCCTCTTCCACCCAGCCCGGCATTTCACCGGCCACAGGACAGCCCGGAGCGGTCAAGGTCATGTCGATGACCACGTCCTTCTCGTCGGACAGGTCGACCTTATAGATCAGGCCCAGTTCATAGATATCGACCGGAATTTCCGGGTCATAGACGGTCTTGAGCTGCTCGACCAAGCGGTCGGTCATGCGGTCAAGTTCATCTTGGCTCAGCGCGGTGGCTGGGCTCTCGGCATTGGTGTTCACGGTCGTATCGTCCATAGGGGTCACGTCGCAGGCCTAAGCAAAAAAGGTTTGGGCGCGGATCAAGGCGTCGGCGAACAGGTCGACCTCCTCGACAGTGTTATATAGGCCAAAAGAAGCACGCGCGCTCGAGGTTACGCCAAATCGGGTCATCAGCGGCTCAGCGCAGTGGGTCCCCGCCCGCACGGCCACGCCGTAACGGTCCAGTATCTGGGCCAGATCATGGGCGTGAACACCCTCGATGGTAAAGCTCAGCACTGCCCCCTTGCCCGGCGCAGTACCCAAGACCCGCAGACCCTTGATATGGCGCACAGCCTCATAGGCCCTCTCATAGAGCGCATGTTCATGGGCGGCGATGGCATCGCGATCTTGCGCCATAAACCAGTCAATGGCCGCGCCAAGACCAATGGCCTCAATAATAGCCGGGGTGCCTGCCTCAAACCTGTGGGGTGGGTCCGCATAGGTGATGGTTTCTAACGACACAGAGCCAATCATCTCGCCGCCCCCCTGATAGGGCGGCATGGAGGCGAGCATCTCAGCCTTGCCATAGAGAACGCCAATCCCGGTCGGGCCATAGAGCTTATGACCAGAAAAGACGTAGAAATCGGCATCCAGAGCCTGAACATCCACGGTCTCGTGGACCACGGCCTGGCAGCCATCCAGCAGCACAGGAACGCCATGGGCATGGGCGATGGCCACGAGCTCTGCGGCGGGATTGACGGTGCCCAGCACGTTGGACATGTGGGTCAGCGCGACCAGACGGGTCCGTGGACTGAACAGGGCGCGATAGGCGTCCATATCCAACTCGCCTTGGTCTGTCACAGGAACGAACTTCAAAACCACGCCCTTGGCCTGACGCAGGAAATGCCAAGGCACGATATTGGCGTGATGTTCCATCACCGACAGGATGATCTCGTCGCCTTCAACCAGCCTTTGACCGAACGAGGCTGCGACCAAATTGATCGCCTCGGTCGCCCCCTTGGTGAAGACGATCTCATCGAAGGACCCAGCATGGATGAGCTTGGCCACACTGCGGCGCGCGGCTTCATAGGCCTCGGTGGTTTCGTTGGCGAGGCTGTGCAAGCCACGATGGACGTTGGAATAGGACGATTCCATCACCCGGCTCATGGCCTCGATCACGGTCCACGGCTTTTGAGACGAAGCAGCGCTGTCCAGATAGACCAGCGGTTTGCCATGGACCTGCCGCGACAGAATGGGAAATTCTTCACGGACCTTGTCGACGTCAAAAGCCATCAGGACGCCCCCATGCCGGAAGCCAAGAGCCAGTCTTGCGCCACTTGCCGGGCCCCTTCATGGATAATCCGGTCCGTGACCTCACCGACAAAGGCGCTGATCAGCAGGGCGCGCGCCTCCTGAAGAGGCACCCCCCGTGAGCGGATATAGAACAGGGCCTCTTCGTCCAGCGCGCCGACCGTGTTGCCGTGGGCGCACGACACGTCATCGGCATAGATTTCCAGCTCAGGCTTGGCGTCAATCTCCGCCCGCTCTGACAGGATCAAAGCATGGTGGCCCATGCGCGCATCGGTCTGGTCCGCCCCGCGCTCGACCGTAATCTTGCCTTGGAAAACGGCCCGAGCGCTGTCGCGAACGGCCCCCTTGGTCAGTTGATCGGTCGTGCCGCCCTCGCCCTTGTGCGTGACGACGGTCGTTTGATCGCTATGACGCGCGTCGCCCAGCAGATAGACGCCGTCGAGCCGCACCGATGCGCCTTGACCCGGATGGCTGACATGGGTCTCAAAGCGCTGACGTTTGGCCCCTGTGGCCAGGACCGTCTGGTTGAGGGTGGCATGGGCAGCCACGTCAACGGTTGCCGTCACAACGCTGATAGCCTCTGCGCTGTCGTTCAGGATCGCGATCCGATCGACGGTTGCACCGGAGCCGATTTGAAGGCGGATGGTCAGATCGCTGACATAGTCCGAACCAAGACCCTCATGGCTCTCGAGCAGCGTAAGAAAGCCGCCGTCGGCGACCTCAATAGTCAGCGCCGCATGATGGGCACGGGCCGCCGCGCTGGCGATAAAGCGCAGGCTTACTGTCCGATGCTCGCCCGGCGCAACGGTGAGCCGATCAAGCCCAAAGCCGTTGACGATCACCAGCGCCTCAGCCTCGGCTAAGGCCGCGAACGGTCCAGGCGGAATCTCGGCCTCGTCCTTAGGCGAAGCCTCCGGAATGGCTCGCAACGCCGCGCGCAGGTCCGTATAGCGCCAAGCCTCGTCGCGGCGACTGGGCAGGGACGTGACATCCCCGCTTTGAAGGGCGAGCGCTAGGCTCATGCTGCGACCTGCGAGAACCGGTCATAGCCGGTCGCTTCCAGTTCCAAGGCCAGTTCAGGGCCGCCTGAAGCCACGATCTTGCCCCCAGCCAGAACATGGACCCGGTCCGGTTTGATATAGTCGAGCAGGCGCTGATAGTGGGTAATGACCAACATGCCACGCTCGGGCGAGCGCAGGGCGTTCACCCCTTCAGATACGATCCGCAAGGCGTCGATATCGAGCCCGGAGTCGGTTTCATCCAAGATCAAAAATTTCGGCGAAAGCATCGCCATTTGAAAGATTTCCATTCGCTTCTTCTCACCGCCTGAGAAGCCGACATTGAGCGGCCGCTTCAGCATGTCGAAGTCAATCTTCAGGCTGGCCGCCTTCTCACGGGCGAGCTTTAGAAAGGCAGGCGCGCCGATCTCATCTTCACCGCGCGCCTTACGCTGGGCATTGAGCGCGGTGCGAATGAAGGTCAGGCTGGGCACGCCTGGAATTTCCAATGGATATTGGAACGACAGGAACAGCCCCTTGGCCGCCCGCTCATTGGCCTCTAGCGCGAACAGGTCCTCCCCGTTCAGCGTGGCGGCACCTTGCGTGACCTCATAGCCTTCGCGGCCCGCCAGCGTGTAGGACAGGGTCGATTTTCCCGCGCCGTTCGGGCCCATGATCGCATGGACCTCGCCCGCAGGGACCTCCAAGGACAGGCCCTTAAGGATCGGTGTGCCACCGACTTCGACATGCAGGTTGGTAACTGACAACATGATAAGGTCTCTCAAACGCCCATCTGCGCGGTGCAGGGTGGGTTGGGATTAGGGGTCGGCGCGAGGACGTAGATCTGGTCGATCACGGTATAGAGGTCGTCGCGAACGGTCTTTTCAGGGAAGCGGACGACACGATAACCCGCCGCCGTCAGCGAAGCCGTGCGAACAGCGTCGCGCTCGATCGTCTCAGGCAGTGTGTGATAATAGCCATCGACCTCGATGATCAATCGGCAGCGATGGTGAGCAAAATCAGCGACATAGGGACCGATGGGCACTTGGCGGCGCCAATTGTCCTTCAATTCTCGCAAAGCAGCCCACAGGGCCTTCTCCGCCAGCGTCTGCTCCCGACGCAATCGCCGCGCCCGCGCAACAACGCCCCCCTTCCCCCCTCGAGGGGGAAGGGCCGGGGATGGGGGGGCTAAGGTCGGTGCAGATTGAGAAACGGAAGTTGCAATGACCGGGGATAAACCCGAACCGCCTTCACCCCCATCCCCGACCCTTCCCCCCTCAAAGGGGAAGGGAGATGTATGTTTTTGGCTCATCCGACGGAGCCTTCTAGGGAGATCGCCACAAGCTTCTGCGCTTCGACGGCAAATTCCATGGGGAGCTCTTGGAGAACTTCACGGACAAAGCCGTTGACCAGCAACTGTACAGCCTCTTCGCGCGAAAGGCCGCGCTGCATCACATAGAACAGCTGGTCATCGGAAAGCCGCGTCGTCGTGGCCTCGTGCTCGAACTTGGCAGAGGCGTTTCGAGCCTCGACATAGGGCACCGTATGGGCCGCGCAGGTCTTGCCGATCAGCAAACTATCGCACTGGGTGAAGTTTCGCGCCCCCGTCGCCTTGGCATGGGCCGAGACCAAACCACGATAGGTGTTCGAAGAGTTCCCTGCGGAAATACCTTTAGAAATAATGCGTGAGCGCGTGTTCTTGCCAAGATGGATCATCTTGGTTCCCGTATCGGCCTGCTGGCGACCATTGGTGATCGCGATCGAATAGAACTCACCGACGCTCTCATCACCGCGCAAGATACAAGAGGGATATTTCCAGGTCACGGCAGAGCCGGTCTCAACCTGGGTCCATGAGACCTTGGATCGCACACCCCGGCAATCGGCCCGCTTAGTGACAAAATTGTAGATGCCACCCTTGCCCTCTGCGTCGCCCGGATACCAGTTTTGGACCGTCGAATATTTGATCTCAGCATCGTCGAGCGCCACCAATTCGACCACGGCGGCGTGAAGCTGGTTCTCGTCGCGCTGAGGGGCCGTGCAACCCTCCAGATAGGAGACGTAAGCGCCCTTGTCGGCGATGATCAAGGTCCGCTCAAACTGACCGGTTTCCTGCGCATTGATGCGGAAATAGGTCGAGAGCTCCATCGGACAGCGCACGCCCGGCGGGATGTAGACAAAAGAGCCGTCAGAGAACACGGCGCAATTTAGACAAGCGAAATAGTTGTCCGTCGTCGGAACGACCGAGCCCAGATAGAGCTTCACCAGTTCAGGATGCTCGCGCACCGCCTCGCTGAAGGAACAGAAGATCACGCCGACCTCGGCCAATTCCTTCTTAAAGGTGGTGACGACCGAGACACTGTCGAACACGGCGTCAACGGCATAGCGCGGCGCACCCTGCACGCCCGCCAAAACCTCTTGCTCGCGAAGGGGAATGCCCAGCTTGGCATAGGTCTTCAACAGTTCGGGATCGACCTCATCCAAGCTCATGGGGCCAGCCTTCTGGCTCGGCGCGGCATAGTAATAGAGGTTCTGGTAGTCGACCTTGGCATACTCAACCTTGGCCCAGTCCGGCTCTTCCATCTGCAGCCAGCGGGCATAGGCTTCTAGGCGCCATTGCAGCATCCATTCCGGCTCCTGTTTCTTGGCCGAAATGAACCGAACAATCTCTTCGCTCAGGCCGCGCGGGGCAAAATCTTGAGCAATATCCGTAACAAAGCCGTGCTCGTACGTCTCGAGTTGCTCAACCTGATCGATGGTCTTTTTGACCGCAGCCATAGTCTTTACGCTCCTGTCCCTAAAGCCGCCGAGGCGGGTCTACGGGACTGATGACGCTGGTTGGCCTCAAGCCAGACCTGCGCAAATCTTGTCCAATCCAATTGTGTCGTATCCCAGCCGCCGCTGACCCGAAGGGCCGATCCGGCGAGAGGTTCGAGGCCCATCGCGGTCAAGACCGGACTTGGCCGCACCTTGCCCGATGAACAGGCCGCTCCGGTGGAGACCATAACCCCAGCCAGATCCAGCGCCATGACCTGAAGCTCCGCGCTAAATCCAGCCTTGGCCAGACAGAGCGTGTTGGGCAACCGCATAGCGCCCCCTCCAATGATCTGGACGCTAGCCTCAGCATGGAGATAAGCCGCAGCCTCATCACGCCAAGTCGCCTGGGCCTTCATCTTTGCCATATCGGCCATCGCCGCACCAGCCGCAGCGCCAAAGCCGACAATGCCCGGCAGGTTTTCCGTACCCGCACGGCGCCCTCGCTCCTGTCCACCGCCATGCAAACGGCGCGACAGGACGGCGCGAGGGCCAAAGGTCAGGGCTCCACTGCCCTGCAGACCGCCCAACTTATGGGCTGAAAGGGCCAGCGTATCAGCACCGCAGCCGCGCCCATCGACAATGATCTTCCCCGCCGCCTGGACCGCGTCGACATGGAGCCACCCCTCATAGAGCCGCAAGAGATCAGCCGCTTGGGCCGTGGGCTGGATCACGCCGGTTTCATTATTCGCCAGCATCAGGGCAGCAAACGGGCGGCCATCAGCCCTGTCCCAATTGGCCAATCTCTTACTGAGCCAGTCCAAATCTGCAACGCCATTGCCGTCGACGGGCCAGATCTCGACCGCTGCGCCACTGGCCAGAGCCGTCTCTAGAACGCAATCATGTTCCGTGGCACCAATGATCAGACGTCGACTGCCTGCGGCCACAGCGCTTTCGATGGCAAGGCCATTGGCCTCTGTACCGCCGCTGGTGAAGATGATGGTCTGGGCGGGCACCATGATCAATGCCGCAACCGCCTCACGTGCAGCCTCAATCATCGCCCGAGCCGCGCGGCCACCCGCATGGATCGAGGACGGATTACCGACCCGATCAAGGGCCTCTATCATGGCAGCCTTCACCTGCGGCCGAATGGGGGCCGTGGCATTGTAATCCAGATATGTGCTCGAAAGGGTCAAGACTGATCAGGCCGCCTGAGCCGAGTCCTGGGTCAGCTTACCGGAAATCACGTCATGAAGGGTGACGCTGGCAAGATAGGCATGGATATGGCGGCCCATCTCATCCCAAAGGGCGTGGGTCACACAGCGCTCGCCGCCCATCATGCAGCCCTTGGGGGAGCCTTGGCCAGCGCAGCGGGTCGCGCGCAGGGGTTCATCTACCGCCAAAACAATCTCAGCCACCGAGGTCTCGTTGGCATGACGTGCCAAGCGATAGCCACCGCCGGGCCCGCGCACACTCTTAACCAGCCCGCCGCGCCGCAGACGCGCAAACAACTGCTCCAGATAGGACAGAGAAATTTCCTGACGCGAAGCGATATCGGCCAGCGAAACGGCCTTGGTTCCGCTCTGCTTGGCCAAATCGGTCATAGCCATGACGGCATAACGGCCTTTAGTGCTCAATCGCATGGTTCGCTCCCGCAGAAATCGTGCGCAACCGCCGCCCTGTGTGTTACAAACCGCGACCTAGCGGGTGGACATTGGACAGCCGTTTGTAGATGGGACATAGGAAGACCAAGTGCAGCGGTCAAGTATTCTCCGCTAATTTGGCGCAGATTGCGCCGCTCTGGTCGGCCGTCAGTGAGTTGGAGAGACGATGCCTGAAGTGGTTCTGACCGGAGCAGCCGGACGAATCGAAGGACGCTATGCACCCGGCAAGCGTGAAAACGCCCCGATCGCTTTGATCCTAAGCCCTCACCCCAAGGCCCAGGGTCATATGAACAACCCTGTGGCGGTGCAGCTGTACCACCTGTTCATGAAGCGCGGCTTTGCGGTTTTGCGGTTCAACTTCCGCGGCGTCGGTCGCAGCCAAGGTGAATTTGATAGCGGCATTGGCGAGCTGGCCGATGCCGCCACGGCTTTGGACTGGTTACAGACCACCAACCCTACGGCCTCTCAGTGCTGGGTCGCGGGCTATAGCTTCGGCGCTTGGATCGGCATGCAGCTTCTGATGCGCCGTCCGGAGACCGATGGCTTTATCTCGGTGTCACCGCCGACCAACATGTATGATTTCAGCTTCCTCGCCCCCTGCCCCGCCTCGGGTCTGATCCTGCACGGCTCAGCCGACACGATTGTGCCGCCTCTGGAAGTTGAACGGGTGGTCTCCAAGTTGCGGACGCAAAAGGGCATTACCATCGACTATGATGTCGTCGATCAGGCCAATCACTTCTGGGGCGAAAAGCTGCCAGAGGTAGAGCAGCGCGTCGGGGCCTATCTGGATATGCGCCTGGAAGCCAACCCCGCCTAGGGCTCAACCACCCGGCCGCCGACCAGCGGCTGGGAAACCCCCGTTGTGCCAGGGAATGAGATCGGCAGACCGCGCACAGTGCGGGCCGCCAAAAAGGCAAAGGCTTCGGCCTCTACGGCATCACCGCGCCAGCCCGCCTCTTCAGCGGTGACGACCTGCACCCCGCAACGCTGACGCAATCCCTCTAAGATCGCGCCATTGTGCCGCCCACCGCCGCAAACCATCAGGGCGCGCGGTGGCTGAGGGGCCTGCCCCAAGCCGTGGGCGACCGATTGGGCAACAAAGGCTGCAAGGGTCGCCGCCCCATCTTCCGGCGACAGGCCTGCGACGGGCTTTGCTGTAAAATCATAACGATCCAAGGATTTTGGACCCATCTGGGTGAAGAAACTGTGGCTCATCATCTGGGCCAGAACAGCCTCATGCACCCGTCCGGACTGGGACAGGGCCCCACCCGCATCATAACGGCCAAGGCCGTGGGACTCGACCCATTGGTCCAACGGGCCATTGCCGGGGCCCGTATCAAAGGCCAGAAGATCGCCCTCCTCGCCGACAAAGGTCACGTTGGCCACACCGCCAATATTCAAGATCGCAACCGGCCCGCTCAGCGCCGAGCGCCGCACCAAGGCGGCATGATAGACCGGCACCAGGGGCGCACCCTGCCCGCCTGCCGCCACATCCGCCGTGCGAAAGTCATAGGCCGTGCGAACGCCGGTGAGGCTGGCCAGCATGGCTGCATCGCCCAGCTGTCTTGTCCGCCCAGCAACGGTCGCGGTTGGCGGCTCATGGAGCACGGTCTGGCCGTGAAAGCCGATCAGGTCGAGATCTGCAAAGCCCATCCCGTGGTGGTTTAGAAACCCCGCCGCCGCCAGCGCATGGGCCTCAGCAATCGCTCTCGCAGCCACGGCAAAGACGGCTGGTTCTGGCGTCCCACGCGCCCAGGACCGCCCCGCCACAATCGCCTCGAGCACGAGGGCGCGGACATCATCCGGCAGAGGCGCTTCACCAGAGGGTCCAAAGCCCACGATGGTTTCACCATCGGTACGCAGGATGGCCATATCGATCCCATCGAGGGAGGTTCCGCTCATGAACCCTAAGACCTGCTGCATATGCGCCCTCTCCCGTCCGGCGGCTTGGCCGAGTGTGTTCGTCCGTGCTACACGCATGCCCTTGCTTAAGAAAGCCCGAGTCCATGTCTGAACCGACCGCAACCGCCTTTAAGCCGACATCAAAGTTCCTGCAGGTCCTGCAAGAGCGCGGCTATATCCATCAGTGCACCGATCTGGAAGCCTTGGACAAGGCCGCCAGCGAGGGCGTGGTGACGGCCTATGTCGGTTATGACTGCACCGCTGACAGCCTGCATATCGGGCATCTGATCTCGATCATGATGCTGCGCTGGCTGCAAAAGACCGGACACCGGCCCATAACCCTGATGGGCGGCGGCACGACCAAGGTGGGCGATCCGACCGATAAGGATAAGCAGCGGCCCCTGCTGACCGACGCCCAGATCGCCTCGAACATGGCCAGCATCCAGACCACCTTTGGCAAGTTCCTTAGCTTTGGCAACGGCGCGACCGATGCGGTGATGGTCAACAATGCTGACTGGCTGGAAAAGCTCGGCTATGTGGAGTTCCTGCGCGACTATGGCGTGCACTTCACCATCAATCGCATGCTGACCTTTGACAGCGTCAAGCTGCGGCTGGAACGTGAACAGCCCCTGACCTTCCTCGAATTTAACTATATGCTGATGCAGGCCACCGACTATCTGGAGCTTAGTCGTCGCTATGGCTGCGTCCTACAGATGGGCGGCTCCGACCAGTGGGGCAATATTATCAACGGGGTGGAACTGGTCCGCCGCGTCGATGCCAAGCCCGCCTATGGCCTGACCACCCCCCTGCTGATGACCTCATCGGGCCAAAAGATGGGCAAGAGCCTTGGCGGGGCCGTATGGCTCAATGCTGATCGGCTCAGCCCCTATGACTATTGGCAGGTCTGGCGCAACACCGAGGACGCCGACGTGGGCAAGTTCTTGAAGCTGTTCACGGAATTGCCAATTGAAGAGTGCGAGCGTCTGGCCGCCCTGCCCGGCGCTCAGATCAACGAAGCCAAGAAGGTTCTGGCCGATGAGGCCACTGCCCTTCTTCATGGCCGCGAAGCCGCGGCGGCCGCTCACGCAGCGGCTGACAAGGCCTTTGAACAGGGCGTCCTGTCCGAGGACCTACCCACGCTAGAGGTTGCCCGCGCGACCTTGGAGGCCGGCATTCCGGTGGCCAATCTGGTCGTTGATGCTGGCCTTGCCGCCTCTCGCTCCGATGCCCGGCGACTGGCGCAAGGCGGCGGACTTCGGGTCAATAATGAGCCCGCATCCGACGGTGCCCGGGTTCTGACCCTGACGGACCTGACGGCGGACGGCGTGATCAAGCTCGCCGCTGGTAAAAAGAAGATCGTACTGATTAAGCCGATCTAATTACTGGCTTCAGGGCTCCGGCTTCGGTGTCGGGGCCTTGAACACCGCCTTACCAAGCGGCACACCGTCAAAGACCCGCCTCAACATGCCGGGCGTGGCCAGCGACAGTGGATTGACGAACAGGCGCGGTGCCTTGACCGCACCCTTGGCCGAGTAGGTCAGGCCAAAGATCCCCTCTCCCTGGCGTGAGATCATAAGGGCCCCAAGGACTGGGATCTTACCCACAGCCGAATTGAGCGCATAGGCAGGGGCCATCGCTCCCGCTAGATCCAACTCTCGCTTGGACAGATCAATATAGCCGTGGGTGGTCAGGCCTAAGGCGTCACCGGTCGCCCTCGCCTCGGTGATCTCAAGCGTCTTACCTCGCAGGGCCATACGGCTCGACACCTCAGAAAACTGGATGCCCTCACCATTGAGCGTGTTGGCCACACCGCTAAAGGCCCCAAGGGTCAGGATCTGGGCGAGAGCCGGAACCCGCGAGACACGGACCGATTGCGCCGTGAGCATCAGATCGGCACCTCCCGGAACCAGACGCCCGGTCAATTGTGCAATGCCGCCCTTGAGATTGGTGAAACCCGACAGGCTCTCGACCATCTGACCAACGGCATCGACGCGTCCAGCGACCTCGACCTGATCATCCTTAGGCGCGATGGTGACGCTCATCGTACCGTCAGCGGGTCCTTTAACCGTGGCCTCGAGCTGACGGTTCAAGCCCGTTCCCCAATCGGCGGATAGACGAAGATCCGAAAGGGGCTCCGCCTGGGTGACCTTGATCCTATCGACGGCAATATCCAGTCGGATGGGACCAGACCCATCGCCCGGCCCTGTCTCAAGATCAGTCAGATCGATGGTCTGAAATTCATGCAGCAAACGACGGGCATCGAGAAAGTCAGCCTTGACGGCCAGCGCCGTGCCGGAACCGTCTCTATCGAACCGGACCTGACCGTCGAAAAGGCCCTTGAGGCGCGCGCGCGCCGTGTTCAGCCTCACCAACCGCCCGTTACGAAGCGTGCCTGACAGAACAGCGTCCATGGACGGACCCTCAGCGCGAATTGCGCTCAAGGCGATGACATCGTCCTCTTGGCGAACGAAATCAGCCTTAAGAGTCGCTGGCTCGTCAGCAGGTTTGGACCAGTCGGTCCCGGCCAGCGCCAGTTGCGCGCTCGTCATATCGGCCTCTGCGTGACCGCTGATCAGACCGCGTTCCTCAAACTCGAGCCGGGCGGTCAACGGAACCTCACCGATCAATTCACCGGCGGTTAGCAACCCTAAACCCACAGCGGCGTCGCCATTGAGCCGGGCGCTGATCTCGACTGACTGATGTCCGGGTCCAGATTGGAGACTGTCGAACCTGATCGGCGCACCCGCGATTGAGACGTCACCGCTCAGACCTTCAGTCTCGGCCACCCACCGACCCTCAATCGTCACGGGCTCAGGGGGCTTGATGAAGGCTGGCGCACCAATCCCCCGAAGATCGGCCTGCGAAAGGGTTGAGCGGCCTTGATAGACCAGTTGGCCATCTGACCGACGCACCCAGCCCAATCGCCCCCCCAGCCTGCCAAGCGCAATATTGGCGTCACCATCCTGCTTTGTAACGCGGGCCTGTACCGTCAAAGGCTGAGCCGTCGCAAAGAGCGGCATGTCTCCCAGACCCAAAACCGTGGCTGCTGCGCGATCAAGTTCAGCGGTGAAACCCACATCAAGCTGGTCTTCGGTTAGCAATCTCAGATCACCAACCAAGGCCCCTGCCGTTACCGGTCCCCGCCATTCCTTGCCCTGGCGATCCAGAACCGCCGACAGCTCAAAGGCCGCCGCCTTGGCGGATATCGGCAAGCCATAGCGGCGCAATCCGCCCGCTGCGACCTGACCATTAAGGGACACGCGACCGGCACCGCCTAGGGTCCAGACGACGTTTCCTGATGCCGCCCGACTGTCGAAGCGACCCTGGCCACCGAACCGATCTAAGGTGAACTGACCGGTGGTCGGCACCGGATTGTGAGCATCAAGCGCGATGACGCCGTCCAGCCCTAAGCGGCTCGGCGCACCCGCCGGGTTTTTAAAGGGCAGTTGATAATCAATATTGCCGTTGAAGATGCCGACCTTGGCCAGACCCGAAGCGGAGAGCCCGCGATTGTCACCGCTGAGTTTGACCGCCCCGCGCTGTAGGTCGAGACCCAAGGCGACCTTGCGAATGCCACCATTGCTCACGGTTCCGGCAAATTGGTAGCCATAATCCTTGGCCAAAACCACCTTGGTCGTCGGGCGGGTGATCGTGAACGACACATCTGCATCCCCTGAGAAATCCTGCGCCTTAAGGGGGCTCCTCGCCAAGATGTTCAGGGGCTTGCGATCAAGAATGTTCAAGATCTCGTCCGCCGGACCACGCGCCCGTCCCTTGAACAGACCTGCTGCAGCGGGGCGGAAGCGGGGATAGGATACGAGCCCTTCGCTGAGCCGTACGCCCTCCATCATTCCCGAGGCGACGGTCAGGTCAAAGCGATCGCCTTGAACCAACGCCTTGCCACGCCCCTGCTCAATGGGCGGAAGCCCGGGGACGATCACAATGGTGACGCCGTCAAAGTTAAAGCCGACCTTCAGCATCTCGTTGGTCAGGCCACGTTTGGTTGTGCCTGCCGGTATGTCGACAGTGAGCTTGACGTTCGAAAGCGTGCCCTGTTTGAGCGCAGCCTTGACCCATTTTCGGGGCCCCTTTCCGATCCTATCCGGCCAGAACGGATAGGCTTGATCGACATCCGCCTTGCCATCGATCTGAGCCTGAAGCTTGGCACCCCACGTCCCTTGCGGCAGACCATCCTTGCCAAGCGCCTGCATCAGATCACCGCTGGCCGTTACCTTGGCACCGGCGAGAACCGCTCCGGCCTTGGCGAACTTCATATGACCGGCTTCGGGCGTATAGCCGCCTTTGACATAGAGATTTGTCAGGGTCTGAGGCTCTGATTTTGGCACAAAGGCCATGACGGCTTTGGGACCCTGTAGCTCAAAGTCGAGGCGCGCAGGCTGCTTGTCACGCCCCTCTGGTATCAGTCGCAACCGGCCCTTGATATCCAACTGCAGTGGTGCGGCCTTGAGCTTGACGGAGGCCAACTCAACCTCGCCTGTAGCAGGATCATAGGTGGCGCGAGCCTCAGCCCGATCAAAGCGCTGCAGGGCCTTGCCAAAGCGGATCTTCCCCGCGCCGGCCGAGAAGCTCACATCCGCAGCCCGGACGCCCCGGTTCAGGGCATAGCTCAGTGAGCCCTGACCGTCGACCTGAGCATTTAGGGCTGAGAGCGGACGAGTTACACCCACTGAGGGGAAGATTTTAGCCGGGTTAAGGCGACGAATTTCGCCAGAGATCAGGGCTTCCTTCAGCCCCTCAGCCGCCTTGGCCTTGATCGAGAGCTCAGCCCGTTGATTGCCTTGGCCGAGCGCCACATCACCAACCAGATCCAAGCGGCCAAGGGCCTTGCGCAGGGTCAGTTGGCGCACATCGCCGGTCCACGCGACCGTCCCACCGTTCTGTCGTAAGGTCAGGGTGCCGTTCGTCAGGTCAAGATCGTGCAAAAAACTGGCCCATCGACCGCGCTTTGCCGGTCCTGTGACCTCAGAAAAAAGGCGGCTCAGCAGGGTCAATTCCTCAGGCCTACCAAGAGCTTCATAACCCAACTCATAACGCCCTTGCGGGGAGACACTGACGGCTATGAAAAAGTCTGACGCGGCGATACGTCCCGGCGCAGGCGCAAAAACCAAAACCGAGTCTAAGGCCATTGCCGCTTGAACCCGACCCGCACGCAGCACGGACCGACCCTTTTGATCGATGACGGATAGGGTCTCCATCTGCAGGCCGAGGGACTTGGCTTGATCAAACCAGACGATCCCGACATGTCCCAACTGTGCCTGGCCGCCCGGAACCTGTTGCTCCAGACCGGCAATGATCATGGGCCGAAGAAAATCGGCGGAGATTGGCCCCTGCGACAGGCGCCATGTAGAAACACCAAAAAGCGCGATGATCGCCAAGATCAGGACGACTGCAGCTTCTAGCCCATGCTTCAGCGCCGGTCTCAGCAACAGAAAAATCTCCGTAATCGCCTGGGAACGGCTGGACGTCAGGGCCGACAGGCACCAAATATATAGACATCATGGCCGCGCCGAACATCAGTGCGTTAACGATGGGATACGTCAATGACAGACCAACTCCAACCCGGAGATCGCGCTCCAGCCTTCGATCTGGCCTCGGATGGCGAAAAAAACCTGTCCTCGACCGATCTGCAGGGCAAAATCGTCGTTCTCTATTTCTATCCCAAGGACGACACGCCAGGTTGCACGAACCAAGCCAAAGGATTCACCGCTCTGTCCGCAGAACTGGCTAAGGCCGGTGCGGTTGTGATCGGGGTATCCAAAGACAGTGTCGCCAGCCACAAGCGTTTCCGAGCCAAGCACGCGCTGACCATCGCGCTCGGCTCCGATCCCGAAGGAACGACGATAGAGGCCTATGGGGCTTGGGTCGAAAAAAGCATGTATGGCCGCAGCTATATGGGTATTGAGCGATCAACATTCCTCATCGACAGCGCGGGCGTGGTGCGCAAGATCTGGCGCAAGGTCAAGGTTCCCGGTCATGCCGAGGCCGTTCTGGCCGAGATTAAAGCGCTGTGAACCGGCAGTGTCATTCAATCCTATTGATCGCTTTGTTCAACGGGTTCGGCTCTGAAACCATTGGATCGTCCACCCCCTGAAATCTAATTATGAATATGGTTGGGTCTTGGAATCACGTTATTTCTAGACTCCTTGTCATTGATCATTGCATATCGCCTAAACCAAAAACGGCGAGTATCCGAGACCATGACCAATGGCCACGTGGCGCGTTTCAAGCAGGCCTTAGAGCGGCTATTTCCCGAGCGGCATCTTTATGTCCGTTCGGAAGGCGAACTTAAGAGCTTGGTTCTGACGCCAAAACGTCAGATGGCCATAGCTTCGGGCCTAGTCGTGCTTGGCCTCTGGCTAGGTGTGGCCACAACCTCTATGGCGATCAACGCTCTGTCTTTGAGCAATACCGACCGCGAGGTTGCCAAGACCCAAGCCAAATATGAGCGCTGGATCGCGGACCGGCAGGCCAGGCTCAATAGCGCTGTCGCTCAGATCAACGCGAACAATGGCTCTATTGACCAACTGGCCAACAGCGTTGAGAAACGCCATGCCGCATTGGCTCAGCTTATGGGCAATTTCAAAGGTGTGCCGGGAGCGGAGGTCGCACTGGCCCCGTCCAAATCGCTGAAAAACGCACTAGGCGGTGCATCGCCAATAGACAGGGTCCAGGCGGTTAGCATGGATCAGGAGCGGATGATCACGCGTGCCGAGAGCTTCGCCAAGACCCGCGCCGACCGATTGAGACTGGCCTTTCGCCTCGCGGGCCTAAATCCGGTCAGCTATGCCGACCGAAACAGTTCTGCCAGCAGCGGCCTCGGTGGCCCGCTGATCGAGGCTAAAGATCCTCGCGCCTTGGCGGCCGTGCTGGATGTGGATGAAGATTTTGCGGAACGGATTCAAAGTGCGGCCAACAATATGGCTGATATGCGAGCACTAAATCGTGCTGCTGAGCGCCTGCCCTTTGCCCGCCCAACGAACCGAACACCCCAGTCCAGCGGCTTCGGTGTTCGCTTTGATCCCTTCACAAGACGTCCAGCCTTCCATTCGGGTCTAGACTTCACCGGTGGGTTCATGACCCCCATTCAATCTACGGCCCCGGGGATCGTGTCCTTCACGGGCGTGCGTGCAGGTTATGGCAAAACGGTCGAGATTGATCACGGCGCAGGGTTCAAAACACGCTACGCCCACCTACAGTCCATCTCGGTCAGTACAGGCCAGCGCGTCGGCATAGGGCAACGGCTCGGGGGGATGGGCTCAACCGGGCGATCTACAGGCGTTCATTTGCACTACGAAGTCTGGGTCAATGGCCGGGCTCAAAACCCCAACCGTTTCGTAAAGGCAGGCGATTATGTTCAACAAGCGGGCTGATACCGACTCTAACTTCCCTGCCCTGTCGGCATCCTTAGACACGACCGGACGAAAATCTCATAAGGTTGCCTCGGTTATCGGGGATGATGTCACCATCGATGGCAATATCTCTGGCCAGGGTGAACTTCACCTTGATGGTACAGTTCGGGGTGAAATCACCGTTGAACGGCTATCCATCGGCGAAACAGGACAGGTTGAAGGTAACGTGACGGCCGAGATGGTCGATATTCGCGGCAAGCTAACCGGGACCATCTCGGCAAAGCAGGTCAAGCTCTATGGCACGGCCCATGTCGATGGCGACATCACCCATGAGCAGCTGTCCATGGAACCCGGTGCCTATTTCCAAGGCCGCAGCCTAAAATTCCAGCGTCAAATCACGGCAACTGTCCATGCCCCTTCTGCCAGCATCGGCCTAGACGACTTTGCTGAGGACTAGGCCGCCCCTCTAGCCTTCGCGCGTCACACCGACGCGCTGAGCCAATGACGCGCCCATAAAGCTGTCGAGATCCCCATCCAGAACGCCTTGCGTATCGGAGGTTTCCACGTCCGTACGCAGGTCCTTGACCATCTGATAGGGTTGCAGAACGTAAGATCGAATTTGGTGTCCCCAACCAATATCGGTCTTCTGGTCTTCTAAGGCCTGCGCAGCGGCTTCACGACGCTGCAATTCCAACTCGTAAAGACGGGCGCGAAGCATTTTCCAAGCCTCTTCCCGGTTCTGGTGCTGAGAGCGGCCCGACTGACAGGCCACCGCAACGCCCGTCGGTATGTGGGTCAGGCGAACGGCGGAGTCCGTCTTGTTGATATGCTGTCCACCCGCGCCCGAGGCCCGATAGGTATCGGTGCGTACGTCCGAAGGGTTGATATCGATCTCGATCGTGTCGTCAACGACCGGATAGACCCAAACCGAAGCAAAGCTCGTGTGGCGCTTGGCGGCAGAGTCAAAGGGCGAAATCCGCACCAGACGGTGGACGCCAGCCTCGGTCTTCAGCCAACCATAGGCATTGTGCCCCTTGATCTGCAGGGTCACGGACTTGATCCCGGCCTGCTCGCCTTGGGTTTCTTCGATCACCTCAAAGCTCATGCTGTGGGCGGTGGCCCAGCGGGTATACATCCGCAGTAGCATACCAGCCCAGTCGTTGGACTCGGTCCCACCTGCGCCAGAGTTGATTTCGAGATAGGCGTCGTTGCTGTCGGCTTCACCCGACAACAGGGCCTCAAGCTCGGCACGGGCCGCCTGCTCCTTGATCGCGGCCAACTGCGCACGGGCCTCTTCTAACGAAGCCTCGTCGCCTTCTGCATCGGCCATTTCAGCATAGCCGACGGCATCCTCAAGCTCACGCTCAAGGGTAAGAACTGCATTGATCTGCCCGGACAGTTGGGTGCGCTCACGCATCACGGCTTGAGCTTCGGTTGGACGATCCCACAAGGTGGGGTCTTCTACCCTGGCATTGAGCTCGTCGAGCTTGCGCAGCGCTGGATCCCAGTCAAAGTCTCCTCCTGAGCAGTCCGATGGACTGCTCGATGTCGGCAGCAGCTGCCTCGACATCCGCTCTCATGATTGGCTCCTCGCTATTGAAGGGGCGGCTTACCGTGCGCCGCGCCATAAGACAATGGACCCGTGCGATCAGTAGAGGCCCGACAGGTCCTCAGGCACCTTTTGCACCTTGGGCGGCGGCGGTGGCGGCGGCACGGCGGGGCCCCCACCCCAGGCTTCGCCGTAGGGAACCGGGCCCTCAGGCGTTAGCTGAGGTTTGGGTTCTGTCCCGGGTCGGAAGGCTTCTCGGATGCCATTGACCAGCACAAATTTGGCGGTCTTGGGCGGCTGGAAGTCCCGATAGGGCCTGCCGCGAAGCGCAGTCTGCATAAATTCGATAAAGATCGGGACCGCCGCCTGGCCACCGGTTTCGCTGTTGCCTAACGAACGGTTGTCATCAAAGCCGACAAAGACACCGACCACGATCTCTGGCGAATAGCCGACGAACCAAGCGCTGCGATATTCGTTCGTCGTTCCTGTCTTACCGGCTAGGGGACGGCCTAAGGAACTGACCTGCGCCGCCGTACCCCGCTGAACCACACCCTGAAGCATGGTGGTGATCTGATAGGCGGTAATGGGGTCTAGAACCTCGGTTCCCGCCGCAGGCAGATGCGGCGACTCCTCTCCCAAGAAGCCCACATTGCAACGCTCGCAATCACGGCTGTCACCCTTGAGCAAGGGCTTGCCTTCACGGTCTTGAACCAGCTCGATCAGGTGCGGCTCGATCCTGCGGCCACCATTGACGAACGGCGCATAGGCGGCGGTTAGCTTAAAGGGCGTTGTTTCACCAGACCCGAGCGACATGGCCAGAACAGGCGACATTTCCTTGACAACCCCCATGCGAATGGCGGTCTCGCGCACCTTGTCCATTCCGATAGCCTGCGCCAAGCGGACCGTCATGGCGTTACGCGACTGCTCGAGGCCCTTTCGCAGGACCATATTGCCGTAATAGTCCTTGGTGTAGTTCTCCGGCGTCCAGTCCTTGTCCGCCGTCTCGCCCTTAATGGTAATCGGGGCGTCGGCCACGACACTGGCGGGGGTGTAACCATTGTCCAAAGCCGTCGCATAGACAAAGGGCTTGAAGGCAGATCCTGGCTGACGCTGGGCCTGGGTCGCGCGATTGAATTTTGACAGGGAGAAACTGTAACCACCGACCAAGGCCAGCACCCGGCCTGAATAGGGATCCATCGCCACCAACGCGCCGTTGACAGTCGGAATCTGCTTGAGGGCAAACTGTCCCGGCACCTTACCTGGCGCGACAAAGATCAGATCCCCGACATTGAAGCCCTTGGTGGCCCGCGCCCAGACGACGTCCTCTTCGACAATGAACCCGGTTTTCCCGTCCGTTAGCCGAATCTTGACCGGGCCCTTGGCGGCCTCAACTACCGCGATAGCCCAATCGCGTCGCTCATAGGGAGGGGTCAAGGCCTTGGCCTTCTTTTGCCAACCCTCTTGGCCAATCTCGACCCGCCCGACAGCCCCGCGCCATCCGTGGCGGCGATCATAGAGCTCTAGGCCCTGCATCAGGGCAACGCGGGCTGCGGTCTGCAAACGAATGTCCAAGGTGGTGCGAAGATAATAGCCCCCCTCATTAACCTTATCGCCCAAGGTCAAGATGGCACGTTGACGAACCTCTTCGATGAAATAGTCCGCATCGCGATAGCGCGCCCGGCTGGGTTCGGCCTGCACCTTGAGGTCCGCAGCCATAGCAACCTTAGCCTCTTGCGGCGTGACCCAGCCGAGCTCGGCCATTTCGCCGATGATCCAGTTGCGGCGGCGTATGGCATTGGCCTTGTTGCGGACGGGCTGATAGTTCTGCGGCCCCTTCGGCAAGGCCGCCAGATAGGCAGTCTCGGCCAAGGTCAGGTCCGACAGGGGTTTTCCGAAATAGTTATAGGCCGCAGCCCCCACGCCGAAGGACCGATAGCCAAGCCAGATCTCGTTGAGATAGAGCTCCATAATCTTGGGCTTGCTGAGCACCTGCTCTAGGCGATTGGCGAGGATCGCCTCTTTGAACTTACGGCCAAAGGTAACGTCGCTATTGAGCAGCACATTCTTGGCGACCTGCTGAGTGATGGTCGATCCACCCTCGAGGCGACGTCCACGACTGACATTTAGGACGTTCTTAAGAACCGCTCGGCTCAGCCCTTGATAGTCAATACCAGCATGTTCATAGAAATTGCGGTCTTCGGCAGCCATAAAGGCCTTCACCACCCGCGGTGGGATCTGATCATAGGGCACGAAAATGCGGCGTTCGCGCGAAAACTCACCGATCAAGGTGCCATCCCAGGAATAGACCCGCGTCGCGGTCGGGGGCCGGTAGTTCACCAGATCGGAGGCATCGGGCATGTCGTGAAACAGCCAAGCCGAATAGACTGCCAAGCAGATACCGGCCGCAGCAATCAGGCTGAGGACGGCAACGCCCGCAATCGAAATCCAACGCTCAAACCGCTGCAAGACCCAGAACCTCCACGGGGCAACCTTACGGATGCCAAACCCGCACAATGATTGGTCTATCCCGTGTCGCGGTCAGAGGTAAAGCTTAAGCGATTGAAAATTGAAGGCGGAACAGCCTTGTTGATGGGCTAGCGAGAATTATCGCGATGCGAGGCGCAGTTCTTCGTCGAAATAGGAGTCAATGGAATCACCGACGGAATCCATGAAATCCTGTCGAGACTCGCGATCGGCTAAGAGGGCCTCATCTTCAAGATTGGTGATGAAGCCCATTTCAAGCAACACGGCGGGAACATCAGGGGCCAACAAAACCACAAAGCCCGCGTCCCGATGGCTGCGTGCCAAAAGCTGCACGTGATCATCAATCCGCGTCAAAAGCAGTTGGGCGAAGGAGGCTGATCGGTTCTTGGTCGCGCGCTGGGTTAGGTCCAGCAGGATCTGCTTTACCGCCTTATCCTGCGCTGGAAGATTCACATCGTGAAACCAGTTGTTCTTTTCAAGCGCGTTGCGCGCGGCGCGATCAGAGCCCTTGTCTGACAGAGTATATACGCTTGCGCCGCGTGTCTGACTGTTGGGGCCCGAGTCCGAATGGAGCGAGATGAAAAGGTCAGCATTGGCATGACGCGCGATCTGAACACGATTTTCCAACGGGATGAAAACATCAGTATCGCGCGTCAGGATCACCTTGTAGCGGCCGGACCGGTCTAGCCGCTCTTTCAGCCCCAAGGCCGCTGCAAGATTTATGTCTTTCTCATTGGACACCGAACCCCTGGCACCGGGATCGTGACCGCCATGGCCAGCATCAATGACGATGACCTTCTTCAAACGCAGAGGCGCAACATAGGGGCGCGGCGTCGAGGCCGCCTTTTGCACGACCACAGGTTCAGTCCGAACGGCAGGCGCAGGGGGCAACAAAACCGGTGAAGGGGTTTTAACGGAGACAGGGGTCAGAACCGCCGGCTTGGTCGCCACGACGGGCGCAACAGCAGCAACTGGACCGGAATTTACAATATCGACGACATAACGATAGGCGGTAGACCCCTCACTCGGAGGAAGCAAGAAGCGACGCTTGACACTGGCGGGAGCGGTAAGGTCGAGGCGAAGCCGCGCAGCACCGCCGGCCTGATCCATCATCCAACCCTTGACCAACCCTTGGCCAGAACCTTGTAAATCACCGGCCACCTGGAGGTCGGCGAGGGTCAATATGATCCGCTGATCCGCATCAGGACTCGTTTCCAAACGCCCGACCGTGGCCTTATCCAATTCGATAACAATCCGGGTTTCGGCCTGATTGCCGCCGAAACGAACCTTCGTCACACCGGGACCGGCCGCCGCCGCGCCGTGAGACAGGGCCGCAGCAACAAAGCAAAGACCCGCCGCTCCAGCGAGTGTCCAGCGCCCGCCGGGGACATGGGTCAGTTTTGCCAAACGATCGAACATGCAAGGCCCTGGATAGCCCCAGCTAGAGTTAAGGGCCGCAAACGAAGGTAAACCTTATCACCCCAAGTCCGTAGACAAATGGTTAAGCACATGACTTCTCCGCAGAAAGCTTTCTTTTTTTTGGAAATGCTGCAAGATGGTTTTTACGTTTCGGTTGCCCTGCCCTGCATGGCGCGATCGACGTGTCCCGAGTTTACGCTCAGCCTCTATCGGCGGCACTGACTCATTCTCCGATCCGCGCCCAACGGCGCGTCAAGGAACCAAAAACCTCATGGGCAGCGTCGCAAACGCCCCTTACTGGCCCGAGCCCCTCTCATCCGCCCTTCGGGGTGG
>JBEGNZ010000036.1:0-31518 GCA_041182245.1 Pseudomonadota bacterium | reverse complement strand
AATTACGAGCAAGGTTTTTATGATTAGACTTATGCGTCATCATAAAGCTCCTACTTCGTGTCTGGCAACCTGTTACCCCGTGAACACGGAGCAATCAACTAAGAGGTCACATGGCTGTAACGCCACACGTCTCTAAACATGGAAATATTTCAATGGTTATTGAAACATTCCAAGCAAATGGGGGCAGTACTTCGCCAGACACAACGCAGATATCATTTGGTTGCAAAAAGATCAATGGCTACACTGTGTTATGATCCTCATTTTGTGATATTTTCCGTTAATCAAACATGTTCTCGACAAGAAAAACCAACTGATCGCCGATGAACAGCTCGGCCAAGGCACGGTGGACCACGCACCCGTCTATCCGCGCGAGGTCATGCGCCGGGCCCTGGAACTGTCAGCATCATCCATCATTCTGGTCCATAACCACCCCTCAGGCGATCCCAGTCCGTCAGGCGCCGATGTGGATATGACCAAGCAAATTATCGAGGCCGGTCGCACCCTCAGGATCAGCGTTCATGACCATCTGGTCGTGGGCCGCGACGGCGTGGCCAGCTTTAAGGCTCTTGGGTTGATGTAGATTGCGAAAAGCTGCCCAGACCCGCCGTCAAACAGAGGTTCCGACGCTGATGAGGGTCCCTATATTCAGTGGAAAAGGCTAATTGATCCAAGCTTTTGTCGCCACGGTGGGTTGCCCCCGGACCTCCCCTGCCCCAGTCTGGGCCTTGAAACATTGAACAGCGAAGATCGAGATTGCGGTTTATGGGGTTGAGAACCATCAAAAAAGGGCTCGCGCTCGCTATAGCCGCGATAGGTTTGAGTGCCGGGGTCGCTTGGGGAGCCGATTCAAGCCGTCCTCAGTGCGAGACGGTGCGCATGTCCGACATAGGCTGGACCGATGTGACGGCTACGACAGCGGTCACCAGCGTTCTGCTGGAAGATCTCGGCTATAAGACAACGATCACAGTTCTGTCCGTTCCGGTCACCTATTCGGCCATGAAGAACCGCGACATTGACCTGTTTCTCGGCAACTGGATGCCCTCGATGGAACAGGACCGCGCACCCTACATCAAGGATGGCTCGGTCGAGGTGGTGCGCGCCAACCTGACTGGAGCCAAATATACCCTCGCCGTCCCAGCCTATCTCTATGATGCCGGCCTAAAGGACTTTTCAGACATTGCCCGGTTTGGCGACGCCTTGGGTCATCGCATTGTCGGGCTCGAAGCGGGGAACGACGGCAATCGTCAGGTCCTCAGCCTCATCGCCAAGAACGCCAAGGGATTGGGCGGCTTCTCACTGGTGGAGTCCTCCGAACAGGGCATGTTGGCCGAGGTCGAACGGGCCGTGCGCGACAAGAAGCCGATCGTGTTTCTGGGCTGGGAACCGCATCCCATGAACACCCGCTTTCAGATGCGCTATCTGACCGGTGGCGATGACAGTTTTGGTCCCAATTTCGGCGGCGCGACCATCTACACCAACACCCGTGCGGGCTATAGCGCCGAGTGCCCGAACGTTGGACGTCTGCTTAAGAACCTCTCCTTCACCCTGGCCGATGAAAGCCTGCTGATGGGCGCGATCCTTGATGACCATCAAGAGCCCAAGGCCGCCGCCAAGGCGTGGATCGCTAAGAACCCTCAGACCGTCGCGCGATGGTTAGAGGGGGTCCAGACCTATGACGGGCGGAATCTTCAAGTCGAGGGTTCACCGGCAGCGACCGGGGGCGGCCCCCAGACATGGATCACCGCCCACAAGATCCCCATTGGTCGGTTCATGACCGATCTGGTCGAACGGGTGAAGACGGGGGGGCGTGGCTTTTTCGAGGGTGTTTCCTTCGCCGTTAAGGGAGCCGTCGATGGACTGACGGGTCTTCTCAAACAGGTTCCGCCACTGGGCCTTGTGATCGCCCTCTCTGGCCTCGCCTATGGGCTCCAGCGGTCATGGCGACTGGCTCTGTTCGTGGCTGCCGCCCTCCTATTGATCATGAACCAAGGCTATTGGGAGGCGATGTTAGAGACCCTGTCTCTGGTCCTCTTCTCCACCCTCATCTCTACCCTGATCGGGGTGCCCTTGGGCGTGGCGGCGGCCCACAGGCCTTGGCTCTATCGGGCGCTCCATCCAGTTCTGGACCTGATGCAGACCCTGCCGACCTTCGTCTATCTGATCCCGACGCTGGTCCTGTTCGGGCTGGGTGTGGTGCCGGGATTGATCTCGACCATCATCTTTGCCCTGCCCGCCCCCGTGCGCCTGACCCATCTGGGCATATCTTCAACGCCCAAACCGCTGATCGAGGCGGGGCAAGCCTTCGGCGCGACCAGATGGCAGTTGCTGACAACCATCGAGCTGCCGTCGGCCCTGCCCACCATCGTGACCGGTATCACCCAGTGCATCATGCTCAGCCTTTCCATGGTCGTGATTGCGGCCTTGGTCGGGGCGGGCGGTCTTGGCGTTCCAGTGGTCCGGGCCCTGAACACGGTTCAGGTCGGCATGGGCTTTGAAGCTGGATTTGCCATCGTGCTCGTAGCCATCATCCTCGACCGTATGACCCGCGCCAAGTCGGTGGAGAAGTAGCATGACCACCGCCATAGACTTTCAATCGGTCGACATCCTGTTCGCCAAGGGCACGGGCAAGAGGCGCGATCAGGCCTTGGTGCGCGCGGAGGCCCTGCTGAGCAGCGGCTCAGATCGTAGCGCTATTGCTGCGGAAACCGGAGTCGTTCTCGGCGTTGCGGGTGCAAATCTCAGCGTCAAGGCTGGGGAAATTTCGGTCCTGATGGGCCTGTCTGGCTCAGGCAAATCAACGCTTCTGCGGGCTGCCAATGGGCTCAATCGGGTCAGCCGGGGACAGGTCAAGGTTCGCCATCTAGGCGGCATGGTCGATGTCGCCTCCTGCGACGACCAGACCCTGCGGGCCGTGCGACGCAAGTCCGTGGCGATGGTCTTTCAGCAGTTCGCCCTCCTGCCTTGGCGCACCGTGCGTGACAATGTTGGGCTGGGCCTCGAGTTCCAAGGGATGGACAAGGCCGCCCGCCGCCGTCTGGTCGATGAGAAGTTAGAGCTGGTTGGGCTTAGCGAATGGGCCGATCGCAAGACCGATGACCTGTCGGGCGGCATGCAGCAGAGGGTGGGTCTGGCCCGCGCCTTTGCCACTGATGCCGATATCCTGTTGATGGACGAGCCATTCTCGGCCCTTGACCCCCTGATCCGCAGCCGCCTGCAAGATGAGTTGCTGGGCCTGCAAGAGCGGGTCCAGAAGACCATCCTGTTTGTCAGCCACGATCTGGACGAGGCGCTCAAGCTCGGCAACCAGATCTCGATCATGGAGGCGGGCCACATCATTCAGACCGGTCAGGCGCAAGACATCATCCTGCGCCCAGCCAATGACTATGTGGCCCAGTTCGTCAGGCACATGAACCCGCTGTCAGTCCTCACCGGGGCCTCGGTCATGCGGCCCCTGTCCGATCTTTCCGCGCCGAGCGGGCAGACCCGCTACCGGCTAGAGTTCACAAGCCAAGGTGGCCCCTTCGCGGCTTGGGCTGGGGATCAATCACTAAGGCTGATCGATAATCCCGCTGACCCCGACGCCCTAGGCTCAGGACAGATGGCAGTCGCCAGCCTTCACACCCCGCTGATGACCCTGATCAAGCTGGTCAATGCCACCGGCCACGCCGTGCTCCTCACCGAAGACGGTAAGGTCTGCGGCATCTGCGGTCAGAGTGAGATCATCGCCGCCCTGTCGCGCAACTAGGGCCTAACGCTGCGCTGTCTGCCAGTTGCTCGCCTCGTAATAGTCGGCGTTGGAGGGCGGTAGGAGGGGCTTGCCGAGGATGTGGTCAGCGGCCTTTTCGGCGAGCATGATGGTTGGCGCATTGAGGTTGCCCGTCGTGATCGAGGGCATGATCGAGGCGTCCACGACCCGCAGTCCGCTAACGCCAATGACCCGCGCCTGAGCATCCACCACCGCCATCGGATCATCTTCGCGGCCCATCTTGCAGCTGCAGGAGGGGTGATAGGCGGTCTCGACCTTGTCGCGAATGAAGGCGTCGATGGCCTCGTCGCTCGTCGCATCCTTGCCCGGCTGCAACTCCTCGCCGCGATAGGGATCGAACGGTGATTGGGCGAAGATCTCGCGGGTCAGGCGCACGCAGGCGCGCATCTCTGTCCAGTCGTCCGGGTGGCTCATATAGTTGAAGCGGATTTCAGGCTTCGCGGATGGATCGGCCGATTTGAGCCGCACCCAGCCCCGGCTCTTGGAGCGCATCGGCCCGACATGGGCTTGGAACCCATGCTGCTTGGCGAGCGACTGGCCGTCATAGGTCACCGCCAGGGGCAGGAAATGGTACTGGATATCGGGATAGCGAATCCCAGCCCGGCTGCGGATAAAGCCGCAGCTTTCGAAGTGATTGCTGGCCCCCAGCCCATCCTTGAACAGGATCCAACGCGCGCCGATCAGGGCCTTGGCAATAGGGTTCATGGACGAATAGAGCGTCACCGGCTTCTTGCTGGCGATCTGGAAATAGAATTCCAGATGGTCCTGTAGATTCTCTCCGACGCCGGGCCGGTCGCAGACGACCGGTAGACCAAAGCGGGTCAACTCTTCAGCAGGACCAACGCCTGACAGTTTCAAGATCTGCGGTGAGTTGATCGCCCCGCCGGCCAAGATCACCTCGGCGCGCGCCTTGGCCAAGACCTCTTGGCCGCCGCGAACATAGCGCACACCAACCGCCCGCTGGCCCTCAAAGTCGACGCGCAGCACCTGAGCGTGGGTCAAGACGGTCAGGTTCGCGCGCTTCATGGCCGGTTTGAGATAAGCATTGGCCGCGCTCCAGCGCCGCCCCTCTCCGACCGTCATATCCATGCGGCCAAACCCCTCCTGCTGACGACCATTGACGTCGCTGGTCAGGGGATAGCCCGCCGCCTCTGCCGCCTGCATCCATGCGGCGTGAAGAGGGTTCTTCAAGGTGCCATATTGGGTCTTGAGGGGGCCGCCCTCGCCGCGATAGCCATCGCCGCCCTCGGCTCGGTCTTCGGCGCGCCTGAAATAGGGCAGAACATCCGGATAGGACCAGCCCTGGGCCCCCTCCTCTTGCCAGCGCTCAAAGTCCAAAGGGTTGCCGCGAATATAGACCAGCCCATTGATCGAAGACGACCCGCCCAAGACCTTGCCGCGCGGGGTATGGATACGCCGCCCCCCCAAGGCCGGTTCTGGCTCCGCCTCATAGTCCCAGATGTAACGGGGATTGTTCATCGGGATGGACAGGGCCGTCGGCATCTGGATGAAGATCGAGCGGTCACTGCCGCCGCTCTCGAGCAGCAGAACCTTGTGCTTACCGTCCTCGGTGAGGCGATTGGCCAGAACACAGCCCGCCGATCCCGCCCCAACGATGATATAGTCAAATTCCGCATTCATCTGACGGTCCATCAATAGGGCGCGTCAATATCGCCAAGCGCGACATAGACACTCTTGAGTTGGGTATAGTGGTCAATCGCCGCGTGACCATTTTCACGGCCGATGCCCGACTGTTTGTAGCCACCAAAGGGCAGTTCAATCGGGGTCACATTGTACTGATTGATCCAGCAGGTTCCGGCCTGAAGCTGCGCAATCACCCGGTGGGCGCGGGTCAGGTCGTTGGTGAAGACTGCTGCCGAAAGGCCAAACTCGGTGTCATTGGCCCGCGCCACCACCTCGTCCTCATCATCAAACTCCAGCACGCACATGACCGGACCAAAGATCTCTTCGCGAACAATGACCATCTCATCTGAGCACTGATCAAAGATGGCGGGCGAGACGAAATTGCCCTTGGCCAAATCCCCCTGCGTTACCACTTCACCGCCGCACAGCAGACGCGCGCCCTCGGCCTTACCCCGCTCAATATAGGTCAGGACCTTTTGCATATGGTCGCGAGAGATAAGCGCCCCGACATGGGTTGCGGGGACTTGCGGATCGCCAATGACCATCTTGGCCGTGCGCGCCAAAAGCTTGTCCAAAAACGCCGCCTTGATGGCGCGATGGACGAAGACGCGGGTTCCGTTGGAACAGACCTCTCCGGCGGAATAGAAGTTGGCCATCAGGGCTCCCGACACGGCATTGTCGAGATTGGCGTCGTCGAACACGATCAGAGGCGACTTGCCACCCAGTTCCATGGTCACGGCCTTCAGGGTCGTGGCGGCGTCGCCCATCACCTTCTTGCCGGTTTCGACCGAGCCGGTCAGGGAGATCTTTTGGATCTTCGGATGAAGCGACAGCAGACGACCGGTTTCAACCCCGCCCTGAACCACATTAAACACCCCATCCGGCAAGCCCGCCTCGGTGAAGATTTCGGCCAAGCGCAGGGCTGTTAAGGGAGTCAGGTCCGAGGGCTTAAAGATCATGGCATTGCCACAGGCCAAGGCCGGGGCGGCCTTCCAGCAGGCAATCTGGATCGGATAGTTCCACGCCCCGATGGCCGCCACCACGCCCAGCGGCTCGCGGCGCACATAGCCAAAGGCTTGAGGACCAAGATCGATATGCTGCCCTGTCAAGGTCGCCGCGATCCCGGCATAATATTCAAGGCAATCCGCGCCCGACAGCACATCGACCGCCGAGGTCTCTTGGATCGGCTTACCGGTATCTTGGGTCTCGAGCAGAGCCAGTTCATCATTGGCCGCTCTAAGAAGGTCGGCGGTCTTGCGCAAGACCCGCCCCCGCTCAGCGCCCGTCATGGCCGCCCAGATCCGCTGGCCCCGCTCAGCGGCCGCAACCGCCCCATCCACCGTCTCCGATCCTGCGCTCTCAACGCGGGCAATGACCTCGCCGGTCGCCGGATTGATCGTGTCAAAGCCTTCGCCAGACCCAGCGACATAGCGGCCGCCGACATAGCTCTGGTGCCACTGGGTCATGGATCGAACCTTCTTATTGACAAAGATTTGGGGGGAGGTGGTCAAGGACAAGAGCGGCGAGCATCGCGCATTGAAGGGACATTCACGGGCCCTTTTGAACCCTTAGGTGGCCGCCTGCAAGCTCACGCTGCAACAGGCCTATCAGTCTTTCAGGCCCAGCGTCGCCTCGGCGACGCGTCGCTGTAATATGCCAAGGGCCAAGTCTCTCGCCCGCGTCTCAGGCCGCCCGAGAAGGCTCCCAAGGGTAGCACCAAACAGGCCCGCGCCGAGGGCCATACTGATACAGAGCAGGATATGGTCCTCGAGAACCGACTGCGGCATACCATTTTGCTCGACCATTCGCGTCGAAAGAACACTACGGACCGCCTCACGCACCGTCGTCAACCGCCGAGACTCTCCGGTCAGTTCCAGCCACGCCGCCAGACGTGCGACGGGTTTGGCCTCAAACGCATCGAACAGCGCCTCCGTGCTTTGGCTGGCAAAAGCCGCCGGATCGGTGGCTTGACTGGTGATGGCCAAGACCCGAGTCACCAGATCGGCGATCATTCGGGTCATCAGTGCGGCTTGAACCCCATCGATGGAGCCGAAATGGTGCAGAACCGTCGCATTGACCACGCCCGCCCGGCGCGCAACCTCGACCAGTTTCAGGTTCTGAGGCCCTGATTCAACAAGGATTTTCTCTGCTGCTGATAGGATATTGTCTTGCGCACCCTCAGAGGTTCGACGCAACCGTGCCCGAGGGGCGAGGGACGATATTGACATTTTTGTCATTATGAACGATCCTCCCCATTAAGAAGTCGATAGTAAACTCCACGCCGGGTAACAAAACAATGCAAACTCCGACCGGACTTGCGGTTTCTCCGAGAGATATCCAATTTGCAACTGATCAGGCTCGCGGACGAGCCTGGATGGCGGGTGACCCCGTTGCGACGGCAGTGTTCAATGCCCTATCGCTCACCTTCCCAGACGGTGAGCGCCTGTTTATGGACGCGGTCCGCAACTACCGCTCCAAACTGTCTGGAAAGCTTCTGGAAGATGCCAAGGGCTTTATCGCTCAAGAGGCCATCCATACGCGCGAACATGTCGGCCTCAATGCGGGTCTAGACCGTAGCCACTATCCGATCGACGAGATCGAAGCCGATATCAAAGGCCGACTGACCTTCCTGCGGACCCGAGGCCGCGTGGCTATGCTCGGCGTAACCATAGCCATGGAACATTTCACGGCCATGATGGCGGACCTGTTCCTCGAAAAGCCTGAATTTTGGGACGGCGTACCCGAAGACCTCGCGCGCCTCTGGCAATGGCACGCCATGGAAGAGACCGAACATAAGGCCGTGGCCTTTGACGTGTTCCAAGAAATTTCCAAAAACTGGAAGCCCAGTCAGCGCTATGGCCTGCGGGTCCGGATCATGCTGATCATGACTGTCATGTTCGTGTCCAACATTACGAAATTTTCCAGCATGTTGCTGATCGCCGATGGCATGAAACCTTGGAAGGCCAGACTGCGCGTCCTAGGCTATCTCTTTGCCAAGCCCGGTCTCTTTCGCAAGAGCTGGAAAGCCTATTGGGATTGGTATCGCCCGGGCTTCCACCCTTGGCAGCATGACAATCGCGCGACCTTGAAGGCTTGGCAGGACCGTTTCACTGCCGTTGTTCCGCAGGCGGTTGCTGCAGAATAGTCCAGTCTGGACCGGACCAAGATAGAAAGACAGAGCTTCCGGAGACGGTCGCTCTGCCCTTTCGTTTTCAGACCTAGTTATCCCACTGGATATATTCGGCACCGGGCTTGGTCGGTACACCGCTAGGCTGGTCGATGGTCACCGGGCCTTGCAGCAGCGAGGGCCAGAGGGGTTTGACGCTCTCAGCATTATGCGCCTTCAGCAGGGCCTGCATAGCGGCGACACGCTGAGGCTCCGAACCAACGAGATTGTTCTGCTCGGTCGGGTCAACCGCAAGATTGAACAGCCAGAGCTTCTTCAACGCTCCATTATACTGCAGCTTCCAATCGCCATCACGGACAACCTCATACTGACCTGAGCGCCAGAACATCGTCTGGTGCGGACGACCCTTGGCCGTGCCTTTCAGATAGGGCAACAGATCGACGCCATCAATCACCCGGTCCTTAGGCAGGTCAGCCCCCGCAGCGGCTGCGGCCGTTGGGAAGATGTCCATATGACCGACCGGATAGGGGAACTGGCTACCGGCCTGGATGGTTCCGGGCCAGCGCATGAAGAAGGGCGAGCGAATACCGCCTTCAAAGAAGGTTGCCTTGAACCCTCGGAAGGGCCGGTTGATCTCCGGCAGGCCGATATAGTGTGCCCCACCATTGTCACTGCTCAGGATGATCAGGGTATTGTCGTCGATCCCCTCATCCTTCAGCTGCTTCAAGATGCGTCCAACATTGCGATCAAGATTGCGCATCATCGCGCCATAGACGCGAAGACGGTGATCCTTGATCTGCGGCAGGGCGTCATAGTCCTCCTTCTTGGCCTGCAGCGGTGTGTGGATCGCGTTGGGCGTGAAGTACATGAAGAAGGGGCGATTGCGGTTGGCATGGATTGACTTGACCGCCTCATCGGTGAGGTAGTCGGTCATATAGCCCCTGGGGGCGAACATCTCGGAGCCATTGAACTGCACCATATAGGGCAGATTGGGCCACAAGAAGCGGTCGATGGGGTCCCAAGGCTGCTTTGCATTGACGGCGTTTGGATCATTTTCGGGCAGGAACATCGCCGCACCCGACATGAAGCCGAGGCTCTCGTCAAAGCCCTTTTCTTCTGGACGGGTGCCTTTGACTGAACCCAGATGCCACTTGCCGAAATGCAGGGTGTGATAGCCTTTCGCCTTCATCAGGGCCGGAATAAAGATTTCGCTGGTCGGCACGGCCAGATTGTTTGAGGCCGCCGCCCCCTTGGTCGTCCCCGGCGGCATGTCCTTGACCCGGTCGGCAAAGAAGGTCGGCGCAGCGATTGCACCCTCTTCCTTCTGGGTTCCCACCATCCTTTGGAAAGCGACAGGAGCCGGAGTGAACTCAAAGCCAAACCGCGTGGCGTAGCGACCGGTCATGATGGTTGCCCGCGATGGGGCGCAGGTCGCATTGGCATCATAGCCATTGACGAAGTTGGCACCCTCGCGGGCGATGGAGTCGATATTGGGGGTAGGTACTGCGCCACCGGCAATACCGCCGCCATTTAGCGTAATGTCATTATAACCAAGATCGTCGATCAAGATCACGATGACATTTGGCGGACGCTTGCCCTCGGGCGCGGCCGCCGGACCCTCCGCCCAAGTCACCCGCTGGTTCGGTGCCACCTTTGGCAGTTGAGACTTGGCGATCATCATAAAGACCGCCTCCTTGTGGGTGACCACCCATCCAAAGGCTACCGCAATGACGAGAACAACCCCGCCCAACCAGGTCCAAAGCCGCATAGGTCCCTCCCAGAAAGATCAGCCTGCTTAACTCCGCAGGCGCATCATCGGTCATGCTTGACGCGAAGCATATATTGACATTACGACTGCCGCTAGTGGGTTGTGCGGCAGAAATTGGGGATCTTTATGATCAAAATAAGTCGCCAAGCTTAAGCCCAACTCCTATTTTGAAGAGATCAAAGACACGGACAAGAGACTGGCTCATAAGCACAATCCTTGTAACCCTAATCAGGCCCTAGAGGCTCAAATGATGCGTCTGATGGTCACGCACTCACCGTCGCACAGTAAAATTTCTGGTCACAAGAGCGAGAACAGGCGACCCAAGACGACCTAACCCTGCTTTGAGATTGGAGCCTGCTCATGACCGCCGTACCTGTTGTCTATTTCTCAGACGTCCTGTGTATCTGGGCCTATTTTTCCGAGATGCGGGTCCGGGCCTTAAAGGAAGCCTTCGGCGATCAGATCCGGTTTGACCATCGGTTCTGTTCCGTCTTTGGCGACACGGCGCGCAAGATGGGCACCACTTGGCGCGACAAGGGCGGTTATGAGGGCTTTAACCGGCACCTGCTGGAGGTCGCCAAACAGTTTCCAGAAGTGACCATCAACCCCGATATCTGGCGAACCGTAAAGCCCGCCTCCTCGACCGGTGCGCACCTGTTTCTCAAGGCCGTTCAGATGGACGAGGCGGCCGAACGACTTGCCGTGGGGACCTTTGAAGTCAGCCTGCAAGCCATGCGCACCACCTTCTTTCGCGACGCGCGCGACATTGGTCAATGGTCCGTCCAGTGCCAGATCGGCGAGCAGGCCGGGGTCGACGTCGCTAGGATCGAAGGGCTAATCCACGACGGCAGCGCCTATGCCAGCCTTGCCAGTGACTATGAGGCCGCCGCCAGCATGAACATCCAAGGCAGCCCCACGGTCGTGCTCAATGATGGCCGTCAAAAGCTCTATGGCAATGTCGGCTACCGCATCCTTGAGGCCAATATCCAAGAGCTCTTGCGCTCACCGTCTCCCGATCAAGCCAGCTGGTGCTAAAGCTTGACGAGACCCTTCTGGCCCATCCGCCAGACCAGCTGATCGAACCGGTCTTGGCCAAAGAAGGGCTCATCCTCAAAGACCATCAGGGGCACGCCATAGTGACCGCCTTGGCGCTGAGCGGCCTGATTGGCGGCAATGATGCCGTCCAGACGCTCAGCCTCTCCGGGCGCTGAGATGGCTGCGTCAAGCTCTGCAAGGTCGAGACCCGCTCGGGCCACAGCCTGCGCCAAATGGTCCCCGACGTTCCAACCCGCCACGGTCCCGTCCCAAATCAGACGACCGACCTGTTCGATAAAGGCCATGCCCCTGCCCCGCTCCGTCGCGGCCACACCTAGCCACGAGAGGCGATGGATATAGGGCTGGTCTTTAGGATAGGTCCGGGTTTCCGGGTCTATATAGACCGGATCAGGCCGCGCCCAGCGGAAGGGCACACCCGCAAACTGAGCGCTGCGATGGATATCCTTGCCAAAATAGGTGATCCAGAGTGGGTCATTATTGGCGAAGAAATCGGGCTGACGCACCGCGATCGGATAGACGACCCGCAGATTGCACCTCACATCATAGTCCCGCTCAAGGGCGACAATCCGGTCGGTCACCAGATAGGAATAGGGCGAGCGGAAAGACCAATAGAGATCAAAGGCAAGGGTCATCCCAGCGTGCCCTTAGTCTTGATGTTCAATTGACCAGCCAAGCCCGCGTCACGATGTTTGGCGATCTCTTGATAGTCTGGGCTCTGCACCATCTCCTGCATGGCCGCGAGTGAAGGATATTCCGCCAGCGCGATCATGTCCCAAAGCTCTTCGACCTCGCCCAGCATTAAGCCTGTCACCGGCCCCGAATAGCCGGGCGTACCCCCGACCTTGAGAATGTGGTGACGAACCTTGCGGCCATAGCGCAGATAGGCCTCAAAGCCCGAAATGTCGGCGTCGGACCCATCGGCATAGTCCGCCTTGGGCTTGAATTTCAGCAGATTGACCATCACGAAGGGGCCGTCTTCCGGCGTGCTGAAAAAGGCCTTGGCCTGGTCGGCGGTGGGGTGAACCCGATTTTCGAATTTCATGGAAGGATCCTCCTCACGGGACCCCACGAGTCCCATTATCAATTGGCACCCATAACGTCATATGGCTCGCAGGGGGTCAATCGGCCTCAAACAGGGTTAATTCAATTTTAGCGCGGTCTCGCCATAGAATGGGGATCTGAACTAAAGGTGCGCCGCTCATGCCCAAATCATTGCTGGACCGCGCGCACAGAGCCCTCGCCGATCAGAACCCCGCCCAGGCGGAACGGATCGCCCGGCAGGCGACCGAGCGGTTTCCTAAGTCCAGCGCCGCTTGGCGGACCTTGGGCCTGATCCTACAGGAAGCCGGACGCACCCTTGAGGCCTTTGAGGCCTATGAACGGGCCCTAGGCCTCAATCCCAATGATGTTGATATTGCCCTAGCCCTGTCTCACGCGGCATCGCGATTGGGAATGAAGGATGAGGCCCTCGCCCTTGCAAGCTATTTTGTACAGACACGGCCGGGGGATTTTGCTGGGATCAGTGCACAGTGCACCGCCCTCCTCTCCCTTGGCCGGATTCAAGAGGCCCACGACCTGGCCGTGCAGGCCCTCGGTGCTGCGCCGCAAGAGGCTGAACGCTGGCAGTTGGCGGGCAAGACGGCACGGGCAAGCGGCGGGCTCGAACAGGCCGCGCAAGCCTTGCAAGAGGCGCTACGCCTAACACCCCACGACCCGCGCATCCAGTATGATCTGGCCTGGACCTTGGCCGATATGGGCGATCTAGACCCTGCGCTGAACGGGGTCGAGCAGGCCCTTGCCCAGCCGCTTGATGCCGAAACCCGCGCCACAGCCGACTTCTTGCGCGCCACGATCCTGCTGGCCAAGGGCGATCTGAAGGCGGGCTGGAGCGCCTATCAGGTGCGGCACGATTTGGCCTTGCCCAGCGCGGCGGTCTTCGATCTGGAGCTTCCGCGATGGGACGGACAGTCTGAACTGGAAGGCCACGCCTTGGTCGTGATGGCCGAGCAGGGCCTCGGCGACGAGATTGCCTTCATGGGCATGGTCCCCGACCTGCTGGACCGGCTCGGCCCAACTGGCCGAATGACCCTCTGCGCAGACGAGAGGCTCAAAGGTTTGATCGAACGCAGTTGGCCAACCGTGAGGGCTGTCGGTCATCAGACCCAAGCCCAACTGGCGCGCCGTCATCGCTCACCCAGCGCGCCGGTGGAGGGCGATCTATGGCTTCCCCTTGGCGACCTCCTGCCGCTGCTGCGTTCAAGCCTCGCCGATTTTGACCAGCCCGCAGGCTTTTTAAAGCCGGACCCCGTGCAAGTGGCGCATTGGAAGGCATGGCTCAAGACCTTGCCCGACGGGACCAAGACCGGGATGGCCTGGCGCAGTCACAAGATGGGTGACGAACGGGGCCGCAACTTCGCACCCCTCAGCGCTTGGGGACCGATCTTTTCTAAGTCGGGCCTGACCTTCGTCAATTTGCAATATGGCGACACGACCGACGAATGCGCCCAGATCGCCGCGCAGTTTGGCGTGACGGTCCATCAGGCCCCTGAGCTCGACCTTTTCAACGATCTGGAAGGTCTCGCCGCCCTATCAGCCGCGCTCGATATCGGGATTGGCTTTTCCAACGCCAGCACCAACCTGCTCGGTTCCGTCGGCACGCCCCTGCACCTTCTTACCCCGCCCGCCTCTTGGCCCACCCTCGGTCAGAGCCGCTATCCTTGGTATCCGGGAACTCTGGTCCATGAGGCAGATACCTATGGCGACTGGGACGGTCTCATGACCAAGGCAGCCTCTGCCCTCTCGCGCTCAAACATAAGATGACACCCACGGTGCCAAAGCCTAAAATCAGTCTAGCTTGATAGGTCGGGCTTTGATCCGGAGCGTTTGGGGAGCGGAACCTTGCTTAAGATTGTTCAGGGATTTTTGGGGCTGTTGCCGCTTTGGTTTGGGATTGGCTTCATTGCCCCTCTGACAGCGCAGATCGTCGAGGTCTTTGGCTGGCAAGCAAGCCTGCCTGTCTCGCCTCTGGTTGCCGGACTGATCCTCGGCATTGCTTGGGGTGGATCGACCGTTGTGCGGGGGCGCTGGATATGAGCAGGGCAGCCCCCCTTCCCGACCTGAGCGGACTGGACAACAAGGCCCTGATGAGACTGGAGAGTGAGATCGCCGAACAGTTTATGGGCGGTGTGCCTTGGGGTTCTGTGACCTGGGCCCTTACTAATCTGGCGGTCTGGCTAGCCCTTTGGCCCCTGACCTTCATGCACATCCTGCCCCTCTGGGCGGCCTTTCCGATCGCGACGGCTTGCGTGGCCCTGAGCTATCTGCCGTCTCATGAGGCCCAGCACGACATTATTGCCCGGCCCGGTACGCGGCTGAGGTGGCTGAATCAGTTGATCGGGCATGTCTCGACCATTCCTTTGCTGCTGCCCTATAGCGTCGCAAAGCTTACCCATATGGAACACCACAAGCACACCAATCACCCTGAGCTTGACCCCGACATCCATACCAAGGCCGATAACAGCCTGCAGTTCTTGATCAACTCCATCGCTAGCCGCCAGCCCAATGGACGCGGCAACCGATCCTATGGTGAGGCTCTTGCTCGACTGGGGACTCCAGACGCGATGCGGGCGCAGCTTGAAGCCTTGGCCATGCAGTTGGCCTATCTGGCGATCCTGTTTGCAGCGGCTTGGAGCGGATACGCTATTGAAGCGGCGCTGCTCTGGTGGCTGCCGAAACATCTGGCCCAGACCTATATTGGCTACTACCTATCATGGGCACCGCACCATCCCGCCAAAGAGACCGGCCGCTATCGCGACACCCGAGGCTTTAAGAGCGTAATTGGCAATATCGGCTCCATGGGGATGCAGTTCCACATCATCCACCACCTGCACCCGCGCATTCCGCTGATGAGGACGCCTGCGGCCTATTGGGCCATGCGCCCGATCCTTGAGGCGCGCAAATGCGATCTGAGTGGCCTCTAATCCTCCTTTTGATACACGGAAAGACTGAACCATGAGCCAAGACACCACCGCCGTCTTCGTCGTCGCCAATCTCGAGGTCAATGACCCCGTCGGCTATCGCAACTATGAAAAGGGCTTTTTTCCCCTGCTCAAGCGCCACGGCGGAGAGTTGCTGACCTTTGACGATAAGCCCACCACCTTTGAAGGTGTTTCACCACGTCCCGGGCGGATGATCATCTTGAAGTTCCCGTCTGAGACCGCCGCGACCGCTTGGTACAATGACGCCGACTATCAGGCCCTGTCTGAGCATCGCCGGGGCGCAACCACCTTGCAGTTCTTGACCATGGTGCGCGGGTTGCCGCCACGCTAAGCTGCACGGATTGCAAACCCCTTCGAGGACTAGGCCCATGCGGAAAGACCAGACCGGCCTTTTGATGGCGGGCTCCGAAGAGGCTGTGGCCCATTATAACCGGGCGATTGGCCACCTCTTGGCTTTTCAACCCGAAGTGGTTGCCCAGACCGAGGCCGCACGGGCGGCCGATCCAAGCTGTGTCATGGCCCAGGCCTTGCGGGCCTATCTGGGGCTGATGTCGAGCGAATATCTCGACGCGGTCCATGCTGCGCGCTTTGTAGCCGGTCTCTGCGGGACCAACGCGCGAGAAGCGGCTCACCTCAGCGCCATTGACCAATGGATCGCCGGCGATTGGCACGGCGCGAGCCGCACGCTAGATCAGCTGCTCAGCCTCTATCCGCGCGATATTTTGGCCCTCTCGGTCGGCCATCAGCTCGACTTCTTCTTGGGCGAGGCGGTCAATCTGAGGGGCCGTATCACGCGCGCCCTGCCCCACTGGGACACCAACCATCACCTCTACGGCTATCTGCTGGGCATGCAGGCCTTTGGGCTGGAAGAGTGCGGACTTTATGAGGCGGCAGAACAGGCCGGACGCGCGGCCATTGCCCATCATGCGGATGATGTCTGGGCTATCCATGCGGTGGGCCACACCTATGAAATGCGCGGGCTCTTCGAAGACGGGATCTCATTCCTCGAAAGCCAGAGCAGCTCTTGGACAACCAGCAATTTTCTCAAGGTCCATACGAGCTGGCACAAGGCGATCTTTGCACTCGAACGGCAAGATTACGACACGGCGCTGGCCATCTGTGACGAGACCTTAAGCTGCGACCAATCTTTGCGTACCGCCCTCGAGATGGCCGATGCGGGCAGTCTTCTGTGGCGCCTGCATCTGGATGAGGTGGATGTGGCAAACCGCTGGGAGCCCTTGGCCGAGGCTTGGGCGGCGAAGGATCCGACCTGCTGGTATGTGTTCAATGATCTCCATGCCATCCTCGCCCTCGTCGGTGCTGGTCAGCAGGCTGAAGCCGAGGCCATTGTGGCACGAATGGAGGCTGCGGCCCTTTGCTCAGAACGCCTCATGAGCAACGGTTTGGCCATGGCATCAGCGGGGCTGCCCGTCGCGCAAGCCCTCACCGCCTTTGGCCGAGGAGACTATGGTCAGGCCGTGTCGATCATGGCCCCCGTGAGACATCAGATGTCAATCTTTGGTGGCAGCCACGCCCAGCGCGATGTGTTTCAACGCACCCTTTTAGTCGCCGCTCGGCGCGCGGGGCAGACCGCCTTTGCCGAGATCTTATGTCAAGAACGATTAGAAACACGCCCCAATAGCGTCTGGGCCGCCGCCCAAAGTCAGCTTCTGTAGGTCCCGAACGGCGAGACCTAGGCCATTTGCGGCTGGCTTGAGGCCAACTCGTCCAAGACCTTGATCAGGACATTGGCGAGGGCATCAGCCTTGATCGGCTTGGATACAATGCCGTTGATACCGGCACTTTCATACTCACTCATTTGGTGCGTCATGGCGTTGGCGGTTACCGCTATAATCGGTGTCTTAGCCCGCCCGGTATTGCGTTCCTTTTCACGGATCAAGCGGCTGGCTTCCACGCCGCCCATTATGGGCATCTGCATGTCCATCAGAATAATGTCCCAGGTCTGGCTCTCCCAAGCTTCAACAGCGAGCTTGCCATTTTCGACCACGGTCAGGGTAATACCGAACTGCTCCATCAAGGTACGAAGCACCAACTGATTGACCAGATTGTCTTCGGCCGCGAGCACACGCAGGCTCTGCACGATCTCTTGCGAAGCCACCGGTTCTTCATCATTGACGACCCTAAGTGCCTCGGTCGCATCTCGCAACCGCGGGATTTTCAAGAGTGCCGTAAAGACAGAGCCCTTGCCCAGCTCGCTCTCAACCCGAATAGAGCCGCCCATCAACTGGGCCAAGTCGCGGGAAATGCCAAGTCCTAGACCCGTACCGCCAAAGTTACGGTTAACGCTCGCATCCGCCTGAACAAAGGGATCAAACACTCCGTTCAAACGGTCGGTCGCAATACCAATGCCGGTATCCAACACGGAAATCTCCAGCCCGCCCTCTACCAGTCTGGCAGACAGGACCACGCGGCCCTCTTTGGTGAATTTCAACGCATTGGACAGAAAATTATAGGCGACCTGACGCACACGCGTCGGATCACCCAAATAGATACCTGCCGCTGGCTCAATATCTAAAATAAAGGAAATTCCAGCCTTATTGGCAATTGCGGTAAAGGCCGCATAGGCCCCACTCAAGACCTCACGAATATCGAACTCGATGGTCTCTAAAGTCATCTTGCCCGCTTCGATTCTTGAAATATCAAGGAGGTCATTCAAGATCGAGAGCAGGGCGTCACCGGACTCCCGAACAATTTCCAAACGCGAGCGCTGTTGCTCGGTCGGCGCGTCTTTCAACAGGACATGAACCATGCCCAGAACGCCATTAAGCGGTGTTCGGATCTCGTGGCTCATCACGGAGAGGAAGGTCGATTTGGCGCGATTCGCTGCCAGAGCCTCATCGCGCGCCCTAGCCAAATTTTCGGCCAGATCCTTCATTTCTGACATCAGGACCGTTTGCAGGCCCATTGAGGTGCCAATGGCCATGGACTGATCTGCCGACGAGAAGTCCGATGCGGAAAGGTCCAACTCTCCCCAACTCTGCGCCATCATGGCCGAGTGGGCCATGCAGAACAGATAACCCTGCGGTACCTCGACAATCGATCCGACCAGAGTGAACCGGCCATCGATCGACTTAAACTGCAGGGCACTCGAGCGCTTCACGGCGAGCTCAGGATTGAACCCCGACCTTGGACGCTCGATTTTGAAAAAGTCGCTTAAGGCCGCACCCGCGATCGCACCGGGCAATAGCTTGCGAATGGATCGGCCAACAGATTTAAGGACCAGCTCTCGATCTGTTAGGATATAACAGGGGAACAGGTTTTCAATTTGATCGGCAGAAAATTGAAATGGCTCGACCATGTAGCGGCTATTGCGCCATCAGGATGGTGAAAATTCGTCTTCCGTCGGGAGCCGGTTGGTACACGACCTCCCCCTTGACCCCAAACCGGTTCATCAGACCTAAAAACAGACCCCGGACAAAATTTTCGAGGCCCGCGCGGTTGGAGAAATATTCGATTTCGATCTTTTGCTCGTCCTCAGTCACAATAGAGAATTGAGGCAAGTCTGCATCCGGCATGGCGATCTGAATGCTGGCATGCATCCGGTCCAGATTGGCAAGGCACTCACCCAAGGACCGCCCCAAGACGGTCATCACTGTGGCATAGGGGCCAGTCCAAGCCGCCTGGACCCAATGCTCACCAAACGCATGAAGCGTATCATCCACGGAGAGATTTGCGACTTCGGCCGCCGTGGTGATCAGTTTAAAGGTAACCTCATCGGGGTAGGATTCACCGCTAACAAAAACCGTCTCGTCGAGTTGGGCACGCTTTAAAATCTCCTCCCATGCCGGCTGACCAAACTGGGCCAGAACCATGTCCCGTGCGGATCTGTGAATCATGCCAAACATAAAGGCGCCCCCTAAACCTGTAGACTTTTTAACATAATAATTAAAGCTATCAACGTTGTGATTGAGGGCTCCTTTCGCCCCTGCCAATTGCCCATTATTGGTCGCGGCGCATGCTGACTTCGACCCCACGTTCGAGCTTGGCTCAAAAAGGCTGGCGGCCATAGACCGACTTAGCGTCTCGTGAGCTACGAAACGAGCCTAAGAAGCGTTAGTAGACAATTGGACCGATGGATTTAAGCGATCCGTTCGACGACGATTGCGGCCCCGACGCCGCCTGCACCTGTGGCTACCACGATACCGAAGCGGCCATCGCAGGCATCAAGGGCATCGAGGAGGCTGGACACAAGTATGGCACCTGTCGCGCCCATCGGATGGCCCTTGGCAAGGTGCCCACCACCGACATTGACCCTTTGCGGATCAACGCTCCAGTCGCGCAGAAACTTGGCAATGGTGACAGCAAAGGCCTCCATGAACTCGACCCGATCCATCTCTTCAAGCTTTAAACCGGCCTGTTTGAGAGCCCGTTCCATCGCGGTAAAACCGGCAAGCAGCGAAGCCGCAGGATCGCCGCCCGCTTCAGCATAGGCCAAAATACGAGCCCGGGCCCGCTCGCCTGGAGCAGGTGCCGCTCCGATCAGGGCCAAGCCTGCGCCATCACAGATTGGCGGGGCGTGGCCGACCGTATGGCGATGATCAATGGGGCCATCGAGGGCGGCTTCATAGGTCTTGGCCAAAAGTTGGAAACTCGGTCGCATGGCCGCCAGCGACTCCGCCGTTGTCTTGGCCCGCAGACACTCCTCCGCTGTCAAGGTTCCCATTGGAATGCGAGACGCAAGCAAGGCCGGGCTGTCTTCGGCCGCTTGGGCGCGCGTCTGTGACATGAGGGCAGTCGCATCCATCGCTTCGCGCGTAACATTCTCAGCCTCAGCCAGCCGATCCGCCGCAAGGACAACGGGGATGTAACGCGAGCGCTTCGGGAAACTGTCATCCGTATAGTAGTCGGCGGCGTCCCCCATGAACGGAACTCGTGACATCATCTCGACCCCACCGGCGAGGGCACGATCAACGCCGCCCTGCATCACGCGCGCAGCCGCGTGGCCAATGGCCGTCAAACCCGAGACGCAATAGTTATTGAGCGAGAAGGCATAGGCACTCTCGGAAATTTTCGCATGAAGTTTGCTGACCAGAGCGATGTTGCCGCCTTGAGCGCCAATCTGACCGACCGATCCCAAGATGAGGGCATCGACCTGATAGGGATCGCGGCCACGCCGGGCCATAGCCTCGATCAGCCCACCGACCATTTCCTGTGGCTTGAGCGCTGCCAATCCCCCATCCGGCCGCGCCTTTCCGCGCGGTGTCCGCACCGCATCGTAAATCCACACATCCAACAAAAACTCTCCCGACCTCGTCTCGCCCCAGCACACGGCACCGGATTGGCTCACAGTGAATTCGACAATGCAAGTGATCAGGCAGTCAGGCCGCCTGTCTTGCCCGCGCTTTTTGCAGAAGGCCAGACCAACCCAAAAGCGGAGGGTCTCCTCTCGCGCGTCAGGCCCTAGTCTTAAGGCTGCACGCCCATGGCGCTCATCAGGCTTGCGCGGTCATAATATTCGCGCCACTCCTGAACCTTGCCGTTGCGAACGTCCAGAATGCCGACCACGGGGACCGATCCGGCCTTGCCTCTGTAGATGAAGCGGTCAGTTCGCTCCATAAACACCAGTCCATCAATGATGCCCATATGGGTCACATCCAAAGTCACACCGCCTTGGACGCCCTCACCCAGCGCCGCGATGCGCTTGTAAATGGCTTCGCGGCCACGAACGGGCTCGGCCATCATGGACCAAAGCACACCATCCTCCGCAAACAGATCGCCGACCTTGCGCCAGTCGCTATTTTTCCAAGCCTGCATCATCTCTTGAACGACCGCCAACTTCTTGGCGTCCGTGTCTTGCGCCGCAGCGGGGACGGGGGAGAATGTTAAGGCGCAAAGGATTGCAGCGAGGGCCAGTTTCAGCTTCATCTGTTATCTCCGAGGATCGCCAAATGGATCCAGATGTGGAATTCAACTGAGACCTTAGGGCGCGGACCTCAAATTGACTTGCACAACAAGACTTAGGGGCTAGGGTATTGTCAAGGGTCACCAACGTGCCCCTTTCTAAATGTAGGAGATATGTGATGCAGGCGGTTCGTCATGCGCCGGTCAAGACATCGTTGCAGCCCAGCAACCACCCCTATCTCAATGGGGCTTGGACGCCGCTGCATGAAGAGGTCGATGCGACAGATCTGGACGTCATTGAGGGCGTGATCCCCACCGACATCGATGGGATCTATGTGCGCAACACCGAAAATCCGGTGCAACAGCCGCTGGGACGTTACCATCCCTTCGACGGCGACGGCATGATCCACATGATCGACTTCAAACGGGGCCGCGCCAACTATCGCAACCGCTTTGTCCGAACCCGCGGCTTCCAAGCCGAGCAGGAAGCGGGTCAAGCCCTGTGGGGCGGACTGATGGACGGCCCCAAGGTCTCGCTACGTCCCGGCTTCGGCGCGCAAGGAGCCATGAAGGATGCGTCCAGCACCGACGTGGTGGTCCATGGCGGAAAGATTGTCTCCACCTTCTATCAGTGCGGTGAGGCCTATTGGCTCAACCCTGAGACCCTCGAACAGGGCGGCGTGGCCAGTTGGGGACCGCTCGATGGGGTGTCGGCCCACACCAAGGTCGATGAGGCCACAGGCGATCTTCTGTTCTTCAACTATTCCAAATATCCGCCCTACATGCATTACGGGGTCGTCGATCTGACCGGAAAGCTAATCCACTATGTGCCCATTCCCCTGCCCGGACCGCGCCTGCCGCACGATATGACCTTCAGCGAGAACTACGCGATCCTCAACGATCTGCCGGTGTTCTGGGACGAGGAGCTGCTAAAGCGCGATATCCATGCGGTTCGCGCCCATGAGGGAATCCCCTCGCGCTTTGGCCTAATCCCGCGCTTTGGCAAGACCGAAGACATCCGCTGGTTCAATGCCGATCCCACCTACATTCTGCACTTCCTCAATGCCTATGAAGAGGGCGACGAGGTGATCATGGATGGCTATTTCCAAGAAAACCCAACCCCCGGACCTCTGGCAGACGCTCCTCCCGGCTATGCTCACATGATGGGCTTTGTCGATGAGCACAGCTTCAGGTCCAAGCTCCATCGCTGGCACTTCAATCTCAAGACCGGCGAGACGCGCGAATATCATTTGGATGACCGCGTGCTCGAATTTGGCATGTTCAATCAGCGCTATGCCGGCAAGCCTTACCGATATGCCTACAGCACCAAGGCCAAGCCCGGCTGGTTTCTGTTCAATGGCTTCGTCAAGCATGACCTCGTGACGGGTGAATCCTGGACCGTCGATCTTCCCGAAGGTCGCTTTGCAAGCGAGTCGCCCTTTGTCCCTCGGATTAATGCCAAGGATGAGGATGACGGCTATCTGGTCAGCTTCATCATCGACGAGCTTAAGGGCACGTCCGAGTGTATCCTGATCGACTGCAAGCGCTTTGAAGATGGCCCCGTCGTGCGTATCGCCCTGCCCCATAAGATCAGCAGCGGCACCCACAGCGTCTGGGCTGACCGCGACCTAATCCACAATGGTCGTCGCAGCGCCTGATTCCTTTTCAATTTCTCGAGACGAAAGCCAAGACCCTATGGAGATCAAAGACAGTGTTGCCCTCGTGACCGGCGGCAATCGCGGCATTGGTGAGGCCTTTGTTCGGGCCTTCCTCGCTGCCGGGGCGCGTCATGTCTATGTCGGTACCCGAGATGTGACCAATGCCCAGCATCTGGTCGACGAGGGTGCAGGCCGTGTCACCGCCGTCGCTCTGGACGTCAGCCGCCAAGAGACCATCGATGCGGCCGCTAAGACCTGCACGGACGTCACGATCTTAGTCAATAATGCAGGCCAGTTCCAGATGCAGACCCTGATGCGGGCCCCCGACATGTCGTCTGCTCGGGCGGAGATGGAGGTCAACTATTTCGGCCCTCTGGCCATGACCCGCGCCTTTGCCCCGATCTTGGCCAAGAGCCCTGAAAGCGCGATCGCCAACGTCCTGTCCGCAGGTGGCATTGTCGCCATTCCGGGCATGGGGGGCTATAGCCCCTCGAAATTCGCGGCCCGCGCCATGTCGACCTGCCTGCGCGCAGAGTTGGCCCCGCAAAATACCAGCGTTACGGCCCTGATCGTCGGATCGGTCGATACGCGCATGGCCGCCCATGTTGAGGGCTCCAAAGAGACCCCCGCCTATATTGCCGATGTAGGACTCAAGGCCATCAAGCGCGGGGCTGATGAGGTCGACACCGACTATATGGCCATCGAAGTTCGTGCGGGGATTTCGCGCGACCCCAAGGGCTATGAACTACAAATGCGCAGATCCCTGTCGGGCGAGCGCGTCACCACTGGCCGCTGATCAGAAAGAGCCCCCATGACCCCTCAGCAATATCTCGACCTTGCCGAACGTTTCGTCGGTGCCATTCAGTCGGGCGACACCGAAACAGTTCGCGCCTGCTATCACCCCGATGCCAAGCTCTGGCACAATACCGACAATATCGAGCAGACCGTCGATCAGAATATGAAGGTGCTCGGCTGGTTCATCAACAACCTGCCCGACCGCAACTATCGGGTTCTGCGCCGTGAGGCCCTGTCCGATGGGTTCCTGCAGCAGCATGTGCTCGAGGCCACGCTGCCCGACGGCAGCCTGTTCAAGATGTCGGCCTGTGTCGTGGTACGGGTCGAAAATGGCGTCATCACCCGCCTCGACGAATATCTAGATTCCGCCGAGGCTTCAGTGCTGCGTAAGTTCGGACGCTAAGCCCTATCGCGTGGACTGGTCGAAATCCTCGACCAGTCCCATCGCACTCAAGAGATGGTGGCGGTCGTAATATTCCCGCCAAACCTTGATCAAAGACCCTTCAAATTCGAGAATTCCGACCACAGGGGTCCAGCCGTCCTTGCCGCGATAAACAAAGCGGTCGGTGCGCTCCATAAAGACCAGTCCGTCGACTACGCCGACATGATGAAAATCTAGTGTGATCGATTCGAGGCCGTCACCTAGGCCAGAGACCCGCTTATAGACCGCTTCACGCCCCACCACCGGATCGACCATCATTGAATGGAGCACCCCGTCGGGCGTGAACATGTCGGCGACCTTACGCCAGTTGAGCGTGTGCCAAGCTTCGGCCATCTCGTGAAGGCGAGCGATTTTTTCGGCATCTGAAAGGGCTTGGGCCATAGTCAAAACGCGGTCCTATTTATCGCTCTTTCCACGCTGGAGAGCGGCTAAAAAATAGCTTGCATAAAAGTACCATCCGTTGGCAAGATATTTTTAATGGCACGGGTGGATTCTGCTTTTGGGCTTCATCCGCGGCCACGATGGGATGGAAACATCAACCGGGTTCAACCTCGTCTGATCGCCTCAATCGAAGGTCAACCATTATTGATCCTTCTTTCGAACCCATCGCCTAGGTGGGAAGACCGCTGACGAAAACGACAATTTAAGCCAACGAGCTCAAATCGATTTGGCAAAGGGGAGATCAAGCTAGTGAAGAACAGACACACCACATCGTCGATTATCGCGCTTATGGCAGGGATGGCATTTGCCACGCCGCTCATGGCCGCTGAAACCACGCCAGCCAGTGGCTCGCAGTTGGAAGAGGTGATCGTTACGGCGCAGAAGCGGGCTGAAAATGTCCAAGCCACGGCGATTGCGATCACCGCTGTCACCGGTGCCAACCTCGCCAAGGACCGGGTCCTGTCGCTGGAAGATCTGGGTCATAACCTGACCGGTATCTCTTTCACGGCCAACTCGCCTCAGGCCAACGAAATCAACATCCGCGGCGTGGTCAATACCCGCCTCACCTCTCCAACCGCTGACCAATCGGTGTCAACCTTTGTCGACGACGTCTATGTCAACCGTTCGGGCAATCTGAACTCATCCTTCTACGACATTGAGCGTATCGAAGTGGTGCGCGGTCCTCAGGGCGTGCTTTTGGGTAAGAATGTTGCCGGCGGCGCGATTAACATCATCAGCAACGCCCCAAGCTTCAGCCAGTCGGGCCGCATGACCGTGGCCCTCGGCAATTACGACTTGAAGCAAACCAACGGCTATATCACTGGACCCCTGACGGAAACCTTAGCCGGACGTCTGTCGTTCCAGACCATCAATCGTGGCGGTTACGCCATGGACCTGCTGCACAATGTTGAGGTTGAAAATCTCGACTCGGTTCAGGCTCGCGGGCAAGTCGCCTATCGCCCAACGGACTCCGATCTTCGCGCCAGCCTGAGTGTCGACTATTCAAAGTCTGCCGATGACGGTGTCAACCGGGTTGGCGTCAAGAGCCCCACCCTGCCTGCGGGTCCCAACATCTGGTCGGGCACACGCAAGCTGATCTCCGCCGCTCGCGGCGCACCGCTCAGCATCCGTGAAGGCTTCCCCGTCTGGCCACAATTTGCCGGCGATGCCTCGCCAAGCCCTCAAGCGGCAACGCGTGAAAACTTCAGCGCCATCGGTAAGATTGACAAGGACGTAGCGAAGAATGTCCGGCTGTCGAGCATCACCGGTTTCCGCGCCAACGAGGCCTACACCCTCTATGACCAAACGGCTCTGGGCCCTGTGAACGGATATAACCTATCAGCGGCGAATTTAGCGTCTGTCGGATCGTCATTTCTGTTCGCTGAGCCTGTGAATTTCCGTGAAACGGTGAGCCTGTTCACACAAGAGGTCCGCCTGACCTCCACCGATGATGCCAGCCGTCTGGACTGGATTGTCGGTGCCTTCTACTTGAAGAGCAAAGTCACTCAAAAGAACCGTTTTTGGGGAGAATCCCTTGTCCTGCCGACCCTTTCCGGTGAATCGCACTGGATCGATCACGGCAGCAACGAGGACATGGCCGTCTTTGGTCGGATTGGCTACAAGCTGACCGACACCCTCAAGATCGAAGTTGGTGCACGCTATACCAAAGACAAGAAGGGCGGCGACCAACAGGGCATTATCGTCGCTACGGGCGATAGGTTTAACCCCTTGGACAAGGCTCCGCTGACGCCGTTGGTTGAGCCCTTCAAGGTCAATTACGGTGAAGAATGGTCCGAGGTCACCCCTCAGGCGACCCTGCGCTGGACGCCCAATGATACCCAAATGGCCTATCTGACGGCCTCAAAGGGCTTCAAGGGCGGCGGGTTCCAGAACAATGCCTCCAAGGCCTTCCCTGCAGCGACTCCCTATCAGCCTGAAACCGTCACCAACTATGAGTTTGGTTACAAGACCGAGCTGTTTGATCGTACCCTGCGTTGGAACTCGGCTGTGTTCTACATGGACTACCTCAATCTGCAGGTTCAGCAGACCTTGGCTTCGTGCCTCTGTAACGTGATCAGCAATGCTGCCAGCGCGACCATTAAGGGTGTTGAAACCGATCTGCAGTGGGCTCCGAACTCCTGGTTCAAGGCCTGGGCCAGCGGCAGCTATGTCGATGCCAAATACGACGCCTTCGTCTTTGCTGGAGTGAACAACTCCGGAAAGCGCATGCAGCGCACGCCGAAATTGCAGGGCGCTGTGGGTATTGAAGCCACGACCAGCCTGGGTTCGTGGAAGGACGCCCTGTCCGGTCGCCTCAGCTACCGTTATCAGGACCGTATGCCTTGGGCTCCTGAGAATACGGCTTGGGAAGATGGCTATGGCACACTCGACGGCCGCGTGACCGTGACCTCGCCTGAAAAGGGCTGGACCGTATCGGCCTTTGCCAAGAACATGACGGACGAGGTCTATCGCACCAACATTATCGTCTTCTTCAATGATGAAATGTCGTCCTATGGTGCCCCACGCACCTACGGTGTGGAACTGTCCGTACCGTTCTAAAAATAGCGGCCGGGGTGGGCAACTGCCCCGGCCACCCTTTACCCACCCTGAGCCTCTAGGACCCCACCCCATGGGAAGTTGCTTTTCTATTTTGCTCAAGGTGATCGAGACATGGCAGGCCAAGGACGTCGAAGGCGTTCTGGCGCACATGCACGAAGACATTATCTGGCACTATGCCGCCGCAGCCATGCCGCCAATCCGAGGCAAGGCCATGGCCCGCAAGCTTCTCAGCCGCTTTCAGCAGGATATGCACGGCATACAGTGGCGCATCTTTGCCCATGCCGAGGTCGGGGATACCCTGTTCATTGAAGGGGTCGACGAGTATCACTCCACAGACGGTCACCTTATCGCCGCCCCCTATGCCGGGGTTCTCGACTTCCGCGACGGCCTGATCATCGGCTGGCGCGACTATGTCGATATTGGCGTGATCGCTCAGCAAAAGACCGGCGAGCCCCTATCCAAACAGGTGCTCGAGCTCATCACCCGCCCAACAGCGGCCTAGGAGGACCACCCTATGGACCGCCGCACCCTTCTCGCTGCTGGGCTTGCCGCTGGCAGTCTCGCTGCCGCCCCTGCCCTTGCAAAGGATAAGCCCATGTCTCGCCTCTATCCGGTTCTCCAAGCCATCATCGCTGCCTGGCATCGCCAAGATATCGAGGCTGTGCTGGTCAATGTCACCGACGACATCATCTGGCGAAACACCAGCGGCTATGCCCCCGCCATCCGCGGCAAGGACGAGATGCGCAAGGCCCTGCAGGTCATGGCCCCTCGGATCAAGACCAACAATTGGCGCATCTTTGACTATGCGGAATCGGCCGACCGACTGTTCATGGAAGGTGTCGACGAGTTTTGGACCGTGGACGGCAACCATGTGGCCATACCCTATGCGGGCAGCCTTGTGTTCCGGGGTGGACTGGTCTGTGAGTGGCGCGAATATTTTGACGGACGCATCAGTTCGTCCATGAAGGATGGTGCGCCGATGAGCGACGAGATCAAGGAAATGATCTCGCGCCCCGTCGCCAAATAGTCAGGCCTTAGACCCCAGCGCGTTGGTAGTCCCTGGCCAGATCGTCAATGATCTGAGCCAGAGGTTCTATGGCATGAACCTCGCCGACCCCATGTCCAGCCGACCAGACATCGCGCCAGCGCGCGGCTGCATCTTCCGGACGGCCAAGGTCTATCTGAGCCTTGGCCTTGAGGCCCTCGGCATCATAGCCCGCGGCCATGAGACTCGCCTTCAGCCAGTTGGCAGGGATACCGGTCAGGGCTGCAGACAGGACGATGTCTTCGGCACCCGCCTCGATCAGCATCTGCTTATAACCCGCCACCGCTAGACTTTCGGTACAGGCGATCAGGCGCGTTCCGAGATAGGCCATGTCGGCCCCAAGCATCTGCGCGGCCCGGATCGCTCGGCCAGACCCGATGGCACCGCCCAAGACCAGGGTTCCATCAAAGAACTCCCGAACGGCAGGCGCAAAGGCAAAGCCTGAAATCTGTCCCGTATGGCCACCGGCACCGGCACCGATCAGGATCAGGCCATCCACGCCGGTCGCCGCCGCCTTACGCGCAAAGCTGACCGAATTGACGTCCGCATAGACCAGACCGCCATAGGCATGGACCGCTTCAATCACGGCTGACGGGCTGCCAAGCGCGGTGATGACGATGGGGGGCTTGTGCTTGAGCACCAACTCCATCTCTTCTTCCCAGCGCGAATAGGACCGATGGACCATGATATTGACGGCCCAAGGCGGCGCATTGGCGGGAAGGGTCGCATTGATCTGCCCCATCCAGTCATCGAGAATGTCGAGAGTCCGAGCATTATTGGCTGGGAAGGACCCGATCATCCCACCCCTACAGGCCGCCAGCACCATCTCCAGTCCCGAGACCAGGAACATCGGGGCGGCGATAGCAGGCAAACGCAGGCGATCGGCAATAGAGCTTGGCAATCCCATCTCTAGTCGACCTGAGCGGGCTTAGGGGGCCAAGGGATGAAGGCCGAGGTACGGCGCTTATAGTCGGCATAGTCTGGACGCGTACGGCCGAGGCGGTTTTCGACCGTTGGCATGCCGCTCCAGCGGGTTAGGGTGAAGACCAGATAGATCGGTCCAACCACCGAGAACCAGCCCAAGGGGGTCTCCGCCGCGATCAGGAACAGGCCCCACCAGGTTAGGGCATCACCAAAGTAGTTAGGATGGCGGGTATAGCGCCACAGGCCGCGGTCCATAACCTTACCGGCATTGTCGGGGTTCTTCTTGAAACGAACCAGTTGCCAATCAGCGAGGCTCTCAAACAGGATGCCAAATACGGCCACACCCGCCCCGATCAGACCCAGAGTGCCCAAATTGGCAGGCTCTGAGGCGACCTGCCCCAGTTGGATGGGCAAACAGACCAGCCATAGCAGCGGCATTTGAAGCAGGAATACAAGCCGGAAGGCTGCATAGCCATAGTTCCAGCCCCTTTCGACCTTGGCCTTGTCCATCATACGGACATAGCGCCGATCCGGCCCATGGTCGCGCCAACGCCAGAGCATATAACCGCCCAGTCGCACAGCCCAAGCCACGCAGATGGCGGTCATCACGATCCGCCGCTCGGTCCCGCCGCCGGTTTGAATGAAGGTAGAGAGCGCCACCACGCCCATACCAAGACCCCAGAGACTATCAACCGGAGTACAGTCGCGCTGCGCCACGCAGGCGGCCCAGGCCAACGCAAACAGGACCATGACGGCCACGCCGTTGATGATCAGGATATTGACAAATTCCGGCATGTTTCCCCCGTATGGATCTTGGACATTGCCCGAGCGACGAACGCCCTTTGACACTATCTCTATGCAAGTTAACCTATGGCCCAAGGGCGCACAAGCGATCCTAGAAAGCAGACAGACCCATGAACAGCTTTAAATCCAAGACCGCTCTGATCACGGGCGCGGCCGGTGACATTGGCGCAGCGACCGCTGCCGCCTTCGCCAAGGCCGGGGCCAATATTGTGCTGACCGACCGCCGTGCCGATGCCCTGACCTCTGTCGCAGAGGCCTTGGACAGCCATGGGGTCGAGGTCATGGCCCATGCCTGCGATCAGACCGATCCTTTGGCCGTGGGCGAGATGTTTGCCGCCATCAAGGACCGTTTCCAAGGCTTGGATGCAGCCTTCATCAATGCCGGTTATGGCCGAAATGGGGCCCTGATCGATCTGTCCTTCGACCACTGGCGCAAGCATGTCGAGGTCAATCTCAACGGCGGCTTTCTGATGGCGCAAGGGTCCGCGCGGCTGATGAGGGACGGCGGTCAGGGCGGCGCGATCGTCATGAACGCCTCAACCGCCGCGACCGATATTTGTGACATGCTCGGCGCCTATGCGGCCTCCAAGTCTGGCGTTCGGATGCTGGCCAAGTCCCTAGCGTCTGAGCTTGGCGTCTATCGCATCCGGGTCAATCTGGTCCTGCCCGGCGTGATCGAGACGGCCATGACCAAGTCTCTGATTGATGACCCCGCTGTGCGCGGCGATGTTCTGGCCAATACGCCAGCGGGGCGTCTCGGCAAGCCGGACGACATTGCCCAGATGGTCACCTTCCTCTGCAGCGAGGCCAGTGGCTATATTACCGGCGCTGAGATCCTGATCGACGGCGGTCAGACCCTGCACGGCTATCCGCGCTGGTTCAGTGCCGACTACCGGCAACTGGGCGCCGACTGGACGCCCCACTCGTCCTAAGGCCCTAGCCCAGTACAATCACATCAGCGTCGGGCTGGTCTGCGAACAGACGCTCGACCTGATCGGCGCGGCGGTCGATGACGGCGCGGCGGTTGATCGTGCCCTTGTCGGACATTTCGTGAGCATTGGGATCGGGCGGCTCTGACAGCAGCAGAGCCCGGCGGATACGCGAGGCATCGCCCCTCTGACCGGCGTTAAAGCCCGCCAATCGCTCGGCGATCTCGGCCCGGGAAACCTCGCCCTTGGGCCAAGCCATCAGGGTCAGATAGGGCCGGTCGTCATCGCAAAGGACCAGATCGAGCACGAGCGGCGACAGGGCCTTGAGCAGACCGTCACGCAAGCCCCCGCCATAGACCCAGGTGCCGCTCGACAGTTTGAATTCTTCCGCCGCGCGGCCAACAAAGGCGAGGCCTTGGGCCGGATCGCTCGGATCGTGGAAGACGGCCAGATCGCCGGTGCGATAGAAGCCCTCCTCATCAAAGACCTCGGCGTTCTTCTTCGGATCGTCCAGATAGCCCTTGGTGACGTTGGGGCCCTTAACTCGGACCTCATAACGATCATCGACCGGGGCCAGCTTCATGGTGATGCCCGGCGTCGGCAGGCCAATACCCACCTTGTCGGTCAGGAAGTGGATCACCGAAAAGGCCGAGACCGTCTCGGTCATGCCGTAGCCGCTGGTCATCATGATCCGGTGGCC
>JBEGNZ010000035.1:0-31803 GCA_041182245.1 Pseudomonadota bacterium | reverse complement strand
GAGAACCAGACTGCGGTTTTAACACTGACGGCCGACGAGACGGCGACTTGGAGCCTATCGGGCGGTACAGATCGGGCGCGGTTCAAGATTGATGCGGTAACGGGTGAACTGACGTTCCTTGTTGCGCCGGATTTTGAAGTTCCGACCGATGGGGATGCCAACAACATCTATCTGGTCCAGGTTCAGGCGAAGGATGCTGCAGGCAATGTCAGTCAGTTGTCTGTGAGCGTGACGGTTGCTGATGTGGATGACGCGGCACCCTTGATTGCCGGCCCGAGCGGCGGTCCGGGGGCTGTGGCCTCTGGCATTACGGTGAATGAGAACCAGAGGGTAGTCACGACCCTGACGGCCAATGAGGCCGTCACTTGGTCCCTTGCCAATGGTGAAGATCAGGCCAAGCTCGCCATTGATTCTGCCACGGGTGCGCTGACGTTCCTTGTTGCACCGGACTTTGAACTTCCGACGGATGCGGACGCGAACAATATCTATGTGGTTCAGGTTCAGGCCAAGGATGCGGCGGGCAATATCAGCCTGCAGACGGTGAGTGTGACGGTGGCGAATGTGGATGACACAGCGCCGCTGATCACAGGTCCGAGCGGCGGGGCAGGGGCTAAGGCCTCTGGCATTACAGTCTTTGAAAACCAAACCGGCGTTACGACCCTGTTGGCCAATGAGAAGGTCACCTGGGCCCTTGCTGGCGGTGAAGATCAGACCAAGCTTTCTCTTGATCCTGCCTTGGGTGTGCTGACCTTTAAGCTGGCACCGGACCATGAGACCCCCACCGACGGGGCCACCTCGGGCCAAAACACCTATATTGCTACAGTCAGCGCTACCGATACGGCGGGCAATGTCAGCCTTCAGACCGTGACCGTCACGGTGGCCAATATTGATGAGATCACCCAAAAGCTGGCCCAGATCGCCCAGCCCCTGCGCAATAGCCTTAGAAACTATGCGTTCCAAAGTTTGAGCGACATGCTCAGCTTTAATGAGCGTCTGTTGGTGGGCGGTATTGGCGGGATGGACAGTTGCGTAGACGCGGCCAAGAAGAAGGCCCTGTCTGGCGGTTGGAACATCAATCAAACGGTTCAAGCCGGTGATCTAAGCTACACCAAACGGCTAAATCAGTGTGATCAGCTCAACCGTGTCTATCTCGACGCGGGGGTCTCGGCCTCCAAAACCGATGGTGACATGGTTGTGCGCAGTCTTGGGTCATTGCGGGTCGAGCGCGATATGCGCAAGGACCTGACCCTTGGTGCGGGTCTGACGGCGACCTATGCCGATGATCGTCTGTCGGAATTTACCAACAGCAACATCTCGGACCGGTCTTTGCAGCTGAGCGTCTATGGCCGCAAACAGCTGACGCCGACCTTGCGGCTAGCGGCCTTCGCCGGTGTTGGCCAAGCTTGGTACGATTTTGGACTGAAGGATGATGGTCTGACACTGACCGGTAAGATGGTGGGTAATCGCCAACTCTATGGCGCGTCCTTGTCGGGTGACATTAAGGTGAAGGGCGCAAGCCTGACGACAGATCTGATCATCTCAAAAGCGATGGAAGATCTGGGCAATGCCAAGCTGGCGGCGCAATATCAGGGCGAGAGCCGCTCTGGCATCGCGTTTGCTGTCGGCAAGGTTGATGTGACGCGGGTCAATATCCCGGTTCACATTCCCTTTGATCTTAAGCAGTTCGATAAGCCTGACGGCAGCAAGACGCGGTTCGAAGTGAGCCCGGGCCTGCTGTGTGAGGACAATGCGGTCTATACTTCTGGGCTTGAATGCGGCTTCAAGGCCGATGCCAAGTTCGTCACCAGCACGGCCGATCGTAGCCGCGCCTATATTGATCTGACCTATGAGCGGGTCAGGGAGATGGAACGTAAGGCCATTGGCCTGGGCTATGCCCGCCGCTTTGGTCAGCAAAGGAACGTGGAACTGTCCTGGACCGTGCGCAATCAAATGTCTGATCGCGGTCGGCCTGATGGTCAGATCCTGATGCAGTTGAAGGTGGGCCGGTAGGGGCTTGCCCCTCCGCCCTGCGTTCTAAAATCCTGATTAGCGCCCCGTGAAGTTCGCGGGGCGCTTTTCTAGGAACGAGGCTACACCTTCCTTATGGTCGGCTGATTTAAAGCAGCCCGACAGGGCCTCGACGTGAGCCTTCATATGCTCAGCCATGTCGCGCTCAAGCCCGTGCCAGACGAGTTTCTTCATGAGACGAAGTGACATGGGTGAGGATTTCAGATAGCGCCGCGCTTCAGTCATCGCTGCTTCCATCAGGTTTTCCGGCGCGACCAGTTCGTTGGCATAGCCGAGCGCCAACGCTTCAGCCCCTGTGATTTGGTCTCCTGAATAGAGGAGGCGCAGGGCCTTTGATGGACCGATTAGACGCGGCAAGATCCAACTGCCTGCGCCCGTATCGGGGACAAGTCCGCGGTGGGCGAAGTTCCAAGCAAACCGCGCCCGATCCGTGACAATGCGAACATCACATTGGCTGGACCATTCCGCGCCCATGCCTACGGCAAAGCCGTCAATGGCTCCAATCACCGGCTTGGGACAGGCAATCAATGGCCACCATTTGCCATCCTCGTGGGCCTCTCCGCGTACGCCCCGGGTTTCGCCGGGAATGGTGGCAAGATCGGCAAGATCGGTGCCCGCACAGAAGGTACCACCTGAACCGGTCACGATGATGACGCGCACCCGATCATCTGCCCCCAAGGCTGCGACCTGCTCGGTAAAGGCAAATAACATGGCATAGGTGATGGCGTTGCGCTTTTCGGCCCGGTCGATGGTCAAGATCGCAATGCCGTCGTCGCCGATTTCGCTGCGGATATGATGGGCTGTCATGGTTGCCTCCCAATGTGTCTGTTCTTTTATCCAGATCAGACCGCAGAAGCCGCACGCGGTCTAGGCTAAAAGGGCCAAGTCAGCCGCCTTTATGGATCAATCTCTATCTTGTGTTGGACAGGGCGGTTTTGTCGGTACACTCTTATCTGAACGTAGATCACCTGACCGCTGGATCGTTAGATTCTTGCAAGGACGGGGCTGGGACGAAATAGGGACGACACGAACCATGACCAAGAGCGCCATACCTGACAATCTCGACGCCATTCTCAAAGAGGCGCATTTGCCGTCGTTGCTAATGTCGCTGGTCCATATGACCGGAGACGCCAGCCTGCTAAGCGATGAGATGACACCGGTCTATGATTTCTTTGGCGACAGCAAGATCGGCGGCTATTCGCCGCAAATTCAGGAGCGTCTGCGCGGTCAAGCCGCCGCAGCCTTAAGGGCCTATCTGAGCGGCGAGAAGCCCTTGCCACCTCGTCCAACCGACAGCGTTATCTTGCGGATGATGAACCTAGTTGCAGGCGTCGAGGTGCCTGAGCGCTATACGCCGCTCTTGATGGAAGAGCTGGGTCTTGATGGCATAGACCAAAAGCGCCCAGTCTGGGACGAGGCGACGGTTCAGGCCGGCGGCAAGATGAAGGTCTTGATCATCGGGGCGGGCATGTCGGGTATCTTGGCCGCGATCCGCTTGAAACAGGCGGGTGTACCCTTCGAAATTATCGAAAAGAACACTGATTTTGGTGGGACATGGTTCGAAAACACCTATCCCGGCTGCCGGGTAGACAATCCAAGCCACCTCTATTCGCTGTCCTTCGAGCCAAATCACGACTGGCCGATGCACTATTCGACGCAAAATATCCTCTACGACTATTTCAAGGGCGTCGCCGCCAAGCATGAGCTGCGGCCGCATGTGCGCTTTGGCACCACTGTGAATGAAGCCGTCTTTGACGAGGCGTCCAAGATGTGGCGGCTCAAGGTCACCCGCGCGGACGGCGGCCAAGAGACCTTGACCTCTAATGCCGTCATAAGCGCTGTGGGCCAACTGAACCAGCCCCGCCTGCCCGACATTAAAGGGCGAGAGAGTTTTGAAGGGGTTTCATTCCATTCCGCTCGCTGGCGTCATGATGTTGACCTCGAGGGCAAGAGGGTTTGCGTTATTGGTACCGGGGCCAGCGCCTTCCAGTTTGTGCCGGAGATCGCGCCTAAGGTTGGCGATATGACCGTGTTTCAGCGCACGCCGCCATGGCTTGGCCCAACGCCGGACTATCACGATAAGGTCACGCCGGGCGAAAGCTGGCTTCTGAAGACCGTTCCCTATTATGAAAAATGGTACCGCTTCTGGCTGTTCTGGATGCTGACCGACGGCATCATCGACGCCATTACGGTGGATCCAAACTGGGACGGACCCCTCACGGCGGTCAGCCAGGTCAATGCTGATGTGTCTGCCATGATGATCGAGGCCATGCGCGTGCAGGCCGAGGGTGCCCCTGGGCTCTTGGATAAGCTGATCCCCAACTATCCGCTCGGCGGCAAGCGATCTGTTCGTGATAACGGTGTCTGGATCGGGGCCCTTCGCCGCGACAATGTCCATCTGGTCACTGAAGGCATCCAGGAGATCACCGCGACGGGTGTGGTGACGTCCGATGGGGTCGAGCACAAGGCCGATGTGATCATCTATGGGACCGGCTTTGAGGCCAGCGACTTCCTGCGCACCTTCAAGATCGTCGGGCGCGGCGGCGTCGAGTTGCACGATCAGTGGGCGGGCGATGCGCGCGCCTATCTGGGCATGACGGTGCCAAACTTCCCCAACCTGTTCATCGTCTATGGCCCCAACACCAACATCGTCGTCAATGGCAGCATCATCTTCTTCAGTGAATGCAGCGTGCGTTATATTGTTGGTGCCCTCGAACTGTTGGCCAAGACCGGAAAGTCGGCCCTCGAACCCAAGAAGGATGTTCATGACGCCTTCAACGAGAAGGTCGATGAGGCCAATGCGGGTATGGCTTGGGGCGTGCCTCAGGTGTCGAGCTGGTACAAGAATGCCTCTGGCCGCGTTAGCCAAAACTGGCCCTTCCGCCTGATCGACTATTGGACGGCGACGCTGAAACCGGATCCGAAGGATTTCATTATTAGCTAAGGGGTGGGGGATTACCCCCCGCCGATCTTAGGCAGCAGAACGACCTCGCTGTGCGGCTCTAAGACAGCACTATGCGCGTCTTGTGTGATGGTGCCATCTATCGCGATGGCCATACGTTGGTCGATCAGGTCGCCGAGGCCGGGGAAGCGCGCTTCGATCCGCTGTAACAGTTCGCGCACGGTTGAGGCCTCGACCTCAAATGCGCGCAGACCGCCGGTAAGGGCCCGGCAGTCTGCATAGTCGGCAATGACCAGAGCCATGGTCTAGCGCGCGTTAGCGTCGATGGCCGCCCTGATCTTCGAGGGCGACAAGGGCAGGTCGTGCATCCTTACGCCAGTGGCTTGACGAACCGCGATGGCGAGGGCGGCGAGCGGCGGGACGATGGGCACCTCGCCCACGCCTTTGGCCCCATAGGGATGGGCGGGGTTTGGCACCTCGACCATGATCGCGTCGATCATTGGCAGGTCAGAGGCCACAGGCACGCGATAGTCGAGGAACCCGGCATTTTCCATAATGCCCCCGGTGCTGAAGACATATTCCTCGTTCAGCGCCCAACCGATGCCTTGGGCGACGCCGCCTTGGATCTGACCTTCGACATAGGCTGGATGGATCGCCTTGCCGACATCTTGGGCTGCTGTGTAGCGCAGGACGGTGACGTGACCGGTTTCAGGATCGACCTCGACGTCGCAGACATGGACACCAAAGCCGGGGCCAGCCCCTTGAGCGTTCAAGGCCACGACGGTGGCGATGGGACCGCCGGTCTTGCCTGCTGATCCGGCCAGGGCGGCCAGGGTCAGGGCACCCTTGGGAGCCTTTTCGGCCTTCAGGCAATGGGCCGCGCCGTCTTGCCAGACCACCTGATCGATCTCAACGCCCCAGGTTTCGGCGGCGCGGCGCTTGAGGTCGGTGACCAGTTTTTCGGCTGCCTGCACCACGGCCATGCCGGTGGCAAAGGTCGTGCGACTTCCGCCTGTGACGGTGGAAAAGCCGATGGAAGCCGTGTCAGCGACGATGGGCCTAACCTGATCAACGCCAATGCCCAGAACCTCAGCGGCCATCATGGCCATCGAGGCGCGTGAGCCCCCAATGTCAGGGCTACCGGTCGAGACGATGGCGGTGCCGTCTTCATTGATGCTGACATTGACGGTGGATTCACCGCCAATATTGAACCAGAAGCCCGCCGCAATGCCGCGCCCTTGGTTGGGACCCAGAGGGATCGACATATGAGGATGAGACTTGATGGCCTCCAGCGTTTCGACATAGCCGATATTCTTATAGACCGGGCCGTAGGGCGCTCTGACCCCATTACGCACGGCGTTCTTCTCGCGGATGGCCATGGGGTCCATGCCCAGCTTTTCGGCCAGTTCGTCGACGGCACATTCCACGCCAAGGGCAGCATTGGGCGCGCCGGGTGCGCGATAGGCGGCAACCTTGGGACTGTTGGTCACCACATCCCAGCCGGTGATCTCGAAATTGGCCACATCATAGCAGGCCAGAGAGGTCATGACGGCGGCCCCGACGGGCGAACCGGCAAAGGCCCCGGCTTGGAACTTCAGATCGATCTGGGCGGCGGTGATGGTGCCGTCTCTCTTGGCTCCCATCTTGACCGTGACGACCGAGGCCGAGGTTGGACCTGTGGCGCGGAACACCTCTTCGCGGGTCATGACCATCTTGACCGGATGGCCGCTCTTTTGCGACAGCACCAGCGCGAGGGGTTCTAGATAGACCGTTGTTTTGCCGCCAAAGCCGCCGCCAATTTCGGCGGGGATGACGCGCACATCCGAGAACCGCAGCTTAAGTAGCTTGGCGCACAGGCCCCGGATCACGAAATGGCCTTGGCTACTGCTCCAGACTTGGGTCTGGCCGTCGGCGGCATAGCTGGCGACGCAGGCATGGGGCTCTATATAGCCTTGGTGCACGGCGGCGCTGCTATAGCGGGTCTCGACAATCACATCGGCGGCGGCAAAGCCTGCGGCCAGATCGCCTCGGTCTAGGCGGTGCTTGGTGGCAATATTGCTGGCCTTAGTCGGGGTCTCGCCAAGGCCCGCCGTGACCATCTGCTCATGCAGGATCGGAGCGCCTTCGGCCATGGCCTCTTCGACGTCGATCACATGGGGCAGGGTCTCATAGACGATCTCGATCAGGTTCAGCGCCTGATCGGCAATGGCATTGGAGGTCGCAGCGACGGCAGCGATGGCATGGCCGTGATAGAGTACCTTGCCTCTGGCCATCACATTGGCCGACAGGTCCCTAAGGTTAGAGGCACTTTCCCCGGCCTCATAATGTTCCGCCGCCAGATCGGGCATGTCGGCACTGGTCATCACCGCCTTGACGCCGGGCAGGGCGAGGGCCTTGCGGGTGTCGATCGAGATGATGTGGGCATGGGCGTGGGGGCTGCGCTTGATCTTGCCGATCAACATGCCGGGCAGATGCAGGTCGGCACCATAGGCGGCGCGGCCCGTGACCTTTTCGACCCCGTCCGGGCGAATAGGGCGGGTACCTACGACCTTGAGAATTGAGCTGGTATCTTCAGGTTTTACGGGCTTGTTCATGCGCTTTTCCGATCCTGTCTCAGTTCGGCGGCGGCATCGAGCACGGCCTTGATGATCTTGTCATAGCCGGTGCAGCGACACAGGTTTCCGGCCAGCCAATAGCGGGCCTCAGATTCGGTCGGGTCTGGATTAGCATCAAGCAGGGCCTTGGAGGCCATTAGCACGCCGGGGGTGCAGAAGCCGCATTGCAGGGCGGCATGGTCTAGGAACTTTTGCTGCAGGGGATGCAGTGTACTGCCCGTGGATAGGCCCTCGATGGTTTCGACGCGGCAGTCCTCGGCCTCGGCGGCCAGCACCAGACAGGCACAAACCAGCCGCCCGTCCATGATCACGCTACAGGCACCGCAGTCGCCTGATCCACAGCCCTCTTTGGAGCCGGTTAGGTGCAGTTCGTCGCGCAGAACATCGAGCAGGGTCTGGCCCGGATCGCTGAGGAATTCGACAGGGTCGCCATTGACGATGGCGGCGGTGCGTTGCTTGCTCATGCCTGTTCCTTTGCTCTGTTCCAAGCGATGACGGCGGCGCGATGGGCCAGCACGGCGGCGATCTTGGTGCGATAGTCGGCGGTGCCGCGCTTATCGCTAATGGGTTGGCAGGCGGCGCGAACTGCCTCTTCCATACGTGCGAGGGCACCGGCCTCTAGCCGACTACCCATCAAGGCTTGCCCGGCCTCTGCGACGAGCAGGGCGGTAGGCGCGACAGCACCCAGCGCGACATGGGCCGATGTGCAGACCCCGTCAGCATCGAGCGATAGACTGACTCCCGCACCGGCAACGGCAATGTCCATCTCGGTGCGCGGGATCATGCGCAGATAGGCGTCGGAGGCCTTGGAACCGCGCGGCGGCAGCTTGAAGGCGATGATAAATTCACCCGCTGTCAGTGATGTCTTGCCCGGGCCAGTGACGATGGTCTCAACGGCGGCTTCGCGTGTGCCAGCAGGGCCGGCGATCACGCAGGTGGCTCTGGCCGCGATCATGGCTGGAACGCTGTCAGCGGCGGGGGAGGCGTTGCAGAGGTTTCCGGCCAGAGAAGCCCGGCCTTGGATTTGCGTTGATCCAATCAGGTTTGCGGCCTCGACCACGCCAGGCCAGATCCTAGACAGGGTCGGATGTTCGCTCAGCATCGCGCCGCAGGTGGCGGAACCAATAATGAAGCCGCCATTTTCAACACGAATACCGATCAGGCCGGGAATACGCTTTAGATCGACAATCTGATCGGGCTTGGCACGGCCAGAACGCACTTGAACCAAGAGGTCCGTACCGCCGCTAAGGGCCCGGGTCGAGGTCCCGGAAAGGGCCTTAACCGCTTCATCCACCGATGAGGGGGACAGATAGGATAGCTGAGCCACAAGACCTCCAACCCACATTTAAACCGCGCGCGATGGCGCGATATTTTTTATCTTTGCATAGCCTAGAGCCACGCGGGGACCCTTGGCTATGTGCACGTCATAGCTTCGCTTCAACTCGCCGTGATGACGGTCTGGTTTAGGCGTCTGCAAGCCCGACAATAGCCACGGCACTTACATTCTGGATCGGAGAGCCGCCCAGATTATGCGACAGTGCCATGGTCGGCGGGGTGCTGCGCTGGCGCGCACCCGCTCGGCCCAGCAGTTGCAGATAGTTCTCATAGATCATGCGCAGGCCCGACGCCCCGATGGGGTGGCCAAAGCATTTGAGGCCACCGTCGATCTGGCAGGGCAGGCCGCCGTCGGCATCGAAGAAGCCGTTGAGCACGTCCTTGTAGCCCTGGCCCTCTTTGGAGATGAAAAGGTCCTCCATCGTCACCAGTTCGGTGATCGAGAAGCAGTCATGCACCTCCATTAGGCTGATCTGTTCGCGCGGATTGGTAATTCCTGCCTCTTGATAGGCCTTGGCTGCCGCGACGCGGGTGGTGTGGAAATAGCTGCCGTCCCAGCCGCCAGCCTGTTGCAGCTCCCAGCCGTTCGAGGCCGAGATCTGCAAGGCCTTGATGGTCACGAGATCGCGCTTGCCGAGGCTGCGGGCGATTTCGGGGGTGGTGACGATGGCGCAGGCAGCGCCATCTGACACGCCGCAGCAATCGAACAGGCCTAAGGGCTCGGCGATCATGGGGGCGTTCAGCACCGTGTCCATATCCACGGCCTTTTGCAGGTGGGCCTTGGGATTGCGCGAGCCGTTGGCATGGCTCTTGACCGAAATATGGGCCATGGCCTGTTTCAGCTCATCCTTACTGACCCCGTGCTTGGCCCGGTAGGCTGCGGCGAGCTGGGCGAAGTTGCCGGGCGCGGAACCGGTGACGCCGATCATGTCGAAGGTGGTGCCGCGCGAGCGCACGGGCAGGCCGCCATAGCCGGTGTCCTTGAGCTTTTCGGCACCCAGCGCCAACGCGATGTCGCAGGCGCCGGAGGCCACGGCATAGACCGCGCCCCGGAAGGCTTCGGTGCCGCTGGCGCAGTAGTTCTCGACCTTGGTCACGCCAATATTGGGCAGTCGCAGGGCCATGGATAGGGGAATGCCAGAAGGGCCGATATTGACCGCGTCAAAGGCAACCGCCAGCCAAGCGGCGTCCAGTTGCGACACATCAATCCCCGCATCTCCCACCGCCTCATTAAAGGCCTCGACCATCAATTGATCGGCGTCCATGTCCCAGCGCTCGCCAAACTTGGCGCAGCCCATGCCCAGGATCGCGACCTTGTCTCTGATACCCTTAGCCATCAGGCGTCTCCCTTTTGGACTGGAACGGCTTTCCAGAAATATTTTGTGAAGTCTCGTGCATGGTCCACGGCCTTGATGCGGAAGACCATGCGCATTTCGCGTCCGACCTCGACATCTTCGGCGCTACAGTCGGCAAATTCCGCGACGAGGCGCCCGCCGCCCTCAAAGTCGATAGCCCCATAATAGACCGGGGGATCGGGCGAGAAGCTGAGACTGTCAGCGGTATAGGTGACGATCTTGGCGATCCTGTCAGCCAGAGGATAGTCCTCTTGCGTGCCCTGCGAGCGGTCATTGGCATTGACGCCAATCTCGGTCTTGGGGAACTGAACCGTACCGGTCTTGGTGCAGCGCCCACCGACCAGACCCATCACGGCCTTACGGTTGCGATAGAGCGAGGTTCCGGGCTGCTTTTCGTCCATCTCGGCGCGCATGCCCTTTTCCAGATCCAGAAGGCCGCGATGGAACAGGAAGCGGGTATAGTTGGTATCCTTGCGGGCGCGGGCCAGATGCCCTGCCACGCCCAACTGCTCGGGCAAGCGAGCGACGGCGTCGGTCGCTTGAAACAGGAGTACATCGGCACCCTGACCAAAGCCTGCCAGCAAGATCTTGTCGCCGGGTTTGGCCACTTCCAAGGCCGCTGCCAGCATCAGCAGCGGATGGGCCGCTCCACTGTCGCCTACGACGGCCGACAGACTGTCACGAACTGCTTCGGGCTTGATGCCGCAGGATTTGGCAAGGCTTTCGGGCACGCCGCGAACGGCGATGGGGATGATGGCGTGGGCAATATCGGCTCCGGAGACGCCGAGTTTAGTCAGTGCCTCTTTCAAGGCCCCGCCAAGGATCTTGGTATGGCCCTCGTCCCGGATCCAGCGGCTTTCCCAGCCATAGTCGAAGTCAGCGCTGGTCGAGCGGAAATGGTCGACAAAATCGATGGTGACGCTGTGGGATCCGAGGAAGGAGGCTGCAATTTCACCTAGACCTTGACCGGTTTGGCCAACAAGAATCGCGGCGGCGGCATCGCCTTGGACCAGTTCGCCCTCAGAGGCGGGCCGGGCTTTGCGAAGGTCAGCGGCGACGACCAGTTGCGGGGCCGTTCCGTTGAGGGCTTGGATCAGGGCCGAGGTGCCGGCGCGCAGACTGCCAGTCTGGTCGTTGGCCGTCACGGTGTTTTCAAGACAAAGGGCCTCCTTCACCAGACCCGAATTGAGCCGATCCGCATAGGGCAGGGTGGTGGAGGCAAGGCTGATGCCCGAAATAGCGGTACGGTCCATACCGGTCAGACAGTCACGTGAGGCCTCGACGGCCATGGTCACTGTATCTTCATCCCAGCAGGCAATGGCCCGCTCACCCTTGCTTTGCCCCTTAAGGCCGGGCGCGAACCAAGCATTGGCCGCATAGATCGCCGAGCGCTGCAAACGACGTTGCGGGATATAGGCCCCAAAGGCGAGGATCCCGGAGGGGCTGCTCATGGGCGCGTGTCCATCAGGTTGCGGGCTACGACCATACGGTGGACCTCAGATGGACCGTCATAGATGCGCATATTGCGAACCCGCCCAGCCAACATATGCAGGGGCATTTCCTTGGTCATGCCCATGGCCCCGAAGCACTGCATAGCATTGTCGATAATGCCCTGCGCCATCTCGGTGGCATAGACCTTAAGCATGGAGATTTCTGTGCGGACATCCATGCCCTGATCGAGCTTCCAGGCGCAGTGATAGGCCATCAGGCGGCAGGCATGGATCTTGGTTGCGCCATCGGCGACCCACCATTGGATCGATTGGCGCTCGGAAAGACGGCTACCGAAGGTGCGGCGCTGGGGGGCATAGTCGCGCATCATGTCGAGCGCACGTTGGGCCGCCCCGATGCACCAGGCGGCCATCTCCATGCGGCGGGTGCCCAGACGGATCTGCATCGGTCCAAAGCCTTGACCTTCGGCACCAAGCAGCTTCCAGCCGGGGACGCGGCAATCTTCGAGCAGCACCTCATAGGTCACTTCGCCGGCCAGCATTGGAATGCGGCGCACGACCTTGAAGCCGGGATTGTCGCGGTCGACCAGAAAGGCGGTCATACCGGCCTTAGCATTGCCTTCGGTATTGGTTGTGGCCATCAGGATGGTGAAGTCGGCCTCGGCGGCGCGGGTGATCCAGATCTTGCGGCCATTGATGATCCAGTCATCGCCGTCGCGCACCGCCTTGGTCTTCATGCCAGCCGGGTCCGCGCCCGCGCCAGGTTCAGAAATGCCGATGGCCGAGATGGTTTCGCCGCGCGCATAGGGGGCCAGATAGGCCTCGCGCTGCTGATCATTGACGGTCGCGGCCAACATCTGAAGGTTCGGCGAGTCAGGCGGCAGGGTGTAGGTGGCAATGGTACTGCCTAAGGCCTCATTGACGCCGACCAGCGCCACATAGGGCATGCCCATGCCGCCTTCGCTTTCGGGGGCATCGAGGCTCCAAAGGCCAAGCTCTTTTGAAACCTTGTCGAGCCGCACCCGTTCGGCAGCGGTCAAGGCCGCATCCTGGCCAGAGGCTTCACGGGCCAGAACGGCACCTTCTAGGGGTATCAGCTCGTCCCTGACGAACTTCTGCACCAGGTCTTGGAGCATCCGATGCTCTTCAGCCAATTCAAAATGCATGTGAGTGCTCCACCCGAATTTTAACTTTAAAGGCAATCATAACGGCAGGTTCGAACTTGGCGAGGCCCTACGCTACGTTAGGGATACTATTTTCCCTTCGACTTGAACCTGAGCCATCCGTCTTGCAAAACAAGAGGCCATAGGATTGTAATTGGCCATAGGCTGACGGCAGCGATTACGCTTGCCTCAAACCCCTTCTGAGAGAGCCAAACCATGACCGATGAATCGACGATGCGGCCCGAATCCTTGGCCATTCACGCCGGTGCGGCTCCAGATCCCGTGACCAAGGCTCGGATCACGCCGATCTATCAGACTGCCTCCTTTGTCTTTGACGACAGTGAGCACGCGGCGGCTCTGTTTAACCTCGAGGCGGGCGGCAATATCTATACGCGGCTTGGCAATCCCACCACTTCGGTGCTTGAGGCGCGGGTTGCGGCCATGGAGGGCGGTATGGCGGCCCTTGCTGTGGCCAGTGGCCATGCGGCGCAGTTTCTGGTCTTTCACACCCTGATGGAACCGGGCTGCAATCTGGTGGCGTCACGCAAGCTCTATGGCGGTTCGATCAATCAGTTCTCTCAAAGCTTCAAAAAGATGGGCTGGGACGTCACCTTCGTCGATAGTGACGATGCGGCGGACTATGCCAAGGCCATTAACGACAAGACCCGCGCGGTCTTCATCGAGTCCATCGCCAATCCGGGTGGGGTCGTGACCGACATCGCCGCCATCGCCAAGGTTGCCCATGCAGCCGGTGTGCCTTTGGTGGTTGATAATACCCTTGCCAGTCCGTTTCTGTGTCAGCCGATCAAGCACGGTGCCGATATCGTCGTTCACTCCTTGACCAAGTTCCTCGGTGGCCACGGCAATTCGATGGGCGGCGTCATCGTCGATAGTGGCAATTTCAACTGGGCGGCCTCTGACAAGTACGGCTATCTGTCACAGCCCAATCCTAGCTATCATGGCAAGGTCTTTACCGACGCCTTTGGCCCTGTGGCGTTCATCTTGGCCTGCCGGGCCCTTGGTCTGCGAGATCTCGGACCTGCGATCTCGCCCTTTAACGCCTTCATGATCTTGACCGGTATTGAGACCTTGCCGCTGCGTATGGAGCGCCATTGCCAAAATACCTTGGCTGTCGCCAAGTGGCTCAAGGCCCATCCCAAGGTGGCTTGGGTGTCCTATGCCGGCCTGCCAGAGGATCGCTATTTCGCCCTTGGTCAAACCTATGCGCCAAAGGGGGCCGGTGCGGTCTTCACCTTTGGTCTGAAGGGAGGCTATGAGGCTGGGATTAAGCTGGTCGGGGCGGTGAAGCTATTCTCGCACCTGGCCAATATTGGCGACACGCGCAGCCTGATCATCCACCCATCGTCAACGACCCATCGCCAGCTGGACACGGCCGGACAGATCTCAGCCGGCGCTGGCCCGGATGTGGTGCGTCTGTCCGTTGGCCTAGAGCATATTGACGACATCATAGCTGATCTCGATCAGGCCTTGGCGTCGCTTTAACCCGCTCTATCAGGTCTTAACGATGGGATTGAGAAGTCTTATTGGACGTGGCGGCGGGTACTTTCGCTGTCGCGGCCCCCGCCTTGTTGAGATGGGTCTTCAGGTAGGCGAGGAGTTCTGCCTGTTGGCGCTCATTGATCGGGGCACCCATTTCGACCATGCGGCTCATAATGTCGGTCCACTCGTCAGAGCTTCGCGTCTGGGCGGTTATTAGTCCCTCGTCGTGACACTGTGTGCAGGCCTCAATCAAAAGGGCCTTTACCGGCCCCTCAGGCAAAGTGCGATCTTGCGCCAGCGCCGATGGAGCACAGAGGACTGCAAGAGCAACTGCGCCTAAAATTGGAAAGGCCAATCGAAGGGCAATGAATTTCATAGGGACCTCTCAATTCAAGTGCAGGGGCACATCAGGTTCAAATCCAAGCGCCTTCGCGCGACACACTATCGAGCGGTATCGGTCTACCAAACAAAAATCTTTGATGGTGATCGTCGCGCTGAAGGCTCAAAGGTTACTCCAGTAGGCGCTCAGCTCCCATTGGCATTATAAGAGTGCCTCAACGGGCTTCCTGCGTCAGTGTGTGACGGTCGTTATGCCAATCATGATATTTAAAGCCCCATGCCCAGTCCCTATCCCTCAGTTGACCGCATTTCTCACTATGGGCAGATCATACCTCTGATCGAGACCTATGGGCGAACGGCGGTGTTGGATGCCATTCGTGCGGCCTTGGCTGACCATCGGGCCAATCGGGCTGCCAGAGGTGATGCTCCCCCTTCGGAACTTGAAATTTGCCAGGCTGTAGAAACATGGCTAACGGCTCGTCGAACGCAATCTTTGCGCCGCCTGTTCAACCTGACAGGCACTGTGCTGCACACCAATCTCGGGCGGGCGCGGCTATCGTCTGCCGCGATAGACCATGCGGTCATGGCGATGGGCGAGGCTTGCAACCTCGAATTTGATCTTCAGACTGGGCAAAGGGGCGAACGCGACAGTCTGGTTGAAACCCTGCTGACCGAGTTGACAGGCGCGGAAGCCGCTACTGTGGTTAATAATAACGCGGCGGCGGTCTTGCTGACCTTGGCCGGCGTGGCGCAAAAGCGCCAAGTGATTGTCTCGCGCGGGGAATTGATCGAGATCGGCGGCTCTTTTCGCATTCCCGATGTGATGCGCAGCGCCAATGTGCGGCTCATTGAGGTGGGCACCACCAACCGCACCCACAAGGCCGATTATGCAAATGGGATTGGACCTTCCACGGCCGCTTTGATGAAGGTTCACGCCAGTAACTATGTCATTCAAGGCTTTACAGCCTCTGTGTCTGAAGCCGACATGGCCGATGTTGCCCATGCGCACGGACTACCCCTGATTGTTGATCTGGGTGCAGGAAGCCTGATCGACCTCACTGCCTATGGGCTTCCCAAAGAACCTATTGTTGCCGATATCATCAAGGCTGGTGCTGATCTGGTGACCTTTAGCGGAGATAAGCTGCTGGGCGGTCCACAGGCGGGCCTGATTGTGGGCAAGAAGGCGCTGATTGATCGGATCAACCGCCACCCTCTAAAGCGCGCGCTTCGGGTCTCGAAGCTGACCCTAGCCGCCCTTGAAGCGACCTTGATGGCCTACCGCCATCCAGAGCGGCTGACGCAAGACCTTCCGACCTTGCGGCTTTTGACTCGGCCCATAGCGGATATTGAGGCCATAGCGCAGCGGGTCCAGCCCCATCTGAGCGCCGCGCTCGGCCCAGACTGGCAGGTCACGACCCAGCCGGTCTTCAGCCAGGTTGGCAGTGGATCGCTTCCCATCGATGTGATCCCGAGCATGGCCTTGGTCTGCACCTTCGCTCAGAAGAAATCAGGAAGCGCCTTGAAGGCCTTGACGGCAAGGTTGCGGCAACTCCCGATCCCGATCATCGGCCGTGTGACGGACAATAGCCTTATTCTGGACCTTCGCTGTCTCGAAGAGGAAGGCGATTTTGTGGATCAGCTTCAACGACTCGACCTTAAACCTTTCTCTGATCCTTTGTCGAAGACCCGTTAAGCCCTCCGCGCCTTCAGCCAATTCGCCCCAGATTTTGTGACCTGCATTAGGGCCGCGAAAGGCGATATCTGGATATTGGCCTTGCCGGTTCGGGCGAGGGAATCGAGTTGGGCGTAGTACCAATAGGTGACGGCAAAGCCTTCGATCGACTTCACCAGCTTTAATCCACCGAGAAACTGAAGCATCGGGGGCAAAAGCCGAAGTTTTGCTTCCCATCGATCAAGTTCGGCCGCACCGGCCAGCAACTTCGCTGGACCTGCGGTGTCGACGCAAAGGGGGCGGCCAAGGCCGATGATGTCGGCAGCGCCCTGTTCCAGCGCGGCATTCATGGCCGCGCGAGTGCGAAAGCCTCCTGTGACCATCAAGGGCATGGAAAGAGATTGGCGCATGGTCTTGGCAAAATCGACGAAATAGGCCTCGCGCTTAGCAGTCGAGGCCTTTTGAGGCGGCATTTCGACCGGTTCCATTCCGGCCAGGTCCATCATGGCGGGCTGTTCATACGAACCGCCAGAAATTTCTAAGAGGTCGACACCTGCGGCCTGCAACCAACCGGCCACAATGATGCTGTCCTCAAAGGCAAATCCACCCTTTTGGAAGTCCGCCGAATTGAGTTTGACGCCAATTGGAAAGTCGCGGCCAACCCCTTGGCGAACCCGAGCAATAACCTGCATCAGCATCCGTGCCCGGTTTTCAAGCGAGCCGCCCCACTGGTCGGTTCGTAGGTTGGCCCGGGGGCTCAGAAACTGGGACAAGAGATAGCCGTGAGCCGCATGGATCTGCACACCGGTAAAACCCGTCTCTCGGGCGACTTCGGCGGCTATACCAAAGCGTTCAATCAGGTCTAGAATTTCAGGTTCCGTGAGGGCTTCGGGCACGCCGAATTGCTTGCCGGGCAGCCCAAGGGGGACCGCCGACGGAGCCTTAGGATGAGGATTGACGGTCACTTGGGTCTGGCGACCGGCGTGGCTAATCTGCATCCATATGTGGCCGCCGCCTCGCGTGCCTGCCTTAGCCATGGATTTCAAACTGGCCAGCGCCGCCGGGTCTGGCCGTCGATTTATAATGACATTGCCCGGCCGTTCGAGATGGTCGCCATCGATCTGCACATTGCCCGTAATGAGCAAACCGCAGCCACCATCAGCCCAAAGGCCATAAAGACGGTCAAGCTCTGGGGTCGCGCGCCCCAGAGGATCAGCCAGTCCCTCGGTCATGGCACCCTTGGCCAGTCGATTGGGCAATATCGCGCCGCAAGGCAGGGTTAGGGGGTCGCTTATGGTGGTCATGTTCTGCTCCACAGTCTTGATCTTCAGTCGATCATATTATCGGCTGATGCGCGCCTTGCTAAGCCGAGGCGCTGTATTGGCCGCAGTTCATCGGTCTTAGACAGGTCTTGGGTCAGGCCTAACTAGACAATACTATCCCTTTGTCGCACTTACGATCCAGACCGCGGCGGGCATTAGGACGCCCTGTGGTGTTTGGTACGCGGACACGGCGGCCTTTACCGCCTCTTCAACATCCGGCCTTAGTTCGGGCTGTTCCCGAAGGATGGATGCGAGTGGGCCGACGCGGAACGTCAGTTCAACCGTCTGATCAAGCGGTGACCCGCCGATTGCCATGTCAAAAGGCTGGACGCTGATATCCGTAAAGCCCGCGTGCCCTAGGATGGATCGAACCCGCTCGGCATCGGCAAAAGCAAATGGACCGGGGGCTGCAGGATCGGTTGGTGTTAGAGCCGGAAGAAACGGCCGAGCCGCCTCCATGGGCAATCTCATCCACAAATTATCTTGGAAGGGCCGCCAGCAGACAAAGGTCAGACGGCCATGAGGTTTAAGAGCCCTGTGCAGGTTCTTAAAGGCCGCAATAGGGTCACTGAAAAACATCACCCCAAAGCGAGAAAAAATGGCGTCATAGACATCCTCGCCAAGCTCAGCAGTTTGGGCATCACATTCTAGAAAGGTTGGCGGTACCGCGCCTGCCAACACAGGCCGCGCTCTTGCCACATCAAGCATGGGCGCTGAGATGTCCACGCCGGTCACCGTTCCAGAGGGTCCGACAGATTCGGTTAGATTTAACGTTGTCTGGCCACACCCGCAGCCGACATCCAAGATCCTCTCGCCAACCGAAGGGTTCAGAACCTTTAGGCCTTCACGACCCAAAGGCTCAATCTGACGATCAAGCTGGTCCTGATATTGGACCCAGGTTTGACCTGCCGTCCTATTCCAGTAGTCGATCTGTGCCGCATTTGCCGATTGGCTTTCGAGATCTGACACCTTTAGCTCCTATAACCCTTTGGAGAACCATTGCTTGGCACTCGGTCAAACACAAGATCGATTGATCGCGCCGATCGTTCGACAGGATTCGTCTGTAGGGTCTATGAAGCCTATTAAGTGGTGCAGGGCGCGTTAGGATGATGGCCAAAGACAATGGATGAAACCCAAGCCGCCAATTGTTTAGGCACCTTTGAGACCCGAGGCGTTGCGGTTGTCTTTGGGGCGAGCGGCGGTATCGGACGCGCGCTTGTCCAAGCGCTGTTGGCCAGTCAAGGGTTCGACCATGTGGTCGCCTTTAGTCGCACCACGACAGTGGCGATCGACCTTTTGGATGAGGCCAGCCTTAGAAATGCCGCAGCCTTTGCTGCCAGCAAGGGCGAGATCCGGCTCGTTATCGATGCGACAGGGTTCTTACATGATGAGACACAGGGGCCGGAAAAGAGCCTCCAACAGATTGATCCGGCCAAAATGGCTAGAGCCTTTGCGCTAAACGCCATTGGTCCGGCGCTGATTATGAAACATATGCTGCCCCTGCTGCCGCGAACCGGCAAATCCGTCTTTGCCACCCTGTCGGCGCGCGTGGCCAGCATCGGCGATAATCGTTTGGGTGGCTGGTATTCCTATCGCGCCTCGAAGGCAGCGCTCAATCAGCTTGTCAGGACGGCGGCGGTTGACTTGGCGCGGCGTGCCCCCAGTGCCGTCTGTGTGGCTCTCCATCCCGGCACAGTGGCGACGCCCCTTTCAGCCCCGTTCAGCAAGGACGGGTTGGACCTTCAAACCGCTGAGGTCTGCGCAGTGCGGATGCTTCAAGTGATCGATCAGTCGACCCCAGCTCAAACCGGTGGATTTTTCGACCATCTTGGTGTCCCCATCCCGTGGTGAGGATCTAAAGGTTAAGCGCCATTTGCCCTGAGCGTTGCAGGCCAATCCCCGTCTCTAAAAATGCATTTGCCTCATGCGAGATCTGGGCCCTACGCTCGTCGCTCATCTTTGCGAGGGTTCGATAGGGCATTGCCATCCGTGGATTGGTCGACAGCCGTTGGTGGTTTTCGATTAAAAAATGCCAATAGAGAATGTTGAAGGGACAGGCCGAGGGTCCGCTCTTTTCCTTCACATCATAGGCACAGCCGCTGCAGTAATCGGACATGCGGTTGATATAGGCCCCAGACGCTGCATAGGGCTTGGAGGCCAACATCCCACCATCGGCGAACAGAACCATGCCGTGGGTATTGGGCAATTCCACCCATTCGAAAGCGTCTATATAGACAGCCAAATACCATTCCTCGACCGCGCGAGGCTCAAGGCCTGCCAGAAGCGCGAAGTTTCCGGTGACCATCAGTCTTTGGATATGATGGGCATAGGCATATTGGCGGGTGTCGCTGATGACCTGGGCTACGCAGTTCATTTGCGTCTTTCCCGTCCAGAAGAAGTCGGGCAGGGGGCGGTGAGCCTCTAACGCATTTGTTGCCTCATAGGCCGGCATGTGATGCCAATAGAGCCCCCGCACATATTCCCGCCAACCCAAGATCTGACGGATGAAGCCTTCCACTGCATTTAGCGGCGCGAGGCCCCCATGATAGGCCCCTTCGGCAAGGTCGCAGACTTCGCGTGGGGTTAAGAGCCCGCAGTTGAGATAGGGCGAAATGATCGAATGATAGAGAAAGGCCTCCCCCGTCTTCATAGCGTCCTGATAGTCGCCATAGTTGGGTAGACAGATGGAAATAAAGTGATTGAGGGCCTCGAGGGCATCTTTACGGGTCACCGCCCAACCAAACGGCTGTAAGTCGCCGAAATGATTGGCGTAACGGTCCGTAACCAATGTCATCACCTCGCGGGTCGTCTCGTCTGGCTCGAATCTCAGACGCGAGGGGAGGGGCTGGTGGGCCGGAAGGGTCTTTCGGTTTTCCTTATCGTAATTCCATTCCCCACCCTCGGGTTGGTCGGCCTTCATCAGTAGGCCCGTCTCGCGGCGCATTTCGCGGTAGAAAAACTCCATCCGATAGGATTTGCGACCCTCAGCCCACTGAGCAAATCGCTGACGCGAGCAAAAGAAGCGGTCGTCTTCGCGAAGTTCAAGCGGGACGCTCAACCGGTCGGGCCATTGCCGCATCATTTCGGCCACCCGCCATTCACCGGGCACTGTTGCAATGACGCGATCAGGCTGATGAAAGGCAATGGCGCGCGCCAATTCCCCGGTAAAGGATCCGCTATTGGCAGGGTCCTCTAGCCGAACATAGTGGACCTGAAGCCCTTCTTGTCGAAGCGTCTCGGCAAAATGGCGCATGGCCGACAGGATCAGGACAATCTTTTGCTTGTGATGGGGCACATAGCGGGTCTCTTGCTCGACCTCGGCCATGAAGATGACGTCAAGGGTCGGGTCGAGCCCGTCTAGGGCACTCAAGCCTTTGGTCAACTGGTCACCAAGCACCAGACGTAGGCTTTTCATAACTGATCCATAACTCTAAGCGGACGTATCTTTCTCAACAGAATAATTACGAAACTGCGAGCTGTTTGGTTCATCAGGGTAAAAGACACATTATGGCGAAGATGCGTAAAAAAAGTGATTTGCCGACCAAACTCTGTGCGACCTGTTCTCGACCTTTTGCCTGGCGCAAAAAATGGGAACGGGTATGGGATGAGGTCCGATATTGCTCAGACCGTTGTCGCGATAGCCGATAGCCGATAGCCGATAGCTGAGTTTAGTTTGACGTGGGGCCCCGTTCACGCTCATAGAGCGCCGGTGCAGGGGTCTTACGACGCCCCCATCAATAGGATTTTAATCGGACCAATATGCACACCGTGGGCCGTTCCTAATACATGATAGAGATTAAGTATTGAAACGTCTGGTTCCTATTTTTCTTTTTGCCCAGTTAAGCGCTTGTGCTCAGTATGAACCGCGGCCCGTAGACTGGGGAGCCTATCCGCTTCTCCATTATGTTCGACCTCTTGAGACTGTTCTAACCGAGCAAGGTCAATCTGGGTCCGAGTTTCTGGCGCAAGCGCTCGAGACCTCACCTACGATATTGCAGTCTCACTCATCGGTTTTGGCCGTGAGGGCCGCAGTCGGTAGGTCACGGATCTATCCTGCACCAAGCCTAAGTCTTACCGCAGACTATTCTAAAGTAGCGGTGAGTGCATCGCCTTGGCTTTACGGTGCGGCGCTCGGCCTACCAACCGAAATGGTTAAGCGACGCGATGTTCTGGAGCGATTTTCAGACCTGGAGGCACTTCAAGCCTACTACGCGCACGTGGATGCGCTCTGGGCGACCTATTCCAGGGTCAAGCATGGCTTTATCGAGCGTCGAACCGCAGACGAAGAACAACAGGTTGTCTCGGAACTTGTCTTAGCGCGCAGCACCGTTTTGACCTTAATGGAGCAGAAAATAGAAGCGGGTGAAGAGCCTAGCTTGGCGATCGCGCGGATGAAATCCACCCTCGCCGCAGCGCGAGGTCTAGAGCGAGCGGCGACAGCGCGGCGCGCCCGCGCCAATCAGATCTTGGCTCAAGAGCTTGGCTTGGCGGTCGATCAGGTCGAAAAGCTTCGGATCATTCCCGCTGAGGATGATGTCTCGTTTGATCCGACGGATCTTATGACTTGGCGGCGTGATGCTGTGCTACTTCGAAAAGATGTCCTTGCTGCCGTCGCGGCCTATGACCGCGCAGATCTTGATTTGCGTCGCGCATACGCCCGGCAATATCCGCAAGTGCGACTTGGTCCGGGCTATGTTTGGGATCACCGCTTTGATAGGCCGCCGCTGGCGTTAGGGTTAAGCCTCCCCCCTTATGACTTAAACAAGACGGCCATTACGGAAGCTGATGCCCGCCGAGCAGAGGCGGCACAGACCCTAGAAAGTAACCAAACGGCTGTTTTAGCTGCTGTCGATCAGGCTCACTCGGCGTTGACGCAAGCTCAGGAGAACCTACACCAAGCCGATAAAGTTGATCTTCAAATGGCGCGAAAAGCTTTTGGTGCCGCACAGATCAATTACCGCTTTGGAGAAACGGACGAATTAGACTTCGCGGCTGCTAAGGCCGCTGTCGCTGAGGCGACATTGTCGGTTATCGAAGCGCGATATTTAGTGCGCCTCGCTCAAGCCGACCTTGAAGATGCGCTTCGTCGGCCCTTCAGTTTGCAGGACCGTTTAAGCCTTCAATCTGTCACTGATAAATTGAAGACAGCCCCGTGATCTCGGTGAAATTCCGCCCCTGATGGCCTCACTCCAACGGGATGAATGTCAAGCCTGAAAAGTTTCGAGGCGAACAACCAATTCAATATGGATCAAACAGGCTGGCCTTTGCAAAGAACTGCTCGCGACTGCGAACCTCTAGTTTCTCATAAACATGTTTGAGGTGGGTTTTAACCGTATCAACAGCCACGCCCATCGCTCCAGCAACCTCCTTCGTTGAAAGACCGTATAGCAAAAATCCAGAAGCCTTCGCTTCGGACCGCGTCAGACCAAAGGCGTTGGCCAATTCACTGGGACAACTGTGATCCCTTTGCTGAAGGACTATTCCGGTGAATTGCCCAACATGATTGCTCAGGCGCGTAGACCAAATCATGTTGTGCCGTCCATCAGCGCCCATGACCAAACGCCAAGCCTTTGGATCAGGCGTGTTATGGGCACATAGGTCTGAAAACTGCTTGTTGAGGGGAAGAAGTCTGTCGCCTTCGATCCTGAATAAATCTGATGTTGCGCCTAGTGCTATGGCAGATCTGCTGCTCCACAGAAGCCGCAGGTCTGACCCAATGATCATCCTAGGCCGCAGATCGCTGGCCATCCATTCAACTAAAGCGAGGCGGCCCGCCGCCTTAGATTGGTCAATTGCCCCATCCACTTCATCGGTAAAAGCAGGGTTGGTCATCTGGATAAAGCCTCGCAGCTTGTGGGGGCGAATAATGACCCAAGCGCGGGCCAAATCATTGACCTAATCCGGCCTTGGGGGGTCAGAGCGTGGTAATCTCGATTGTGAGCTCATCGGAGTAGTGCCCTGCGCGGCGGCCGTTAACATCGCCTAATTGTAGGACCAAAGGATAGGAGATCCCTGAATAGTTTGGGGGCGGCTCGATTGGCCTTATCGCTATTGTTTCAAGGTCAAGCGTGTCACCGTCGAAAATGATCCGGTAAGGTAAGCTGTTGGCTCGGCTTTCGTCCCCATCCAGTACCATCCGGCCATGATTGGCCGACCGGAAAGTCAGTCGTGATGGTGCATTTGTGCGGGCCTGAATGAAGAGACCTTGTACTTTACCTGTCTCCGCTGTTCCGAAATCGACAATACTGACCGTAGGGCCTGTGCCAAAATTCCCGCTCGCGCCTGACAGGTTCATTTGAGCGCGCGGTACAGCGTTTAACGTCAGTTGAAATGGCGTGATCACAGTCGCAATCTTGTCGCCGGGTTGCACCCAAGCCAGAAAAAGCGAATAGACATAGCGGCCTGCTGGAACAACTGCGTTGGTGGTGACGGACAGGTCAAAGCTGATGTCCTTTGTCTGCCCCGCCTCTAAAATGACCTCATAATGGCCTGTTTTTTGCGTCCCTTGCGGTTCGGCGGCGCTGGAGCCAATGTTTAGAACAAGACCTAGATCGGCCAAAGGTAGGTCGAACACCGGCTCGCGCGATGAGTTTGTGATAGCGAGATCGATTTTGCAGGTTGTATCGGTCTGGTTCAGCAATTGAAAAGTCAAACCTGTCGGCGCCGCACCGACGAGAAAAGGATCGTAGTCGACCTGCACGCTTGTCGGCGGGTTTTTGATGACGGGTACGCAGGTCTTGGGTTGCGCTTGGGCAGGGCTAAGAGCAGTGACGCTCCACAGGGCTACCGCGCAAGCCCAAGCGAGGCAGATCAGCGTCTGACGCCACCTTAGGCTCACGTTATTAGTGCGGTTTAATCGTGATGATTCCGACATCGACCAACCCTTCACTCTTGTCTGAAATGTCAAACTGACCCACCTCAGTGCCGTTAATGACAATACGGTAGCGCCCTGGTGACAATCGCTCGGCAACAAACCGACCAGCGCGGTTTGTAAAAAGAGGCTGACCTTCCGCGCTTGTCTTTGCCAAAGGCTCAATGGTCCCTGTGGCAAGCGCCATCGGGCCATTAGGACCCAAGAGCGTTCCGACCGCCATTCGCGAGGCATCACTTCCGATCATCAGCTTGTATGCGGTCCCGAACCCCGGGAAGACGGATAGTCTGCCCGATCCTATATCGTAGCCTGAGGGGAGGGGGTCCACATTGATGTCATAGCTGTTAACGCCATAGGCTCGCCGGATCGGCACCAAGGGCGAGCCAAGCCAGCCGGAACGGGCGATGGTTTGAGTGCCCGCCCTGATTTCAACCTTCGAACCTGCGAGGCTTTTATGGATGGGTGCGATGATGAAACCATCACGTGTAGGTCGACCTACGGCCACCTCTCCGCCAACATAACCGATGAAGCTATTGACGGTCAGAGCGGATTCCGCGTTCGTGCGCCCACCTGGCAACAGATCATATCGCTGGTTATGAACGAAATCAGCCTCGAACCTGTTGTGTGTATAGTTGAGACGTCCGGACAGGTCCTTTGCTTGATCGTCTTTGGTCATTCGCAGTTCGGCGCTGACCTCATTGAGGCCACCATAGCTGTAGCGTGATGCACTGAGTTCGCTGCGATGGCGGTCGCTGTCATATCTTGCTTGCGAGGTCCAGCGTTGGCCAAGTGGTATTGCTAAGCCCACGGAAAAGCGCTTCTCCGTCCTAGCATTTTCGGTATGGGTCACACTAAAATTCGCGACGAGGTTTGCGCGGCCGAAGCTACGGCTCACGCCTGCGTCGAGCTGCCTACGGTCAGGGCTTCGAGCGCGACCGCGTGCCACGTCTAGTCCAAGGTTGAATCCGAATAGCCATGGAGTGTTCCATTGGACGAGTCCGCTCGCGCGCCATTGCTCGGGACTTGGCGCTCTTTTTTGGAACGGGCTTTCAAAATTCGCGCTGGTCGACTGAACAGTGGCTGTGAACCTAAGATCGTCCCGCTTTTTAAGGCTCAGATTTCGCCTATAGCTAAAAGACCCGGCCGTACCAGATTTACCCGCGGGATGGTTGTAACTGGCTGACAATTCCATCAGCATCAGACCGATGGGTGAACCCCAAACAGCCAGCCCTCCTAACTGCTGGACATGCCGCGTCGCCTGTCCGTTCAGACCCAGTGTCAAGGCGTCCGTCATTCCTTTGCGTACAAAGCCTGTGGTCTGGTATGGCCCATCATAGTGTAATCCGCGGGAACCTTCCTGCCGCCCCGCAGCCAGTCCGAAATCGATGACGTTCTTCCCCAGAAGCTCTGCACCGCTAAAGGCGTTGAAAAGAGCAATTTCCTTTTGACCGGTGTTATCGTTCACGAGCAACTGCACTTGATTAGCGCCGGTGGCGAATGGGAAATCGGTAAGTGAATACCGTCCAGGCACAAGGCGCAAGGACTGTGTGGTCAGACCATTGATCACCACATCCACAGTGGCTTCACGATCCAGCGTGAACGATTGTCGACCGGATGGACGAACATTCTGAAAGGGACGAATTGCTGCATAGGCGCGTGACAGACCTATGCCAACCATGCGTCCTGAGCCTTGGAAGCCGTCGATGCTGGGCGTAAACTCACCAACATTCAGTCGCGTGCCGGACTCGAAGTCGTCATAGACCAACCGGGCTTCTCGCCTTGACCAAGCAGAGCCTCTCGCACCCTCATTAAAGTCCGCGCCCGCAATCAAGGTAACGCCTTTAAATCCCCCCAAATGGACCAATCCATCGAATGCGCCTTGAAGGGGTCTCGTCCCGTTGCCATCATGTGTGTAGCGCTGGGCCAGACCCACATTTAGTCCGGCACTAAATTTTTCCGGCTGGGTGAAGCTGGCCGGCTTGGGCTCTGGGATGAAACCAGACACATGCAACTCGGTCGGTGCCATTGCGTCAGGGCTGGCTTCAATTCTGAGTTCGAGGGACGCGCTGATAAAGGACAGGCGGAAGGCCTGTCCTTGAAGTTCGGACAATGGCACCCGCTCGCGGCTGGCGACCATCTCCTCAACCTGTGCATAGGCCTCTGGGCCAAACACCGTTTTCAGCAGACTGAGCAGTCTAACACCGTCGATAAGGCCGTCCCCGGCAAGATCTAAATCGGCGCTAATCATACCCAAAAAACGGCCATTGAGCACCAATGGCAGATCAAGTGCGGTTAGAACCTTAGGTAATTGCGCCGTTGTAGAAACGGCTACTGCCTTCATCTGAGCTGAGCCTAGGGATTTTGGAGTTACATCTGCCAGATCTATCGCGGCCGTAGCATCCACGAACGGACCCGGCCAAAGGGGCTCGCGTTCTGATTCGGACACCTGTCGTTCAACGCGGGCTTGCCGGTTTGTCGCAATGGGGACTTCTGGACCTATCGACATAGCAAGAACTGTGACTGGCGCGATCATCGATAGGTTCGCTGTACAAAGGACGAACACAGACGCCGAGCGCAGCGCGCCCTTAGCCCATCTTATGGGTTTAAAGCGGCTAAGGGCGCGCATCTTCAATCTCAATCAGTTGAGGGTGATTGCCACGGTCACGTCGTTGCTCAGTCCTGAAATAAGGGCCGCTGCGATGGTCATGACGCGTTTGCCTCCTGGCAAAATCGCCCCGAACTTGCCAAAACTCACAGAGTCAGCCGGGACGGATAGGGACTGTCCGGTGCTGGACCTCAGGACCCATTGAGCATTTCGGAGCAAGGCCACACCGTCTCCCGAATTGAGGACATCGAAAGTCAGGTCCCCATTCGGCTTGTGTTGAACACTGGTGACGGCCAAATTCGGCACAGCCGAGATCGGTTGAACAACCATATGACTGACGAAATCAAAGCCGACTTTGATCTTTGTCGTCGAACCATCGCCATTGCCTATATCTGTGAAATCAATCGGCAGTTGGCTGACTAGGATGGCATAGACCCGGCCCTCTTGGATCGTTGGATCTCCAACATATCGGACCTGTATTGCCTGTTCCTGGCCCGGGTTTACGAGGGTCTGTGGCGGAAAAAGGATGATATCTTCCAGTTCCGAAGTTCTTTTGGCCGTACCGGCATCGTCCACCGTCACCCGCAGTGAAGAGATCTCTAGTGTGATCGGTTTGGACTCGGTGTTTCGGATCATCAGACGAAAGTTCGACGCTGATCCCGATGGTGTGACCTTCGCAATCATGGGCTGGACCTCGTGCGCCTGCGCGCACGGAGAAACACCCAAACAGACGACCGCCGCGGCAGCCGCTAAAAATGAAGATTTGATCATGAATGCCTCGCGAACGAGGCGGCCAGACCACGTCTGTGCCTGGCCGCCCTGCCGGTGTTGTTAGATGGCCGACAGTTCGAAGGTGAACGACTCGCTATAGGTGCCTGCAGGGGCGGCGTTGGCAGGGTAGTAGGTTTGCCCCAGCGGAGCCGGTCCGGGAGCAGCCACGTTCACATTGATAAAGAACTCGGCGGCGACGCCATTGGCCAAGGCCTGCGAATAACCAGCCTTTGTGCGCGTGAACTTTCCTGAACCCTCGGCATCGCCAGGCGTTGCATCCGTTGTACCGATGTCAAAGGCGGCCTCAGGCGAGTCCAAACGCATGGCATAGTTAATGAGATTAGACCCGTTCTTGAAGTCACCATTCAAGGGGTTCACAACCAGCTGTGCGCTACCACCTGCGTTACAAGCCAGTTGCAAGTTGGCGACCTGTTGTTCGGCCTCCTGTGCCACAGACGCCGTGCCGCTTGAGACATTGGCCAGTCGAATATTGCAATAGGGAGCAACCGTCGTCTGAACAGTCAGTGCCTCCGCCTGTGCATTTGAGGCCATCATTGCAAACGCAGACGCTGCAGCGAGGCTGGTAACGGCGATAATCTTCTTCATTCTCTCTGTCCTTGTGAAAAAGGGTAAGGCCAATCGGGGGCTGTACCCAAGGCTACGAAAGCACTGTCATTATTGAAATAACAGTATTGACCGTCCCGATATCAACCGGTTCGGTCAACTCGCTAACGAAACCATTATTTTTGTTTTAAAAAATCACCCAATATTGCGAGAAAACGATAATTAAAATGAAAATATATTTATATTTATTGACAATAGTCATTTACTTTATACCAAAAATAACAAGATTTGATATTTTCATTCTAATGTTTAATTTCCTCTGGATATTTCATCATAATATTTTGAGCGCACTCCGAGCGGGTGGCGGACAAATGAATCGACCATGGCTCATGGAAGAATGGATCCTTGCCCTGCGTAGGCACCGTCTTTGCTTGGGATGAAGAAGCCTGCGCTGAGGCTAAATAGCGTCAGGTCACTGACCAGTTCAGACCGAAGCTTCTAAAGCGCGCTGTCCCCATCTGGATGACCGGGATGTGGCTCGAGCGGTTGAGGTGGTTCGGGAAGCGGTGGGGGGATTTATCTGTAGGTTACTACATCACCGGCCTTCATGGCTCAATCGGTGGCAACACTGACTGTTCATCCTAGATCGGCGCTACGGACCAAAACCAGATGACCCACGACCTCCGCGTGCCCGAGGCCACTTGAAGCGCGGCCTTAGGAGGTACGCTCACTCTGTATGATCCAATCTTGGAGGGCGTTGAAGGTGACAACCGCTCCGTCGACAATGTCGCGTTCCATATCTGGCGTCGTGCCGAGTTTGGATAGAAGCTGGACAAAATCTCGCCAGCGCGCATTTGGGTCATCACCGTGTGGCGCGAAGAAGGATGCACCAAGTTGCGGTGTGACCTTGGCTTTGCGGTGAAGCATTTTTTGCAGAACATTTCCGCCAAGGGCCGAGCCCTCAATAACGTACAACATACCGGCAATCTCGGCGGTTTGATGCAATTGCTGCAGGGGCTTCAGGACCTCGCCCCTATCCGATTGAGGCTGTGCCTTTGGCGCAGAAAGCATCTCTAGGTCACGCTCAATTAGGTCACGGCGAGATGTGTAGGACCAGCCTGTGGCAAGACCAAAATCAGAACAGGCGATGGCCTGCTCGGCGACACCATAAAACCCATGCATCAAATGCAGCCATTTCAGATAGCCGTCACGGCCAAAATCGGGGCGAAAGAAGGGCGTTAGGCGCTCGACGGTCTTATGGCTTTCGGCCGTTGCCGCTCGGAGCGCGATCAAAACAGAAGGGGTATTGTCTATCACCGCAGGGTCAGTCATCAGTCCCGACCCGGTTCAGCCAATCTTTGTTGGATTTGAATAATGTCTTCTTTCAGACCGACAAAAATTTCGACCAGCTTGGGGTCAAAATGACTGCCAGCATTGTCTGACAAGAAGCTGAAGGTTTTTTCTAATGACCACGCCTCTTTGTACGGGCGGCGAGAGGTCAGGGCATCAAAGACATCGGCGATGGCAACCACGCGCGCTGCCACGGGTATGGCTTCACCGGCCAGGCCCTGTGGGTAACCCGTACCGTCCCATTTTTCATGATGAGACAGGGCTATCTGTTGGGCCATTTCGAAAAGAGGCGTGTCTGATTGCGCCTGCCCAATGATCTGTGCGCCCGAGGCACAGTGCAGCCGCATGATTTCAAGCTCCTCAGCATCGAGAGGTCCAGGTTTTTTAAGAATGGCGTCTGGGGTCGAGATCTTACCGATGTCGTGCATGGGTGCCGCATTTTGCAACACATCACAGGCCTCTGGATTCCAGCCTGCCGCCTGAGCCAGCAGTCGCGAGTACTCTGCCATTCGTGCGACGTGTAGGCCCGTGTCATTATCCTTAAATTCTGCGGCCTTGCCAAGCATGAGCAGGGCCTTAAGGCGCGACTCCAACAATTCCTTGTGCGTGCGTTGAACCTCTTCGCGGGTGGCACGCTGCTGGTCCGCTAATTTCAAGTGCGTGCGAACGCGCGCCAGAACAACGGCAGGGCGGACGGGTTTGGTGATATAGTCTGCTGCACCCAGTTGAAATCCGCGAACCTCATCGCCTTCTTCACTCATGGCTGTGCAGAAAATCACCGGTATATGGCTGAACCGAGGATCTGCTTTCATTTTTTCGCAGACCTCGTGGCCACTCTCACCCGGCATCATCACATCCAGAAGCGCCAGATCCGGAACCTGCTTGTTCAGGTTTGCGAAGGCATCAGCCCCTGATTTTGCAAAGGCCAGATCGTAGTCGTTCTTGAGAATCTGCCTCATGAGATTGAGATTGGCTGGCTCATCATCGACAACCAAAATCTTGGCACGCGTAGGGTTACTCATTGGGTCTCTCGTATTGCGCGATCCAATGTTGGACCAGCGCGATGGCATCAGGAAAATCGAAGCTGTCTAAAGCTGCTTCGAGCTTGGTGAAGCTTGGCATATCGAGCGCTGACTTCAGGTCTTCAAGCAACGCGTCATCTATTTCTGAATCTTCCAACCGTCGAAGCAGGCTTTGCAACAGTTCAAGCCTATTGGAGTCATCAACCCCCTGCTCACCGTCAGAGGCTCTCAATCGATCTGCCATGTCCCTTGCGGCTTGGGCCGCTCGGGCAAGTTCAAATGAGTCCAATTCCGTTTCGATCGGTGCGAACTGGTCATCGCCAAGCTGTTTGCGCAGTTGATCAATGGTTTCGTCATCGATCTCGTCGCTGTCGAGCTGTTCAATCAGCCGATCAAGGAGGGGAAGGACGAGGCTTAGGTCTGGTCCCGATGGTCCAGCCTGTCCCGCCGAGCCCAGCTGCTCGACAAGTTTCAAATCTTGGAACAGTTTTCCAACGCCAGCGGCAAAACGAACCATGATGTCCCTATCGCCGGCTCTCTTCGCCTTGACTTCGTTCTCAAGGATATTGGCAATCTCAGGAACGTCTTTAACCCCAAGATTGCCAGTTACGCCCTTGAAGGCATGCAGCAATTCTTTCGCGGCTTGCCAATCCTCTTGGCGGCAGTAGGAGGATACCTGTTCTACGACGTCGGCAAAATCGCGGCCCATCTTCAACAGGGCGCGTCGATAGGTTTCGCTATCACCCCAGACTTCCAGACCTTTGGTAATGTCGAGCAACTGACAGTTTAGGTCTTCGAGTTGAGAATTGCGGGTCTTGTACGTCGTCAGAACATTCGAGACATTAGGCACTTGTTTTTAGCGTAGAGCATGTCTCATCTTGGGTTGATATTTAGGCGGCGATTTTGCGGTGTAGCAAGCGCCGATGTTGGATGGTCTGGCG
>JBEGNZ010000034.1:0-32901 GCA_041182245.1 Pseudomonadota bacterium | reverse complement strand
CGGGTTGTCAGCCGCCTTCTACCGCGTCATTGCGAGGCGTGAAGCGCCGAAGTAACCCAGGGGATCATCAACCTTGGTCCGCGCCAATCCCCTGGGTTGCTTCGCTGCGCTCGCAATGACGAAAATTTACTGCCGCAGCCGTATTCCCCGCGAAGGCGGGGATCCAGTGGGTAAGTTAGCGCCGGAGTGAAACAGTCTAGGTCCCCGCCTGCGCAGGGAAAGCGGATGAAAGGCAACAAACAAGGCCCTCACCCAACCCTCTCCCACAGGGAGAGGGCTAGAGCGGATAAGCCCTTTCCCCCCTTGAGGGGGAGAGGGTTGGGAGTGGGGGGTTACCCCCCCTTACCCGTTTAGCCAACAATTTCCAGACCGCTGAAGAATTGGGCGATCTCGATGGCGGCGTTGTCTTGGCTGTCCGAACCGTGGACGGTATTTTCACCGACCGATTCTGCGAACAGCTTGCGGATGGTGCCTTCGTCGGCATTGGCAGGGTTGGTGGCGCCCATCACTTCACGGTAGCGCGCAACGGCGTTTTCACCTTCGAGCACCTGCACCACGACAGGACCCGAGGTCATGAATTCCACCAGTTCGCCGAAGAACGGACGCTCAGAATGGACTTCGTAGAACTTGCCGGCCTGGGCCTTGGTCATGTGGATGCGCTTTTGGGCAACGATACGCAGGCCAGCGGCCTCGATCACGGCATTGACGGCACCGGTCAGGTTGCGGCGGGTCGCGTCTGGCTTGAGAATGGAAAAGGTATGTTCGGTCATGATTTCGCGTCTGCTCACTGAAACGTTGGCTTTGAGAAGGTGGCGGGCTTATAGCCCTGCGCAACAGATCCGCCAACCTTTGGAAATCAATCTGTTCGATTGATTGCAGCGTCCGCGCCCAAAACCGAACCATAAAGACCAAACGCCTCCATGCTTCAGATTAAAGATCTCAACTATACGGCCTGGGGCCGCCGCTTTTTTGATGATGCGACGGTCAGCCTTCCCACAGGGTCCAAGGTCGGGCTGGTCGGTCGTAATGGCGTGGGCAAGTCGACCCTGTTCAAGCTGATTCTTGACGAGCTGGAAAATGGCGGCGGCAGCGGCATCACCATGCCGCGTAATGCTCGCGTCGGCTCAGTCAGCCAAGAGCACCCCGCCACGCCAGTCACCCTGATCGACACGATCCTTGAAGCGGATGTGGATCGCCATAGTCTGTTGCAAGAGCTGGAAACCGCGCCTCCTGAACGGCTGGGCGAGATCTATGGCCGCTTGATCGAAATCGATGCCGATCGCGCCCCCTCGCGTGCGGCCGAAATTCTGTCTGGTCTTGGCTTTTCCACCGCTGACCTGACCCGCACCATGGCCGAGTTTTCTGGCGGTTGGCGCATGCGCGTGGCCTTGGCGGCAGCGCTGTTCGCCGAGCCTGATCTGCTGCTCCTCGATGAGCCTACCAACTATCTAGACCTCGAAGGGGCCCTCTGGCTCGAAGCGCGCCTGAAGAAATATCCCCACACCGCCCTGATCATCAGTCACGACCGCGAACTTTTGAACAATTCGGTCGATCACATTCTGCACCTGACCGACCGCAAGCTGGAGATCTATACCGGCGGCTATGATGATTTCGAACGGATGCGGGCTGAAAAGCTGCGGCTCCTGTCCGCCAATCGGGCCAAGCAGGAGGCTGAGCGTGCGCACCTGCAAGCCTTTGTCGATCGTTTCCGAGCTAAGGCCTCCAAGGCGGCGCAGGCCCAATCGCGCATGAAGCGTCTGGCCAAGCTCCAGCCCATTGGTGCGACCATCGAAGAGCGGGTCGCGCCCTTCACCCTGCCCTCCCCGCCCCGGCCTCTGGCGCCGCCTCTGGTGCGTCTGGACAATGCCTATGTCGGCTATGACGGTAAGGCGATCTTGCGGAACCTGAATCTTCGCATGGATATCGACGACCGGATCGGTCTGCTCGGGGTCAATGGCGCAGGTAAATCGACCTTTGCCAAGCTGATTGCCGGCGCGCTAGAGATCCAGCAAGGCCATATCCACCGCGACAAGCGCATGCAGGTCGGCTGGTTCCACCAGCACCAGATCGAGGCCATGGACCCCGACGATACGCCACTGGAAATCATGCGCCGCGCCATGCCGGACTCCAGCGAAGCGGCCCGCCGCTCCAAGTTGGCTCAGTTTGGTCTGGGCTATGACAAGTCGGAGACCACGGTCGCGAACCTGTCCGGCGGCGAGCGGGCGCGGCTCTTGCTCAACATGGTGGCCATGAAGGCCCCGCACATGCTGATCCTCGACGAGCCGACCAACCACCTCGATATTGATAGCCGCCGCGCCCTGCTCGACGCGCTCAATGACTATGAAGGGGCCGTGATCCTGATCACCCACGACCGGTCCTTGATGGAGATGGTCGCCGACCGGCTCTGGCTGGCCGCTGACGGCTCTGTGAAGCCCTTTGACGGCGATATGGACGACTATGCCAAGTTCGTCCTCGACCGCGCCCGTGTGGCCGCCAGAGCGCCGACCCAGGTCCGCGATGAGCCGGTCAAGGCGAAGTCTGCGGCACCGTCAGCCCCCGCCGCGCCACCCGCCAATCGCGACGCTCAAGGCCTTATCGCACCGTTAAAACGCAAGATGGACTCCGCCGAGGCCACGCTGGCCCGCTGCACCAAGTCACTGGAAACTTTGGACAGCCAACTCTGTGACCCAGCCTTTAGCGCCAAACATGCCGACCTGACCCGCCAACGCCTCAAGGCTCAGGACATGCTCGACGTGGCAGAGGCACGCTGGATGGAAGCAGCGGAGAACTATGAAAAGGCCAAGGTGGCGGCGGGGCTTTAGGAGGCGTTGTTTTCTTTTTCCCGCGTTCCCCGCGAAGGCGGGGACCCAGACCCCCTCGCATGGGCGGAAAACGGCCCACCACGCCGAAGCAAACTAGGGGGACATCAATTCAGGTCCGCATCAGTCCCTTGGGTTGCTTCGCTGCGCTCGCAATAACGCGGAGGAAGGAGTGGATGTAACCCCCTCACCCAACCCTCTCCCCCTCAAGGGGGCGAGGGCTTTGCCATTCCTTTTCTTAACCCTCTCCCTGTGGGAGAGGGTTGGGTGAGGGCCTTTTTTGTTTTCTTTCTTCAGCATTCCCCGCGAAAGCATAGATCCAGCGGGTTACTTTGCGTCTGAGTGAAAGGGTCTGGGTCCCCGCCTTCGCGGGGAACACGGAAGAGTAGGGAAACAAGCCCCCTCAAAGCGCCCCCGCATCCTTCAACCGCTCCAACAACCGCTCCCTCGGGGCAGGCAGAGGGCGGTTCATGGCGGCAAAGACGAACTGGTCGAGGAAGTGCCCCGTCAGGGCCATGCCCGCGCCAATATCGCCCGGATTTAGCCCCCCTTGAGCAGACAGCATGAAGGCCGGCAGGATCAGCATCTTGTCGTGATAGGGCTCACCGGCGGCGCGGCTGACCGCCCGGCCTGTGCGCGGGCTGACATAGACCAGATCATCGACTGATCCCGTGGCCGCACAACGCGACAGGTCCAGACCAAAGCCAAGGTCCTGCAACAGCCCCGCCTCAAAGCGCACATAGACCGCGGGCCAGACATCGGTCAGGGGAAGGCAGGCAATGAGGGCTTCAAAGGCAAGGAAGGCCCCCGGATGGGGCTGGCGTTCGGGCAAGGCCCCTGCGGTCACCGCCGCAGCCGCAGACAGGCCCGCCAAAGCGAGCGGATCATCGAACAGGGCCGACGGCCCCTCCCCGATTGGCTCCAGCGTGGCCGAGCCAAGCTGGTCGGGTACGCGTGCACGATAGTTGACCACCACACGCGCACCGGCTTGCAAAAAGGGCTTCATCCGCCGCGAGGCCGCCCCCGCCACATGGGCCGCGTGACGGCCATGGGTCTCGGTCAAGAGGTCCACAATCGCGCCGCTCTCACCGTGAGCGCGGGCGGACAGGACATAGGCGTCGTCTTCCCATTCGGTCATGGACGAACCTTTGAAGCCGTAAGCCTATTCCGGCGCGCGAATGAAGGGCTCGACCGGGCCTTGCAGCTTGATGGTCATAGGATTGCCCTTGCGGTCCACCGTATTGCCGACGCTCAAGCGCACCCAGCCTTCGCTGACGCAATATTCTTCGACATTGGTCTTCTCGACCCCCTTGAACAGGATGCCGATGCCCTGCTGAAGCAGGTCAGCATCGTAATAGGGGCTCTTGGGATTGACGCTCAGGCGGTCAGGAAGGGTGTCAGACATGGGAGGCTCTCTTGGCAGGCGATAGGAGGATAGGAAGGATCAAACGTCGAAATCAAGGCCGAGATCGGCATAGAAGGCCCGCTCTTCTTGCCAGTTTTCGCGAACCTTCACGTGCAAAAACAGGTGAACTGGGCGATCCAATATCTCGATCAGGTCTTTTCGCGAATTTTCACCAATCCATTTCAGGGTCTGGCCGCCCTTACCCAAGATGATGGCCCGCTGGCCTTCACGCTCGATATAGATGGTCTGTTCGATACGGACGGCACCAGCCTTGGCCTCTTTGAACGAGGTGGTCTCGACCGTGGCCGCATAGGGCAATTCTTCGTGAACGCGCAGATAGACCTTCTCGCGGGTGATCTCAGCAGCCAAGAGACGCACGGGCAGATCTGCGGTCTGGTCTTCGGGATAGAGCCAAGGCCCCTCGGGCATCAGGCTCGACATATGGTGTTTCAGATCCTCAACGCCCGAACCATTATGGGCTGAGATCATAAAGACCTCGGTATAGACCCCCTCTTCGAACAGGTCATTGGTTAGGGCCAGCAGGGCGTCGCGCTTGACCAGATCGATCTTGTTCATGGCCAAGATCGCCTTGCGACCGCTGGACTTTAAGGCCGCCCGGATCGTGGCCGTATCGTCGGCACAGCGCTTTTCCGCCGCCTTGGCCGTGCCATCCTTGACGGCGATTTCAGCGTGAGCATCGACCAGATGCACGACCGCATCCGCGTCCTCTGCCCCATTCCAAGCCGAACGCACCATGGCACGGTCCAGACGGCGACGGGGGGTAAAGATACCAGGCGTATCGACCAAGACGATTTGAGCCTGTCCGTCCATGCAAACGCCGCGCACAGGAAAGCGCGTGGTCTGGACCTTTTGGGTCACGATCGAGACCTTGGATCCAACCAAACGATTGACGAGCGTCGACTTGCCCGCATTGGGCGATCCGATGATGGCGACGAAACCGGCTCTGGTTGGCGCGGCAGTTGAGGTGTTCATTGCAAACCTTCCCGGCTCAGCAACAGGCTGGCCGCGGCCTTTTCGGCCTCTTGACGTGAACGGCCGTCCGCTTTCGTGGGTTCAAGGCCGTCAACCTGTACCTCTACCGTAAAAACCGGCTGATGGTCAGGTCCTGATCGTGCGACGACGACATAGGTGGGGATGGACTTTCGCTTGGAGGCGGCCCACTCCTGCAGAAAAGACTTGGGATTGCCCATGGCCGCACTGCCGATGGCCGATTGGCTAAGGGTCTCGATCTCTTCGGCCCAATAGCGCAGGTAGACCTCACGGGCGACCTCAGGCCCACCATCGAGATAAAGGGCCGCGAGCACCGCTTCGCAGGCATCGGCCAAGATGGTGTCATGCTCGCGCCCGCCGCGCTTGGACTCGCCGCCTGCCAGCCGAAGGGCCGGGCCAAGGCCCATACGCCGCGCTGCCCGCGCACAGGCCTCGCGATTGACCAGCATATTATAGCGCTGAGAGAGGTCCCCTTCCCGCGCCGTCGGAAACTGAGCCATCAGCACTTCGGCCGTAAACAGGCCCAAAACGCGGTCCCCCAGAAACTCGAGGCGCTCGTTATTCAGCACCTTGCGCGCGCCCTCGCCGACGCTGGCATGGGTCAGCGCCTGCTCCAACAGGTCTGGCGATGCAAAACTGTGGCCGAGCCGAACTTCAAGCGCGGTGACTTCCGCCGCCCTAGCGTTCATCTATTTCAGCACATGGCCAAAGCGGCTCAGGCGCGCTTCGGTGAACCAGGTCCAGGGCTTGAACAGGGATACGCCCCGGTTCCAAGACAGAAGGATAATCCGCGCCCGACCGACAAGGTTTTCAGCCGGAACAAAGCCAACGCCGATCTCTTCAGGGAAACGGCTATCGAGCGAATTGTCCCGATTGTCGCCCATCATGAAATATTGGCCCTGAGGCACAACATAGACGCCGGTGTTCTCCGCATCGCCCTCGGTTCCAAAGCTGTAGGTCGCATAGTCACGGCCTTCCGGATTGGTTTCCTTAAAGCGCTCTGCGGGCTGGCCAAAGCCGCCGCCCATATCGAGCACCACCTTGCCTTCGCCGACGCGCGGCAGGGGCTTGTCATTGATGTAGATAACGCTCTGCTTGATCTGAACCCGGTCACCGGGCAGCCCGATCAAGCGTTTGATATAGTCGGTATGGCCATCACGCGGCAGCTTGAAGACGACAATGTCGCCGCGCTTAGGTGCCGTATCCATGATCCGGCCTGAGAACAGCGGCGGGCTCATAGGGATCGAATGACGGCTGTAGCCGTAGCTATATTTGGAGACGATGATGTAATCGCCTTCTAGTAGGTTCGGCTCCATCGAAGCCGACGGAATAGTAAAGGGCTGGAACAGGAAGATCCGCAGAACCAAGGCGATAAGCAGAGCATAGACGACGGTCTTGATGACTTCGACCAACTCACTGGCGGGGGTAGAGGGTTGCACCCCTTGCGACTGATCAACAGAACTCATGATCTTGGGTCTCTCATCGAACCAATGGACACGGGGCCGCGAGGCCACCATTCGGTGAACCTATATACCAGCAACAGGATTCAATCTCGTTAAATTGCTGTCATCGGGCAAGGCTTCAATAATAACAAAGGCTTGAGCGTAGGGGTGATCATCGGTCATGGTCAGGTGTACGTGGCCTGTCATGCCCGGCGGCAGCATCTTGGCCAAACGGGCTGCAGCGCCTCCTGTCAGGATCAGGGTCGGTTGGCCGCTGCGCAGATTGGCAACGCCCATATCGCGCCAGAATACCCCTTGGCGAAAGCCGGTTCCGAGGGCCTTAGAGCAGGCCTCCTTGGCGGCAAAACGCTTGGCATAGCTGGCCGCGCGATCAGGCTTGCGTTCGGAGCGCGCCCGCTCCGTCTCGGTAAAGATCCTATGGGTGAAGCGATCACCAAATCGGTCGAGCGAGCCCTGAATGCGGCGGATGTCGCACAGGTCAGAGCCTAGCCCGATAATCACGAGATCGCCCTTGCCGCCTGCATCAGATCACGCATCTTGGCCATGGCTTCACCCAGGCCGACAAAGATCGCTTCACCGATCAGGAAGTGACCGATATTGAGTTCAACCACCTGCGGGATCGAAGCAATCGCCGTGACGGTTTCATAATCAATGCCATGGCCGGCATGGACCTCAAGACCCTGCTCCGCCGCCAAGGCCGCGCCCTGGCGCAAGGTCTGCAACAGCCGGTCGGCCTGATCGGTGTGGCCCTCGCGCAGAGCATCGCAAAAGGCTCCGGTATGAAGTTCGACCACCTTAGCGCCCATAGAGGCTGCGGTGGCGATCTGGTCGGGGTCGGCCTCGATAAAGAGGGACACACGAATACCAGCATCCCTCAAGGTCTTGACCACGGGAGCAATGACATTGTGTCCCTTGATCAGGTCGAGCCCGCCCTCAGTGGTGCGTTCTTCGCGCTTTTCAGGCACGAGGCAAGCGGCGTGGGGGCTGTAGCGCAGAGCGATGTCCCGCATTTCATCCGTGACGGCCATTTCGAAGTTCAACGGACGCCCTAGATCGCGACAAAGGGCTGAGAGGGCCTCAATATCCGCGTCCAAAATGTGCCGACGATCTTCGCGCAGATGGGCGGTGATGCCGTCCGCGCCGCAGTCGATGGCTAGCCTTGCGGCACGCAGAGGATCAGGATTGAGCCCGCCGCGCGCATTTCGCACCGTGGCCACATGGTCAATATTGACGCCAAGACGAAGGGGCAGACTCACTTGGAAAGCCTACGGCTGCCGGGATCGGTCATCGGGATGGCGGCAAGTTCTGGCGGCAAGGCATCGGCTGGATAGGCGGGAACATCCAAGGTCGCCAAGGCAATGAGCGGTACACCCACATCGGCACGGCCACCGGAGCGGTCAACAATACAGGCCGCCGCAACAACCTCGCCGCCCGCCTCTTGGATGGCAGCGATACATTCGCGAGAGGACAGGCCGGTCGTGACAATATCCTCGACCATCACCACCTTCTGGCCCGGCTCCACGCTAAAGCCGCGGCGAAGCTTAAACGCCCCGCCCTCGCGCTCAACATAGATGGACGGTATGCGAAGGTGACGGGCGGTCTCGTAACCGGGAATAATCCCGCCAACGGCTGGCGAGATGGCCACATCGACCGGTCCGACAGCCGCCACGATCTTAGCCGCTAGGGCCTTACACAGGCGCTCAGTCCGCGACGCATCCATGAAGACGAGGTTTTTCTGCAAGAAGACCGGGCTGTGCAGACCAGAGGACAGGACGAAATGGCCCTCTTTCAGCGCACCAGCAGCGCGAAATTCTTCAAGTACATCTTCGGTTGTCATGGTTTTATCTCACAGAAAGGATGGGCCGTTTTTGCGCTGAATTTACCGGCAGACGCAAGCCCTGCCCCGCCCAGAAGGATCAATCCTGCGCCCGGTCCACGACATCAACTTCGGGACAGGCCCTTAGACCCGCTGCGACATGGGTCAAGTGACGCGCATCGCGCACATCCAGGTCAAAATCCACATCGAAATAGCCGGACTGACGGTGGTGCATCCGCAGGTTCATGATGTTGCCACCGGCCTCACCGATGATGGTGCAGGCCTTGCCCAGAACACCCGGCGCATTCTTGATCGTCGCGCGAAGGCGGGCGTGAGAGATCGTGTTGCGTTCGGCCTCGGGCGTCCACTGTAGGTCACGCCACAGGTCTTCCTTGTCCTCGAACGCGGCCAAACGGGCGCAGTCGATAGTGTGGACCGTCAAGACCTCCGTCTCGGGATCGACAATTCCGACAATCCGATCACCGGGCACCGGACTACAGCAGGAGGCGAAGGTCAGTTCCGTACCCGCATGGACGCCGCCGCCGCGCACATAGAGCCGAGCCCCCTTGCCGCTTTCGATGGGACGGCGGGCCGTCGCGGCCTCGCGTTCAACATCCTTCAGGCCGGGGAAGACGGCATCGAGCACTTGGCTTGCGGTAATTCGCCCGCGCCCTACCGCTTCGAAAAGCTCGTCCGGCGTGGTCATCGCGAACCGATCTAACGCCTCGCGCAGGGTCACATCGGCACGAGAGCGCCCTGCCCGCTCAAAGGTCTGGTCGATTGAGGCCCGACCAAGGCGCAAGAACTCATCCTTTTCGGTCAGGCGAATATGGCGGCGAATGGAGGACCGGGCCCGACCCGTCACCGTCAAGGACCGCCAATCGACCGGCACGGCGGGCTTGGGGCCTCGAATCACCTCAACCACGTCACCATTGGCTAGGGCGGTGCGCAGAGGACGCAGTTCGCCATTGATCTTAACGCCCAAGGTCGTGTCGCCGACATCCGTATGGACCGCATAGGCAAAGTCGAGCGGCATGGCCCCGCGTGGCAGGCTGATCAACCGGCCCTTGGGCGTAAAGACAAAGACCTGATCGAGGAACATTTCCAACTTGGCATGTTCGACCAGATCATCCACATCGCCGCCATGTTCCAGCAGCTGGACCAGATTGCGCAGATTGAGCAAGGGATCGCGCCCGCCAGCCGCCTCAGCGGCTTCAGCATCAAAGCCGTAGGAGGTGTCCTTGTAGCGCCAGTGGGCCGCAACACCCTCCTCGGCGATCCGGTCCATCGATTCAGTGCGAATCTGCATCTCGATGCGCATGCCCTTCGGCCCCACCACTGTGGTGTGCAAAGAGCGGTAATTGTTACGCTTGGGGGTCGAGATATAGTCCTTGAATCGCTCAGGAACCGACGCCCAGGCCCGGTGGATGATGCCAAGCGCCCGGTAGCAATCATCCTCATCATCAACAATGACCCGGAAGGCATAGATGTCGGACAGTTGGGAAAAGCCGATCGATTTGCGCTGAAGCTTACGCCAGATCGAGAACGGGTTCTTTTCGCGGCCAAAGACGCGGGCGGGAATTCGGGCCGCCTTCAATTGCTCAGCAATTTCCTTGCTCACCACCGCCACCGCTGGACCTTGGGTCTGGCGCAAGGTTTCCAGACGCATAACAATGGCGTCGCGGGCTACGGCATTGAGGTGCTCGAAAGCCAGCTCTTCGAGCTCAGTGCAGAACCGGTGACACCCGATCGAACGGGCTAAGGGCGCGTAGATATCGAGGGTCTCGCGCGCAATCCGTTCCCGCTTCTCGGGCTTGGCGATATAGCCGAGGGTACGCATATTGTGCAGACGGTCGGCCAGCTTGACCATCAAGACCCGCACATCCTTGGAAATGGCCAAGATGAACTTGCGAAGATTTTCCGCCTGACGGGTCTGCTCTGAATCCAGCTCTAGGCGCGACAGCTTGGTCACCCCTTCAACCAACTCCGCAATCTCTTCACCGAATAGGATGGCGATATCTTCGCGTGTGGCCTGGGTATCCTCGATCACATCATGCAGCATGGCCGTAATGATGGTGGCCGTATCGAGCCGGTAGTCGGTCAAAATACCCGCCACCTCGATGGGATGGGCGAAATAGGGATCGCCAGAGGCCCTCGTCTGCGAACCGTGCATGCGCATGGCATAGACATAGGCGCGGTTCAGCAGGCCCTCATCGGCCGTCGGGTCATAGCTCTTGACCCGATCAATTAGTTCATATTGCCGAAGCACTTTCGGTCGCGCCTTGATGGGCACGGCCGAAGAGGAATGTTCTAAATTGGTTTCAGGCAAGCCTGACGCTCCAGCGACCGAAGTCGCCTCAGCAGAAAGCGTATCTGTGCCGTGTGGGCTCAGTACCGCTCCTCCTGGCCGCCATCACGGTCGCTCTGCAAGGCGCGAACCAGTTCCTGCTCGCTCATATGCATGTGCTGAGGATCGGCCAGCAGGGCGAGGGTTTCGGCCTCTTCTTCGGCTTCCGAACGTTCATCAACCCGCTGAAGGGTCGTGATCAAGGTTTCGCGAAGGCCATCGGCGTCGATCACATCGTCTGCGATCTCGCGCAGGGCGACAACGGGGTTCTTATCATTGTCGCGGTCGACCAAGATCGGAGCGCCGGCCGAAACGGCACGGGCACGATGGGCCGCCAACAGCACGAGGCTGAAACGGTTGGGAACCTTTTCGACGCAGTCTTCAACAGTGACGCGGGCCATGACATCCTCGGAACAGAACTAGAACCTATTAAACTACAGCTTGTTGGCTCATGTTGCAACGCAGAACACGCCCTGCGTCAAATAGGATGGGCATCTAGGCCCACCGTCGCGGCCTCAAACAGCGCCCGGGCGGTCTTACCCAGAACCGGATGCACCCAGTCTGGTGCTATCTGGGATAAGGGGCCCATGACAAAACGGCGATCGGCGGCTCGCGGGTGGGGCACAATAAGGTCTGGCGCGTCTATCACCTCGTCCCCGTAGGCGATCAGGTCCAGATCGAGTGTGCGAGGCGCATTAGGAACCGATCTTTCCCGGCCAAATTTCTGCTCGATCTCAAGCAGCTTGGCCATCAGTGCCGTTGGTGACAGATGGGTCTCAACGGTCAAGACACCGTTGATATATTCGGGCTGGGACGGGTCCGGCCAAGCTTTGGAGCGCCACAGATCGGACCGAGCTGTGACTTTAAGATCGTGCTCGTAGAAAGATTCTGTGAGCATCGTGAGTAGATCGCTTGACGCCTCCTCACGGAGCGCCACATTACTCCCGACGCCGATGATTGCTATCGTAATCATATACATAACTAAATTTCATAGCCTTGGGATTTCAAAAATGACCTTTTATCCGACCGACAAGATCGCCCTCTTTATCGATGGAGCCAACCTCTACTCAGCCGCCAAGGGTTTGAACTTCGATATCGACTACAAGAAGCTTTTGGACGAGTTCCGCAAGCGCGGTGTTCTCATCCGGGCCTATTACTACACCGCTCTGGTCGAGGATCAGGACTATTCGCCGATCCGCCCTTTGGTCGATTGGCTCGACTATAATGGCTTTGCAGTGGTCACCAAGACGGCGCGCGAATTTACCGACGCGAATGGCCGCAAGCGGTTTCGGGGCGATATGGACATCGAAATCGCCGTCGACATGATGGAAATGGCCGCTCGCGCCGACCATCTGGTCCTATTCTCTGGCGATGGCGACTTCCGCCGCCTGATCGAGTCGGTTCAGCAAAAGGGCGTTCGGGTTACGGTGGTGTCGACTGTCAAGTCACAGCCTCCAATGGCCTCTGACGATCTGCGTCGTCAGGCGGACTCCTTCGTCGACCTCGCGGACCTGTCCAACATCATTGGTCGCCCTCGTCAGTCGCCCCTGCCCCGCTTCCTGCAAGGCGATGTCTCCTTGGCTGAGCGCGAAGCCGAAGACGAACTCTAGATCGATGGACCTGACCAAGGCTGAACCCCCGCGGACATGTCCACTATGTCCGCGCCTGGTGGATTACCGCGCCGCCAATGCAGCCACCAATCCAGATTGGTTCAATGGTCCAGCCCCATCCTTTGGCGATCCGAGCGCGCGCCTTTTGATCGTTGGATTGGCACCCGGTCGTACAGGGGCCAACCGCACAGGGCGGCCCTTTACCGGGGATGCGGCGGGCCGGTTGCTGTACGACACCCTGATCAAGACCGGCTTTGCGACGGGGACCTATGATCAACGGCCCGACGATAGCCTGGTCCTGACCGACTGTATGGTCACCAATGCGGTGCGTTGCGCCCCGCCCGGGAACAAACCCCTTCCCGAAGAAGAGGTGGCGTGCCGTCCATTCTTGACCGCACGGATGCAGGCCTTACCGCAGCTTCGAGCCATCGTAACGCTCGGAGATGTTGCGCGAAGAAATGTCCTTAAAGCACTAAATTTAAAAGCAAATGTGGTAGAGTCTGGTCACGGTGTGATCGCCGATGCCGGACCCTACCGCCTGTTCAATTCCTACCATTGCTCGCGCCTGAACACGAACACGGGCCGCCTGACGCCGCAGATGTTTGAAGACATATTCCTGAGCGTGCAGCGCTATCTAAAGGCCTAGCCCCGATCGCGCATGATCCGGCCCTGCTCGCGCTTCCAGTCACGGTCCGCCTCAGTGGCGCGTTTGTCGTGCAGCTTCTTGCCCTTGGCGAGACAGAGTTCCAGCTTCACCCGGCCCTTTTCATCGAAATAGAGCTTGGTCGGGATCAGAGTCTGACCCTCGCGGCCAATCGCGCCAAGGAATCTATCGATCTGGCGACGGTGGAGCAGCAGCTTACGCGGGCGGCGCGGCTCGTGATTGAACCGATTGGCTGGCCCATATTCAGGAATATAGGCGTTGATCAGCACAATCTCGCGCCCTTCGGTGGCCGCATAGGACTCTGCAATATTTGCCCGTCCCTCGCGCAGGGCCTTGACCTCGGTTCCGGTCAGCACCATCCCCGCCTCGAAACTGTCTTCGAGGAAATAGTCAAACTTGGCGCGCCGGTTCTCGGCGATCAGCTTATGCAGAGCCATGATCAGATCAGCCCGGCTTCCCGCATGGCGTCTAGGATAGCGGGCTTCACATCGTCATTGCACGGCGCGATCGGCAAACGCACATCGGCCTCGCATAGGCCCAGATGCGACAGAGCAAACTTGGTCGGTGATGGCGATGCGTCGAGGAACAGGGCCTTGTGAAGGCGCACCAATCGGTCCTGTTGATAGAGCGCCTTGGCCCAATCTCCGGCTGCGAGTGCGTCAAACATTGTGGCCACCGACCTAGGGGCGACGTTGGACGTCACCGAAATACAGCCGTGGCCGCCATGGGCGACATAGCCCAGAGCCGTTGGATCATCACCCGACAGCATAACAAAGTCCTCACCGCACATCAGCCGCATCAGGCTGGCACGGGTAAGGTCCCCGGTCGCATCCTTAATGCCAATGATATTGGGCAGAGACGCGAGGCGGGCCAAGGTCTCGTTATGGATATCGACGCTGGTTCGGCTGGGGACGTTGTAGACGAGCACGGGCAACTGAACGGCATTGTTGATCGCCTCATAGTGCCGATAGAGACCTTCTTGGCTGGGCCGATTATAATAGGGCGTCACGACCAGAGCCGCATCGGCACCTTCAGACTTGGCAAAATGCACAAGTTCGATGGCTTCGGCCGTGGAGTTGGAGCCGCATCCGGCGATCACCGGAACCCGACCTGCCACCGTCTTTAGACAGAGTGATACCACGCGGCGGTGCTCATCATGGCTGAGGGTGGCCGTCTCGCCTGTCGTCCCCACCGGAACAAGGCCATTTATCCCTTCAGCAATTTGACGCTCAACCAAGGCGACAAAGGCCGCCTCATCAAACGCTCCATCCTTGAAGGGCGTGACAAGGGCTGTAATGGCGCCGTGGAACAGGGGGTGAGTCATTTTGCGCAAGAAGCCGTAAAACGCCGCGACAGAGGTTGCGGCAAGAGGGATTAAACCGGACAATATGGCGGCAGGGGGTGCCCTAGCAACCATCGCCTCGCATCTGCTGATCTAAAGAAGGTTTTTATAGCGTGATTATTGGTCGTCCCTTAGCTGCCATAGCCGGACTTGTCCTGCTTTATGGCGTCGCTGATGCCCAACCGAGCGCCATTGTGGCACAAACTACGCTTGAATCGCCTTTGAGCGGTCAAGGAACCCTCAGCGGACTGACATCACCGATTTTAACAGCGACTGATGCGACCCTACTCAGATCCGCGCTCGATGCAGCGAATCGGGGCGACGACGCCACCATTCGGCGGGCGATGGCCAGCCTCAGCCACCCCGTTGCCCAAAAGATTGCCCTCTGGACGCTCTGCGACAGCCTTTCAGACCGGATGAGCTTTGCCGAGCTGGACCGCGCACGCAAAGATCTGGCCGATTGGCCCCGAGCCAGTCGCCGACAGGGTGCCGCCGAACATAAGATCGAGACCAGTGGTCTGAGCGCTCAAGCGATTGTGGATTGGTTCAAGGCCAGCCCGCCTCAGACCTCTGCAGGGGTCATGGCTCTGGCAGCGGCTTGGCGTACTTTGGGTCGCACTGATCAGGCGACATCCTTGATCCGGACCCACTGGCGAGATCAGCTGTTCGATGCCCAGACCCAGCGCACCATGCTGACCCGGTTTGGCGACCTCCTGACCACCGAAGATCACGCCAAGCGCGCCGACATGCTGCTCTTTGGTCAGCCCGGTCAGGCCAGTCGCGACCTCCTGCCCCTGCTGGACGAACCGCGCCGACAACTGGCCGAAGCCCGCCTTGCCCTGCGCAGTGGTTCTAATCTCGGCAAGGTGCTCGAAACCTTACCCGAAGAGCTCCGCTCCGACCCGTCCTTGAATATAGAGAAGGTCGCCTATCTGCGCCAAAATAGCCGCGAAGCCGAGACCCTGACCCTCGCCAGCGCCCTGCCGCCCTCGCCGTCCTACACCGAAGCCTCTGATCGGATGTGGCGCGAGCGCCGCCTGATCTTCAATCTGGCTGTTCGCGCCGGAAACTTTGACAGTGCCTATCGGGCGGTCACCGGCCACGGCATGACCTCCGGCACAAACTATGTCGATGCAGAGTTCTTTGCCGGATGGCTGGCGCTGACCAAGCTGAAGATGCCGTCGCGCGCCGATGCGCATTTTGCCAATATTCAGGCCTCTGGGTCTTCTCCCATTACCCTCTCACGCGCCTTCTATTGGCGGGGCCGCGCTGCTGAGGCCATGGGCGATCCTGTTGCCGCCGCAGCCTTCTATGGCGACGGCGCGCAATATATCACTACCTTCTATGGCCAGCTGGCCGCCGAAAAGGCGGGGCTTCGTCAGATCGAATTACCACGAGAACGCACACCGACCCTTACCGACCGGGCGCGGTTTGAAGGCCGTGATGTCGTCAAGGCCACCAAAATTCTCATCGAACTGGACCGCCAGAGCCTCTTTAGAACCTTTATCCTGACCCTAGACGACACGCTGCCGACGGTCGAGGAATGTGCCTTGCTCGTCGATTTAGCCTCCACCCACGGCGAGCAGGAGCTTGCCATGCGGGTTGTCCGGGCTGCAGCCCAGCGCGGATTCATCCTTCCCGAGCGCGGCTATCCCGTCCGCGAGACCCCCAGCGTGCTCGAGGGTCCGGAGGCGGCGGCGATCTTTGGTATCACCCGTCAGGAAAGCGGCTTTGATCCGCGCGTCTCGTCCGGCGTTGGAGCCCGAGGTATGATGCAGATCATGCCTGACACCGCGCGCAGCGTCGCAAAACGCATTGGTGTGGCCTATGACCCCAACCGTCTCAGCGACCCCGACTATAATATGCGCCTCGGCTCTGCCTATCTGGGCCACATGATCAACGGCTTTAACGGGTCCTACGTCTTGGCAGCCGCCGCCTACAATGCTGGTCCAGGCCGTCCGGCAGCTTGGGTTGGGTTCTGTGGTGATCCGCGCAACACAGAGGCCGACCCCCTCGATTTCATCGAGTGCATCCCCTTCTCGGAGACCCGCAACTATGTGATGCGGGTGATGGAGAATGTTCAAGTCTATCGGGCGCGCTTGGGCGGTGGCTCGGCCCCTCTAACCCTGACCGAAGATTTGAGGCGCGGCATCTATAGGCCTAAGCCTGCGGTACTGATTGAAACAGCGGCCAATACTGAAGCACCCGCCAATGGCAGCAGTTCGGGTACCTCGACCCTGTCTCAACCCTAAGCCAGACCGATCCCTATCGGGCCAGTGCCTGCGCAAAAACCCGTGGATCGACATTCCCGCCTGAGGCAATGACCAAGGCCGAACGTCCCGCAAGATCGAGCTTGCCAGACAGAAGGGCAGCCAAGGCCACCGCCCCCCCGGGCTCGATCACCAGTTTCAGGTGACGAAAGGCAAAGGCCATGGCGCTCAAGACCTCCTCATCGCTCACGGCCAGCGCCCCGCTCAGACGAGGCCCATTGATGGCAAAGGTCAGGTCGCCCGGCCGTGGGGCCATTAGGGCATCACAGAGACTGGCGCGGTCTGGTACCCGCGTAACAGGCTCATCAGCCGCCAGACTGTCCGCATGGTCGGTAAAGCCGTCAGGCTCGACCACATAGAGCGCCGTCTTGGGCGACAGGGCCTCAAAGGCCAGACCAATTCCGCCGAGCAGGCCACCACCGGACGCGGGGCAAAGTAAAATATCAGCGGCCACACCTATGGCGTGAAGGTGCCGGGCCGCTTCGAGACCGACAGTCCCCTGCCCAGCCATGACGTGAAAATCATCAAAGGCTGGCACGACCACTGCGCCACGCTCTTGAGCGATCTGAGCGGCTATGGCCTCGCGGCTCTCAGTGAAGCGGTCATAGAGCACCACCTCTGCGCCATAGCCAATCGTGGCCTCTCTTTTGATCGTGGGTGCATCAGACGGCATGACGATGAGGGCGGGCATGCCCAGTTCACGCGCGGCATCGGCTACGCCTTGGGCATGGTTGCCAGACGAGAAGGCAACAACGCCCCGCTTTTTCTGATCAGCGTCAAGTCGGCAAAGGCGATTATAGGCCCCGCGAAATTTGAACGAGCCTGTCCGCTGAAGAACCTCGGCCTTGACCCAAACCTTACCGCCACAAGCCTCATTCAAGGCCGCGCAGGAGACGATGGGCGTTACGATCGCATGACCGGCCAAACGGTGCGCCGCATCTTCGACATCGGCAAAGGTTGGTAGAACTAGAGTTGGAGCCACAACGATCTTGGAGCGCTAGTCGATCACGAGGCCATGGAGCAAACCATCCAGCATCGCAGAACGCAGATCAGACATGGCTTCCCAGTTGAAACTGGGGCTCGAATGGACCAGCGTCACCAAGCCATGACAGCCTGCCCAGAGGGTCTGAGCGGCCACATCAACCGTCCCCGTCCGCAGTCGCCCGCAGGCCGCGATCTCAGCCACCACACTACGAAACTGAGCATAGGACTGAGCCCCAAGATCAACCGAGGTCTGCGCGCGCTCTTCGGTCACTTCCGCAGGCTTAGCGCAGAAGATCAGCTGGTAGGCATTGGCGTTTTCGATGGCGAAATCCATATAGGCATCGAGTATGGCCCGAACGCGAATGACAGGATCGCCTGGCAATTGCGCGATCTGGGTGTTGGTCTCCAACATGTGCGCGATGGCGTCGGAGGTGATCTCAAGCAGTATCTCCGCCTTGTCCTTGAAGTGCATATAGAGCGCAGTGGACGACACACCGACCTCATCGGCGATCCGCCGAATGGTGGCACCATCATAGCCCTCTGCCACAAAGATACGCTCTGCCGCCGCGAGAATTTCAGCACGGCGTAGATGGCCGTCGCCCTTAGGTTTGCGAGCCGACTTATTGGACTTGGTAACAATCACGGTCACGAAGAATTCCTAGATTTCCCTAGGGGCACACTAAAGGCGTTTGTCACAAAACTGCAAGCGGCCTGATCAGAAACAAAAATCCTTCATAGATTGTAATAACTTCGACACATCTCTCAATGCGTTTTCAATTTAAGATTGTGCGTCAAGAGTTGATCATTCAGCAGAGAATGACCAATGCGCGAACAGTCGCACAGCTTCATTTTGGATCGCGCCGAATTCGTTTCGAGCGCGCCGTTGGATCAGCTTGTCGAACAGCCCTCCGACCGCCTACCGGATTTCGCAGATCGTCCGACCGCACGGGATGGACCGGGTCCAGAACAAAAACTTTTCTGGGCAAGCCTTATGATCGCGGCGGCGATGGCCTTGATCCTATGGCCATCGGCAACCCTGTTCTATGTCCGCACAGGCCTATGGATTCTATTTCTTATTGTGAGTTTGATCCGAGGCATTGCCGTTTTTCTCTCGACACCTCCGCCCCAAGCCATCCTAAGCCGCCTCAAGCGCGGGCGCTTGCCGATCTACTCGGTGATCGTACCGCTCTATAAAGAAGCCAATATGGTCAGGCAGATGGTGCGAAACCTCAAGGCGCTGAAATATCCGCAAAAGGCCCTCGACGTGATCTTTGCCATCGAGGCAGACGACAGCGCAACGCTGAGCGCCCTAAAGGACCAACCCCTTCCCGCCTGGATGCGGATCATTATTGCTCCTCCTGGAAGCCCTCAAACCAAACCCAGAGCCTGCAATATTGCCTTGGATCAGGCCCTTGGCAGTTTGGTTGTGATCTATGATGCCGAAGACCGGCCGCACCCCCACCAGCTGATCGAGGCAGCTAACCGGTTCATGTCGGCAGATGCGCCATTGGCCTGCCTCCAAGCGCCGCTCAGAATCTCACCCGGCAAGGGCTTCTGGAGCCGACAATTTGCGTTGGAATATGCTGCCCATTTTGAAACCCTTTTACCCGCCCTTGCCAAGGTCGGCAGCGCCGTCCCCTTGGGCGGCACCAGCAATCACCTTCGCGTCGAGGCTTTGCGACAACTCGGTGGATGGGACCCCTACAATGTCACCGAGGATGCTGACCTCGGCTTTCGCTTGGCGGGCGCTGGTTTTCGCACAGAAATGCTCACCCTCCCGACCTGGGAAACACCCACCGCCCAGTTCAGCGTCTGGCTTCCGCAACGCTCACGCTGGCTCAAAGGTTATATGCAGACCCTGATCGTCTGGACCCGAGCCCCAAGCCGTCTAACCTTCGCAAACCAAACATCCCTCTGGCTCACCCTTGGGGTTTCAGTCCTATCGGCCATGATCCATGGACCGATTGCACTGATGGTGCTTATCCAGTCCATTCTGGCCGTCTGTGGCTGGGCACCGTTCATCTCGTCGACGGGTCTCGTCCTGATTGCTACCGCCTGGACCTCGGCCGCCCTATCAATGTCGGTCGGTGCCAAGCGCGCGGGAATCGATCTGCAGGCCAAGGATCTGGCTTTAGCGGTCGCCTATTGGCCCCTTGCCACCCTCGCCGCAGGCCGCGCCTTCTATCAGTTGCTGTTCAAGCCCTATTACTGGGACAAGACCCCACACAAACCAGAACCTTTACGAACCGCCCCCTGACCGCGTATCCAACGGCATGAACGCTTCATCGCCCAAGGCCGCTCCGGCCATCGCCACCACGCCTCTGGTCATGCGAACCACCGCTTGGAAGGACTATGCCCTGCTCGACAGCGGCCACGGACGCAAGCTGGAACGCTATGGCCGCTATCGGGTCGTGCGGCCAGAACCCCAGTGCCTGTGGTCACCAAGACTGCCTGAATCGGTCTGGGCCAAGGCCGATGCCGTGTTCGATCCCACCGATGAGGATGAGGCCGGGCGCTGGCGCTTTTCGGGGCCAACGGTTGAGACCTGGCCCCTCAGCTGGGGTGATGTGAAGTTCCACGGTCGTTTCACCGCCTTTCGTCACCTCGCCTTCTTCCCAGAGCAGGCCGCCAACTGGGCCTATCTCAATGACCGGGTCCGCGCCCGCGTCGCCAAGGGCGGCGAGCCCCCGAAGATCTTGAACCTGTTTGGCTATACGGGCGTTGCCAGTCTCGTCTGCGCCGCCGCCGGGGCAAGCGTCACCCATGTCGATGCCTCCAAAAAGGCCATTGGTTGGGCAAGAGACAATGCCACCTTGTCAGACCTGACCGACCGTCCGATCCGCTGGATCTGCGAAGATGCGCGCAAATATGTCCAGCGCGAGGTTCGGCGCGGCACCCGCTATGACGGGATCATCCTTGATCCACCCAAATATGGCCGGGGGCCAACCGGCGAAGTGTGGCGTCTCTTTGAGGACCTGCCTGAACTTCTTAAGCTATGCACTCAACTTCTTTCAGATAATGCCGATTTTCTGATCCTCAACGCCTATGCAGAGCGGATCAGTGGCCTGTCGCTGGCCGGACTGATGGCCGACAATATGGCCGGACGCGGCGGTGAGATTGATTGGGGTGAATTGGCCCTGATGGAGGATGAAAGCCAGCGCGGCGTGGGTCTGTCCTTCTTCTCACGCTGGGGCGCTGGGGCCCAATGACCAGCCGCACCATCACCTCCCTGACCAATCCGACGGTCAAGGCTGTTCGCGGCCTGCACCTGCGCAAGGAGCGGGAGGAAAGCGGCCTGTTTCTGGCCGAAGGCTTGAAGATCATCACCGAGGCTGTGGATCTTGGACACGCCCCCAAGATCCTGCTCCATGGCGCGGAGGCCGCGGGCCACCCGGTGTTTCGCCGCGCTGCGGCTGCTGCCCGTGCTGCCGGCGGTGAGGTGATCGAGGTCAATCGCGACATCCTTGAAAAGGTCTCGCGGCGCGACAATCCCCAGACCGTGGTCGGCGTTTTTGAGCAGGTCTATACGCCGCTCGCCGATATCCAACCCCACGCGGCCGCTTGCTGGGTTGGGCTGCAGGCTGTGCGCGATCCGGGCAATCTGGGAACCATCGTGCGCACCGCGGATGCAGCGGGCTGCGGCGGTGTGATCCTGGTGGGGGACTGTACCGACCCCTATTCGGTCGAAGCCGTTCGCGCGACCATGGGCTCGATCTTTGCGGTTAAGATCGCTAGGGCTACGGTCGAAGAGTTTATCGCATGGCGCAAGGATTGGCCGGGGTCAGTCGTCGGCACCTTGCTGACCGCCACCCACGACTATCGCGCCGCCCCCTATCAAAGGCCGACCCTGATCCTGATGGGCAACGAACAGGCGGGCCTACCGCCTGAACTGGAGGCCATCTGCGACGTCGCGGTCAAGATCCCTATGAGAGGGCGGGCCGATAGCCTGAACCTCTCGGTCGCCACGGGGATCATGATCTACGCCGCGACGGAGTAACATCCTCGTCCTTCGACAGGCTCAGGATGAGAAAGACTGTACCAACGCCCCCATATCCCGTGTTCCCTGCGAAGGCGGGGACCCCGAAGCCTCTAGAACGGACCGCTGATTGGCGTTCATCTGGATCCCCGCCTTCGCGGGGAAAACGGTGGAGAGGGAGGGCATCCTCACGTCCCCCTCGGTTTGGCTCTCGTTGTTGGCGCGGCATTGGCGGGGTCTTCGGGCCAAGCGTGGCGAGGATAGCGGCCTCTCATCTCTGAGCGCACCTCTTTCCACGATCCGCGCCAAAATCCGGGCAGGTCCTTGGTGACTTGGATGGGACGGTGGGCCGGAGACAAGAGCGCCAAGGTCAAGGGCACTCTCCCCTCGGCCAACATCGGATGGACACCAAGGCCGAACAGTTCTTGCACCCGCACCTGCGCCATGGGCCCACCATCCGCGCCATAGTCGATGGTCATCCGGGACCCCGTCGGAGCGATGCAATGGGTTGGGGCCAATTGGTCGAGCCTACGCTGCTGGTCCCACGGCACAAGGGCTCTAAGGGCAGACTCAAGCGCCCCATCACGCACCTCCGCCAAGGCGCTGCGCCCGGCCAGCAAGGGCAAGAGCCACTCTTCCATGCGTGACAGCAGGGCTTGGTCCGAAAGATCGGGCCAGACCTCCCCGTCTAAATCGCGCAGGAACGCCACACGCGCCCTAAGCCCCGTCGCAGCCTCCCCCCAGCCCAAACCGGACAGCCCCTCGTCAGACACCTGCGCCAGCAGGGCCTTGACGATCATGGCGGGATCTGGCCTGTCGATCACGCGCTCTTCCAGAACGATCTTGCCCAGCCGCTTAAGGCGCACAGCCTTGAGGCGCCCCTGGGGATTGGGCTGTAAGCGATCTTCGGTCACGATCTGATCGGTAAAGGCGGCCATGACTCGGGCCTGATCCAGCGGGGCGGCCAGCAAGATCCGGTCCTTGGCCTCACCACTGCCCAACTCACCAATGGCAAGCCAGGTCTCCCGCGCCAGCCTGTCAGTGGGATCAAGATAGGCCCCTCGACCGCTGACCAACTGATATTCACCAGCAGGACCCCGCGCCTTGGCCAGTCGCTCGGGAAAGGCCAAGGCCAGAAGCTGAGCATCGTCGAGCGGGTCTTGTCCGGGCCTCGTCGGCCCTGCTGCCTTAGCCCATCGCGCCGCGAGGGTGCGGGCGTCTCGGCCTCGCGGTGTGTCATCCCGCGCCGCCCGTTGCAGACGTGAGGCCAGATCGGTGCTCGTCCCGCCAAGGCCGCGCTCGGTCAAGGTCGCGGCGATCTGTGCCGCCCGCAGGCCCGCGCCACTCTGCGCGCCTCGCAACACCATATGGGCCAGTCGTGGCGGCAGGGGCATGGTGGTCAGCGCCTCGCCGTGGGCGGTCAAGGCCCCCTTGGCATCCAAGGCCCCAAGCCGCGACAGTAGACCTCGCGCCTCAGAAAGCGCCGCTGCCGGTGGACGATCCAAAAAGGCTAGGTCATCAGCCGATTGCGCGCCCCAACGCGCCAAGTCTAGCGCCAGTCCCGAAAGGTCGCTGTCTAGAACCTCAGGTCGCGCAAAGGCGGGCAAGGATCGGGTTTCGGCCTCGTCCCATAGGCGATAGGCCACGCCCGGCTCCGTGCGTCCCGCTCGGCCACGGCGTTGATCAGCTCCCGCACGACTGACTCGTACCGTCTCCAGCCGAGTTAGACCGCTCGAGGGATCAAAACGCGGTACCCGCGACTGTCCACAGTCCAGCACCATACGCACGCCTTCGATGGTCAGGCTGGTCTCAGCGATGGAGGTGGCCAGCACCACCTTGCGCCGCCCAGTGGACGCCGGAGCAGTGGCCTGATCCTGCGCCTTTAGGTCTAAGGCCCCATAGAGCGGCGCTATATCGACATTGGGTGGCAGACCCACATCAAGCAGCATCCGCTCGACGCGGTGTATCTCCCCCTGCCCTGGCAAGAAAACCAACAGACTTCCGGGTTGCTCGCTCAGCACCTTGCGCACGGCCCTCGCGGCCTGCTCTTCCAAGCGCCGAGCAGGATCGCGACCGAGATAGATGGTCTCGACCGGAAATTGCCGCCCTTGGCTTTCGATCACGGGCGCGTCACCCAAGAGGCTGGCCACCCGCGCCCCGTCCAAGGTCGCCGACATGACCAGAAGCCTTAGATCCTCCCGCAGCAGCATTTGCGCATCGCGCGCCAAGGCAAGGCCCAGATCCGCATCCAGACTGCGCTCGTGGAACTCGTCGAACAGGACTGCACCAACACCTTCAAGTCCCGGATCATCGAGCATCATGCGGCTGAAGACGCCCTCCGTGACCACCTCGATGCGGGTCTTAGGGCCGATTTTGGATTGGAGCCGCACGCGCAGGCCGACCGTCTCGCCGACCGCCTCCCCCAAGGTCTGGGCCATTCGTGCCGCCGCCGCCCGCGCCGCCAGACGCCGGGGCTCCAGCATGATGATCTTACCGCCCTTGAGCCAAGGTTCGTTCAAGAGGGCTAGCGGCACTCGTGTCGTCTTACCGGCTCCGGGGGCTGCGACCAGCACCGAACAGGTCTGCTGGGCGAGGGCAGCCTTGAGGTCAGGAATGATGGCTTCAATGGGCAGACTCATAAACTAGGCCTTACCCCAACCCAGACCGGTGCGTCACCTCTGCTCGACGCATAGCCATGGAAGGAGGAAATCGAACCAATTGCCCTTCAGAACCACCAGACCTTGTGAATGGATTGCATGATTGCCATTGGCTGACTAACCTCACGACAATCAAATCACGCGAAGACCGGTTCGGTCGACGCGCTCAAGGGGGCTTCAACCTATGGCGGACGGCACCGCACCCAGCGGAAATAGACTGCTGATCAAGAAATCCATTGATCAGATTCAGCGCGAGGCCCAAGGGCACGCGCTGAAGCGAACACTTGGACCGGTCAATCTGGTTTTCCTAGGCATCGGCTGCATCATCGGCGCCGGCATCTATGTGATGACCGGAAATGCGGCGGCCAATTTTGCAGGACCAGCCGTCTTGCTGTCCTTCGTCATTGCTGGCCTCGCCTGCGCCTTTGCTGGCCTGTGCTATGCGGAGTTGGCCTCAACCATGCCCGTGGCCGGATCGGCCTACACCTACGCCTACACCACCTTGGGCGAAGTCTTTGCCTGGACCATGGGCTGGCTGCTCGTTCTGGAATATGGCATCGCCGCAGCAACAGTGGCGGCAGGCTGGACAGGATATGCGACGAGCCTTCTCAAGGACCTCGGCATCATTATCCCACCGCAATATGCCAGTTCGTTCATTCAGTCTGTTGCTGGTCCAGACGGGGCGTTGAGCTTCGTCACCACCGGTAACTTCAACCTTGTGGGCGCGTTCGGTATCTTGGTCGTCACCGGCCTATTGGTGCTCGGCGTCTCGGAATCAGCTAATGTCAACAATGTCATTGTTCTGGTGAAGGTCGGCATTCTGCTTCTGTTCATCGGTTTTGGTGTTTTCTACATCAACACCGCCAACTGGCATCCGTTCATTCCGGAGAATAATGGCCACTTTGGGGGATACGGGGTGAGCGGCGTCTTCCGGGCCGCTTCGGTGATCTTCTTTGCCTATGTTGGCTTTGAAGCTGTATCAACTGCGGCAGCCGAAGCAATCAACCCACAGAAGGACGTGCCGATTGGCATCTTAGGCTCACTGGTCATCTGCACCCTGATCTATATGGCCGTGGCCGCGGTCCTGACCGGCGTGGTGCCCTATGCCAAGCTCGGCGTGCCAGAGCCTATCGCCGTGGCCGTTGACGCCATGAACCTCCCTTGGTTTGCAAAGCTGATCAAGATTGGGGCGATTGCCGGTCTGTCATCGGTGATGCTGATCCTCACCTATGGCCAGACCCGCGTCTTCTTCGCCATGGCCCGTGACGGTTTGCTGCCCAAGGTGTTCGCCACCTTACACGCAAAGTACCGTACGCCTTGGATTGGCACCCTGCTTCTCGGCGGTGCCATCGCTACCGCTGCGGCCACCCTGCCCATAAGCATCTTGGGCGATCTGGTGAGCCTCGGCACCGCCACCGCCTTTGGTATTGTTTGTCTCAGCGTGATTTATTTGCGCAGCACAAAACCCGATCTGGAGCGCCCCTTCCGCGTTCCGGGCGGCGGCATTTGGATCAACGGCGTTTGGATTGGCTTGGTTCCCGTTCTGGGTATCCTCTTCTGTCTCGTGATGGCGACACCTCTGGTGATCGACATCATCCTCAAGGCCCAGTCTGGCGATCCGATCCCAGCGATCATCCTGTCCTGCTATGCGGCGGTTGGCGCGACGATCTATTTCCTCTACGGCTATCGCAACTCGCGCTTGGCCAAGGGGCTCGATGTTCTCGACGTGGGTCCAGACGCCCAATAACCGGCGGTCAAACCAACGATCCATGGGGCTCGCTATCGAAAGATGGCGGGCCCTTTTGGTTTTTCGGCACTACCCCCTTTTGTTAAGGATCAGAAAGGCCGATCATGGAACTGTAACAAGACGAGGAGCGACCATGTTGGACGACGCAACCCCTGCTGCCCCCCCTGCCATAGGTGCGGTCATCGCGCCGGTCACGCCCCTGCAGCAGAACTGCACCATCGTCTGGTGTAACAGGACCAAGAAGGCGGCGATCATTGATCCAGGCGGCGAGATGCCCCGCCTGCTCAAGGCCATAGCCGACCAAGGCCTGACCCTCGAAAAGATCTGGATCACCCACGGACATCTTGACCATGCCGGGGCGGCAGCGGCGCTGCAGGCCGCGACCGGTGTGCCTATCGAAGGCCCCCATCCCGACGACCAGTTCTGGATCGATGACATTCCCGAAAGCGGCGCGAAATATGGTCTGACGGGCGCGCAGAGCTTTACGCCAGATCGCTGGCTGCACGATGGCGATGTCGTGACGCTCGGTGAGACCCAGTTTGAGGTTCTCCATTGCCCCGGCCACACCCCAGGCCATGTGGTGTTCTTCCACCGCGAGTCCCGCTTTGCCCAGGTCGGTGACGTTCTGTTCAAGGGCTCAATCGGACGCTCTGATTTCCCGAAGGGCAATTACAACCAACTGATCGAGTCGATCACCACCAAGCTCTGGCCCCTCGGAAATGACGTCCAGTTCGTACCCGGCCACGGCCCCATGTCCACCTTCGGGGCCGAACGGAAGTCCAATCCGTTCGTCGGTGATTTTGCGGTTTAATGACGAAATCATCGCCGGAATAGATCGCGCAGGGCGTTAGACTGATAAGGATTGAATGGTCCGCACCGTCTCTTGCCTCTGTTTGGATTGCCCATGGCCGTGAAACCGATCGCCCAGCGCCTGCTGAAACTACCCCGCCCGATTCTAATCGGTCTCGCGGTTGTCGGCAGTCTTCTGCTGCTGATGGGCGGCTGCCAGTTGCTCAAGCCCAAGCCAAAGGTTGATCCCTACCGGTTCGCAGCAGTCGAGCGCGGCGATCTAACCAAGACCGTGTCCGCCTCGGGCAATGTCCAAGCCCTCGTGACCGTGCAGGTTGGCTCGCAGCTTTCAGGTCTGGTGTCGCAGGTTCTGGTAGACTTCAATAGTCCGGTCTCCAAAGGCGATGTCCTCGCCGTTATTGATGCCAAGACCTATGCCAGCCGGGTCAATCAGGGCACAGCAGACCTTGGCGCGGTGACCGCCGCATTGGCGCAACAACGCGCCGCCCTGGAACAGGCCAAGGCCCAAAACGAGGTCGACCAAGCCGCCTATCGCCGCACCAAGTCTCTCGCCGATCAGGGCTTTGCATCGGGTCAAGCGCTCGACCAAGCAACCGCCGCTGTGAAGCGGTCCGAGGCGGGCGTGGCCCTCGCCCGCGCTCAAATTGCCGCCCAAAGCGCGCGGGTCGCACAATCCAAGGCCAGCCTCGCTGCCAGTCAATATGACCTTGGCCGAACGCAGATTTTGTCGCCGATCGACGGCGTCGTCGTCGACCGCAAGATCGATCCCGGCCAGACCGTCGCGGCCAGCTTCCAAGCCCCAGTGCTGTTCCAGATCGCTCAGGACCTCTCCAAGCTTCAGGTCAAGATCATGGTCGACGAGGCTGATATTGGTCAGGTCCGCGAGGGCCAGACGGTGAAGTTCACGGTCGATGCCTATCCCGACGAGACCTTCCAAGGCACGGTTACCCAGGTGCGCAAGCAGCCCGAGACCCAGCAAAATGTCGTGGCCTATGCCGTGATTGCTCAGGCCGAGAACAAGGGCGGACGTCTGCTGCCCGGTATGACCGCCAATGCCGATGTGGTGATCGAACAACGCCCCAATGTCCTGAAGGTTCCTGTCGCAGCCCTGCGCTTCAAACCGGCTGACATGCAAACCCCAACCGTTGTTGGCGGCCCTCCCGGCGGCGGCGGCCCCGGCGGTCCCGGCGCAGGCGGTGGAGGTCGGCCTCAAGCCATAGGCGGTGCCGGTGCCGGTGCCCGGGCTGGAGGCGGTGCAAGGGCTTTGGAGCAACTCAACCTTACAGACGAGCAAAAGGCTAAGGCCAAGCCGATCTTTGAAGAGATGCGCAGCAAGATGCAGACGGCAGGCCAAGACCCCAAGGCTCGCCGCGCCGCGCGGGACGAGGCCTTTGCCAAACTCATTCCCCTGCTCAAGCCCGACCAGCGTGCGCGCCTGACGGTGCTGCAAAGCCAGTTCGGAGGTCGCAACGGCCCTCAAGGCGGGAAAACCCCCGGCGTGGTCTGGATCCTCAAGGACAAGAAACCTTGGCCCGTGTCCGTACGCGTCGGGGCATCGGACGGCTCCTTCAGTGAGATTGAAGGCGACATTAAGCCCGGTGATCAGGTGATCATTGGCGGTGGACCCAAGCCCTTGCCGACCATGAGATCGCCCTTCGGCGGCGGGTCCTCCTCACGCCCGCGCACCTAGGCGCTCGGTCATGATCGAGGTTCGGGATCTCAAAAAGACCTATCAGATGGGGGACGAGACCGTCGCGGCCTTGGCGGGTGTGTCGCTCAGCTTTCCGCGCGGCTCCTATCTGGCCATTACAGGCCCCTCAGGCTCAGGCAAGTCGACCCTGATGAACATCCTTGGCGGGCTCGATCGGCCCACCAGCGGCTCCTATCAGTTCGAGGACGAGGATGTCAGCCATCTGGATGATGACGGCCTAGCCCATTTTCGCAATCAGCGGATCGGCTTTGTCTTTCAGTCGTTCCAACTTCTGCCCCGCTACAGCGCTTTGCAAAATGTCGAGCTGCCGATGGTCTATGCCGGCATCGACGTGAAGGAACGCCGCGAGCGGGCCGCTGAAATGCTGGCCAAGGTCGGGCTAGCGGATCGTCGGAACCATCGCCCCACCCAGATGTCCGGAGGGCAACAACAGCGTGTCGCCATCGCCCGGTCCCTCGCCAACCATCCCGACCTGTTGCTGGCCGACGAACCTACCGGCGCGCTCGACAGTTCAACGGGCAAGGACGTCATGGCCCTGTTCGAACAGCTCAACAGCGACGGGCTGACCGTCATCTTGGTCACCCATGATGCCAATGTCGCCGCGCGGGCCCGTCGGCGGGTCGGCTTTCGCGACGGCCTGATCGTCAGCGACGAAGGGGCCAAGTCATGAAGTCCAAGGACCTGATCCGCTTTGCCGCCAGCGCCATCGCTGCCCACCCGATGCGCAGCGCCTTGACCTCACTCGGTGTGGTGATTGGCGTCGCCGCCGTCGTGATGATGACCTCGATTGGTCTGGGCGCGCAGCAGCGGGTGATGAGCGCCATTTCGGGCCTCGGCTCGAACCTGATCATCGTCTCTCCGGCCGCCTCGCGATCCGGCTTTGCTGCCCAGGCGGCGGGATCGGACATCTCCATCACCGGCGCCGATGCCGAAGCCATCGCCAAACAGGTCGAAGGGGTCGCCGCTGTCGCACCAACTGTTCGCGGACAGGCACAGTTGGCCTCTGAAGGCACCAACTGGAACAGCCGCATCGAAGGGGTCACGCCCGACTATCTGGTCGCCAGAGACCTAACCATCGGACAGGGCCGCATGTTCGATGAGCGTGAGGCGCGCCAAGGCCGCACCGTCGCGGTGATCGGTACCACCGTTGCCCGCGAGCTATTCGGCGATGCTGATCCTCTGGGTAAGCGTATCCGGGTCGGATCGTCTCCCTTTCAGGTGGTTGGCGTCCTGACCTCCAAGGGCCAGAGCGGCTTTGGGCAGGATCAGGATGATATTGTTCTGGGTCCCCTGCCCGCCGTCCGCTCTCGCGTCGTGGGCCGACGGGTCAAGGGCGATACGGTCCAGACTATCTATATCAAGGCCGCCAGCGAAGATGATCTCAGCCGCGTACAAGAGGATACCACCACCCTGCTGCGCGAACGTCACCGCATCCGTGAGGGCGAGGACGACGATTTCCAAGCCCAGAACATGGCCTCGATCCTTCAAGCTTCACAGGCGGCCACAGCGACCTTCACCATTCTCTTAGCCGCCGTCGCTGCCGTCTCGCTGGTGGTCGGCGGGGTTGGGATCATGAACATCATGCTCGTCGCTGTGACCGAACGTACGCGGGAGATTGGCCTTCGGATGGCGGTTGGGGCCAAGCGGTCCGACATCTTGATCCAGTTTGCCTTGGAGTCCGTGGCCCTGTCGCTCGCAGGTGGCATCCTTGGTTTGCTCATTGGCATTGCCGGGGCCTTGTTGATTGCGCAGCTCGGATCATGGCCGATGGCAATCCCACCTTGGGCAGCCCCCCTGTCCTTGGGCTTTTCCATGGCGGTCGGTCTGGTCTTCGGTGCCTATCCCTCTTGGCAGGCCTCGAGGCTCGATCCCATTGAGGCCTTACGCCGCGAATAGAGGGCCTTGCGCAAATCAGGTCGCCTAGAGGCGCGCATCCCTATATCCTGCCCAGATGAAAAAGCCGCGTATCGCCCGCCACCCTTCTGCTCGCCCCAAGCCACCGCAAGGTCTGCCCGACAGAGAGACCCTGCTGAAGTTCCTGCGCGAGGCCGGAGAAGCGGAAAAGGCCGATATGGCCAAGGCCTTTGGCCTGAAGGGCGCGGACCGCCGGGCCCTGCGGATGATGCTCAAGGACATGGAGGCCGAGGGCCTCTTAGGCAAGCGTGGACGCGGCGGCTTTGCCGAGGCCGGTGCCCTGCCCCCTGTCGGCGTGGCCGATGTGATCGAGGTGGACACCGATGGCGACCTTTTCGTGCGTCTGGTCAAGGCGGGCGAGGATGCGCCCATCGTGCGCCTCGCCCCCGATCCTGCGGAAAAGGTCGCGGGCGCCCCGCGTCTGGGCGAGCGGGTTCTGGTGCGGTTTGAGCGGCTGGAAAGCGGCGAGTTCGAAGCCAAGCTGATCAAGAAGCTGGGCCAGAGCGCCCACAAGATCCTCGGCGTCGTGCGCAAGTCGCTGCGTGGCCCGCGTCAAGAGATCCGTGTCGAGCCGGTCGACCGCCGCTCTAAGGAAAGTCTGGTCCTGTTCGGTCCAGAGGCCGAAGCCCTCAAGGACGGTGATCTGGTCGTGGCCGAGGTCGGCGAGGCGGCGGGCCGGTTCGGCCCCAAGCGCGGGCGGGTCCTAGAGGTGGTCGGGCGCGAAGACCAGCCCAGAGCCGCCTCCCTGATCGCCATCCACACCCACGGCCTGCCCACGGGCTTCTCTCCTGCCGCCGAGGACGAGGCCGAGGCCGCCGTCGCCCCCACGCTGGAAGGTCGCACGGACCTGCGCCATGTGCCGCTGGTCACCATCGACCCCATCGACGCGCGCGACCATGATGACGCCGTCTATGCCGAGCCGGACGAGGACCCCGCCAATCCGGGCGGCTGGATCGTCTGGGTGGCCATTGCCGATGTCGCCGCCTATGTCCGCCCCGGCACGCCGCTCGACCGCGAGGCCCGCGACAAGGGCAACAGTGTCTATTTCCCCGACAGGGTCGAGCCGATGCTGCCCGAGCGCCTGTCCAACGGCCTGTGCAGCCTGCGCGAGGGCGAGAACCGCGCCTGTCTGGCCGTGCGCATGGTCTTCAACCGCTCCGGCGACAAGATCGGCCACAAATTTGTGCGCGGCCTGATGCGCTCTGCCGCCAAGCTGGCCTATGAGCACGCCCAGTCGGCCATCGACGGCGAGGTCAGCGACGTGACAGGCCCGCTGCTGGAACCCGTCCTGAAGCCCCTGTGGGCTGCCTATGCCTGTGTCGGACAGGCCCGGGACCGCCGCTCGCCACTGGATATTGAAAGCTCCGAGCGCAAGATCGAGATCAGCCCCGAAGGCGAGGTCCTGTCCATCCGCCCGCGCGAGCGCTTGACCGCCCACCGCCTGATCGAAGAGTTCATGATTCAGGCCAATGTCTGCGCCGCTGAAACCCTTGAGGCCCCGACCAAGGGCCAGAAACGTCCCGCCCTGATCTATCGCGTCCACGACACACCCAGTCAGGAAAAGGTCCTATCCTTGGCCGACTTTTTGGCCACCATCGGTATCAACTGGTCCAAGGGCGAGGCCCCGCGTACCGACCGGCTCAACCGCCTGCTGATCCAGACCAAGGAAGGCCCCCACGCCGAGATCGTCAATGAGGTGGTCCTGCGCAGCCAGATGCAGGCCCACTATTCGCCCGACAATATCGGCCATTTTGGCCTCAATCTGGCCCGCTACGCCCACTTCACATCGCCTATCCGGCGCTATGCCGATCTGGTCGTTCACCGCGCCCTAATCCGGGCCTTGGGACTGGGCATGGACGGTCTGACGGACGAGGAGATCGCCCGCCTGCGCGAGACGGCTGAGAGCATCACCGCCTCAGAACGCCGGGCCATGGCCGCCGAGCGCGAGGCGACCGACCGCTATGTCGCCGCCTTCCTATCGGACCGTGTGGGGGCCGAGTTTGACGGCCGCATCACCGGAGTCACCCGCTTTGGCCTGTTCGTGCGCTTGGGCGAAATCGGTGCCGACGGCCTGGCCCCCGTCTCATCTCTGGGGGATGAATATTTCGTCCATGATGACAAGGCCCACTGCCTGATCGGCGAACGCAGCGGCAAGCGCTGGCGTCTGGGCGCACGGGTGCGGGTCAAGCTCTTGGAAGCCACCCCCATCACCGGCGGCCTGTTGTTCGAAGTCCTCAGCGACCCCGAACCCGCTCTCCCAGGCGCCTCCCGCCCCCGCCTCGGCATCCGCCACAGACAGGGCCCGAAAGGCAGGCCCAAGAACATCAAGGCCGGAGGCAAAAGGCGGCGGTAAAC
>JBEGNZ010000033.1:0-33363 GCA_041182245.1 Pseudomonadota bacterium | reverse complement strand
GCAGGCCAACGCCTTAAGCGCCAGCCTGCTTCCATACGTCGCTTACATGCGCTTCAGGGCGCAGATCTTGTTGCCGTCTGGATCGCGCAGATAGGCCAGATAGAGCTTGCCTTGTGCGCCTTCACGAACGCCGGGGGCGTCTTCGCAGGTGGTGCCGCCATTGGCCACGCCCGCCGCATGCCAAGCATCGGCCTGTTCAGGGGTCGAGCAGGCAAAACCGATGGTGCCGCCGTTGCTATAGGTCGCGGGCTCGCCATTGATGGGCAGCGAGACCGAGAATACGCCGGTTGGCGTCATGTAGAATATGCGGTGGCCATCGACGTGGGCTGGTGGAACGCCCAGCGTGCCCAGAACGGCGTCATAGAAGGTCTTGGCCTTGGTCAGATCGTTCGTGCCGATCATGATATGTGAAAACATGGGTCTCTCCCTTGAAGGTCCGCGCCGATCGATTGCCGACGACAGGTCTGATCTCAGCCAAATCACGGACCGGGGTTTCTGGCAAGGGAGGGGGCTCAATTTATGATCTCAACAACAGTTAAACCAATCTGTAAATTACGTATTCAAATAATATTCCTGTAATTATGGATATAATTGGAGTAAATGTTAATAAATACGACGATATATTAATTAAATTTCCTCGCCTGTAGAGCGTATTTTCATTTTCGTTTATCCGTATTTCAAGCTCATTAATGTAATCAATTTTTATCAACCCGATATTTTTTCTTATTATTATATCGTGTGTAAACGAGGTTGGCTTCCAGCCTAAGGGATGAAATCTCGAGGATTGGATTGATAATAGTACGATTATTGTTGAGCATAAAAAACCTAGTGCAGACACTGAAGTTATCGCTCGTATTAAACTCTGATGTTCAAATTTAGTGGGAGAAAAAAAGCCGGCTGCCATCGCAGCAGTAGAAGCTGTAGATAAGGCTATGCACGCATTCAACAAAGAACTCGCTCTAAGATCTTGAGAGTTTGCATGTTCACATGTGCCTTTAAGACGTAATTCTCCTTGTTCAATTATAAAATTCAAAACCTTTTTGTCTTTGAATTTCGCATTTTTGTCTAGCATGTCAATTCCGCGCCCAATGATAAACTGATTTGAAGTGTTGATTTTATAATCAATAACATTCAAATTGTTATTTCAGATAGAGGAATTTGAAATGCCACCAACTCCAGGAAGTTCACCAGGAACCACTCGCGATAGAAACCCGGGTGCGGAGGTCCCTAAGCAGGCTCCCCGCAATTCGCCCTCTCCTCCGCCTCCACCTCCTCCTCCATCGAGAAAGAGGTAAGGATAGGTCGGAAATTTTGCAGTCATCCTCATCCTGAGCCCGTCGAATGACGAGGATGGCCTACCCCAATCCCTCAGCGATCGCCCCCATCGCCTCGTCCCAAGCCCCGAACTGCTTCAGAATCTGAACCCTGGCCTTTGGATAGCTGGGATAGTGATCTTGGCCGAACAGAGGCCACGAGGCGGGGGTCATATAGATCTGGACGGACGCACCGCTGGCGGCAGCAAGATTGGTTGTGGCCGTTGCGGGGCCGATGGTCAGGTCTAGGGCAGCACAGAGGGCCACGACCCCCTCCAGATCATCCTTCAGATCAAGTCCGGGAGGTACGGCCACCTGAACCCCCATCTGCTCGGCGATGGTACGCAGATCCGCTTCGGCCTGGCCATATTGCAGGCTGACGAACTGAAGGCCGGGCCTTGTCAGGACCGGTTCCCAGGCGCTCAGCGGCGCGAAATAGCGGGCGCGATTGAGGTCGACCAAGAGGCTCTTCCAGATGATCCCCACCTTCCGGCCCAGTCCCAAACCAGCGAGCCACGCCTTCCAATGGTCCACACGCTGTGGGTCGGGGATCAGGAACGGCTTGGCCGCGCCGAAACTGGCAGCATCAGGCCGCAGAGCCGCCATCGCGGTACCGATCGGTGCCCACAGATCGGGCGCTTCGCCCTTGCCGAAGGATGTCTCTACTCCGCGCAGTCCCCTACCCTTGGCGCGGCCTGTGGTGTGGGGCACGATCTGGACCGAGGGAAAGGACCGTGCGGCAAGGGTCTGCAGCCGTGGATCCAGGGCGAGGGTCAAGCGGCCCTTTGGTCCAAGGGCGGTAAGGATGTCGGGCACGGTTTGAGCAAAGAGCACCTCATCACCGAGCCCCTGTTCACCGATCAAGAGCAGGTGACGGCCATCAATAGATGTGCCTGCCTGCCATTGGGGATAGGGCAGGGGAAAGTGGGTCGCGTCCTCATAGGTCAAGTCATGGCGCGCCTCATAGGCCTGCCAGCCGTCGGTTAGCCGTCCAGCGACGAACAGCCGCTTGGCTTGACTAACCCGAGCCGTAGCCACCAGAGACGGTGGCGCGTCGGTGATCGAACGCTCACCTTCGGCCAACGCAACGGACTGCTTTTTCTGATCAAATCCAGCCGTGAACATCAGCGCGTCGGCAAGGGCAATCCGCGCTTGTCCCATGGTGGGATTGAGGCGCAGGGCTTCGCCGAGGAAGGTCGCCGCCTCATCCATGCGGCCGTCGCTAAACAGAATCAGGCCGAGCATATTCCAAAGGATGGGTTCTGTTGGATGGGCCTCAAGCGCCGTGGTCAGGGTGGTAATAGCCGCAGCAAGGTTCATCTGACTGGCTTGGGCCAAGGCCAAGCTATTCATGATCTCAATCGAACCGGGGTCCTGCTTTCGGCAGGTCAAAAGTAGTCTCTCGGCAACGGCAAAGAGGTTTAGGTTCATGGCCAGACGAGCCAGATCGACACCGATCTGCGGCTGATCGGGGGCAAGGTTCATGGCCTGCTGATAGGCGTCCAGCGAGGCACTATTATCGGCCAAGGTCTCGCAGGCGAGCGCGAGAAGGTGCCAAGCCCCTGCGAGCTCTGGCTGGCGTTTGATGGCCATCTGAGCCAAAGATCGCGCCTTGTCCGCGCGACCTGCGACAAGGTGAGCCTGTCCTTCACGCACCATTGAGGTGGCATTGAGTGGCTTGGAACTGCGCTGTCGAGGTAGGGCCATCGCCACGCTCATCAAGGTCGAGCCAGCGGCCCATCCGATTAGTTGACGTGATTTGGTTTAACGAGCGCTTAAACCTGGCTTCGAGCCGAGATTTGCATCCATCCTAATGATTTTAAACATGAATCACGCCACGGATGGACTGTCGCTCAATCTCTGACCTTATTACAATCTTAAGTTAATTGATTGGGGAGTTCGAAATAGGATTGCATCTTCGGTCGCGCCATCAGCAAAAAAGTCAAGGGCGCGAATTTTGCGCTGCAACAATAGCGATTGCTTAGCTATCAAGGGATTCCTAAGCGCCCATCACCGCCGTGACAATAATGCCGCGCCGCAACATCACAAAAACGTTACTCGCGGTTCATTGACACGGCGCGTCAGGGGCAGAGGCTGGTTTCTAACAGATCCGTAATGAAGCCGAAGGGCTCGCTGCGCTCCCGGTTTCAAACGGACGATTAGCTAAACGGTGCCGATTTGGCGCTGGTTCCAGGGGGGGGACATTTATGATGACGTCGCGTTTGCGGAGCATGCTCTGCCTATCGGTCTCGGCCATCTCACTGATCAGTATTTCTGATATAGCCTATGCTCAAGAAACGACATCGGGCCGCGACCGGAGCGGTAATATTGAAGAACTGGTGGTTACCGCAGAAAAACGCGAGCAAAGCCTTCAGACCGTCGCTGTCGCCGTTTCGGCCTTTACGGCTGCCAAGCGCGATCTGGTCGGGGTCAACACGATCCAAGACCTGACCAATTTCACCCCTGGCCTTCAGTACAACAGTTCGACCGACCGCGTGTCTCTGCGCGGCGTCGGTCGTCTGACCAACGTGCTTTCGGCGGACGCGGCCGTGGCCAACTATTCTGATGGTATCTACGAGACCTTCGCGGTTCGCGCCGGTTCATCGACCCTTTTCGTCGATCGCGTCGAGGTCCTTCGGGGTCCTCAGGGCACGCTCTATGGCCGTAACTCGATCGGTGGTGCGCTGAACATCATCTCCAAGCGCCCAACCAAGGACTTCCAAGGCGAAATGCGCGCGGGCCTCGACAATTACGGCGCGACCCAACTGGAAGGCACCTATTCTGGGCCCATCAACGACAAGGTCGGCTTCCGCATTGGTGGTTCTTGGTACAATCAGAGCAAGGGTTGGATCGACAATAAAGTCCCCGGCATGCCGGACGAAGGCAATGTTCGCAACGAATGGACCACCGATGTTCAACTGAAGTTCAATTTCTCGGAAAAGTTTGAGGGTTGGATCAATGTTATCGGTACTCAGTGGCGCAATGGCGCGGGCGGTCCTGGGAGTATGCCGGGTTGGACCCCTTATGATTGGGGGACTGCTTATCAGCCACCCTCAGCAACCAAGCCTGAAAATGGTTTTGGCTGCTCCAATCCGGCGATCACAGGCATTACCAATGTCGTAAACTTGAACCCCACAGGTTGTAGCAACCCAGCCAAGAACAGCCCTTGGGAAATGGCGCGCGCCACGGCCTATAAGGTGACCTTGCCGGTATCGCTGACCATCCACAGTGAGTGGATCTATCACGCCGATAAGTTCGACATCAAATATCTGACTGGCGGTGTCCACTATCATTATATCCTCACCGGTACGACCGATACGCCCAGAGCTGCACCCATCACATCCTATACACTGCCAGCCTCTCAGTTGGCGTTCCTAGGTGGACGTGGACCTCTCACCATCAATCCAAACGAAAGCTTCAACTATCAAGAAGACAATTCGTTCTGGAGCCACGAGGTCAATCTGATCTCGACGAGCAACAGTCCGTTACAATGGGTGGGTGGAGCTTACTACTTCAAGCAGCACTATACCCAGCCCGTCTATACCGAGAATAAGACGCAGCCGGAATATAATGGCCCGTTCATGTTCCCGCTCTGTACTGCTAGCCCAGGTGGCAACTGCCCGACCCAGACCACCTATCGCCGGTTTGATAACCGGCCCGACGTCAATGCCGAGTCCTATGCGGCCTTTGGTCAGATTGACTATCGGGTGAACGACAAGTGGAAAGTGACGGCAGGTCTTCGCTATTCCCACGATAAGAAATATGGCTCGGAGACAGTGCGCATCCTGTGCTTCGCTGTGGACGGCTGTGACTTCTCAGCCATTCCCTCGCAGTTCTTGGGCTATCCAGCGGGCTACAAGGTTCCGCCCATTCTCGATATCACCCAAACCCCCGCGAATGTATCGAGCGGCGCGGTTTTGGAACGGGGTGTGACCGGTAAGACAGTATATAACCCCGCTACGGGTTTTGCGACACGTAATCAGAGCTATGAATGGGAGGCCGTTACCGGTACCGCAGGTCTCGAATGGACCCCAGACCAAGATACCTTGGCCTATGCCAAATATAGCCGTGGTTATAAGTCTGGTGGATTCAACATTGGTATCTTCACGGTCTTGAGCTTCTTCCCAACCACGGAAGAAGAGTTGGTTGACGCCTTTGAAATCGGCTTGAAGAAGGATTTCGGACGCAAGCTACAGACCAATATGGCCCTGTTCTATTACGACTATACCAATCTACAGATCCCCATCACCCGGATCTCGACGGGCGCTGTTCCCGCCTTTGGTCCTGGACCAACGACGGCGACGGACTTCTACAACGTGCCGGAGGCGATCTCTCAGGGCTTCGAGTTGGAAACGACCTGGAAGCCGCTGGAGAACATGCAAATCCTGTTCAACTACTCCTATAATGACACCCAACTCAAAGCGGGTAGCGCCATCGACTCTGTTGATCCAACGGCTATGCATCCCAAGGCCAAGCCCTTGCTGACCTTGGCCCAATGTGCGGTTGTTGTGAACGGCACGACCTCCTGTCCAGTTGATCGATTCACCGGCGGCTTCTCGCGGATGCAGAGTCTGAGCGGTAGCCAATTGCCGAACGCGGCGAAGCAAAAATTTGCGGTCAATGTCAACTATAGCTGGGACTTCCAGCCTGGCTGGCTGGTGGCCTCGGCCAGCTATGTCTGGCGCGACAAGCAGTACGGCACCCTGTTCGAACGTGAATATAATGAAGCACCAGCCTGGTCCCAGATTGACGCACGCCTGATCTGGACTCAGTCAGAAAGCCGTTACAAGATTATCGGTTACGTCAAGAACTTGACCGATGAAATTGGCTATGACGCCGGTGCGACCGGATACCGTCAGGCTGGTCTTAACAAATTGGCCAACGGATCCTTTGTGCCGATGGTCGAGGGTATCACCAAGACCTATTCGGTGGTGCCACCCCGTACCTACGGTATCGAGCTGCAATATAAGTTCTAGGGCTAGGCTCTAGACGAGACGTTAGACCCCCGGACGCTCACCACGTCCGGGGGTTTTGCTATTTGGGCTCAGATGCACGAATTGGCTTGAAAGATTGGTCCGTAGCTTTGACACTCTTCGCCATAGACGCAGAACCGCTGATCAAGGCGGCAGCGGAGGAAATGGCATATGTCACGATCAGATTTAAGCGTGGTCCAGGTCTTGGCTCTGATGGTGGCCCTGATCTTTCCGGTTCGCGCCTTCGCTGTGCCAGCGCCTTTACCGCCGGGCCAAGCCCTCTATGAACAGCGCTGCAAAAGCTGCCACGAGCCTGCACAAGGCCGTGCGCCCGGCCGCGAGCAGATGGCCCAGCGTAGCCCCAATGATATTTATGTGGCCATGAAGTCAGGGGCCATGAAGGCCATGTCTCAAGGCCTGTCCGACAGTGATATGCGCGACATAGCTGGCTATCTGACCGGGTCGGCCCAGTCGGGCAAGTCTGATAGCCTGAGCAGCTTGATGATGCCTGCGCCGTCCAAACCCGGCACGGTTGATAGCCCCTGTCCGGCGAGCACACCCTTGACGGCCAGTGCCTCTAGCTGGCCACTTTCGGGCTACGATGGGGCCTCGAGCCGGTTTCAACCCCATTCCGGCCTAACCGCGCAGAATGTATCGCGATTGAAGGTCAAATGGTCTTTCGCCATGGAGGGCGGCGGCCAACCGGTGGTCCTTGGCGGTTGGGTCTTTGCGACCAACCGTAACGGCACCTTCTATGCCTTGGATGGCAAGACTGGCTGTGTGCGCTGGTCCGTCCCTGATGCTCAGTCCCGCAACACTCCGCTGGTGCTCAAAAATACGGCCTCTCCGAGCGGCTGGATGGTGCTGATCGGACAGTTAGACAAGCGAGTTCGCGCCTTTGACGCGCAAGATGGCAAGACCCTCTGGTATAGTCCGGTGCTTGAAGACCATGTGGCCGCCTCATTAACGGGTGCAGCAACGGCTTCGGGCGACACCCTCTATGTCCCGGTTAGCTCCTACGAGGAGGCCGTGTCGATGTCTAAGACCTATGCCTGCTGCACCTTCCGCGGCTCGCTGGTTGCTTTGGACCTTCGAACCGGCGCGCAAAAATGGAAGACCTACACGATTGATGAGGCCCCGCGCGACTATGGCAGGGTCAATGTGTCTGGCATGGCACTCAAGGGCCCCGCTGGTGGTGCCATCTGGTCGGCACCAACGGTCGATCCGGCGAGGGGCCTCGTCTATGTCGCAACCGGGGACAGCTATACCGACATCGAAACTGAGGGCTCTGATGCGATCATTGCCTTTGATATGCTGACCGGCAAAATAAGCTGGAGATTGCAGGTCACCGAGGGCGACAATTTTGTCATGGGCTGCAACCGCAAGGGGCCCGCTGCGACGGGTAATTGCCCAACGGAGTTGGGTCCGGACCATGATTTCGGGGCCTCTCCGATCCTGTTTGCCTTGCCCGGCGGCAAACAGATCCTGTTAGCGGGTCAAAAGTCGGGCATGGCCTATGGCCTATCTCCGGATAGCGGTAAGCTCATTTGGAACACACAGGTCGGGGTCGGTGGCGAACTGGGTGGTATTGAGTGGGGTATGGCGGCAGATAGGGCGCAGCTTTACGTCGCCATGGCCGATACGACGGGTCTGTTTCGGGAGGCTGCGGGTGACAAAAGCCCCGGTCTGGCCAAGCCTGGCCTTTCAGCGCTTGATCCGAAGACTGGCAAGATCAAATGGTACACGCCTTCGCCCGTTGCGCCCTGCGGATTGCGCAAGACGACCTATGACCTAAAGGGCTGTATCCGCGCACAATCGGCCGCACCGAGTGTCATTCCCGGTGCGATCATCTCGGGCACGACTGATGGCTGGTTGCGCGCCTATGAGGCCAAGACCGGCAAGATCATCTGGGAATATTCAAGCACGGCTCAGACCTTTTCGACGGTGAACGGGGTGCCCGCTCAGGTGGGCGGCGGCTATGATGGCATGGGGCCGGCCATTGCGGACGGCATGGTCTTTGTCATGTCCGGCTTTAACGGTGCCGCGCGCATCGCAGGCAATGGGCGCAACGTCCTGCTCGCCTTCTCGGTGGACGGCCAATAGGCAGGCGGCAGACCGCTAGGCGAACGCGATCCAACGTCCGCCTGCGGCCGCGGTGACCCAGACGAGGATCTGAGCGTAGGCGATGGTCTGTGCAAAACGGTCAGGCCCACCATCACGGATGATGGTCCGGCCTCTCACGACGGCAAAGCCAACGACCCAGAGGAACCAAAGACCCGATAGCGCCAGATTGGCCATGTCGATACTGGCCATGTCCTCGGGCTTGAAGACCAGATGGGTCGCCAAGACCATGGAGCCCAAGATCACAAGGCATCCGGCACCATAGAGCCATCGTGCCCGGCCCTGAACCACGACCAGAACAATCAGGCTGCCAGCGCTCAAGACATGCAGCAGGCCCGGAGTAACGAGCCCGCCTGTGGCTAAGACCAAGACTGACAGAGCCCACAGGCCAAGACCCAGTCCGGCCCAGAGGCGGGTGTCTGATCGAGGAGTCCCTAAGGCGACGGGGCCAAGCACCTTGAAGCTCAGGACGATCCCACCGATCAAGGCAATGAACTTGGCAAGGAAGGCGGCACTGTCATAGAGCCGTTCGGCATTGGCCATGCCGATCAACAGGCCGCTGATGGTGGTCAACACCACGCCAATGGCGATCAGGCGCGACACGCCGCGATAGGTCTCCTCGATGGGGCGCTCTACCAGTCCAATGCCCAGCATCCTGAGGCTTACCAGCGCGGAGGCACCGCCCAGCGTAAGGATCGAGACAATGTGGAACACCTCCCAGATCGCGAAATTGGCCTTGATGTGATAGGCCGGCCAAACCTTGACCAGATGGGCGACAAAGGGCTGTAGGGCCGGAAAGAGGTCTGAGAGGGTCATGGATGAACAGCCTCAATTAAAACCGCGCCCTGTTCAGAGGTCGCGCAGGACTGAACCTGGTTGATGAAGGCGGTCTGCGGCTTGCCGCACTCATACCAATTATAGGCAATGAACCGGCCCATAATAATGACCAGTAGCCAAACCGTAAGCGAGGCGAGTCCAGACAGTCGAACCGCTGTTGGTGGCCGCTCAAGAGCATCCCATTGGTCCTGATGCCTATGGAGCACAAGGTGGAACCAAAGGATGTTCAAACCGGCCAAGACAAGGAAGCCAAGTTTAAGCCGGAACCAGATATTATGATAATAATCCAGAGGCTTGGCGAAAAACAGCGCTACGCCGGTAATGACCATAATGGCAAATCCGCCCAGAACCAGAGGCAGCAATCGTCGAGTGATTATGGAGTTGGGTATGGTCCTGAGCGCCACGCCCATCAACCGAAGATCGATGACCAGCATGACGCCAGCAAACAGCATGAGGCTGATCAGGTGTGTGCCTTCAAGCAGCCCCCAGAAGTTTAAAGACCCGAGTAGCGCTTCGCTCCACGATGGATCATACTCTTCTGGGCCCTTACCCAAAGACGTCTGAAGCCACACCAAAAAGGATCTTATCACCCGACTCGCCCCCCTGCCGCTGTTGAGCAAAGGCCGGTGGTGCGGCGCGATACTAGAGCCCATTTTTGAGCGGACTGAATTGAAGGCTCCAAGGGTGAGGGTGCGACAGGACTTCGCTCATTGCAAGGGCCCTATCGGTCCCGGATCAATTGAGTAGCAACCGTTGACAAGGCTTGGATTGACTGTGCAGCATGACAACGCGCAGCATCTAACCAAGGATCGCGAAGTCGATCTGTTGAACTGCGACAAAAATGGTGAGGAAGCCCATGGTATCGAAAAAAGCCACCCTAATGGCCGTTTTGGCAATGGCCTGTGCGCTCGGCAGCGCGGCTATGGCGCAAGGTCCCGCCTACAAGGCACCTAGAGGACCGGACAAGGTCCATCCGGACCTGAACGGTGTGTGGCAGGTCCTGAACTCAGCCAATTACAATATTGAGCCTCACCTGAGTTCAGCGGCCATGGCTATGCGACCGGGTCCGGTTGTGCCCGTGCCCGCCAAAGAGGTTGTGGCCCTAGGCGCTGTGGGTTCGGTTCCGCCGGGACCCGGCGTCGTGGTCGGCGGCACGATCCCCTATAAACCAGAGGCTCTCGCCAAGCGCGATGAGAACAAGGCTCAGTGGCTGAGCCGTGATCCCGAGATCAAGTGCTACCTGCCGGGCGTGCCGCGCGCCACCTACATGCCCCATCCGTTCCAGATCGTGCAGGGGCAAAACAGCATGATGATTGCCTATCAATATGCCAGTGCGACCCGGAACATCCTCTTTAAGGACCCGGGTGAATATCCCGCTGATAGCTGGATGGGTCAGTCCGTCGCGACTTGGGAGGGCGATACGCTCGTGGTCAAGGTGACGGCTTTGAACGACCAGACCTGGTTCGATCGTGCTGGAAATTTCCATTCCGACATGATGACGGTGGTTGAACGCTACACGCCGACCAGCCCTGTGACCATGCGCTATGAGGCCGAAATCACTGACGCGGAAACCTTTACCAAGCCGTGGAAGATGGAGATGACGCTCTATAAGGCCGTCGGTCCAGACGTCACGCTCGGCCAATTCAAGTGCGTGGAATATGTGACAGAGCTTCTGTACGGCGATCTGCGCAAAGAACCGCTGAAATAAGTCTCGAACCCCTTTGTCTAACGCCTCTCTGGAGCCTAAACGCCCATGACCCGTGGTCTTAAATTCGCATCCGTTGTCCTTGCCTTTGCTCTTGGTGTCTCCGGTCAGGCCGAAGCGCACCACGCCTTTGCTGCCGAGTTTGATAGCAATTCGCCTGTACTTCTGCGCGGCAAGGTCACCCGGGTGGAGTGGATCAATCCCCATGCTTGGGTGCATCTCATGGTGCAAACGCCGGGCAAGCCTGACCAAGAATGGATGGTCGAGGGCGGCACGCCCAACACCCTATTCCGCGCTGGCATCAACAAGGCCTCGTTGCGGCCCGGCACCTCAATCATCGTTCGCGGCTATCAGAGCAAAGACCACCTCTGCACCCCCCAGTGCCGCGCCAACGGTCGAGACTTGACGTTGGAAAATGGACAAAAGCTGTTCATGGGCTCGAGCGGCACCGGCGCGCCGAAGGACGGGTCAGAGAAGAACTGATGATAGGTTGGGGTGGGGGTAACGCTCATGCGTAGGGATGCATCGGTCTGGGCCTCGGGGCTGGCAGCCGTCTTGCTGCTGACCTCCTGCGAGAAGCCGAAGCCAACGCTCTATGATACGAGCCTTCCGGTTTTGGAGGTCATGGTTCACATGATCGACCCGGGGGCTTGGGCCTTCTGGGGCGCTTCTGGCGAAGTGACGGACGAAGCGGGATCCAAGAGCTTAAGGCCGACCACAGAAGAGGGCTGGTTAGCAGCGGAAAATGGAGCCGTTCAGGTTGCCGAGGCCGGCAATCTCTTGCTGCTTCCGGGCCGCGTGCGCGATGAAGAATGGATCCGTCTGTCGAAGAAACTGACCCAAGACGGGCTCGCGGCAAAGGCAGCGGTTGAAGCCAAGGATTCCGCGAAAATGTATGCTGTCGGGGCAGAGATGTTCCAGACCTGCATCGCTTGCCACACCAAATATGTTCCAGCGCTGCAACCCGGCGCCGAGCCTGTGGGCGCGCCCCTGCCAGATTGGCCTGCGGACGTGAAGCTGAAACAAGAACAGTTCCTTGAAGGGAAGAAATAATGTCCATTTGGTCCATGACCCGTCGCCTTGGTGCGATGGTTGCCGCTCTAGCCCTCTCTGGAGCGGCAGGCCAAGTCGCTGCGGCGGAAGCGCCTGCTGCTGCTCCTCTGAACCTGGTTGTGATTTCAGATCGCGCTCAGATCGGTGTGGCCCCGGACGTGGTCTGGAAGAAGACCGGTGGATATTGCGATATTGGCGCGATGTTGAAGACCACCTGCGTAATCACGTCGGGTAACGGGGATGTCGGTTCGAACCGCCTGATCGCAGGCCGGGTCAACGAAATCTTGGTCGCCAAGACCTCGACCTCCTATACCTATGCTCAGCCCATGGCACCCAATCTCTATCATGGCACGGTTGAGGTCCTGCCGGACGGCGCGGGTAAATCCTTGGTCATCTATTCGCTGCTGTTGGACCCGACCTTTGGTGCTGACCCGGCAACCCGAGAGGCCAAGATCGCTGAGCGCCGAGGCTTCTTGAAGCTGATGCTTGGTCAGATCAAAGCCGCAGCAGAGGCCCCATAAAGGATTAATAGTCAGCAAGGAGGCCGAGCTTACCGTCTTGCCCGGCTTGTGACAGGGAACCCAATAAGATGACTGGCACGCCATCGGCTGCACCAACGCTAGGGACGAAGCTCGCCTATGGATTTGGCGCGGCGGCCAATGGGGTCGCTGATAACGCCTTCAGTTACTTCCTCTTGATGTTCTATGGCCAGGTCATTGGCCTCAGCCCGATTTTGGTCGGATTGGCCATGACCATCGGCCTGATGATTGATGCCTGTCTGGACCCGATCATTGGCCTTTGGTCAGACAATCTGCGCTCGCCTTGGGGGCGTCGTCATCCCTTCATCTATGCAGCGGTGGTGCCGACAGGCCTGCTATTTTTCCTGATTTGGAATCCGCCAGTGGGCTGGTCCGAGCAGGCGCTATTTTTCTACCTGCTTGGCCTTTCCGTTTTGATCCGCGCGGCAGGATCCCTGTTTCAGATCCCATCATCTGCCCTCGCGCCGGAACTGAGCACCAGCTACGACGAGCGCAGCAGTCTGATGAGCTACCGCTACTTTTTCGGCTGGGTGGTCGGCAATCTGATGACGGTATCGATGTTCTATCTCATCTTCCCTGCCTTCTCGACGGCCGCAGTGCCCAATGGTCAGTTCAACCGTGATGCCTATGCCTTCTTCGGGATCTTGGTATCAATTGTAGCCCCCTTTGCCATGCTGGTATCAGGCCTAGGGACCCATCGGCACATTCCCAATTTGACCATGCCGCCTGTGCGTGAAAGCAAGTCGATCAAGGCTCTATTCGGCGAGATCTTTGCCACCCTCGGCAATCGCTCCTTTGCTGCCCTGTTCATAGCGGCGACCTTGGGCGCTATATCAGCGGGTCTGGCGGCGGGTCTGGCCTTCTATTTCTCGACCTATTTCTGGCGCTTTACCTCCATCCAAAATGGCTATCTGGCGATGGGTGTTTTCGCTTCAGCCATTATCGGTTTTTTGGCGGCACCATGGGCGACGCGGACCATTGGCAAGAAACAGGGTGCTGTCATCATCGGCCTCATCGCCTTTATCGGCTCGCCTGTACCGATCGTGCTTCGGCTGCTTGGCCTAATGCCCGCCAATGGAACGCCGGAGCTATTCTGGATCGTTCTGGGCTTTACCGCCATTGATACAGGCCTAATCATCTGTTTTCAGATTCTCGCCTCGTCAATGATGGCGGACCTAGTCGAGCAAGCCCAGTTGCGCACGGGTAAGCGATCTGAAGGTCTATTCTTCGCCGCCGATGGCTTCGCGCGAAAGATGGTCACCGGCCTTGGCCTGATCCTTGCGACCTTGCTGTTGCAGTTTGCCAACTTCCCCAAGGGCGCGGACCCCAGTCAGGTTTCTGATGAGGTCACCGCGCGTCTGGCGATCCTCTACGTGCCGTCCATTCTGTTCCTTTGGCTATCCATGGTCGCAGTCATCTCGACCTACAAGGTTAGCCGTTCCGATCACGAAAAGGCCCTGCAGGATCTGTCTAACAAGGCCGCCAAGCAAGCTGCGACACCAACCGATTAATCGACACACACCAAGACGGAGAAAACCAATGCGGATCAAGTTTTTGGCGATGGGGGCGGTCGCGGCCTTCGCCCTTGGCGTCGGTGCCTTTGGCGTAAGCGCGTTTGCCGCTGAGCCCGCGCCCTATCGGGCACCCCGATTGGCCTTCGGACAGCCTGATCTGGGCTCAAACTGGTCGAATGTCAGTCTGACACCGGAGACCCGTCGCGGTGTCATGGGCAATCGCGCCGTTCTGACGGAGGAGGAGGTTAAGGCCATCGAGACCGGTGCCGTCAAGGCGCTCGACGATGCCAATCAGCCCACCGATCCCGACGCACCAGCCCCCACGGCAGGGGGAGACAAGCCGCCTCCCGGTACCCGCGCTGAGTTCGCATCGGCAGGCGGTGCCGTGGGCGGCTATAATGCCTTTTGGTTGGATCCGGGAAACCGGGTCATGCGCGTCAAGGGTCAACCGCGCTCGTCGATCTTGACCACGCCAAACGGACAGGTGCCGCCCTATCTGCCCGGCGTAAAGGGCCCTGAACCTTGGTGGAAAGCCGGGGATCGTTATGAAAACCCCGAAAATCGTTCTCTGGGAGAGCGCTGCATCATGGGCTTTGGTCGCAATGCCGGGCCACCCATGCTGGCGAACGGTTTCTATAATAACGATTATATGTTTGTGCAGTCGCCGACCGTGATCAGCATTCTGGTCGAGATGGTTCATGATGTACGGATCATCCGGCTCAATGGCAAGCATCGCACCGACGGGCTTCGGCCGTGGATGGGCGACTCCATTGGCCGTTTCGAGGGCGACACTTTAGTGGTCGAGACCACCAACATTCCAGAAAGCCAAGCCTATCACGGCTCTTGGAAAAATCTGACCGTCGTCGAACGCTTTACCCGCGTCGGGCCTCAGCGGCTGCACTATGAGTACAGCATCATTGACCCGACCATGTGGGCCCAGCCTTGGGGTGGGGAATATGAATTCTCGCCGACAGCCGGTCAGATCTACGAATATGCCTGTCACGAGGGCAACTATGCGCTGCGCCATATTCTGGCGGGTGCCCGGGCCGAAGAGGCGGCTAAGGCGGCCAAGGTCGCTCAAAAGCCCTGATCTAAGCGCCAACAGATGAATGGACGCCAATGCCATCCTTTCAAGCGATTGAGGGGGTGGCATTGTCATTTTCGGCGGTTATTGGACCTTGCCTAAGTCGCCGCGGCCCATAAGCTGGCGGAAAGCAAAACCAAATCCATACTGGGGATCACCATGGTCGAAGACATTCTTGAACCTAACCTCCCGATCATTGATCCCCACCATCACCTCTGGGACCTGACCCCGCTACTCGGTCACTTTCCAGAGCCGCATCATCCCTTTATCGCGGCCGTCGCACGCACGCCCTACTATACGTTCGATCAACTGCGCAGCGATGCCCAGAGCGGTCACCGCGTGGTCGGGACGGTCTTTATGGAATGCGGGGCCTTCTATCGCGCCGACGCCCCTGCGCAGATGCAGCCCGTCGGTGAGGTCGAGTTCGTCAATGGCGTCGCCGCCCAGAGTGCCAGCGGCATCTATGGAGAGTTCCGCGCGGCAGCGGCCATCATTGGCCATGCTGACATGACGCTGGGCGATGGGGCCAAGCCGGTGCTTGAGGCGCTGATCGCGGCGGGTAATGGCCGGTTCAAGGGCATTCGTCACCAAGGGGCATGGGATGCCAATCCCGATGTCTTGGGGCCTCCCTTCCATGCGCCGCAAGGTCTGCTGGCCAGCGATGGCTTCCATGAGGGCTTCAAGGCGCTGGCCCCCATGGGCCTGACCTTTGACGCTTGGGTGCTCGAGCCCCAACTGGACGATGTGCTCAAGCTTGCCCGGGCCTTTCCAGACACCAGCATCATCCTTGACCACTGCGGAACACCCCTGAACATTGCCAACTATCAGGGCAAGCTTGATGAGAATTTCGCGCGGTGGCGAACCTCTATCCGGGCTATTGCCCAATGTCCCAATGTGACGGTCAAGCTTGGTGGCCTCGCCATGGCCTTCTGCGGCATGCCCGAACAGGGCCCTGAGGCGGGCGTCAGCTCCGAGTCCCTAGCCGCCATGTGGAAGCCCTATATCGAGACCTGCATCGAAGCCTTTGGTCCGGAGCGGGGGATGTTTGAAAGCAACTACCCTGTGGATAAGTGGGGGGCGAGCTATGCCACCCTCTGGAACGCCTTCAAGCGCATCACGGCGGGAGCCTCTGCAGGGGAAAAGCGCGCCCTCTATGCGGGCAACGCGGCGCGAGTCTATGGGATTGAGAGCCTGTTGGTCGGTATCTAAACCAAAGCCATGGATAGGCGGCGGGGCGGCAAGGATATTGCCCCGCTACTCATCTCTGCGGGCCTGTTTGGCAATAATAGCTAAAACTATGATTTTTTGAGACTTATCGCTCTCATCCAGTCACGGAAGCTTGTCTTGACGGGATGGTGGGCGCAGTAGGATTCGAACCTACGACCCGCTGATTAAGAGTCAGCTGCTCTACCAACTGAGCTATGCGCCCGCACCAGAACTGCCTTTGGTGAGGGCAGAAGCGAGGGCGCGATACATACGCTAATCTAATGGGATGGCAAGCGACTTGATGTGACTTTAGTAAGGAAAATGGGGGGCACCCATGGCCGGACGAGAAAAGACGGGAGCGCTAGATTTCGATTATCTCGAGACCTATGCGGATGGTGACATGGTGGTTGTCGAGGAGGTGCTTAATCTCTTTCGCGAACAGGCGGCCCTATGGCTGCGGGTCATGGATCCTCACGATCCGGGTGAAGGCTGGCGTGATGGGATCCATAGCCTGAAGGGAACCGCCTTGGGTATCGGTGCTGTTTCTCTCGCCCAGGCCTGCGCCACTGCGGAGTGGGTGCTGGATGATGCCCAAATGGACCGCACCCTTGCGCTGATCCGTGTGCGCGATGCGGTAGAGGCTGTCTTGGCGGATATCTCGACCTATCAGTACGAAAAGAACATTCAGTCCCTGCGCGACTGATCCCATACGCTCAACTCATAGGCGATAGAGCGGTCGATCAGCAGGCGCCAGACGGGCTCTGCGATGGCCGGCGACAGGCCAACCTTTTGCGCCTCGGCCTTGACCTTTGCCACCACGTCCTCAATGCGCGGCACGTCGCGCACACCCTTGCGGTCCGGCTTGATACGGGCAGCCGCATCCATATAGCGCTGACGCTCCGCCAAGAGCGCGACAAGGGCACGATCGAGCTCATCCACCCCTTGGCGGACTTCGGTCATGGTTGTGCAGTCAAAGGGGGGTAAGCGGTAAGACGTCATAGAGGCTTAGATTCCAGCACCATTATCGATGGACAGAAGCGCAGCCTCGTGGGCCTGCGCCTCTGCGATGAGCCAAGAGACGAAGGCCTTAACCTGCGGCAAACGTCCCTTAGCCTTGGGATGGACGAGGTAATAGGCGAAATCGACAGCAGTGGCGATCTGAAAGGGCGCGACCAATCGGCCTGCGTCCAGATCGGCCTGGGCCAAGGCCCGCTTGGCCAGAGCCACACCGCGCCCGCCCACGGCCGCCTCGATCACGAGGGAGGACTGATTGAACCGCGGCCCTCGAGCCCCGTCCATGCCCTTTACGCCCCGCGCTGCGAGCCACATGGTCCAGTCCGGGCAGCTTTCATCCGCATCGGGCGAGCCGTCATGCAACAGAATCTGACCGCTGAGATCGGACAGGTCGGTCAAGGGATGGGCTTCTAGAAAGGCTGGGCTGGCCACGGCAATCACCGTTTCTTGCATCAGGCGATGGACCTCAAGTCCCGGATAGCGGCCAGAGCCATAGCGGATGGCGATATCGACTTCACCGCCTCCAAAATCTACCAACTCCATGCCCGCCGATACCCAGACATCGACCTGAGGATGGGCGGCTTCGAACTTCCCTAGGCGCGGGACCAGCCACTTGGCGGCAAAGGAGGGGGCCACCGATACGGTCAAGCGCCGACCATCAATGGCCGCGGTCAGCATCGAGGCGGCTTCGGCCAAACGATCAAAGGCCTCGCGAAGGGCGGGCAGGGCAATCTGGGCCGCATCGGTCAGCAACAACCCCTTGGGTGTGCGTCTGAACAGGGCTGCGCCGACATAGTCTTCGAGATTTTGGATCTGCTGACTGACCGCGCCGGGGGTCACCGATAGTTCTTCTGCGGCGCGACTGAAGTTCAGGTGCCGGGCAGCAGCCTCAAAGGCCCTTAGGGCGTTTAGGGGGGGTAGGCGGCGGCGGTCCATAGTTTTCCTATAGCCTTGGGCAGAAGTCCTCGTTTGCGAAGTGGCAGCATCCGCAACATTTTGCAACTGTTCCGCAACGTTATGGCCCTTTCGTTGTGGTGCGGACTGCGGAGTGGATGCTAATCGTCCACTCCGTTCAACCCGGCTACCCATACCGGTCCGACCCAGTGAAGGCTTTCTAGGCTTATGGCCCGACGTCTTGTTGTCCTGCAATCCTTGCCCAATGCGCCGGAGTCTGGCCGCGTTGTGGGAAAGGTATGGCTGGTCGGCGGCGGTCCCGGCGATCCGGACCTGTTGACGGTCAAGGCCTTGCGGCTGTTGCAAAGCGCCGATGTGGTGGTCCATGACCGTTTGACACCCCAGCCTGTGCTCGATCTGGCCGGCCCTCAGGCGCGGATGATTGATGTGGGCAAGCGCAAGTCGCGCCACACCCTGCCGCAAGATGACATCAATGCCCTGTTGGTCGCCTTGGCGCTCGAGGGCCTAAAGGTCGTGCGGCTTAAGGGCGGTGATCCCTTTGTCTTTGGCCGAGGCGGCGAAGAGATGCAGGCCTGCCGTGAGGCGGGGGTTCCGGTTGAGGTCGTTCCCGGCGTCAGCGCAGCCCTTGCGGCGGCGGCGGGCGCAGGGGCTCCCCTGACCCATCGCGGCATGGCCCAGGCTGTGACCTTCGTGACCGGCCATGCAGCCAGCGGCCAAGCCCCCGATCTGGACTGGAACGCCTTGGCCAGCGCCAACCATACGGTCGTGGTCTATATGGGCCTGTCCAGTGCACCGATCATTACGGCACGTCTGATCGAGGCGGGGCGCGCAGAATCCACGCCGGTCCTTGCCGTTGAAAATGCTAGCCGCCCAGACGAGCGGCGGGTCCTATCCACCCTTGGACAGTTGCCCTCGGCCCTCAGCGGCATTGACGGTCCTGCCATCCTCATTATCGGAGAGGTCGCCGCCTTGGCAGAGGACGCAACCCTTCTGGATCAAGTTTTAGAGCGAGTTCAGGCATGAGCGCCGAGTTTTTGAAGGCCTTGACAGCCAATCGGCTGAGCGAGGGGGACGTGGTCTTTTGGTCTAGTGGTCAATGGGTCGAACAGTTTGCCGATGCGGAACTGTTCACCGAAGAGGCTCCGGCTGAAGCGGCGGTGGCGCTCGCCAAGGCGCAGCCCCGCATTGTCGTGGATGCCTATCTGATCGATGTGATCCGCAGCGATCAGGGCGTGGCCCCGGTCAGCTATCGCGAACGTCTTCGGGCGCTTGGCCCAACCAATGAACTGGGACACGGCAAACAGGCCCTTGGCGGGGCCGCTATCGCCGCTCTGCAAGCGGCGTCCGGCGCTGCCCGCTCGACCGGTCGCCTTGACCTCATCCGTCGCAAGTAAGGACGCCGCATGTACCGATATGATGCGATTGATAAGGAATTTCTGACCGACCGCTCGAACGAGTTTCGGCATCAGGTCAGCCGCCGCTTGGCCGGCGAATTGAGCGAGGACCAGTTCAAGCCCCTGCGCTTGATGAACGGTCTCTATCTGCAACTGCACGCCTATATGCTGCGGGTCTGCATCCCCTATGGCACCTTGAATGTGCGCCAGGTGCGACGTCTGGCCTGGATCGCGCGGACCTATGACAAGGGCTATGGTCACTTCACAACCCGCCAGAATATCCAGTTCCACTGGATAAAGCTGCGCGATGCCCCAGACATTCTCGATGCTCTGGCCGAGGTGGACCTTCACGCCATCCAGACCTCGGGCAACTGTATCCGCAACACCACCTCTGACCCCCGCGCCGGTGCCACCGCCGAGGAGATCGACGATCCTCGCGTTTGGTCCGAAGTGATCCGCCAATGGTCGACCCTCCATCCGGAATTTTCGTACCTGCCACGCAAGTTCAAGATTGCCGTGACCGCGTCGGCCAAGGATCGGACGGCGGCTCGAGTTCACGATATTGGCCTGGCTCTGCGCCGAGGCCGCGATGGCACCTTAGGCTTCGAGGTCATGGTCGGCGGCGGCATGGGTCGCACGCCCTTTATCGGCCAGACGATCAAGGAATTCCTGCCCGCGACGCGGCTGCTGTCCTATCTGGAAGCGGTTTTGCGGGTCTATAACCGCGCCGGTCGCCGGGACAATATCTATAAGGCCCGGATCAAGATCTTGGTCTCCTCGCTGGGGGCTGAAGAGTTTGGTCGACAGGTGGAAGAAGAATGGTCCCAAATCGATGCGGCCCGCGCGGACCTGCCTGATACCGAACTGGCCCGCATTCGTGCAGCCTTTATCCAGCCCGGCCTAGAGGTCCTGCCGCCGGTCAGTGAGGAGTTTGAAGCGGCCCGCGCCGCCAATCCCGCGCTGGCTCGGTTTGTCCGCAACAATGTCAGTGCGCACAAGGCCCCCGGCTACGCCATAGTCGATGTCTCGCTCAAGGCCCATGATGCTACGCCGGGCGATGCCAACTCTGATCAGTTGGAAGCCATCGCCGATCTGGCCGAGCGTTTCAGCCTGGGTGATATCCGCGTCACGCACGAACAGAACCTTGTCCTACCGCACGTAAAACAGAGCGATCTTCCGGCCCTGTTCGAAGGTTTGGTCGCTGTGGGTCTGGCGACACCGAACATCAATCTGGTCTCCGATATCATCGCCTGTCCGGGGCTGGACTATTGCGCCTTGGCCAATGCCCGCGCCATTCCGGTGGCCCAGTCAATCGCTCAGCGCTTTCTTGATGCGGATCGGGCAGAGCTGGTCGGTGAGCTGAAGATCAAGATTTCGGGCTGTATCAATGCCTGTGGTCACCACCATGTCGGCCATATCGGCATTCTCGGCGTCGATAAGAAGGGTGAGGAATATTACCAACTGACCCTCGGTGGGTCCGGTGCGGAAGATGCCAGCATTGGCAAGATTCTCGGTCCTGGCCTCAATGCCGAACAGGTCGCTCCAGCGGTGGACCGTCTGGTCGAGGTCTATCTGGCAGAGCGCCAAGGCGAAGAGCGTTTCCTCGACACCTATCGCCGTATTGGCATGACGCCGTTCAAGGAGGCCGTCTATGTCGACGCTCATTAAGTATACGACCGATGGTGCGACCGAGGTTGAAAACGGCTTTGTCTATGTGGTCGATGGTGAACCCGTGCCTCAGGGCGCGGATGTCATTGTCTCTTTAAGCCGCATCAAGGCGGAGGGCGAAGCCCTGCTGGCCAGCGGTGTTCGCGTAGGCGTGCAGATCGAACCGGCTGAAGCCGTTGAGGAATTGGCGGAACTCTTGCCGCGTCTGGCCCTTGTCGCCTTGGCCTTCCCCAAGTTTCGTGATGGTCGGGCCTACACGTCCGCAACCCTTCTGCGTCAGCGATTAGGCTTTAACGGCGAGGTCCGCGCGGTCGGAGACGTCTTGCGCGAGCAGGCCTATGTTATGACCCGCTGCGGGATTGATGCCTTTGTGCCTGCCGATGGCTCCAGCGCGGCGGAATGGTCGCGGGCTGCCGGACACTTTCGCCATGTCTATCAGACCGCGGCGGATGGCCGGACCCCGGCCTATGCCGAGCCGGGTAGGCGCTAGACCCTATGGCTCTGGATTTGACCACAAACACAGCGGTCAATGGGCCGATCAGCCTCGCTGAACGGCTGGACCACGATCTGCGCCATGCTTCGCCGCAGGAGATCTTGGCTCGAGCGGTTGAGGCCTTCGGTGACCGCTTGGCGCTGGTCTCGTCCTTTGGGGCGGAGTCGGCGGTATTGTTGCACATGGTCGCCCAGATCAAGCCAGACATGCCGGTCCTGTTCCTCGATACGGGAATGCTGTTCGGTCAGACCCTCGACTATCGCAAGTCCCTCGTGGCCCGCCTTGGCCTGACCGATGTGCGGGACCTGCGTCCTCAGTTCCAAGATTTAGCAACCGGCGATCCTAAGGCTGATCTGTGGAAGATTGATACGGACGGCTGCTGCCATATTCGCAAGGTTCTGCCGCTGGACCGGGCCTTGGGCGCGTTTGATGGCTGGATTACCGGTCGTAAGCGCTTCCATGGCGGGGACCGATTGCGCTTGGCCGTGGTCGAGCAGGCCCAAGATCAGGTGAAGTTCAACCCGCTGGCGAACTGGGATAAGGCAGACCTAGACGCCTATATCGCCTTGCATGACCTACCGCCCCATCCGTTGGTTGCCCACGGCTATCCCTCCGTCGGGTGCTGGCCCTGTACCAACCCGGTCGAAGAGGGCGAGGATGTTCGAGCGGGACGTTGGGCTGGTTCGGACAAGACCGAGTGTGGTATTCATCGTCCCCTCGAAGGGACTGGCGATGTCGGCGATGTCGGTGCCGATATCTAGCGCTTGGGTTCTGGCGTCTTAGGCTTGGCGCTCGGCCAAGCTGGCGGGCAGCCCTTAAATTCCCCGATCCGATGAGCAGACAGGGTCTTGAGATTCAAGCCCTTTTTCATCAGGGGCTGCATCGAATAGGAGCCAAAGCCGGTAAAGAGGTCGATCATGGCCCCGCGAATGGCACCGCCCGTGTCGGATGCATACCACATCCCATCATGAACGCCCCCGCCTGGCACCGGCAGGCCAACGGTCTCTGGAATATAGACCACAGAGCCCTTGGGAACGATCTTTGGGTCGATGGCGACAGTGCGCATCGGCACCACCTTGCAGCCTAGAGAGTCCTTACCACCGACCCCCTTGGCCCCGACATGGTACATCCGCACGGCAAGCTTCCAGTCGGGCAGCATCGTGGCCGCAGGGCTCAAGGCGAGACTGCTGACCTGCTCTAGGGCGGAATTGACCAGATCGCCAATGGGATCGTCGGCTGCGGGCTTACTTGCTGCCGTTGGTGCGGGAGTTGCGGGCCCAGGTTTGGGCGGAGGCGCGCTCTGTCCCCACGCGGATGGGGCCGCCAGCCCGGCTGCGATCAGGAACCCAATGACAGGGAAAAGGCGCGTGCGTCGAGACAAGATCTACCGGAGGTCAGCCTTGGCGTATTGAGCCAACGCTATTTAAGGGGCATGAAGGGTTCGGATCAACCCTGTTGGTAAAGGCCCCAACTCTATGACCCTGCAAATCTATGGCGATCGGATCTCGGGAAACTGTCTCAAGGTCAAATGGACGGCGGACTATCTGTCGATCCCCTATCGCTGGATCGACATTGATGTGGTCAAAAGCGAGGCTAAGACACCGGCCTTTTTGGCGTTGAATGCCGCTGGTCAGGTACCGACCGTGGTGCTCGACGATGGACGAGTTCTGGCCCAGTCCAACGCCATCATCACCTATCTGGCTGAGGGTTCTGACCTGATCCCGACGGATGCCTATGACCGGGCCAAGATGCTCGAATGGATGTATTGGGAGCAATATAGCCATGAGCCCTATATCGCTGTGGTGCGCTTTCAAAGGCACATATTAGGCAAGAGCGCCGACCAGATCGAGCCGCGCCTGATGGAGCGGGGCTATGGGGCTTTGGCGCGGATGGAGGCAGGACTTGCGGGCCGCGCCTATCTCGCGTCAGATCGCATGACCTTGGCGGATGTGGCCCTTGTGGCCTATACGCGACTTGCACCTCAGGGCGGATTCGATATGCAGGCCTATCCGCTCGTCCGGGCTTGGATTGCGCGAGTCGAGACGGATCTGAACATTACCGACTGATCGAAAAGGCGGCGCTATATGACGGCTTCCCTCTCCAGGCGCGCGCGCCTTGGACTTTCGGCTTTGAGCGCCGTCATCGCGCTGGCCATCCCAGTTTCCGCCTTGGCCTGGGGCGCGACGGGTCATCGGATCATCGCCGAGGCAGGGATGCAGGCCTTGCCCGCAGACCTTCCCGCCTTCCTTCGTAAACCCGACGCAGTGATTACAGTCGGTGAGTTGGCTCGAGAGTTGGATCGCTCCAAGGGGGCTGGTCGACTGCACAGCTCCATGCGCGACCCCAGCCACTTTGTGGATTTGGATGACCAAGGCTTGATTATGGGCGCGGTGCCGCTTGAGCCTATGGCCGCGACCCGGTCTGACTATGAAACGGCCCTGCGCGCGGGAGGTACCGACGTTGCCAAGGCGGGCCTCTTGCCCTATGCGATGGTTGATGGCTGGCAACAGATTACCAAGGACTTTGCCCACTGGCGCGTCCTGACCGCCGCCTTGCCAAGGGCCAAAGACCCGCAGCAACGGGCTTGGATGAAGGCCGATCTGGCGCGGCGCGAGACCCTGATCCTCAACAATATCGGCATCTGGTCCCATTATGTCGGTGATGCGAGCCAGCCGCTCCATACCAGCATCCACTATAACGGCTGGGCCGATGGCCCCAATCCCAAGGGCTATTCGAGGGCCCGGACCATTCATGGCAGCTTCGAAGGGGCGCTTGTGCGACAGGTGATGGATCAGGCCCGACTGAAGGCAGCCATGACGCCCTACACACCGTGCGGCTGTACCGTAGAGCAGATCACCGTCCGCTATTTGCGCGCCACCAATGCCCAGCTTGTGCCGCTCTATGATCTCGAGAAGGCTGGCGGCTTGGTTGCCAGCGACCCGCGCGCGCAAGAGTTCGTCAATCGCCGCTTGGCAGAGGCCGCGTCGAGCCTGCGCGATATGGTCGCTGAGGCCTGGGCTGCCAGCGCCAACAGCAAGATCGGCTGGCCAGAGGTCACCGTTGCCGATGTGGTTAGCGGCAAGGTCGATGCCTATCCACTGCTCTATGGGCAGGACTAGGGTCTAAGCGATTTTCTATTTGTCTTGGGCCAAAATGATTTAGCCTGATGGTCTATGAGAAGCCGCACCGATCAAGGCGTGGCCGGGAGGATCCGATGACGTCTTTCTATGACCGCCACATCATGCCCAAGCTAATCGGCTGCGCCTGCGCCTCCAAGCCGATAATGAAGCAGCGGGCCAAGGTTGTGCCTCTGGCCAAGGGGCGGGTGCTGGAACTGGGCATCGGCGGCGGCCTCAATCTGGCCTTCTATGATCCCAAATTGGTCAATAGCGTTGAGGGCGTCGATCCGTCTGACGAGCTTCGCGCCTTTGCTGAGGCGGCCCCGCGTCCTGAGGGCCTGAATGTGACCATCGCCAAGGGGACGGCCGAAGCTCTGCCTTTTGCAGATGGGAGCTTTGACACGGTAGTCTGCACCTTCACGCTCTGCTCGGTACAAGATCCTACTGCCGCCTTGGCTGAGGCTAAGCGGGCCTTGAAGCCGGGAGGGACCTTCCTGTTTTGTGAACATGGGCTTGCGCCCGACGCCAAGGTGCAAACCTGGCAGCGCCGGATTGAGCCGATCTGGAAGCGGTTGGCGGGTGGTTGCCATATGACCCGCCCCATCGCCAGCGCCATCTCTGCCGCAGGTTTCAAGGTTCAGGATCAGCACGGCATGTACCTGCCCGGTACGCCGCAAATTTTGGGCTGGAGTGAATGGGGCAGCGCTGTTGCAGCCTAAGCGCCTTGGGGTTGCACTTGACCTCTGTTAGACTGTTCCCATGAGCTTGCGCGCTGATTTTCGTCTCGAGGAGGCCGAGGGCACCTGTCGCATCATCGCCAGTGGTGACTGGACATCGGTGCAGCTGGGCAAGGCAGGCGCGCGCCTTGGCCAAGCGGTACAGGCGGCACCGGGTGCCATCATTGACCTGTCTAAGGTGACGCGGCTGGACACGGCCGGTGCCTTGGCTGTGGTTCGTGCCCTGGGCGGTCATATGACCCCTGAGCGGCTGAGCGGCAGACCGGCGACACTACATCTGCTGGGCCTTGTCGCCGATGCCGCCGCTTTGGAGAAGCCCGCTGCGCCTGTGAACCGACCTTTTCACGCCCTAATCGAACGGGTCGGACGGGGCATCTATTCTATTGCCGACGATATCTATGACACCTTTGCCTTCAATGGCAGATTGCTTGTGGCCATCGGCCGGGCCGTGCGCAGTCCCCAGCGCGTTCGCTGGGCCGCCTGTTTCTCGCTGGTCGAGCGGGCGGGGTTGGACGCCATGCCGATTGTGGCGGTGACGAGCTTCTTCATCGGCGCGGTCATTGCGCTGCTTGGGGCCAATATGCTGTCGCAGTTTGGGGCTCAGGTCTTTGTCGTCGAGCTGATCGGGATCGCGGTTTTGCGCGAGTTCAGCGTGATCATCACCTCTGTGCTCCTCGCCGGTCGCTCCGCCAGCAGTTTCGCCGCCGAAATTGGGTCGATGAAGATGAGCCAAGAGATTGATGCCATGCGTGTGCTGGGCATCGATCCCTTTGATGCCCTGATCATTCCAAGGTTCTTTGCGCTTCTGTTCGCCATCCCGATCCTGACCTTCATCGCGACCCTTTCAGGTCTTTTGGGCGGGATGTTGGTGACATGGTCGGCCCTAGATCTTGGGCCATCTTTCTTCCTGCAAAGGATCGTCGAGAATGTGGGGATCACCCATTTCTGGATTGGCATGAGCAAGGCGCCCGTGATGGCAGCGGTCATCGCGTCCATCGGCTGTCGTCAGGGCATGGAGGTCGGCGGCGATGTGGAATCTCTCGGCCGACGTGTAACCTCAGCGGTGGTGCAGGCGATCTTTTCCCTGATCCTGATCGATGCAGTCTTTGCGCTGATCTATATGGAGCTCGACCTATGAGCCCCAGTCATACCCCCGTCATCGAGATCAAGGATCTGGTGTCGCGCTTTGGCGAGCGGGTCATCCATCTGGGTTTGGATCTGACCATCACCGAGGGTGAGATTGTCGGCGTGGTCGGCGGGTCAGGTTCTGGCAAGTCCGTTCTGCTCAATACCATTTTGGGCCTTAAGCCTATTGATGAGGGCACGATCAAGATCTTTGGTGTGGACCTGTCGACCGCCAGCCGTTCAGCGCGCAGCTCGGTCGATCGGCGCTGGGGCGTCCTGTTTCAACGCGGCGCGCTCTTTTCCAATCTGACGGTGGGAGAAAATGTCGAGGCCCCGATGCTTCAGCATGGCAACCTCTCGGCCAAGGACATGCGTGAGCTAGCGGCCTTGAAGATTGCGTTGGTCGGCCTGCCGCCCCATGCCATCGACCTCAAACCGTCGGAGCTATCTGGCGGCATGATCAAGCGGGCAGCTCTGGCGCGGGCGCTGGCCCTTGATCCGGAGCTGCTCTTTTTGGATGAACCGACCTCTGGCCTCGATCCGATTGGGGCGGGAGCCTTTGACGAACTGATCGCCGACCTTTCCGCCAGTCTGGGTCTAACCGTCTTTATGATCACGCACGATCTGGACAGCCTCTATACCATTTGTGATAGCGTAGCGGTGCTGGCGGATAAGAAGATCGTCGCCAAGGCTTCGGCGCGCGATCTCGAACATTCGCAACATCCTTGGGTCCAAGAGTATTTTTGTGGTCCTCGAGGGCGGGCGGCTGCGGCTTCTGTCGCCGCATCCAGCCGTTTCAAGAGCCCGGCGCCGGGTGCCGAGGAGGCAGGTTGATGGAACGCAATGCCAACTATTTCTTGGTGGGATTGATCTCTCTGATCCTGCTGATCCTCTCGGCGGTCTTTGTCACCTGGCTGGCGCGGGTTCAGTTCGCGCAGGACTATGCCGTCTACGACATCTCTTTCGTGGGGCCCGTGCGCGGGCTGACCGAAGGCGGGGAGGTCCATTTCAATGGGATCAAGGTCGGCGAAGTGACCAAGATTTCGCTCGATCCGAAAGACCCCAAGCGCGTCATTGCTCGGGCTCGGATTACCTCGGACGTGCCCATTCGCACCGATTCCTATGCCACGCTGGAGCCCCAAGGCATTACCGGGGTAAACTATGTTCAGATCACAGCGGGCACGGCGACGAAGCCCTTGCTGCGCGATGCGGCTGAGCGCGGGACGGTGCCGGTCGTCATGAGCCAACAAGGCCCCTTGGCGGACCTATTGGAGGGCGGCGGCACAGTCTTGACCCGCACCCTAGACGCGATCAACCGGGTCAATCAGGTCATGTCGGATGAGAATATTAAGAGCCTGAGCCGCACCCTCAAAAATATCGAGGTGGTCACCGCCGAGGCCCGCGACCGCAAGGCCATATTGGCAGAGGCCGAAGCAACCCTGAAAAATATTGATCGGGCGGCCTTGGCGTTTGATAGCCTCAGCCGCTCGAGTGAGACCTTCGTCAATGGTGATGCACGCAAGGCCATGGCCGATGTCAGTGCCGCCGCCGAAGAACTCAATGTCGCTACGTCAGAGGCGCGCGGCCTGATCGCGCAGCTGAAAGAGCCAACGGCGGAGTTCAGCAAGACCGGCTTGCCGCGTTTAAGCTCTGCGATCTCGAGCCTTCAGGCGGCAGCGGAATCTCTGGACCGCTTAGCCACCGAAGCTGAAGTCAATCCCCGTGGTCTTGTCAGCAAGGCTCCGGCTAAGGAACTGGAGGTCCGCCCATGACCCAAGCCCCCGCTCAGTCAAGGCGCGCCGCTGCGATCATCGGCCTAGGTTTGGCAGCCATCAGCCTCTCAGCCTGCGTGACGGTGTTCCCCAAGACCAAGCCCGTTCAGCTCTATCATCTGGGACTTGAGGCTGAGCGTGGCCCGCAGGCCGCCTCTGGGGCAGGGGTGAGCGTCTTGCAGGGCGCGATCCAGTTCAATCGCGAGGTCGCAGGCGATCGTCTTCTGACCCGCCAAGGCAATCAGGCGGCCTATGTCGCACAGGCGCGCTGGACCATGCCCGCCACCCTGTTATTCGAAGAAAGCCTCGCCAAGGCCTTTATGCGCGGCACCGGCGATGCGCGCCTGATCTCGCCCAAGGACCCGGTCAGCGCCAAACTGGTCCTGCGATTGGATGTTCGCGCGCTGGAGATCCGCTATGGCGAGGGCTCGCGCCGGTCTCCGGTGGCGGTGGTCAATCTGAGCAGCCTGTTGGCTGATGCCAATCAGCGCACCCTTGTCAGCCAATCGGTCTTTGACTGTCAGGTCCCGGCCAAGAGCAACCGTGTTCAGTCGCTGGTCGCGGCCCTGAACGAGGCCCTGTCCGATTGCCAAGGCCAGGTGGTGAAATGGACCGATCAGTCCGCGGCTGGGTTTGCTAAGCCGAAGGGCTAAAGACCGGCCAGCGTTCCTTGATCTCGTGGCCGTCATAGAGCGCGATATCGCCGAACTGCAGGAACACCGCCTCGCTCTGGTTGGGCCGCAGGAAGATATAGTCGTCGGCCTGTAGCGTGACCCTGTTCGAACCGGTCAGCAGCTCTTGGTTGCTCGAGCGTCCAAACAGCGATGAATATTCCAGACCCGGCGGCGAGACTGGCGTGGCCAGCCAATGGCCGCCATGGATGAAGAAGGCGCGGCTGGTATTGGGGTCCATGAACCGCAAGAGGCCCGCCAATTGCTCCGCCGTTGGCAGTAGGGTTTCAGGCAGGGCCTTGATCACCGGCGTGGCGATAAAGGCTGCCGGGACATTATCGGTCAGGGTGTCGGTGTCGAAATCTACCGGCTTGACGAAGGCCGAGCCGACCGAAACCTCGGTGGCATAGGGATTGTCGCGGTGCAGGTGGAAGGTCGGGCTCCCTGCTGTATTCAGTGTCATCCCCTCCAAGGCAAGGTCCGCCTCGCGGACCTGATCGATAAAGGCTTGGTAGGTCTTTTGACTGCGCGCCAAGGCCTTGGCCCGCGCCTCGCCGGCGGCGACATGGGAGAGGTGAGGATCATAGCCCATCAGGCCTGAGAGGGTCAGGTTCGGGGTGGCCTTGATCCGGTCCAGCGCCGCCTTGAACCCCTCGGGACCTGAAAATCCGCCGCGATGAAGGCCGATGTCGATCTCCAGATTGACCCTCATCGGCGCGCCATTGGCAGCTGCGAGGGCGGCATATTGGTCTAGCCGTTCGGGGCTATCGATCAGCCACTGCAGTTGCTTTGCAGGATCAAAGGCGTTGCGATGAAGGTCGCGATAGAACCCCTTAGCCTCGGCAACGGCGAGGGGTTTGCCCATCAGATAGTCACCGCCGGGACGCTCGGCCGCCATGGTGGCCATCATCGGCCCATTGAAGACCATGAACCGTTCGGTGCCCATGCCCTCGGCCACAGCATCGATGAGGCTGGCGCAGGGCAACGACTTGACCACGATCCGAAGGTGCTGACGGGCGGGCAGGGCCGCCTTCACGGCCTTGATATTGGCCTCGAGCCTTGCGTGATCAATGACCAAGGTTGGCCTTGCCAGACCCGCGCGCTCGAGGGCTGAGGACAGGCCAAGGAAATAGGCGTCATGGGGGCCGCCCTGATCGCGTTTACGCATCGATAGTCCTCCAAGGGTCAGGGCCGCGAGGGCTCCGCCCGCCAATCCCGCCCGCACCAGTCCACGCCGTGAGGGGGCGTCAGACATTGAACAGACCCTTGAGATAGTGGTTCAACATCCGACCTTCTGGATCAAGTCGCTCTCTTAGCTTTCGGAAATCATTCCATTTTGGGTAAAGAGCTTCCAGCGCCCGTCCTTGAAGATTGTGCAGCTTACCCCAGTGGGGCCGTCCGCCGTAGCGCAAGAGGATCGGCTGGATCAGCTCGAACAGAAAGGCGAACTCGTCGCGATAGTGGCAGTGAACGGCTATGGAGCCACGTGGGCCGCCTTGGAAGGGCGAGAGCCAGGCCTCGTCTGGCGCAATGCGGCGTGCCTCTATGGGGAAGAAGACGTCTGGACGCTCGCGCTCGATGGTCTCGATTACCTCTTTGAGGGCCTTGAGCTGATTTTCAGCCGGAAGATGGAACTCCATCTCGTTGAACCGTTCGGGCCGGTCAGTGGAGAGAAGTTTCCAACCCTCATCGACCGCCTCCTCCGGTTTTGCACTGGATAACAGCGCCTTACCGGCGGCTTTTCGCAGTGTGGTGGAGAATCCGAGCAGATTGCGCAGCCCCTTAAGCGCCACAAGGATCGTATCATCCTGTTCGTTGGCGCGCTCGCGGGCGGGCAGATCAGTCTCGTCATGGCTGATACAGGCAGCCATGTCGGTGAAAGGGATGGCATAGAATTCATAGTTGCGGTGCTTGGCCCAGCGGCTCTCGGCCTCGGCCAGTGTCTGCTCCAGCGGCTCGACCCAGACATGGCGGTGCAGGCGGCGGTTGGGCGTGGTGCGCAAGGTCGCCTTGGTAATGACCCCCAGTGCGCCGAGTGAGACCTTGGCGGCTTGGAAAATGTCAGGCTCGCGGGTGGCGTCGCAATCGATGAGATCGCCGTTCGGCGTGGCCAAGGTCAGGGCGACCACATCGCCGTGAATGGCGGTCAGGGCCTTGCCTGTGCCATGGGTGCCGGTGCCGAGCGCCCCGCCCAGAGACTGTTTATTAATGTCAGGCAAATTGGCCATGGCCCGCCCCTTGGCGGCCAGTTCCGGACCCAAGTTGCCTAGCCGGGTTCCAGCCTGAACAATCGCATTGTCACCTTGCCAGCCCAAAATCCCCGACATCTGGTCCAGCGAGATCATGGTTCCGGGTGTCACGGCCAGCGCGGTAAAGGAGTGCCCGGCCCCGACCACTCGGATCGGTGCCTGCGCGGTCTTCAGAATTTGGGCCAACTCTTCAGCGCTGGTGGGGGCCAGTCGTGACTGGGGATAGCAATGTTGGATACCTGACCAGTTGCGCCAGACCACCCGGCCTTGGTTATCGGTCGAGGGCGGGGCCAGTGGTTCGGGCTTGTCGTGATTGGCAATCGCAACCGCGGCGACGCCGGTTCCTGCGACGGCGGCTCCGGCCCCGAGGGCGGTGAGGGCGGTGCGACGACTGATCATGGTTTCGGCTCCGGCTGATCGGCCAAGAAGCGGATCAGGGCTTGGTGATCTTGTGGTGTGCAGGTCAGGCATTGGCCGCCCGCAGGCATGCCGCGATAGCCTTGCAGCACATGGTCGACCAGCACCGGCAGGCCCTGTTTCCAGCGCGGGTCCCAGGCGGCGTGGTCGTGAACCAGCGGCGCACCGGTTCCGGCCACCGCGTGACAGGCCTTGCAGGCACTTTCATACAGACTGGCAATGCGCGGATCGGCCGGGCGCAGGGCCAAGGCCTCTTGCGCTGTCGGGGTAGGGGGCACAGGCTTGCTACAGCTGCTGAGCAGCAACGCGCTGCCTATCATTATCCCAATAAGAAACTGCCCGTGAACCATCTTCCATCCCCGTTTTGCCCCATCCTAGGGGGCGGCGCAGCTTTGGCAACGGCTAGAGCATCAAGGCCTCAGAGCCCCGCTTGGCGCTTGGCGGCGGTGACGGTGTTTTGCAGTAGGCAAGCGACGGTCATTAGGCCTACGCCGCCCGGAACCGGGGTGATGGCGCCCGCGACCGTCTTGGCCTCGTCAAAGGCCACATCGCCGACCACGCGGGTCTTGCCCTCCGCCGCCGCCGCAGGATCGCGCGAGGGGACGCGGTTGATGCCGACATCAATCACGGTCGCGCCGGGCTTGACCCAATCGCCGCGCACCATCTCTGGACGGCCCACCGCCGCGACCAAAATATCGGCTTGGCGACAGAGGGCAGGCAGGTCGCGTGAGCGCGAATGGGCGATGGTCACGGTACAGTCGGCCTGAAGCAGCAGCTGCGCAATCGGCTTGCCCACCAGGTTTGAGCGACCAATGACCAGCGCATTGAGACCGCGCAGATCGCCCAAGGTCTCTTTCAGCATGATCATCGAACCCAGCGGCGTGCAGGGCGTCAGGGCTGGTTGTCCATTGGCCAGCAACCCCGCATTGACCACATGCAGACCGTCAACATCCTTGGCCGGATCGATGGCCGCGATGACCTCGTTGCTGTCCAGATGATCGGGCAGGGGCAGTTGTACCAAGATGCCATGGATGGCCGGATCGGCATTCAGCGCCTGGACGATGGCCACCAGATCGGCTTGCGCCGTATCGGCCGGCAGACGGCGGGTCACGGACAACATCCCGCATTCCTCGGTCTGCTTACCCTTATTGCGCACATAGATCTGGCTGGCCGCATCCTCGCCGACCAGCACCACGGCTAGACCCGGCGTCAGACCATGCTTGGCCTTCAACTCAGCCACTTCGGCAGCGACACTGTCGCGCACGTTCTGAGAATAGACCTTGCCATCAATGATGCGCGCGTCGGTCATGGGCTCTCCAATCGGGAAGGCACGGCAGGCCACGGCCCGCCGCAAAAGGGCTGGCGTCTAGTACGGTGATTGGGGGGCAGAGATCAACCATTCAACCGCTTTCACGCCCATTTGCCCACCATCCCCGCCAGACCC
>JBEGNZ010000032.1:0-33432 GCA_041182245.1 Pseudomonadota bacterium | reverse complement strand
CCCAAGGCTCTAATGTCGGCACCCATCAGATCACAGCCTCTGGGGCTTCAGCCCTGAACTATGATTTCAGCTATCTTCCGGGGACGCTCACCATCACCAAGGCCATGCTAACAGTGCGGGCCGACGATAAGAGCAGGGAATATGGCTTGGCCAATCCCGCCTTGAGCGCCTCGATCAGCGGCTATCGCAATGGCGATAACAGCAGTGTCGTGTCGGGCCTGGCCCTGTCCACTGCCGCGACCCAAGGCTCTAATGTCGGCACCCATCAGATCACAGCCTCTGGGGCTTCGGCCCTGAACTATGATTTCAGCTACTTGCCGGGGACGCTGTCCATCACCAAGGCAAGATTGACGGTAAAGGCCGACGATAAGAGCCGGGAATATGGATGGCAAAATCCGATCTTCACGGCAAATATCACCGGGTTTCGAAATGGGGACGGCATCGAGGTCGTCTCAAATCTCAAGCTAAGCACCTCGGCGACGCAGCGCTCACCCGTTGGAACCTATGAAATCAAGGGGAGCGGAGCCACCGCGCAGAATTATGGGTTTGACTATGTGTCGGGGACGCTGAGCATCACGCCTATCAACCGCCTAGTTGCCAGGCTGACCTCTGAAGCGCGCGCCAATAGGGACAGGGCGGTTCTTAATCAGTTTCTAAGGCGTCGATCCTCGTCTCAAATCGATCTGATAACCTCAGAGCAGGACGGTGAGATTCCCATCATGACTGATATTGACGCTGTCCATATCTCCTATGCCAGTCCATGGGCGAACTTAGCTCAGCAGCCTCAAAGACCGAACTGACCCTCAGCGCCGATCATCAAGCCAGCTTCGGATCGTCTTGTTGACCAAGGCTTCGGCGTCGTGCTGCACGAAATGGTCTGCCGATGGGATCATCAGAAGGGTTGTGTCCTGCGAGACATGGTCCCAAGTCCCGGCATGGCCTGCCGCGTTGAGAGCCTTGTCCTTCATACCGTGAATGATCAAGACCGGCACATTGATTATCGGTGCATCGCCAGCCATCAGACCGCCCCTGTCGGTCGGCGTCTTGGGGTAGTTGGCGCGGTAATAGTTGAGCATGCCGATAAGGCTGGAACGTTTGAACGCCTCAACATATCCCGCCTTTTCATCCGGGTCCTTGACCCAGCCCGCCAATCCTTCGGCGGTGAGATATTTCTCGAAGCCCGGTTGCTGGAAGTTGCGGGCATATTGACTGTTCTTTTGTTGCTCAAGATTGGTCGCCATCTCGCGAGCAAAGCCGACAGGGTGGGGTACACTCATGACGATCAGGCGGTTGACCAGATCGGGCCGGCTAAAGACCACCTGCCAAGAGATTGCAGCACCCCAGTCGTGGCCAATAATGATCGCGTTCTTCTGGCCTTCAGCCTCAATGACAGCAGCCACATCCCCGACCAGATTGGGCATGGCATAGGCCGCTTCGCCCTCAGGCTTGTCGGACAGATTGTAACCGCGATTGTCTAACGCAGCCGTGCGATAGCCGGCCTTGTTGAGGGTGGCCATTAGCGGCTTCCACGTCGCCCAGTAGTCTGGAAAGCCGTGGATCAGGACGACGAGGGGGCCTTCTCCATCGACGACATAATGGATCTTCACACCCTTGTTAGAGGCATAACGGCTCTGGGGCTCAGCGATTGCGCTGGCAGAGACACAAAGCCCGACGAAAAACGCGAAGGCGGCAATAGGTCTAAGCATTTCGCTTCCCCGTCAGAACTCAATTCCGAACCACAGTCTCTCGTACGGATCATGATGGACCGCCAAGGACGATCGGGGAAGTATCACGCTATGTTGCCGCCGAAAATAATTGGGAATCTATGGCCCTTCGGCCCTCTCAGCCCGTTAACGGGATAGAAAGTCAGATGCCAAGCAGTTGGTTTAATTTGGCGATGGCATCAGGCGTTAGTTCCTTGTTTGTGCTGTTTGACAGGGCGGCTTGTGCGTCAGTGATCGCCTGTTCGGCTGCTGTAATTTGAGCCTGATCTGCAGCAAGCTTTTGTTGAGCCGCAATAAGATCGGCCCGCGCCCGATCAATCTCCGCTTGGACCGGTGGATTGGCACTATTGGCCGCGTCCAAAGTCGATTGGGCCAGCGTCACCGCTGCCTGATCTTGGCTAACAAGGCCCGCATACTGTTTCAATGAGGTCTGGGCGTTCAAGGTCGAGGTCTTGTAGGCAGCGATCGCGCCGACGGTGGAGGTTGGAGATGCATGTTCCAGCGCCTTGGTCGAGGCATGCGCGGCGTTTAAATTTCCGAGGAATGACGCACCTTTGGCCAGTTTGGGGTCTAACCTAGGGGTCGCTTGAGCAACCGATGGCCGTCTGATGATTGCGTTGGGTTGAGGTGCCATCTTCGGGACGGGCTGGACCCTTGGCGTAACCGGTGCCGGTGGACGGTTGGGGGGAGATGGACGCACGCCTTGCGGTGGAGCGGCTAAAACCTGCGACGTCGCTGCGAGCGTTAATCCAAAAGCCGTGGCCTTTAAAAGCATTCGATACATGGTCAGGGCCTCCGCAGAGCTAAGGATGATCGATTTTGAGGGGGTACCGCTATGGGAAATAGCTAAACCGCAAACCCGCGCCAAACCTTGGACTTGAACTGTTCAAGCCACCCGCGCCATAGAGCGTCAGGCCCCAACTTTCCGCCATGCGATATGTTAAGTAGGGGGACGCCATCAACTGGCCGTCTAACCCTTCGGCTACCGGGTCGCGATAGGAAACTGATAGTCCATAATTCTGTTGCATTACGGGGCTGTAGTTGAGGCCTAAGGTGGCAACAGCCCCATTCTCTAAGGCATAGTCGCTTGGATCTCCGAGCCACGAATAGCCAAGATTGCCGAACACCATTAGCGTTGAACTCACCGATTTGCTGAGATTTGCGCTCAAACCAAAGTCCGTCTCACCGGTCCCGATGGTGGTTTTCGCTGTACCTAGCTTGATGTCGGTATTGATCTCGATGGAGGGGTAGGTCGAGCCCTCGTAAACGAGACGATAGCCCGCAGATAGGTTCACGTCCCCGAGCCCGGACCGTCTGGTGGTCTTGGTGTTTGAAGAAGGGGTTACGATTACGCCGCCGACAACCTGGCCCGGACCTTTAACGGTAATATAGCCGAGGCTGCCCTCAAGCCTCAGTCGCCCCATAGAAGCCTTGGCGATGATCGGTGCGCTAAATACCGTTGTGTCAGAGGTTTGATCATAGTCGCCAACGGAGTAGTCCAATCCGGTCGCCATTTCGAACTGTGCCCATTGGGTCGGTTCCGGCTGGACTGCCGCCATGAGTGGATCAGACAAGGCCCTATCTGTTCGCTCGGACGCTATCGCCGTCGAGTAACAGAAGGCGGCGCTAACCAAAGCTACTCCGATGACCGCGAAACCTTTGAACTTGACCCTATCGGTTATGTGCAAACTTATCATGCGACCCCATTCGTCTGGGCACGGTCGGCTCAGACTCTTATGACAGAAGCCTGCTTTAAATTTGTCAGGTGACCCACGGGTCAGGACAGCCGAGCGGGGCAGGCACTCATCTCTGAGGTCATTGATATTGCCGAAGTCGGTAAGTAGACGATGATAAATATCAATGGATTAGGGCATCATGACGCCCTGTCGAGATCAACTTGGGCCGGATTGCTTTGCTCCCCTGCGACGGGCTTTGCAAAGGCAAGACTGGCCCGGCGACCAAAGACCAAACGATTGATGCTGAGCGCGAAGGCAATGCAGGCGATGAGGGTCACCAACATCAGATGTATATAGTGGACAGGTGTCCAGCCAAAGGTGAAGAAGCCATAGAGTAGAGTGCCAAAAATCACCGCGCCGATAACCGCTCGCCCATCCACATTTTTGAACATTAAACCGACGATGAAGGCCGAGAGGATCGGCATGGACAGCAGGCCGTTCAACTGCTGGACCAGATTGATGATTGAGGCCGCGCCCATATAGACCGGCACAAGGGCCACGGACAGAACCATGAAAGACGCCGAAATGATGGTGTTCAAGCGACCAATATCGGGCTTTTGCGCAATGAACTTCTCGTGCAGATCGCAGACATAGAGCGTGACCGAGGAGTTCAGGACCGAGGTGTAGCTGGTCAATAGGGCGGCGGCCATGAAGGCGGCGAAGGCTCCAGACAGCCAGCCTGGCATAACCAAGGCGACAAGCTTGCCATAGGTGGCATCTCCAGCATCGCCGAACAGTTTGAACGCTACTACACCGGGCACCACGACAATGGCGGGGATAAAGATCAGGCGAATGACGGCGGCGGCTAAAACGCCCTTTTGGCCCTCTCTTAGATTGGGCGCGGCCATGGCGCGCTGCGTGATGGTCTGGTTGGTGCTCCAATAGAACATCTGAATGAAGATCATGCCGGTCAGCAGGGTCTGCCAAGGAATAGGCGAGTCCGGTCCTCCGATCATGCTCAATCGCTCGGGTGGAATGCCTGATAGGTCGAAATTGATCGCCGCAAGGCCGAGGATCACCACCAAGGCGGCCATGCCCAAGACGCCGACGCCTGAGATCGTGTCATAGACCGCGACGGCGCGCAGACCCCCTCCAATGGCATAGGCTCCGCCCAGAACGGCCATGGTTGCCGCTATAAGGATCAGCGGTATATCGATCCCGAACATGGTCTTGAGGAACAGCGAGCCCGTATAGAGCATGATCGGCAGATAGATGAACAGATTGCCAAGCAGGAACAGGATCGAGACCACGGCTCGCAGATGAACCGAGCCATATTTACGCTCCAAGAGCTCGGTCGTGGTCGTGCAATTGTTGCGATAATAGATCGGCAGAAAGATCCAGCAGAGCATCAAGAGGCCGACAATGGCTGACAGTTCCCACCAGGCGAGCAACAGCATTTGATTGCCGTTCATGCCTACCAACTGATCCGTCGAGAGGTTGGTCAAGGTGATCGAGCCGGCGATAAAGGGCCAGGTCAGGTTGCCGCCGGCGAGGAAATATTCACGGTTAGAGTCGCTCGACCGCCCGCCCATCCGCGCGACCTGCCAGAAGGTGAGAATGGCCATCAAGGCGGTCAGACCGATAAACACGGCCCATTGGATGATGTTGGTCTGCATGGTCCCCACCGGTTTTTGTATTTTGACGTCAGTTGAGGGTCCTGCAGGGGCCGTCGTCAATCGGATTATTGTACGGATGGTCAAGACCGGCTGGCGAGGCTAGCCTGCGCGCCACAGGATCGGGGAGCGGATTCGACCATGACAGGGTTTCGGTTTCGGCTAGATGCGGGCGGGGACACGATGGTGTTCAGCGCCAGGGCGAGCGAGCCGCCAGCCTTGGTCTATTGGGGTCCAAGCCTCGCCTTGGGGGCGGACCTCGCGGCGATAGCTGAGCTTGCACAAAGGCCGATTCCGCACGGTATGCTCGACGGCGGCGAGGTGTTAGACCTCGCACCAGATGCGGCCCGGGGCTTTCTGGGAACACCACTGGCGCAGCTCCATCGGTCAGGCGATCTGGTCCTTAGCCAGTTTCAGGTGGTGTCATGGGAGGTCCACGACCATCGAGCCAGCCTGTTATTGTCTGATGGGCTTGCAGGAGTGGACCTGGAGCTCGTGATCGAGATGGACGCCCAGACCGGCGTTGCTTCCTTCCGCAATCGCCTCATCAATCAAGGCCCTTCTGCTCTGACGGTGGACTGGCTCGCCGCGGGGTGTCTGCCGCTCGAGCATGATGAACTTCTGGCCTTTGAGGGGCGCTGGGCCAATGAGGGGCGGCCTTATCGGTTGCGCGTTCTGGGCGGCATGTGGGCCAGTGAAAACCGGACGGGGCGGACTTCACACCATGCCCCGCCGCTGCTGGCCGTGGGTGAGCCAGGCTTTAGCGACCAGCAGGGCGCGGTGATCGGATTGCATCTAGCTTGGAGCGGCAACCACCGCATGTTGGTCGAGCGCCTGCGTGATGGGCGGGTCCAGATGCAGGCTGGGGAACTGTTCTTACCGGGTGAAATGACCTTGGCGTCTGGCGAGGCCTATCCGTCGCCAACCCTATATGCGGCGAGGTCCGACGCGGGCCTGAATGGTTTGAGCGATCGGTTCCACCCCTTTGTTCGTCAACAGATCTTGGGTGGGCGGCTGGCAGGAAAGCCAAGGCCCGTCCACTTCAACAGTTGGGAAGCGGTCTATTTCGATCATGATCCAGCGGTCCTATCCGACCTCATAAGTCATGCCGCGGCCGTGGGTGCCGAGCGTTTTGTGCTCGATGATGGCTGGTTCTTAGGACGCAATGACGACCGAACCAGCCTGGGCGACTGGACGGCGGATCCGATCAAATATCCCAAGGGTCTTGGTCCGCTGATTGCGGAGGTTCACGCGTCTGGGATGGGCTTTGGCCTTTGGGTCGAGCCAGAGATGGCCAATGCTGATTCCAATCTGTTGCGGGCCCACCCCGAGTGGGTGCTTGGCGTTGCCGACCGGGTTCAGCCGCTCGGGCGCGGGCAATATGTGCTCGACCTTACGCGCCCAGAAGTTCGCGCCGCCATTTTCGCTCAGTTGGATCGGCTGCTGAGCGAAAATGATATCGACTATCTGAAATGGGACATGAACCGCGATCTGACCCATCCGGTCAGTGGCGGTCAGGCGGCGGTCCATCGTCAGACCCGTGCGGTCTATGACCTGATCGATGGTCTGCGAGCCAAACATCCGCATGTTGAGATCGAGTCCTGCGCCTCTGGCGGCGGGCGTGCGGATTTCGAGATCTTGCACCGCACCGACCGGATATGGACCTCCGACTGCAACGATCCGGTTGAGCGCCAAGCCATCCAGCGTAGTTTTAGTCTGTTCTTCCCGCCCGAAATTATGGGCTCACACGTTGGCCCGCGCGCGAGCCACACGACGGCGCGTGACACAGGGATTGGCTTTCGGGCCTGGACCGCTATTTTTGGCCATTTTGGCGTTGAGGCGGACCTGCGAGCCATGGCTCCTCGTGAGCGTGAGCTGTTAGCACGGGTCATTTCGCTCCATAAGCAGCACCGCGCCTTACTCCATTCGGGCCGCACCTTGCGCCTGTCTCATCCCGATGCTGGTATGACCGCGATGATGGTCGTGGGGGAGTCCGGAGCCTTGGTCAGTGCCGCTCAGGTTGGAACCCCGGCCACGGCAACGCTTGGTCCCTTGCGACTTGCGGGGCTTGACGGATCGGCGACCTATCGCGTGACCCTACTAAACCCGCCGATCCATCCGCAGCGGACCATGAAATCTACGCCGTCAACCTTGACCGGTCGGGCGTTCGAAGCCTCCGGTACCGCTTTGATGCATCAGGGGCTGCCTCTGCCCGTCCTTCGGGCGCAAGAGATTGCCGTCTATCATCTGGAGCGTCTGACATGACCGTCCACTGCGTCGCAGATCTTCGCTGCGCCTTAGGGGAAGGGCCTTGCTGGGACCCGCGCGATGGGCGGCTATGGTGGGTCGATATTGTGGGCCGCAAGGTCCATTGGTTTGAGCCTTCGACGGGTGAGACGGGAAGCCTTGATCCGGGCGAGCAAATTACTGCGCTGGGTCTACGCCGGGCCGGAGGCTTTGTCGCTGCAACGGCCGCTGGGGCGGGTATTTTCGATCCGCAGTCGGGTCACTTTAGCCTGCGTTACCCGACCCCGAACGAACATCCGAGCAATCGTAGCAATGACGGCAATGTTGGCGCTGATGGCAGTTTCTGGTTTGGCTCTATGCATGATGAAGCCGCAGAACGTTCAGGGGCGGTCTTTCAGGTCAAGCCAGACTGGTCGGGTAGGGCGGTCGTTCGCGACTGGGGCATCACCAACACGCTTCGAACCAGCCTTGATGGCCTTAATCTCTATCTCGCCGACTCCCTCGAACAGACCCTCTATCGCTACGATATCGGCGTTGAAGGACTTAGCGGGCAGCAGGTCTTTGCCCAAACGCTAGGGCAGGCGGCGACGCCCGATGGCTCGGCGGTGGATTGCGAGGGCTATCTATGGAACGCCCAATGGGATGGGTGGCACATTGTGCGCTATGCGCCCGATGGCAGCATTGACCGGATCATCCCCGTGCCCGTTCAGTGCCCGACCAGTTGCAGCTTCGGCGGCCCGGATCTCAAGACCCTGTTTGTGACCAGTGCGCGCGATGGACTGACACCCCAGCAACTCGAGGCGCAGCCGCAGGCGGGCGGACTTTTTGCCCTGTCGGTTGATGTGGCAGGATCGCCGCCGCTCTATTTTGAAGGCTAGGCTTAGATGAAACTTGGCGTCTGTTACTATCCCGAACATTGGCCGCAAGACTGGTGGGCTGACGATGCGGCGCGAATGGCCGATATGGGCCTCTCAGTCGTGCGGATCGCTGAGTTTGCTTGGAGCCGGATTGAGCCGGAACCGGGGCAGTTTGACTGGGCGTGGCTAGACCAAGCCATTGAGACCCTCCATGCGGCTGGCCTATCGGTCATCATGTGCACCCCCACCGCAACCCCGCCCAAATGGCTTGTGGATCAGCATCCCGATATGGTGGCGATCAATGATCGGGGACAGAGGCGCCAGTTCGGGTCCCGGCGTCACTACAGCTTTTCTCACGAGGGCTACCGCGCTGAATGTGCTCGGATTACCGAAGCCTTGGGCGAACGTTATGGCCAGCATCCTGCCGTGGTGGCTTGGCAAACCGACAATGAATATGGTTGCCACGATACGACCATCAGCTATTGCGCCTCTGCGGCCCAGCGCTTTCGGCTCTGGCTTGCGGCGCGCTATGGAACGGTCGAGGCCCTCAATCAGGCCTGGGGCACCGTCTTCTGGTCTCAGGTCTATCGCAGCTTCGACGAGGTGGACCCGCCGCACCTGACCGTGACCGAAGCCAATCCAAGCCATCGTTTGGACTATAATCGGTTCGCGTCGGACGAGGTGGTGAGCTTCAACCGACTTCAGGTCGATCTCTTGCGTCGGCACTCACCGGGCCGCGACATGATCCATAATTTCATGGGTTTCTATACCGAGTTTGACCATTTTGCGGTCAGCCAAGACCTCGATGTCGCCAGTTGGGACAGCTACCCCCTCGGCTTCCTTGAGCAGTTCTGGTTCAGTGCCGAGGACAAGGCGCGTTATCTGCGGCAGGGCCATCCCGATGTCGCCGCCTTTCACCACGACCTTTATCGCGGCTGCGGGCGCGGGCGCTGGTGGGTGATGGAGCAGCAGCCGGGACCGGTGAACTGGGCCTCGTTCAATCCATCCCCGCTGCCCGGCATGGTCCGCGCTTGGACGTGGGAGGCCTTTGCCCATGGCGCGGAGGTGGTGTCCTTTTTCCGTTGGCGACAAGCGCCTTTTGCACAGGAACAGATGCATGCTGGTCTAAACCGGCCCGACCGCAGCGAGGATATTGGCGGCCAAGAGGCACGGCAGGTGGCCGCTGAGGTCAGCGTCTTGGGCCAGCTTGCGCCTTGTGGGCCATCGCCTGTGGCGCTGGTTTTCTCCTATGAAGGTGACTGGGTCACGACGATCCAGCCGCAGGCTCAAGGCTATCGCGCCTTGAAAGAGGCCTTTGCTTGGTATTCGAGCCTGCGCCAGATGGGCCTTGATGTGGACATTGTCCCGCCCGGCGCGGACCTCAGCGCCTATCGGTTGGTTGTTGCACCGTGCCTTCCCATTGTGTCGCGTGAAGCGCTGGCTGCTTTCGAAGCCACTGAGGCCGTGACAGTATTTGGGGTGCGAGCGGGGTCTAAGACCCGCGATCTGCATATTCCGGGCAACCTACCGCCGGGAGATCTGTCCACGCTCTTGCCGCTCTCGGTTCAGCGGGTTGAGAGCTTGCGTCCAGGTACCTCTATGGCCATTGACGCCAATGGTACGGAACTGAGCGGCCGCGATTGGCGAGAGGATGTGAGCACCCAGGCTGAGGTCTTAGGACGCTTTGAGCATGGTCACCCGGCTTGGATCAGGTCGGGGCAGCGTGACTATCTGGCCTTTGCGCCTCAAGAGGACGCTTTGGCTCACATCCTGTCCGATGCTGCCAATCGTGCAGGTCTGACCCTGATGTCCATGCCGGAAGGGGTGCGGGTTAGCCATAGGGGTGGTTTCGGCATCGCCAATAACTTCGCGCCGGAACCGCGTCATGTCCCCGTGGCCAAGGGTACGGAATTTGTCTTAGGGGGCCCCATCTTGCCGCCAGCAGGGGTCGCCATTTGGAAGGTTCAGTCCTGATCTTAGCAGATTAGCCTGTGGATTGTTGTTTTCTGGCACTATTCGGCCATGATGAGACCGAACAATGGAATGGACCTGATGGCTGTTGTCGAAACCCGTAAACGCACCCGCCTAGCGCCAGAGGTGCGTCGGTCGCTGATCCTTGATGATGCAGCGCGGATTATCTTGGAGGAGGGGCTGACGGCGGTCTCGATGGAGCGTCTGAGCCGTGAGGGCGCGGTCAGCAAGGCGCTGGTCTATAACTATTTCCCCAGTCGCGAATTTTTGCTCGCGGCCTTGCTTCAGCGCGAACAGTCGGATCTTGATGGCCGGGGGGGCAAGCTAGCCCTCGAGGCTCAGTCCTATGAAGAGCTGATCCGGCAAACCACCCGGGTCTATCTGGAGCACACCAAGGCGAGAGGCGCTCTGATCCAAGCCCTTTTGGCTGACCCCTCCGTGGTGAGGCTGATGGAGGTGGAGTCGGCAGCCGCGCGAGATCGGACCATCCGCTATTTCGTCAAGGAAACGCGCCGGGAATATGGCTTGAGCTTGCCCGTTGCCATATCCGCCGTCAGCCTGTTCATGTCCCTTACCGACCGGGCGGGAAAGCAGGTCGCCGAGGGCTCGATCGATATAGACACCGCCGAGACCATGGTCGTGCAGATCATCACCGGCGGGCTGCGGAAACTGGCCGATGGTGTGGTCCAGTGACCGTTATCTACGACCTATAAAATAAAACTAAGGCAGCCTGCCTCAAGGATCACGCGCCCAAGACGGCGGATTGCACAGGATAAGACCGTGGCTCGTAAACCGCTCAGAAGCGCCCGTACCTATGGCAAGCTCGACCGTGATGGCTTTATCCATCGCAGTTGGATGAAGAGCCAGGGGCTTCCAGATGATGTGTTTGACGGTCGTCCCGTCATCGGTATCTGCAACACCTGGTCGGAACTGACCCCGTGCAATGCGGGGCTTAGAGACTTGGCCGAGCACGTAAAACGTGGGGTCTGGGAGGCGGGCGGTCTGCCCCTAGAGTTTCCTGCCATGTCGCTGGGGGAAACCCAGATGCGGCCAACGGCCATGCTGTTTCGTAACCTCTTGGCCATGGAGGTTGAGGAGTCGATCCGGGGCAATCCCATGGACGGTGTCGTGCTCCTCGGCGGCTGCGATAAGACCACTCCCGGTCAATTGATGGGCGCGGCCAGTGTCGATCTACCGACCATGGTCGTGTCCTCGGGCCCTATGTTGAACGGCAAGTTCCGCGGCAAGGATATTGGCTCGGGCACCGATGTCTGGAAGTTCTCAGAGGCGGTACGCGCCGGTGAAATGACGCTCGCCGACTTCATGTCCGCCGAAAGCGGCATGTCGCGCAGCCATGGCGTCTGTATGACCATGGGAACAGCCTCGACCATGGCCAGTCTGGTGGAGGCGCTAGGCCTCAGCCTGCCGGAAAATGCGGCCTTGCCCGCCGTGGATGGTCGCCGCGCCACCTTGGCCCATCTGACAGGTCGGCGGATCGTGCAGTTGGTGCGCGACGATGTGAAGATGTCCGCCATCGCCACGCGCGAAGCCTTCGAAAATGCCATCTTGACCCACGCGGCCATTGGCGGCTCGACCAATGCGGTTCTGCACCTAATCGCCTTGGCGGGTCGTTTGGGCGTGCCTCTAGAGCAAGAGGATTTCGACCGACTGGGCCGCGATATCCCGCTCTTGGTCGACCTGATGCCGTCGGGTCGGTTTCTGATGGAGGACTTCTGTTATGCGGGCGGTGTTCCGGCGGTGTTCAAGGCGCTTGGCTCGCACCTGCGCGGCGCGGCCATCACAGTCAGCGGCCTAACCCAAGCCCAGATCGCCGATATGGCGCGCTGCGATAATCCCGAAGTGATCCGGACTATGGAGGCCCCTGTTGCGCCCAGTTCAGGGCTTTGGGTCCTGCGCGGCAACCTCAGTCCCGGCGGTGCGGTGATGAAACCGAGTGCCGCGTCGCCAGAACTCTTGGTCCATACGGGCCGCGCGGTCGTCTTTGAATCCATCGAGGACTATAAGGCGCGGATCGACCTGCCTGATTTGGATGTCGACGAGACCTGCGTATTGGTGCTCAAGGGCTGCGGTCCAAAGGGCTATCCGGGCATGCCCGAGGTCGGCAATATGGCCTTGCCCGCCAAGCTCTTGGCCAAGGGCGTTCGCGACATGGTGCGGATATCGGATGCGCGAATGAGCGGCACGGCCTTTGGTACGGTCATTTTGCATGTGAACCCAGAAGCCGATGCGGGAGGCCCATTGGCCTTCGTGCAAGATGGGGATTTGATTTCCCTTGATGGGCCAGCGCGGACCTTGACCCTTCAGGTTAGCGAAGCGGAATTGGCGAGGCGCGCAGCCGATCCGGCTATGGCGCGGCCAGCTTCTCCCTATTTTCGCGGTTGGGCCAAGCTCTATGTCGCCACGGTGCTGCAAGCCGACCGGGGCTGTGACCAAGACTTTCTGGTCGGCTCGAGTGGCGATGCGGTCAGTCGCGAGTCCCACTGATGGGAGCCTTTGCCGACTATCCCAGCTTGAAGGACCGCCACGTCTTCATCACCGGGGGCGCGACCGGCATAGGCGCAGCCCTTGTCGAAGCCTTTGCCGCGCAAGGATCAAAGGTCTCGTTTATCGATATTGCGGTTGAGGCGGGGCAGGCCTTGGCGACGCGCTTGGGCGGCACGGTCGCGTTCCAAGCTTGCGATGTGACAAGCTCTGAGAATTTGCAGGCTGCCATAGCTCAGGCGGCTCACCAATGGGGACCGGTCACGGTGCTGGTCAACAATGTCGCCAATGATCAAAGGCACCGCGCCGCAGAGATGGAGGCCAGCGCTTGGCGAGCCAATCTGGCGGTCAATCTCGATCCCGTTTTCCTCGCGTCGCAGGCTGTGCAGGCCGGGATGGTAGCCAGCGGCGGCGGGTCGATCATCAATCTGTCTTCGATCAATGCGCTCTTAGGACCGGCCGACCTCAGCGCCTATACGGCGGCCAAGGCTGCGGTGATCGGCCTGTCCAAATCCTTGGCGCGCGAATGGGGCGTGGACAATATCCGGGTCAATGCCGTGTCGCCGGGCTGGGTGGTCACGGAACGCCAGTTGCAGTTGTGGCTGACGCCTGAGGCCGAAGCGGCTTGGATGGAGCAGGTGGCCTTGAAGAAACGGATTGCGCCGGAAGATGTCGCGCGGCTGGTTCTTTTCCTCGCCGCCGACGATAGCGCCATGATCACCGGCCAGAACCTTGTCATAGATGGCGGGCGCACGTGAGCGCTTGGCTCGCCTGCGACTGGGGCACGACCAATGTCCGGGCTTGGCGGATCGAGGCGGGCAGGGCGGTGGCCAGTGCCAGCTTTCCCTTTGGCGTCTCCAAGATCGGCCGGGGCGATGTGCCACTGAGGCTAGAACAGGACATCCGACCGGCTCTGAAGGCGGAAGGCTTGCCTGTTCTGCTCGGCGGTATGGCGGGGTCTAATCTCGGCTGGATGGCAGCGCCCTATGTCGACTGTCCGGCTGATGCCATGTCCATTGCGAAGGGTCTGGTACAGCCCGCCGAGAGTGTCTGGATCGTGCCGGGTGTTCGCACCGTGGGTCAGGCTCATGGGCCCGATGTGATGCGCGGCGAAGAGGTGCAGATCTTTGGTGCCCTGGCCTCGACAGTGCAAACCGGCCTCTTTTGTTTGCCCGGCACCCACGCCAAGTGGGTCTGGGTTGAAGGCGGCAAGATCACCGATTTTGTCACGGCCATGACCGGTGAACTCTATGCCCTGCTCAGCCAGCACAGCATCTTGGCGACGGTTGAAGACCCCGCCGAGCCAGAGGGCTTTGCCGCAGGGCTTGCCGCGTCAGGGGAGGGTGATGCCCTGAGCGCGCGTCTCTTTGGTCTCCGCGCCCGACAACTGACGGGATCAGTGGCTGAGGGGCAGTCGGCAGGGTTTCTATCGGGCCTATTGATCGGGTCCGATGTTGCCTCAAGCCCTCGGCTATTGGGTGCATCAGAAGACGAGCTTGTAACCTTGATCGGCGATCCAGCCCTTTGTGCCGCCTATGGTCGGGCCCTGGTGGCGCGAGGCAGGACCTGCCAAACCATCGACGGAGAAGCGGCGGCGCTGGCCGGTCTGACCTCGATCATTGAAGGGATCGCTCTATGACCATCGATGAGGCTTTAGAACAGCTTCCCATCATCGCCATTGTGCGCGGCGTGACGCCGGATGAGGTAATCGCCATCGGTGAGGCCCTCTATGGGCAGGGCATTCGGGCCATGGAGGTGCCGCTTAATTCCCCTGAGCCGCTGGAGAGCATCAGGCGGCTCGTGATCCGGTTTAAGGACCAGATGATCGTCGGTGCGGGCACGGTCCTGAGCGTTGCAGATGTGGACGCAGTCAAGGCGACGGGTGGTCAGTTCATCGTCTCGCCAAACGTCAATCGCGATGTGATCTTGCGCAGCCTTGCCCTAGGGCTGGAGGCCTTGCCCGGCTTTATGACCGCTACCGAAGCCTTTGCGGCCATTGATGCGGGTGCAAGGGTCTTGAAGCTGTTCCCCGCCGCGACCCTAGGTTCTGGCCATCTCAAGGCCATCGGTGCCGTCCTGCCGCGTCACGTGAAGGTCATTGCTGTCGGTGGCATAGGTCCATCCGCCATGGCCGAATGGCAGGCCGCAGGCACAAGCGGGTTTGGTCTGGGCTCTGAACTCTACCGCCCCGGACTATCCGCCGCTGAGGTCAGTGAGAAAACAGCCGCCTGCGTCGCCGCCCTAGGCCGATAGGGTCATTGTCACTGACAAGCGCTCTAGCGGTGCCACTATGGCAGGAGGCTCGACGGGGCCGTTCTCGATGGGTGTCCAGACATTTGGTCTGGCTGTAACAGGCTCCAGACAGACGAAATTCTCACCCTTTGGTCGGTAAACCTGAAGATGGCTTGTGTCGGCGACAAGGGTGATCGGGCTCTGGCCTCGCGTTCGAATAGTCGCGCGTCCTGACCAGCCTGTGAGGCAATTGTCGAGGAAGTGCGTTTCGATATGGGGCCAATTGATCGCTCGCCAGTCGCTGGGAATCAGGTCGGGGCGACAGTCCCAAATCCCATCGATGTTCGTTTCAATTCGGGTCTCAGCTTCGAGCAAAAAGGCGGGATGTAGCCCTATGCTCGCGGGGACCGGAACCGTGTCGATATTGGTTAGGGTCAGATCGACCGTCAGGCCCGATTGCGTGATGGAAAAACGTTGCTCCGCACGCCAGCGCCAAGGCCAAGCCCGGTCTGCGCCACCTTCAAGGGTCAGGACCAGATGGTCGGACCCTATCTCTTCCACTGTCCAATTCGATTGCCATCCGGTGCCGTGAAGCCCGTGGGGTTCTGGCAGGGCAGGGATAATCTCGGCCACCCGACCCTCAAAGGCCAGATGGGCCTGATCGATCCGATTGGCAAAGGGCAAGAGCGGGTAACAGCACGACAGTGTTGGATCGCGGCACTCATCCGGTATGGGCCGAAGCACGTCGCGCGCTCCACAGGTCAGTCGCCGGATCATGCCGCCATCTGTGTCGACGGAGAGAGACCAGGTCGCGACGCTGAGGGTGTGGAGCACGGATTTGGGTCTTTCATTGCAATGAATTTTACCGCCTAATCTCTTAGTACAAATCCTTGGGTTTGGTCTGATCTCATAAAAAGGAAGAGCCGATGCAGGCCTCTGATCGTCCATCCCCAGACACGCAAACAGTCATGCCATCCAATCCGTCTGTGTTTGTAAAGTTGGCCTATGGCTTGGGGCAGGCGGTGCAGACAGGTGGGTTTGATACGGCCATCGGGTTCATCTTCTTTTACTATTCCGCCGTCTTGGGCCTGTCGGGCCTTCTGGTCGGTGCAGCCTTGGCGGTCAGCCTGGCCTTCGACGCTGTGGTTGATCCGTTGGTTGGGTCATGGTCTGACAATATCTCCTCGCGGTTCGGACGCCGTTTACCGTTGATGGCCCTGTCGGCTCCGCTGATTGCTCTGTCCCTTGGGCTGCTCTTCTCCCCTCCGGCGGGATTAGGACCCATCGGTCTATTTGTTTGGCTCACGGTTATGTCCGTGGCAGCGCGAAGCACCATGTCGCTGTTTAATGTACCCTATATTGCCTTGGGGGCTGAGCTTGCCACCGACTATGCGGCGCGCACCAGCGTGGTCGTCTTTCGGGTCGTATCGGGGATCTTGGTCTCGGTTGCGGTCACGGCCATGGGCTATTCGCTGTTTTTCGCCAAGGGTGGACTGCAGCGGCCAGAGGGTTATCCCGGTTTTGGCTGGACGGTCGCGGGGATCTTGATGGTCTGTATGACGGTCTGCCTTTTGGGGGTGTACCGGTATGCCAGCCGTCTGCCTCAGCCAGAGGCGGTGGAATCGGCCATGTGGAAGCGGTTGCCGGGCGAGATCGCGGAGATCTTTGCCAACCGGTCCTTTCGGCTCCTGTTTATCTCGGCGGTGATCATCTATGCGGCCATGGGCCTCAATGCGAGCCTGAACCATCACGCCTTTGTCTTTGTCTGGCAGATGAGAAGTGAGCTGATCCAGTTCATTGGTTACGCCTTCTTGGTCGGCATCTTGCTCGGCAGTACATCGGCGCCGCTGTTTCAGAGGCTGTTCGAAAAGAAATATGTCGTCATTATCGGCTTTGCCCTGCTGATGGCCAATTGGCTGGTGCTTCAGGGCGGGCAGTTGACGGGGCTCTATCTGCCGCTGGGGGATGCCGCGTTGCTGCCGATGCAGATCAACTCCTTTGTCGCTGGTGTCGGGATTGGTCTGGTTTCTGTATCCTATCCCTCGATGATGGCCGACGCTGCGGATGAGCATGAGCATCTGTTCGGTCGTCGGCGTGAAGGGCTCTATTTCGCCGGGCTCGGCTTTGCCAATAAGGCGGCCTCTGGACTAGGGGTGATGGCGGCAGGCTTAGCGCTCGACCTGATACAGTTTCCGAAGGATGCGGCCAGTCACGTCGGTCTTGTTCTGTCTCAGATGACCCAGTTTTTGCTGGTCTTGGTGTGGGGACCTGTCGCAGCTGTGATCGCCGTGATCTCGCTGATCATTTTCACGGGCTACGGCATCTCGAGGCGACGGCACGCGGAGATCGTCAAGGCCTTGGGCCGCAGCGGATAGAGCGGTTTTCGGTTTCATGTCACTTTGAGGTTCGACAGAACCGTCAAATTTCTATAATGACGGTTTATATAATAGCGTTGGGATTGCTGAGGAGATGACTGCCATGGGGCACGCGGAGATAAACCCGTTTGACGCGCAAGACTGGAGGAGCGATCCGTCGACCATCGCCCTACGCGCCCATCTTGAAGCCAACAATGGCATCAAGGGGCTGGAGATTCTTGAAGCCACGGATGTCGCGCGGGTGGTGGAACTGTTCAACCGCGACGGCTTTGTCGTGGTCGCCAATATCCTCAATGACGAGCAGACCGAATTCCTGCGGGAGGGGTGTAACGCGGTCGCTGCCGAGATTCTTGCGCTGGATGAGGGCCGCAAGGGCAATCGCGGATCGCACCGCTATTCCTTTGGCGGCTCGAGCCTGACCCGTAGCCAATTGCACCGACCTGAATGGCAGATGTTGCTAGAGACCCGCGCGGCCACGGACCTGGTCGCCGCCATCTTTGGTTCGCCTGATTTCGTTCTCCGCGCGGCGAGTGGGGACTTTTGCCTGCCCGGCGCTGTGGGCTATCAGCCGCTCCACTCCGATGTTCGAGACTGGGCACCGGGCGGTCAAACCCCGTTCAGTTCGTTCTATGACCCCCGCGGTCAGTTGAGCATCCGGGACCTTCCTTGCCCCTATGTCTGCGTCAATTTCCTGCCGCAGGACGTGACGCCCTTTAACGGCCCAACCCGCCAGATCCCAGGCACCCAGCATTCGCGTGTGCCCATTCCGACGCTCGAAAATGAGCCAGAATGGATGAGGCTCAGCACCGTGTGCCCAGCACCTGCGGGGGCGATCATGATCCGGGATGTCAGGGCATGGCACGGCGGCACACCCAATATTGCCAATGCCATCCGCTCGATCCCCAATCTCGAATTCTATGCCCCATGGTTTCGTGAGCCGATCGTGCCGTCGATCACCTATGAGGCCTATAAGGGTCTTTCCGAGCGGGCTCAGTATCTGGCGCGGGAAAGCGTGGCCCAGTCCGTCGAGGGCTTGCGAACCGGCGCCACCCTGCGCGCGCCCTAGGGCCGGATTGAAGGGAAGATGATGGACTATCGTCAGCTGGGTCGATCCGCCCTCAAGGTCAGTAGCCTGTGCCTCGGCACGATGAATTTTGGTCCCAGGACCTCAGAAGCAGAGTCCTTTTCCATCCTCACTGATGCCCTAGAGGCGGGGATCAATTTCATCGATACGGCGAACCAATATGGCGGCCATCTGGGCGTTGGAACGACCGAAACCCTCGTTGGAAAATGGTTAGCGCAGGACCGGGGCCGTCGCGATCGGATAGTGCTTGCCACCAAGGTTCATGAGCCCATGTCCGATCAGATCAATGATCGCGGCCTGTCGGCGCGCCATATCCAGATGGCCTGTGATGCCAGTCTCAAGCGACTGGGCGTCGACCATATTGACCTCTATCAGATGCATCATATTGACCGCGCCGCGCCGCCCGAAGAGATATGGCAGGCGATGGATCGTCTGATCAGCCAAGGCAAGATTACTTATGTCGGCTCGAGCAATTTTCCGGGTTGGAAGATCGCCCAGATGAATGAGCGGGCAGGGCACCTGCATCGGCTAGGACTGGTCTGCGAACAGAGCCTCTATAATCTGATCGAGCGACGAGTGGAGCTAGAGGTCCTGCCCGCCTGTCAGGCCTACGGGCTTGGCCTCATCACCTGGAGCCCCTTGGCGGGTGGATTGCTCGCTGGCACGGGCGAGGAGACGGTGGGGCGGCGGCAGTCGGAGATGGTTCGCGCAGCGGCCTTGGCGCGGTCCGATCAGTTGGCCCGCTATGGCGAACTTTGTCGTTCTATCGGCCAGACCCCGACAGCGGTGGCTTTGGCCTGGCTGCTGCACCAACCGGGCGTGACCTCGACCATAATCGGGCCGGGAAGTCGAGCGCAACTCTCGTCGGTATTGCATGTGCCGAGCCTGCGTCTTGCGCCCGACTTTCTGACGGCGATTGATGCCATATTCCCTGCCGTTGGGCCTGCGCCTGAGGCCTATGCCTGGTAGGGGCTGATCGGAGTTTAGGAGATAGACCATGTCCCACTGGTCTTCAGGTCGGGTCGATATTGCCGATGGTTTTCTGGCCTATCACCGGACCGGCGGTGCAAAGCCAGCCTTGGTCCTTTCCCACGGATTGACCGATAATGGACTCTGCTGGACACGCGTTGCCCAAGCCCTTGAGGCTGATTTCGACCTGATCATGCTCGATGCCCGTGGGCATGGCCAGAGTGTTCGAATTGGTGCTGAGCCCGAACATGACCCAGCCTTGGATCTGGCCCAAGCGATCGAGCAACTCGGGCTCCAAATGCCCGTTGTCATGGGCCATTCGATCGGTGCCCGAACCACGGCGCGATTTGCCAGTCTTTATCCGCACAAGGTCTTAGGGGTAGTTTTGGAGGATCCCCCCTTCATGGCGCAGAGAGATCCTTCCCATGCGGCCCGTTGGCAGGCCCAGTTCCGCAAGCAGGTTGAGGCGCTGCAGGCCATGACCGCTGAACAGATTACAGCTCTGGGCAAGGAGCGCTCTGCGACCTGGCACTCGGATGAGTTTGCCGCCTGGACAGTCTCGAAGACCCAGGTTGATCCGGAGGTCCGGCTCTATGACCCTGAACCTTGGCAAGACTATGTGGCGCGTATTACTGCGCCGACCCTGCTGATCTATGGCGAGCCTGGCTTTGGCGGGATTGTCACGCCTGAGATCGCCAAGGCTGCGCAGGAACTCAATCCGCAGATTGAAACGATGCAGCTCGCAGGCGCGGGCCATAACACCCGCCGCGAAAATTTCGAGGCCTATAGGGCAGCTGTCGGGGCATTTTTGGCTAAACTCTGACGGTCAGATTTTCAGTAGGGCCTCGACATCAACCTCGTCGATCTGGTTCGGATTGAGGAACTTCTCGGCATATTTGAGGTACAGGCGGTCCTGAATGAAGATCTGGAACAGGTCCGGATCAATATGGTGATCGCGCTTCATGAAGCCCATGATCTTTAGGGCTTCTGACAGGGTCTTGCCGCTCTTATAGGGGCGGTCTGCGGCGGTCAGGGCTTCGAAGACGTCGGCGAGGCCGAGCATGCGCGCCTGCAGCGACATCTGGTCCTTGGTCAGGCCCTTGGGATAGCCCTTGCCGTCCATGCGTTCATGGTGACCACCCGCAAATTCCGGAACATTACGCAGATGTTTGGGCCAGGGCAGGGCCTCCAACATCTTGATCGTGGCAACAATATGGTAGTTGATGATGTCACGTTCTTCGCTGGTCAGGGTGCCCGCGACGATGGTCAGATTCTGTAACTCGTTCTCGGTAAGGAACGGCTGAGCCTCTTGACCATGGGGCTGCCATTGGCGTGCACCAATCTGTTTGACCCGTTCGATGTCGTCAGGGCTCATACGCTCGCCGCCGACATTAGACTTTTGCAGGAACAGTTGGTCAGACTCCAACTCGGCCATAGACGCGGCAAGCTGATCGGCGCTGATCTGACCTTTCAGATGGGCAATCTCGAGATCGCGGCGCAGGACCTCAAAGCGGACATCGACCACCTTGATCCGGTCGACAATCGTCTCAAGCTTGGTGCCCTTGTCGACGACGTGAACCGGCGTGACGACCTTGCCGCAGTCATGCAGTAGGCTGGCGATCCGCAGTTCATAGAGTTCTTCTTTGGTCGGATTGAACGCGCTGAACGGACCAAATTGGGCGGCGGCGGCGGAGTCTGCCAGCATCAGGGCCAGTTCCGGTACTCGGTTACAATGACCGCCAGTATAGGGCGATTTCTCGTCAATGGCCGTATTGATCAGGCTGATAAGGGACTCAAACAGGTCTTCCAACTGGGCGATCAGTTGGTGGTTGGAAATGGCAACAGCGGCCTGAGAGGCAAGGGCTTCGCACAGTTCTTGGATCTCGGCAGGAAAGGCGACGCTCTCGCCGGTTTCAACATCCTTTGCATTGATCAACTGTAGAACCGCTACGGTCTCCGAGCGATGGTTGATCAGCGGGATGCAAAGCAAGGAGAGGGTCCGATAGTTCTGGGCCGCGTCAAACCTGCGCGGGCCCGAGAAGTCGAATTCGGTGTCCTCATAGACGTCAGCGATATTGACACTCTTCTGTTCGCGCGCGCACCAAGCGGTCACGGCCCCCTCGTTGCTCATGGCGATTGGAGGGAAATTGACCGGCGTGCCCGAGGTTCCACCCATGGCGAAGTTCAGGGAGCTCGTGAATAACATCTTGTAATTGAGCTGAGCATCGTCATCGACGAGATAAAAGGTACCCCCGTCGGCATTCGAGAGATCCTTGGCAGATAGTAGTATAGTTTCGAGCAATGAGTCTAGGTTGCGATTAGATGACAGAGCCGTTCCAATCTCAACCAGAGACCTGTAGGGATCCGATTTCTTCGAATGAATGCTCATGGTCCACCTTCATATTCAATATTAAAGAAGTGCTAGATTAAAAGCTTACCCTACGAAAGCTAAATCGATTAACCTGTTCTGAGGTGATTATGGACAAGGCCCGCGAACTCGTCGCCCCAGGATGGGGTCCATGGGCGCAGCCGATCCGCCTCACCCAACTGTTGGATCACCGACAATTGCGCGTCGACAAGGTCCCGCATCCCTAAGGATTGGGCAGCCGGACTAAGCAAAGGGGCAAACCTCAAGAAGCCCGATCGCCCTTGCAGGGTTGCTAGGCTTTTGGCCTCAGTCAGGCCTGCGCGAACCTGTTCTTCGGCGAGCCGAGCCCCTAATTGAAAGCCGCGAGAGGGTAGAAGACTGGCGAAAAGGTCCGCATCGACGGCCAAGCCTATTTGGGTCGACAGGACGCTACGGCGGGAACGCTGTGCGAGTGTTCGATAATCCCTTGGGTCGGTCATAAGGATGATCGTCTTAAGACGCCTTGATCTCTGATGTCCCAAAACTGATGGATCCAAAAGGGAGCAGACCATCTCTGATGATTGGATCTCCAACTGTCTCGGAGCACGGTTTGGCAGACCATCATGGCCAAGATCATGGCCCAACATGGCGAGGATGATGAGATGAAGATCCTCTTCGGACAGGAGGTTGGGCGCTGCGTTGGTCAGCAGTTTGAGCGAAACCAGCACGTCTTTAATATGGTCACGATTGTGATAGGCCAGCTCACAGTCCCGTTCAGCACGCTGTTGGCCGTCGGCCTCGATCTGTTCCGCGAGATATCTGATGAGCGTCTCGAGGGGAGTCGGGACCTTGCGTTTCTTTGCCCCAAGCAGTGTTAGCGCCTGATCGGTTACGGTTGCGCCGGACTTGAGGGTCAACCACGCGCGGTCGAGGTCCGCCAATTCGAGCGCCCTTTGACGGTCAGACCTTGATGGCATCAGTAACGGGCCTCGGAAGAATAGCAGGACGCACCATGATTATGATGACATTGGCGTCGCGTCATTTGAATAATTGTTTAATCAATTATAGTCTTATCATAAGACTCGGAACTAGTTTATTCACGCTCAAATCGTCATTGCCATTACACGATTAATGGTGGCGCAATCGTAGGTTATTATTGCGATGGATGCGAAGCACATCACAGAGCCTAGCCTAAACGTCCACGGTACTGACTGGTGCCAATGGATCGTCGAAAACCTTGAGCGCGCCTGTGATCCTCTCGATATGTATGATCGGATGGTTGAGAAGGTTTGGAACCGAGACCAGGCCATCGCAGCGCTTGATGTGGCTACGGTTTTGATGGGCCGAAATAGCGACTGGAAGCCTAGTGCGCCTGTGTTGCCGACCAATGACCTTATTCGAATTGCTGATCGTGACATTGCTATTTTGGCCCGGGCCGATGCTCCGCGTGCCGCACTGTTCGACGGATTGCTGACCGCCCGTGAGTGTCAGGACCTTATAGGTTATGCTTTTGATCGCGGCTTAAAGCAGTCGAGTGTTGTTGATGATGAAACTGGCGACAGTATCGAACATCAGGCTCGAACCAGTACAAGCGTTTCTTTTAAACGAGGCGAAACGCCCTTGATCGCCGCCTTAGAGGCGCGTTTGAGCGCCTTGACCGGTTGGCCGGCCGACCGTGCAGAAGGCCTTCAGGTTCTGCGCTATCAACCGGGTCAGCAATATAAGCCTCACTTTGACGCCTTTCGATCTGACCAAGCCGGTGGCAGGCGACAACTCGAACGGGGCGGACAGCGCGTGTCGACGACTGTTATCTATCTGGCGACCCCTGTGGGCGGCGGTGAAACCGCATTTCCGACCAGTAACCTCAAGTTCAAACCTCGAGCCGGTGGGGCGGTGTTTTTCCATGACCTAGACCCACTCGGTCGTATCGAGCCATCGTCTCTTCATGCCGGTAATGCTGTAACGGAGGGCGAAAAGATTGTAGCAACCTACTGGCAACGTGAGGGTGTGTTTGTATAACTTAGATTAATGGGCGCAAATTATGTTGTATATTTTTTATGTCTATTAAGAGTTGTGGCTATTTTTCGCCCCGTTTTCAGTACCTAAATTGTTATGACCTTCTGAGTGTTACATTTCATGCCCACTGATGGCTCCTATTTCACTGCTCGTTAATTTACATTTTTTATAACATTCGCTACTGATTTAGTGTTCGATTGCGTTGGCCTTTGGGGGGCGTGCGCAGAGTTGTGGGGTATTGTGCGCGTTCGGCGGCATAGGGTTGTAGTTTTGGCAATGCTCGCAGGTTTTTTTGCGCCTGTTGGTTTGTCTTGGGCTGCGCCAAAGGAAACCAGAGCTGAGCAACCGTGGAAGCGTTGGATACCTGAGCGCTGGAACAGTGCCAGCGTCGAGAGCGAAAAGATCATTCCGCCCGAGCGCTGGTGGACCGAGTTCAACAGCGCTGAGCTGGAAGAGCTGGTTCAGATTGCCCTAAGCAATAATTTCAATCTTCAAACAGCGGTGTCTCGAATTGCTCAGGCGGAGGCGCGGTCGCGGGCAACAAAGGCTGGACGCTTGCCCACTGTGGACGCCATCGTGCGGGCGGAGTTGCGTGCGCCGGAATTTGGCATTGGTACAGCTCCGACCCGCGCGGACTATGCGACCCGCGAGATCTATCAGGCCGGGCTAAGGGTAGGCTATGAGGTCGATCTTTGGGGGCGTGGGGCCTATGAAACCCAATCCGCATTAGCCCGGGTCAAGGCTAGCTACTACGCTAGGGAGGCTCTCGCGGAAACCTTGGTTGGCGACGTCACCACAAACTATTTTACGGTTCTAGCTCTTCGGGAGCGTGTTAAGTTTGCCAGCGATAATGTAGCGGTCGCAGAGGCCATTGAGGCGGCGCTCAAGAAGCGCATGATTAGCGGCGATGTCTCAGTTTTCGAATATGAGCAGCAAGGCCTCGCGACCGCTGACGCCTTGGCTCGGCTCTATGACCTTCGGCGCAGTCTTGCCTCTGCGGAAGGTGACCTCGCCTTTTTGATCGGTCGCCCGATCAATTTGCTAGAAGTTCGCGGAACCAGCCTTCGCGACATCCGCGTGCCAACGATCCAACCGGGATTACCGTCCGATCTATTATGTCGACGCCCTGATTTGCGCGAGGCTGAGGCGCAGCTTGCCGCTGCAAATGCCGATGTGGGCATAGCCCGAAAAAGTCTAATGCCGACAATCAATCTGACGGGTGAGGGCGGCTTTGGGGTCTCAAGCCTCTACACGGCCCTAGCCCCTCAGGCTCTGTTTACTGACCTCGTTGGACAGTTTGCCCAATCGATCTTTGATGGTGGCCGCCGCAAGGATGAAATTGCGGCGCGTAAAGGCCGTGAGCGCGAGTTGATTGAGGCCTACCAATCCACGGTACTTGGGGCCTTACGCGATGCCGAAGAGGCCTTGGTCGGGGTGCAACTCACCGAGCAACGCCAGCAGGTCATGAGCCAGGCCGCCGAGCGTGCCCAGCGTCTAGTAGATCTGACCAACAAGGTCTTTAATCGTGGGGCTACTGATGCTGTGGGCCTTCTGGAGAGCCAGCGTACGGCCTATCGTACAGGCGATCTCGCCGTAAGTGCGCGCCTAGACCGGCTTCGCGCCGCAGTCGACGTCTACAAGGCGCTGGGCGGTGGCCAGGTGATGGATGGAGCCTGTAGCGTTGCGGTAGCTGGTTCGACTGCGCCAATGACCTCACCCAAAAAATCGAAACGGTGGTAGCGGTGCGCTTCAAACTCGTTGAAGAATTGCGAGCCGTGATCGCGCGGACCAAGCAACTCCCGCCGCTCGCTGAAGACCGGTTTCAACCGGCTATGCCGCTTGTAACCGCGGCGACCATCGCGCTGAACCTTCTGGCTCTCAACATCCCTATTGTGATGTTGATCGTCTTTGACCGGATCTTGCCAAACCGAGCGTTCGGAACCTTGACGCTGCTGGTCTTGGGCGCAATCGTTGCCTTTGCGCTAGAGGCTCTGCTGCGTACGGCGCGCACCCACATTATGGCGTGGTCGGCGGCCAAATTTGAGCACATCACCTCTGAAGATGTTGCCTCGCGACTTCTGGCTATGCCGCTGAACAGCTTTGAGGCAGCGGGTGCTGGGCGTCACCTAGAGCGGTTCAAAAATGTCGGATTGCTGAAACAGCACTATGCAGGGCAGTCGTTCCAGCAATGGCTCGATCTACCCTTTTCGTTGCTTTATCTCGTAATCATCGCCCTGGTCGCTTGGCCAGTCGCGATCTTGCTGCTCGTTGGCTATGGAATTTTCGGCCACCTATCTTTGAAATTCTCAGAGATGCAGCGTGATCCCCAGCATCAACGTCTCGAGAGTGATCAGCGTAGAAGCAACTTCCTTATTGAGACGCTTAGTAACATTCACACTCTGAAATCGATGTCGATGGAGGCGCTGATGTTGCGCCGTTATGATCGACTTCAGGAGTCCAGCGCGCGGGCAATCGAGCGCATGGCCTATGTGGTGGATAGTACCTCCAATCACGCGGCACTTTTTGGTCCGCTGATTTCTATGTTGGTGGCCGCGCTTGGTGCGGTCTTAGTCGTGACCGGTCAGATTTCGAGCGGTGAACTGTCTGTCTGCATCTTTCTCAGCCTGCGGGCCCTATCGCCCTTGCAGCGCATTGGCTCCTTGTGGGTCAGGAGTGAGAGCGACGCCAAGCTTGCCGGTGAGTTGGGGCAACTGCTCGAGCAACCCGGCTTGGCAAAGGTTGAACCTTCCGAGCAAACGACGGTTGACAGCGATATTGTCATTTCCCTGCAAGATGTTGATTTTGGTTATCCAGGTAGTGATACCCCGCTCTTTGATGGTCTCAACCTGTCGATCAAGCGCGGTGAAACCGTCTTTATCCGGGGCGAGAACGGCTGTGGGCGAACAACCCTTTTAGGTATGATTGCAGGCTTCATCGAGCCCGATAAGGGTCGGGTAGAGATCAATGGCGTTGATCTTTCGACAATCGATAAGGAGCAACTCAGCCGGATCGTGGGCTATCTGCCGCAACGGGTGGTGATGTTCAACGGGACGCTGTTGCAGAACGTTACCATGTTCCGGGAGGATTTGGCCGAGGAGGCGCAGGCCGTAGCCCGCGACCTGGGTCTTGAGGACTTTATTCTTGCCCTGCCTCAGGGTTGGGAAACGAGGGTTGGGGATGCTGCGTCTGAAGCTTTCCCACCGGGCCTGCGTCAGCGCGTAGGAATCATTCGGGCCTTGGCGAGCCGGCCTCAAATCATTCTTTTTGATGACGCGACCGCGGCAGTTGATGCCGAGGGCGAGACCCTGATTCTGAAATATCTCGAGAAACTCAAGGGTGAGGTCGCCTTGATTTTGGTGACCCAAAGACCATCCCTGCAGCGGCTCGCGGATCGTGCTGTCGACCTACGGCTTAATAAGGCCCATCCCATCGAGGGAGCCTTCATACAAGGTTTTGTGGCCAGCCAGAATTTTCAACACACTGCTGAGGTGATGGCCGAGCGACTGAGCCATCTGTCGGTCGAAACTGACGGACTTATGGATGACGGCTACTGGAAGCGTCTAGATGATGCGGTCATTTCGGCATTTAAGCGCGAAAATGACCTCTCTCGTGTGGTCGCTCCGTTGCTGAAGGTCTTAGGCTGGCGTGGTCCGATCCGCGATGTGATCGAGTCCTTGCCCTATTTCGCTCAGGAGTTGGACATTACCGGCTTGGTCAATGGCCTCGGTAAGCTCGGTTATCGTATTAGCGAGGTGTCTGGCGAGATCAGTGAGATTGATGATCGCGCCTATCCCTGTCTCGTCCTTCCTGATGATGGCCAGGCCATGGTCCTGCTAGATCGCGGGGCAGGGGGCTATGTTGGGCAGTATGCTCTGTTTGGTGAACGGGTTCAGCTTTCCCACATCGGTCATGGCAAGAGCCTGTTCTTCCAGCGCGATGAGGAAGAGTTAGAGACCCAACGGAACTGGACCTCGGAGACCCTGTTTCGTTTGCGGCCACTCCTGATTCAGGCGGCGGCGATTTCAGCTTTACTAGCCCTTTTGATGCTGACCAGCTCGCTCTTTACGATGGTGGTCTATAACACGGTCATGCCCGCGAGGGCCTTAGATACGCTCTTATACTTGGCGATCGGCGTCGTGGTTGCGCTAATCTTCGCCTATTTTACGATCCAGCAACGGGCTCAGATCTTTGCCTTCATCGCAGGCCGGGTCGAATATATCTTCGGAACGGCGGCGATGGAAAAGCTGATGCAGTTGTCTCCGAGCTACACTGAACGTTCGGCAGTGGGTGCACAGATCGCGCGACTGGGCAGTTTCGAAGCCATCCGTGATCTCTTCACCAGCTCGATCGCTTCATCGGTTCTGGAGCTCCCCGCGACTATTATTGTCGCCGGAATCTTGATTGCGATTAATCCTGTTGCCTTCCCCGTCATAGCCAGCGTGGTCGTGATCTATCTGGTTCTGTATCTCTTCCTCGAACCCCTGGTTCGCGAGCGAGTCTCGGCCTTGGGTCGCCTAACGACCCGGCGTAATGAGTTCTTGGTTGAGATGGTGACCAAGATGCGGGGTATCCGCGAGAGCCGAATTGAGCAGGTTTGGTTAGAGCGTTACCGCCAACTCTCTGCCGACAGTGTATTAGCGGGCTATCGGGTTGAGCAGTTTACGTCGGTTCTAGCAGGCGCGGCCTATCTGATTATGATGGTCGCAGGCCTATGTCTTGTGGCCTTTAGTGTCCCGTTGGCCCTCGAGGGCAAGATCGGCAGCGGTGTGTTGATCGCATCGTTGATCTTGATTTGGCGGGTCCTTGGGCCTCTGCAGTCCCTTTTGAACAATCTCTCGCGCATTGAGCGGGTACGCAACGCCGCCACTCAGTTTGACGCTTTGATCAACCTGAAGGGCGAGCGGCTTGATCAAGGTCTGCGGGTTGGCAGTCGCAACGTAGAGGGACAAATCGAGTTTTCTCGGGTGTCGTTCCGCTACAGCATGGTCGCTGACCCGGCCCTAATCGGTATAAGCATGACCATCCCTGCGGGTGGTATGGTTGCTATTACCGGTCAGAACGGCAGCGGGAAGTCGACCTTGCTGAAACTGTTATTGGGCATGTATATCCCGCAGGCTGGGACCATTCGGCTTGATGGAGTCGATATTCGTCAGATGGACCCGGTCATGCTGCGGCGATTGATGGGCTATGTGCCGCAAGAGATGCAGTTCTTCCGCGCCACTCTGGCCCAAAATCTGCGCTTCGCACAGCCTGACGCGACCGATGCCGAGGTGATCGAAGCCCTGCAGATCGCGGGGGCCTATGATCAGGTGATGCAGCTTCCACGCGGTCTTGAATATCGCATCGGAGACAATTCTTCCGACCAGCTGCCGGCCAGCCTTCGCTACAAGTTGACTCTCGCACGCGCCTATCTGACGCGCGCCCAAATCCTGTTGTTTGATGAGCCTGGCACGGGCCTCGATCAAGACAGTGACGCCTGCTTCATGGCGGCGCTCCAAGCCCTGAGGGGCAAAAGGACCGTGATTTTTATCAGCCATAGGCCTAGCCACATCAAACTGGCTGATACTGTCCTTCTATTCCGAGGCGGGTACCTGCAAGGCACAGCTACCCCAGATGAACTCTTTCGTAGGCAAGCTTGATCATGGGTTACCTTGAAAAGATCCGCGCACTGTTGTCATTCAAGACTACGGCCACGGGGGCCTCGCTCTCACGCCAAGACAATTACTTAGCACGCGACATTCTCCTGAAAGAGGCTGAGAGCCCAAGCTATGTGCGCAACACTGTGCGGACGGTCGTCGCCTTCCTCGTCGTGTTTGTGATCTGGGCACTGTTTGCGAAGGTTGATATTGTCACCAATGCTGCGGGTCAGATCTTGCCTGGCGCTTCGGTTCAGATCGTTCAACACCTCGATGGCGGCCGCATTGCCGCGATCCAAGTTGAGGATGGTCAGCCTGTAAAACGCGGTGCGGTCTTGGTTGCACTGAATGACGAAGAGGTTCGGGCTGATCTGGAAACCTCACGGTCGCGCTACTGGGCCCTCTATGCTCGCGTCGAGCGGTTGCGCGCCTTTGTCGAGGGCCGTGCGCCACGGTTTGAAGCTATTCCTGAAAAGTTCCGACGGTTTTCTAGGGATGAGCAGACCATTCTATCGGTAAGCCGCGCGGCAAAGTCCGATCAGGCCGGTCTGGTGCAGGCCCAGTTGCAGCAGGTGAGTGGCGAGTTGCAAGCCGTAGAGGAACTGGTCGCTATTCGCAGTGACCTTGCCAAGGACCGATTGGTTAGCCGGACCTCGGTCTTAGAAAATCAGCGCAGCTTGGAGCAGTTGCGCGGTCAGCAGTCGGCCCTGCGCCAGCAGCTTTCGCTGAACAGTTCCGAGCGCTCAAGCGTCGCTGCGGATGAGATGGGCAAGGCGGAATCCGAACTGTCGCAGATGGGTGAGCAGGTCAAGAAGCTGGAAGATCGGTATGCGCGTACCAAACTGTTAGCACCAATGGACGGGATCGTTCAGGGGCTCGTCTATAAGACCGTTGGCGGTGTCGTCGCCCCCGGAGCAGAGGTTTTGAAAATTGTTCCTCAGGGCGGGCGTTTAGAAGCCGAAATGCAGATCTCAGCCTCTGAGGTTGGCTATGTGAAGGTCGGTCAGCCAGTTCGGCTCAAGGTCGCGACCTATGACTTCCTGCGCTATGGAACGCTGAACGGTAAGGTCTCTATGGTTTCGGCCACCAGTACAACGAACCAAGCCGGTCAAACGACCTATCAGGTGAAGGTCTTGCTCCAACAATCACAACTCGGCGACAAACCTGGTGTGCGGCCGTTGCAGTCGGGGATGGTCGTCAATGCCGATATTCTTACCGACCGCCAGAGCGTGATGCGTTACCTCCTTCGGCCGGTTTTCGCCGCCTTCTCTAAAAGTTTTAGTGAACGTTGAGGCGGTTGGAGGCATCGCGGCGTGTCAACCAAAGCTCTTGATGGGATTAGGTCGGCAGATGGCACTTTGGTTCAGCTGTCTCAGCGTCAAGTTGAAATTTTGGAGCTCATTGCCTCGGGCCTGAGCAATAAGGATATTGGCGCTCAGCTAGACCTCACGACAGGCACGGTCAAACAGCACCTCAACGCCATTTTCACCAAACTTGGGGTTTCAAACAGAACCTGGGCTGCGTCTATTTGGCAGGAGGCTGAGCGCAACAGGGCTGATGCAAGTCAGCCGTCTGGTGCCATCGTGCCCCACGAGACGCAGAATCTGACGTCCACCGCTCGGAAACCTTTGGCTGTGGCCGCCGTGGGATTGGTTGCAGAGCAGGGGGCTTCTGCAGACAGCCTTATCGGTCGTTACGCCCAATTCTTAGAACTGGCGGAGGTCACCGCTGGGACTTGGGGGGGAGCCCTCCAATGGAATTCCGCCGGTATTGCCTTGTGCAACTTCGGTGTCGCTTCGGCTTGGCTTGATGTCTACGAGCGCGCTGAGAGCTTTATCACTGATCTGATGGCACGCCTGTCTCGTCAAGACTCTGCTTCTGTCAGGGGGGTGCTAGGTCGGGGGCTAGAGCAACAGTTTACCTCAGGAACACTGCTCGTTGCATCTACTCTGGCGAGGGAGACGCTTAAGACTTGGTTCGGGGCCTCAGATCCTGGCCTAATTTGCTTTGATCGCGAGACTGAGGATAGTCACAGTCGCGAATTGCAGGACTTGCTTTTAACCGCGCCCTTTATGGGCCAGGCCCAAATGTCACTGAAAACCGGTCGAGGGTTATGGCTTTCGGTTGAAGCGTGGCCACCACGATATGGCAAATCCTTGCTGGATGCGCTTTCTATAGTTCCTCCCACGCCTTCATGTAGGACTCTAAAGCTTCGCCTTCCTGTACCGCTCACTGAAGATGCATCCCTTTTGTTGGGTCGTCAGATCGCCAGTCAGGTCGAGCCGTCTCTTATGGACGAGGGGGAAGGTCTTTGCCTGAATGGATGGATAAGACTGCTGGCGAGGCGTGGGCCAGTTCAGCTGTTGTTCTATGGGCAGCCCACGCTCGTCGGACTGAGGGCATTGATCGATTCGGACCTGTTGGCAGAGTTCGATCGATTGCCAATATTGATTGTCTTTATGTCGCTCCCCTCGCCCGGGGCGCCAAGACTCGCTGTGCGCGTACTGAGTTCACGAGGGGAGAGACCCGTAGTCGGCCGTGTTCACGCCATGAACCTGTCTGAAGACGGAACCATCCACAGTCCTGCCATTGCCGCCATCACAGCGATGGTAGATCAGGTCGACCCGGTAGATAGATTAATTTTAAACTATATTAGAACTCATACGGTGAGATCCTCAAAACAGGTAGGGGAGGACCTAAATATTCAAAATACGGTTGTGGATCGAAAAATAGAGACGCTTTTGGCCACCGGTCTGATCATGCGACAGGACAGTGCTATTCAGATCAGGGATCAACAGACAATGACTGCAATTGCTCGCGCGAAAGCTATATTTTAGCTAGTTATAACTATGGTTATATAGGTTCATCCGACACTCGAATCTATAAGGGTTGAGAACGCGCAGTCCGTCTTGGGCGGCTTTAACCGGAAGCGAGGGAGGTAAGAATGGTTGATGTTCCTGTCTCAGGCTCCGATAATGCCAATGCCCAGACCCTCGACGATCTGACATCTCTTCAGAACGCCAGTCCGACGATCGACTCAGAAGCCATTAGTGATGTTCAGGTTGAAGGTCCTAGTTCCGACGGCCCCGACAGTCCAAGCCAGATGGACAGTAATCAAGGCGGGATCAATGCCGATGGTGCCTTACAAGAGGGCGCAATCCTTCAGGACGTAGCGGTAGGGGCAGAGGCCGCTGCTGGCATAACGACCAGAATGGGGTTGGGTGGCGCGGCGGGCCAAGATGGCGGCGGCGGTCAAGCGACTCAGGCTTTCGATCAAGCCCCGCTTGAGGGTGACGCAGGTGGGGCCGATGGCGCAGATGGTGGTTCGCCAACGATCGCCGGACCGGGCGGAGTTGCGTCCAACGGATTGGCCCCGGGCGTTGTCGCCGGTAGCCAGGTCAGCGGCAGTGGTAATGCTAGCCCCAGTGCTGCTGGGGCCGCAGCTCAGACGGTCAGTGGCGGTGAGGAAGGCGCGTCTACGGAGGGTTCAGCCGCTCAGGATGCTGGTGCCGCGGGATCGCAGCAGGCTGCAACCAGTGCTGCAGGTGCTGCAGGCGAAGCCTCGGCTACCGGGTCGACTTCGAGCGCCTCAACGACTGATGCTGTCCTTCAAGACCCAAGTTTGACGCCTGCACCTGAAGAAGATTTGCTTGGAGGCTCTGCGGGTCCAGCCATTGGTAACGCCTCTGGTGTTCTGCCTCCTACGCCCACGCCGGCTCCAACACCGGCACCTACGCCCGCGCCGACCCCTGCGCCTACGCCGGAGCCAACACCGGCGCCTACGCCCGCGCCGACCCCTGCGCCCACACCGGAGCCAACACCGGCACCTACGCCCGCGCCGACCCCTGCGCCTACGCCGGAGCCAACACCAGCACCTACGCCCGCGCCGACCCCTGCGCCAACGCCGGAGCCAACACCAGCACCTACGCCCGCGCCGACCCCTGCGCCTACGCCGGAGCCAACACCGGCACCTACGCCCGCGCCGACCCCTGCGCCTACGCCGGAGCCAACACCGGCGCCTACGCCCGCGCCGACCCCTGCGCCCACCCCGGAGCCAACACCGGCACCTACGCCCGCGCCGACCCCTGCGCCTACGCCGGAGCCAACACCAGCACCTACGCCC
>JBEGNZ010000031.1:0-34423 GCA_041182245.1 Pseudomonadota bacterium | reverse complement strand
AACGCCAGACCATCCAACATCGGCGCTTGCTACACCGCAAAATCGCCGCCTAAATATCAACCCAAGATGAGACATGCTCTACGCTAAAAACAAGTGCCTAATGTCTCGAATGTTCTGACGACGTACACCTGGGTCAGGGTCAGGGCCAGAAGAAGTGCGGCGGTGTGGCAGCGTTTCATGGGATCACATTTTCAAAAAAGAACAGGGTGTTGAGGGCGTGGTGGCAGCTTGAGGCCTCGTGCTACTCACGGCGACTGCAAAGTCGCACGCGGCCTGAAGCCCCAGATAGCCCGCCGTCCGATATCGATCTCGTCGACCACCCCAACCATAGTGGTGACGCTAAATCTTCCATTCCAGACACAAACCAGCCTGACCCGCTTGCCTCGAAAGGGTTGAAGATGGCCACGCTTATCGAGCGGAACCTCGTACTGATAGGACTGGCCCACTCGGTGAAGGTGATAGTCCCGCGTGTCCGTCGAAAAGCTGCGATAGCCGTAGAACTTCAACATGGCATAGAGATCCGCCCTAAGTTTAATTTTGGCTCCATTCCACCGAGGAATGGCCTGTAACTTGGCAATCTTTGCGCCGATGAGGTCGGCTTTTGTATCAGGCTCAATGTCGGTTACAGCGATCATGGTCGTCCACGCTTGGTCAATGGTACGGGGTGCGCGCTTGTCACGCGCGCAGGTGAAAACTTAAGCGGCAGTTACGTCAAATTGGGACGTTAGCTTTAAGTGAGAAGCGCTAATCGGCTTACGCCAAGTCAGCTTGGTATCCGCGTTATTGGGGGTGGGCGCGGTGCGGATCTGCACGTTTGGGCATGTAATATTCCCCGCAAGCCCCTTCGAGGGACGCTCCGCTTAGGGCCTCGATAAAGGCACTGATCGAATAGAGCAGTTTCAGGATCGCTCGGAGGCCCTTATGGGCTGGCCGATATTCAGCCGTGCCTTCGTGCGGCCAGGACGCGACGCGGTCGGCGAGCGTCGCCGTTCGATCTGGCGCTTCACTGATCATTGGGTCAGGTCTTTGTTGGTTTGGAGGGCTCTGGCATGTCGAAGGGCTTCGAAGCGCCAGGCAACAGCAGGTTCTTGGTCCCACGACCCTGTTAGTATCTCGGCTGTGGGCATTCGGGCACCGCCACTAGATAGGGTAGCGGCACTGAAAGCGAGGCCTCGGGCGGCCATGGTATCAGCCTCGAAATCGTCGTCAGACCGGCTTTGGTTTAGGATGAAACTGTAGATCCCGTTTGGACCTAACAGCTCATCGATCGCTTCGATCGTATCGAGGATGAAAACAAACATTCCCGCATTGGTCAGCTCGACGCGGCGGCGCACTTGATGGGCTTGCCGAGCCTTGGCCAGGCGTTTGGTCTCGACCATGAGGTGGCGAAATTGGGGCGGCACATGAGCCGGGGCACCGCTAAACAACACCAGCTGATCGGGCGTACCTTTAATCCCGGGCCAGCGCTGTTTGTGGCACTCGCCGCCCAGCTCGAAGACCCGCTTCTTGAGGTGCTTAACGACCTTGCGTTCTAACATCACTCGTCCCTAGAACCTTGTTATCGCCTGAGCGCAGCTGTCTGCAGGTCAGTGCGGCGTGATCGGTTGATCACGGATTAGATCTTAAGGGTGTTTGGCGTCAAAATCGGACGTAGGTTTTTGAAGGTATTGTTTGCGGCTCAGAGGGGTTAGCCAGATGCCGTCCTCGTCGATCAACCTGCTACGTCCGCGCTCATCAGGCTCGGAGAAAACTCCATAGCCTTGCGGCCCTGCTGCTAATTGGTAACTATCCGGCCTAGACTGCGGTCACGCAGCGATGGTTTGATTGCAAGCACCTAATGTCTCGAATGTTTTGACGACGTACAGACAGTACTGGCCCAGGCAGAGGTTCTCCTACGCGCTGTAAGACAAGTAGAGTATCATCATCGTGGTCATCATCACCTCTTAGCGAGAACATTAGACAATCCGGGGAGCAAGGAGTGACGCAGCAGCCACCTATGGGAGACCGCCGCTACCGGGTTCATCGCTCGACCAAGTTTTATGTTGGCGAGTTGAGGGTCGGAACTGGCGGCGGCACATGGTTTTTCACCGAGTCCGCCGAGCGCGTGGTCCATCTGTTTCCAGGTGGTGTGGAGATGGTCGTTTTTCGCGGCCGATTTTACCCTCTGCGTCCCGCTTTCGAAATGACTGAGATCGTCCGCGCGCACATTGCGCTTGGTGCCGGCGTGTCCATCTCAGGGCGCGATAATCAACCTGATGACGACCCGTTCGAGCCCTATGAATTCATCGACATCACACCGTCCGGTGAGCGCACTAAATTCATGACAATCATGAAAGCACGCGCCAATTTAACATGATGAAATCTCGGCAAGAGATCGCCGAATTGACCAATTTCCTCAGTACTGAGAAATAGGCTTTAGCAGGGCAAACGAATAGTTACTTAAAGAGATACTCGCTGATATCGCTAAATTCGCCCTGAAACTCCAGCAGTATTTTCGAAACCGGCGGTGCCAAGACCAGTTCCATCTGCTCGAGCGACATCTGCTTGATGAAAGGCGCGAACGCAACGACACGATTTTGAACCGCCGGCAGCGGCGCGGAAATTATGATCGACACGCCGTCTTTAGTGTCTGACCTCCACAATTGGGCGAACTGTTCCACCGTGCCGACCCCGAGAGAGTATGAACTGAGCTCGTGCAATTCCGTGCGGATCGCCGGGGCCTCATTCAACCTTACGCCACGTCGGACATAGAGGTCGCTGACGCTACTCGGCCCATCCCATCCGAGCGCGTCGATGTAGTCGGGTAGGAAGGCGTCAATCAGTCCAGAATTAGCATTGAATACTATCTCCATCTCCTCAGGAGTGAAGAATGGTTCGGTTTCGTTGGCTACTGGCTTGAGCGTGAATTTACCGGCGGTTCTGGGAAAGTTGAGGTGGTCGAAGTCTCTGATCGAGGCCTTAACTCCCAACATCAGCTCCGACCTTTGGCGGTCCGCCGGCGGGCCCACCCAGAGCGTCGCCACACCATCGATGAACGAACTGATCTTTCGTTTCGGTATGCCCCCCGAAAGAAGGTAGTCGTGAAATTCCGCAGACCATTTTGGTTGCTGTTGAACTAAGTATTCATATTGCCGCTCGATGAGTTCCTTGCGCCCCATCACCTTGGTCTTACCCGACTCAAACGCGGTCCGCACGACTAGCGAGTTGCTATCGCTATCCCCGATTAGGCGATGGCGGACGTAAGGGTCGTTCAGATACTGGTCTAGCGTCGAATAGGTGAGGAGCTCACTAGGCTCATAAGTCTCGAGGTAAGTATCGTAGTCTTGATCCTCAAGAGCGTCATCTCCGAGCACTTCGCTCATCTTCCGTCTCCTCGACCAAAGCCCATACTGAGCAGTGCCAAGGCATACATTGTATAGAGTTGACTTGATTTGGAAGCGAAACGCTAGAGACTTTTGGCGAAATCGGTTGCAGCCTATTAAGCAAGATCGGATAGCCCTCCTGTCGCACCAGCCATTATGGCCTGCAAAGGACCCGCTGAGGCGGGCCAATCGCTTGGACCAAAAATTCCTACAAGTTCCAATTTCGGCTCGACCTGAATTGAGGCCGCCACAACACGCCAGCGACCATTGCCTCCCGAGTTTCCGGCAGGTTCATCGCCGTGTGGACAGAGCGCTTCTCCTGAACCTAATCCCCCTCCCGCCCAGAGACGGCCTCATGGTCGCCATGGACCAGATCGATACCCGCTTCGGACGCGGAAGCACAGGGTTTGGTCTGGAAAGACAGCGTGGCCAGTGGCGCATGAAACGCGAGCATCTATCACCGAATTATACGACGCAATGGAAGGATCTACCGAAAGTGTGGATTCAATAATCCATGAATTTGCGCAAATTTAGTTTGCTGTTTTTGCAAATAAAAACCAGAAATAATTGATTTTAAGATTAAAATGAGTTTTACTCCTAAGGCGTGTTTTTTAATTTCAGTTGGGGTATTTCAATGAAACCGTTTGGCCTTGGCGCTATCGTTACAATTCTCATGGCCAGTTCCGCCCATGCCGCCACGACGGTAACAGCGCAGGACCTAAACAGTCTTCTCGTCCATTGCGCCGCGCCCGTTGCATCAGTGTCGATCGGGACCCTGTCTTGCAAGGCATCCGCCTGCCAAGAGAGCAATAGTACCGGGGCAAATTCAGGGCTTAACTCTCTCTTGGCTATGGCAGCAGCCGCCAATGGCGATGGGCCTCAGCAGACCTATCCCGGCCTTGGCAAGGGGATGAGCTATGCCCTCGCCACATCACTAAAAGCGACCGGTTGCTTTACCGTGATGGAACGCGAAGACATGGAGGCCATCCAGAAAGAGGCTGCACTGTCCGGCATAAAATTGGACATCAAGGCTGCGGACTATCTGATCTCAGGGGCTATCACCGCCTTGAACATACAGACCAAGAAGAACAGCTTTGGCGGCGGAATGCTTCCGATTGTCGGGGCCGTCAGCAAATCCACCCGCACCGCTGAATTGGCCTTGGACGTGCGGGTCATTGAGGTCAAATCCGCTTCGATCAAGGACTCTAAGTCCTTCACGGCGACGAACGCCTCCGCCAGCTGGGGCTTGGGGGCCGCTGGCTACGGCGGTTCGGGAGGCCTGTTTGGGACTTCAAGCACGACCAATTCGCCTGAGATTGATCATGTTGCCAATCGAAGTGTGATCGATGCGGCCAACTTCATCGCCGATACAATCGCCGGAGCCGCTATTACAGTCAGGCCCGCCCCTCCTGCGGTCGATCCAAAGGCGCGGTAAGGGTCATGGGGTCGGTCTCCTATCCGATAGCGACCTGCGCCGAATATGCCCTGGCTAAGCCATTGGGCTTTGCTGAGAGACTTAGTGATGCGGCAAAACTGGTGAGGCGCGATGTTAGCTTCGTCAGCTCTGACATCGGTCCCGGATTTGAGAACTTCGAAGCGGCAAGTCGCCACTGGTATGAGCATCTGATCGATCAATTGAATGACCGGCCATGGATAAGGATTCGGGAAATCACCAAACCTGTCTCAGCCGATGAGGCCTGGACAAGGTTCGTTCGCCCGATCTGTCAGAACGGTCGTCGATGGCCAAACCCGCCCCCGCCCATGCCCACAGAATGGCGGCTTAACATTACCTTTTGGAGGACAAAGTCATGCGCGCTTTGATAATTGTGCTTGCCGCTTGGTTTGGGATTGTCACTTCAGCTTCGGCTTGAAGCGAAACTGGCCACCGTGTCATTGGGCAGTTGGCCTATGAGCATCTCACGCCAAAGGCGAAGACTGCGGTTGACCAAATCATTTCGAAGAACTCAGCCGTCGGGGAGGCTGCTAATTCTCACAGTCGGGCCGTGAGACACGCCTATGGGGATCTTGGTTGTAGTCCCAACTGCGCACCCCCTGCGGACGAAAAGGGGGTTTGCATCGAAATGCAGTGACCCTTTCCACAGCTCAGAACCTTTTCTGTCATCCGAGTGATCAATTTTCAATTGGCATTGTTGTTTAGAAACTGAAACAAAAAGCTTTCACAAGAAATTTTATGAGCTATAATTTCATGTGAAAGGACGCTTCTGTGTCACACAAACACACCCTCGCCCCCGCTCCTGATCGCAATGCGATCATGACTAAGGCTACGCTCCGCGCGGCCGAACGCCTCAACCTTAATGGTAGGCAGTTGAGCGCAATTCTTGGCGTTTCTGAACCGACCATTTCACGGCTGAAGCGGGGCGACGCGACGCTTGAGGCCGGTTCTAAGACCTTCGAATTTGCAGCCCTCCTTGTGCGTGCCTACCGCTCGCTTGACGCCATAACTGGCGGTGACGAGGCCGTAGCCCGCGTATGGATGAGCGCGGACAATAGCGCCTTGATGGGCAAACCCGTCGACAAAATGGCGACGATCCAAGGACTTGTAGATGTCACAACCTACCTTGACGCCAGACGCGCTCCGATCTGAGGCGCGGCCGTATAACGGCAAGGCTTGGCGACTTGTTGAGGCCCAGCACCGGGTCTCAACCTTTAAGCTTGTCGACAGCCTCGCCGAGCAGCAGGCGCTTGAAGACATCCTAGAAGACATCAAGCCGGATGTGCCAGACGACTGTCGTCACCTCGACTATCTGCTTTCGACACCCTTTCGGTATAGGCCCTATCCGCAGGGCTCACGCTTTCGGCGAGCAGGATTGACGGCTGGCGTTTGGTATGGTGCCGAGCACGCTGAAACTGCCGCAGCCGAAATGGTGTTCTACCGGTTCCTTTTTTATGCCGAGAGCCCCCAGACGCCGTTTCCAGACAATGCTGCCGACTACACAGCAATTTGCGTCAATCTAGCCACATCATCGGCGCTTGACCTAACCATGGGTTCGCTCGCCTTGAGACGAGCAGAATGGACACATCTTACGGACTACGAGCCCTGCCAGGTCCTTGCCGACAAGGCGCGGGAAATCGGCGCGGAGGTTATTCGCTATGCCTCTGTGCGAGATACACCGAGCGGTATCAACATTGCCGTGCTCTGCGGCACAGCTTTTGCCTTACCTCAGCCCGTTGAGCGCCAAACCTGGCGCATCCGTATTGGTAAGGCGGGCGCACAGGTCGTTCGCGAGCACCCAAAGCTCAGCTACGAAATCACGCCCGATGCTTTCCAAAATGATCATAGGTTGGCGGGAATGATATGGGATCGACCTTAGCCGAATTTCCCCCCTATCATAGATAGCAAAGTTGCATTAGAACAAAACAAGATCGAACAGGCGGAACAAGCCATGGACAACTCAGTTTCGAACATCCAACTCACCCCCGAAGCCAAGCGCATGATCGAGGGAGAAATTGCCTACCAAACCTCCGGACGGGGGTTCTGGATTGGGGTGGTCTTTGGCTATGTATTTTTGGGCATGTTCGCTATTGGGATCTTGGTTGTAACAATTTCCGAAACTTTTTTCGGCAGCAAAACACAATGGTTTGGCTTGCTTATGGGACTCTGGGTCCTGATACCCGCATGGGGCATTGCGGGCATCAATCGCAGCATCAAGTACCGCAAGGGTCCAGCACAAGAGCAAAAGACCCCTTGAGACCTCCTATTGTTTTGCGTCCGGGTGTCGGCTGAATAGCCGCGAACTGGTGTTTGCGAGATTTTCATTGTCATGCGTGAAAATGTTGGCGATGCCATTACCGGACGCCGATAACAAACTTCCAGTAGCCGCAGGGCGTGAGTCTACCGACGCGCCAGCTGCATCCGTATCACCTCTGATCTGATCACGTTGAGCATTACTAATACCCGGCATAAGCTGGGGCTCACCTGGCAGGTAGCGAGGCGCATCTGGGCCGGGCGTTTGGTTCTGGTCTACAGATGAGCGGGGTGGATCTTGTCTTTGGGCCTGCTCTACTCTCGCTTGCGCCCTCTCCTCCTCCCAGAGGGCGGTGCCCGGTGCGGCATCGCTCAAACCGCTCCCCGGACGACCGAGATCTCGAAGATTAACCCCAGCGCCAAGATCGGTCGTACCGTCCGGTTCCGGAGATCGAAGGGGTTGGGATGGCCCAACGCCAACAGATGGTCCAACGCTCTGCCTGTTGGCCTCAAGAAGATCAGGTGCCGCGATCTTAAATACCTCCTGTTGGCGAAACTGCGATTGGATCTCTTGAACCATCGCCATCTCCTCGCTCGATCCTCGGCCAGAGAGGATATAGCCGGCGCGCTCCTGATCGATCAGCGCGCCATAAGCATCGCGCTGGCCAATGAGGCGATCCATCGCAAAGGACGTGAACTGGTTATTGAGGTTGGTGTTGAGCGAAGCAGAATTAGACCGCGTAAAATCCGCCCGCTCTTCATAGCTGCGCGCCTTGGTTTCGGCTTGATTTGCAGCGTCCGTGATCGACCGGGTCGAGGAGAAGGTGTCGGACATCTTCTGCGACGACATAGACTGTGAGGTCGAAGTTTGGGCGAAGCTTTCTGCCGCATATTGCGCGGCAGTCTTATCGACACGGTCAGTGTAGCCCGACGACGACAGGGCTTGGCGAGCAGCGTTCAAACCGTTGGACTCGCTTCCTGAGGCTGTAGCTGAGGCATCAGCGCCAATGGTTGCCCGACCCCCCAGTTTTACACCCCCTAATGCAGGTATGGGCACCTCGCCACCGAGAGAGCCTTCCAATGCCGCCCGCGCCGTCAATTGGTTAGCCGTGCGCTCATCATAGCCGTGGGTCTTTTGTAGGCTTTGCGATACCTGGTCCATGACCTGATAGGTCGAGCCCCAAGTGTCGCGGCTATCACTGCCTTGAGAGCGGGTCTTGCTGTCGCTATTGAGCCAGCTTTGGATCTTCTCAGCTGACTCTGAGGCTACTCTGGATTGGCCCTCAGAAACACTATGAGACAGGGACTGGCTCATAGAGCGGTTGTTGTTGGCCGCTTCCACATAGGCCTTGCTGACCCCGTCCGAATAGTTGGCTGAAAAGGCCGTGTTGGACATGGACGAGGTTTGGGTGGTTGTGCCGTTCGCACCGATCTGGGTGCGGTTTAGATTGCCATCGACATAGCTAAAGTTGCCCTGGTCCATCTCACCAGAGGTTGACCAACGGTTGGCGCTTTTGTTGTTCCAAGACTGGTTTTCAAAGGCCGTGTTGCCAAAGGAATAGTTGCCGGTCGTGGCTGACGCGCCGGCCGCTTCCGCGCCGCTTCTAAATTGCGCCAGTAGCGCTTCGCCTTGGCTACCGACCGCCATAGCGCCCTTGGTCAACATTCCCGCGAGAACTGGGATCATCAGGGTCATGACGCCTGCCACACCGGCAATGTCGGCATTGACCGAGCCAATGGATTCCAGATTGGCGATCTTAAGACCCGTGACCGTGTCCGGAATATAGGCAGCCGCCGCCGTCTTGGCCGCTGCCGTGCCCATGGCGATCTTATGGACGATCACATACATCGGCCCCCAGAGCTGAAGATACAAAAAGCCCGTTAGGTACCCTTGGATCATCTTCGGCCCAATATTCGGCAAGAGCATGGCCGGGAACAGAACCGGGAACATACCGATGAACAGAAGATCGACCACGATCTTGAGGATGACGATGGCCTTTTCGGCAACGCCGCCGAGCAGTTGCTGGGTCTTGCGGGTCTGAACCTCAGCTTGGGTCTGGGCCATGATCGAGACGGCGTCGCCGCCTGCCTCAGCCGAAAAGCCCGTGACCCCGCTTTTTATGGCATTGGCCATCAGCACCTGTTGGAAGGCCGAGGTCGCATTGCGCGAAGCCCCCAGCATGATGGGGTGGAGGGTTCCCATCTCACTCAAGAAGGCTGAGTTGAGGCTGGCCTCATCTAGCTCAGGGCGCACCTTGCGCTCAAAAAGCTTGATCGAGCTGGTCAAGGTGGTCGACCAGGCCGCATCTAGCCTTTGAGCCGCCACCGTGCAGGAGACGATCTCGCGAGAGGCTGCATTTTGATATTCGATCGAGCGGCCAGGATTGGTGCCCTTGGTGACGGTGATATAGGTCCAAAGGTCGTTTTGACGGGCAAGCTCTCCTGCCGAATAGTAGCCCTCGAGGATGTCGTAATAGACGCAGCCCCGCACAAAGGCGCGCATGTTTTGATCAAAGACCGGATCTGAGATCTGGGCCGATCTAAGCCGCTCAAAGACCTTGGCTCCAAAGATCATGCCAGTTTTGGAGTAGGCCACATCGTCCGGATCGCCAAAGGCGGTTTCGGTTAGCTCAATGACCCTGTGACCCACCAGGCTGGTCAAGCTTGCGGTCATGCCAACCCCCAGAGGCACATTGGCGACATCCGCGCCCGTAAGGCCTGAATCATAAAGATCGGTCACATGGACCTGGACCTTGGGAACCCAAAGAACGCCGTAGGAGATATAGGCAACCAAGAACCAGCGCAGGATCTTGCCGACGTTGAAATCAAACACCGCTTGGAAAAGCCCCATGATCAGGCCAAGCACCATGGCTAACCGGATCAGTGAGGATAGCCCATCGGCTCCCGCCATCAGGGCCACCGCCTGAAAGATGTCGCGGTAATAAGAGCCGCCGCCGTAGGTAATGACCTCAACCACATTCATAGCGGCTGTCCTAGTTGGGGGTCTGGGAGGCGGCAAAGGCGATGGTATCGCCTATGCGTGTGCCCATGCGGGCAGCCAGCACGGACTCAACGCTTTGGGTGCGGGCAATCATCTGCTCGATCGCCCCGACCTTTTGTTGGACCTGGGACTGTTTGGCAGCCAGCTCTTGGCGGGTGTTGGCAATGGAGACGCGCCATTGATCCAGCTGGTCTTGATCGACGCCGACCATGTTTCTAGCGCCGTCCTCGACCGAGGAGACCGAGCGATTGATCCAAGTGTAAAGAAGATCCAGCGCGATAATGTCGGAATATTGCTCCATGGTGCCAGCTGCGCTCGCGCCTTGCTGAGCGCTATAGACGCTGGCCATCTTGTAGACCGGCAGCGTGACCATGTTCAAAAAGTCCTGCTCGTCCACTGAGAGCGCTTGGCGCGCCTGGATCTTGCCCACGATGCTGGACAGCATGGTCTTGACCCGCGCCTGCAGCGCCCGGTTGGCTGGAAGGATCTGAGTGGCTCCAAACTTGACCGGGTTGAGGCACTTGTCTGTCGTGTCGCAGCGATGGACCCTAATGGTGCCGCCATCGAGCAGCTTGGTGATCATGCCATCATCAGCCCCTTCGCCTGGTAAGACATCGACCACAGAGCCATTATTGTCTGGCGTTCGGTAGATGATGGTGCCGGTCAAGGTCATCATCAGCTGCGCCAGATCCGCATCATTGGCGAGCAAGGGATGGTTTTGCATCGCCTCCCAAGCAATGTTCTTATTTGTCGGCACGACCTTTTGATCGGCGGCAGGAAGATTGGCCAGGTTCTGAGTTAGCCGGTTGGGGCAATCGTGACGCGCCGCAATCCGGTCTGAATAGAAGCCGCGATAGGTCGATAGGTCAGAGCAGACCTGCATTGAGGCCGTATCAGACTTGCCCCATAGGCCGCCAACCAGCGCTTGGGCGCTTTGGCAGGAGTTCATATTCATCTGGTTCACATCATTGGCCAGCTTTTGCAGGCTCTCGATCTGATCAGCGATGATCGGGGAAAGGCTCTTGAGCGCCAACATAAAGGCGTAAGAGACCGCATTGCTGGCCACCGCCTTCATAGTGGCGACCAGCTGCTCGCTATTGATGAAACTAAAGCCCCCCGAAAAGACATCAATACCGCCGCAGCCGGCCCGGATCGACGGCATCTGAATAGACGCGATCTGCGAGGTCTCTTGCGGCGTTCGAACCGCCAGATTGCCCAGGGTGTAATAGCCAGCGCTTTGGCCATTATAGGCCGTGGGCCCAGTGATGTTGGCCGAGCCCAAACTGCCCGTCCAATAGCTATCCATACTGTCTGATACGGTTGTCCCATAGGACGGGGTGGCTAAAGCAGCCAACACCACAGCGCCAAAGGCGATGACCCCGGACGAACGCGCATTGGACTTGGTTTGATGTCTAGTCATGGTCAGATCCTTTAAAAGTCGGTTCCGGGGGCTTTGGAGAGCAGCACAAAGAGACGTTCGGCTATGTCTTCCAGCGACATGACCCCTGCCCCGGCATAGGTCAGACAGCCCGCAGGCTTGTCGCAGGGCGTCAACTCTTGGACCTGGCCATTGGAGCCCTTGACGCGCCTTGGCCGAACAAGGCCGGTTTGCGGATCAAGGTCGGACTGCTGGTAAAACAAAATGACGGGCGTGGTCTTACCCACGCCCCAAGCGGCCAGCTGGCCCGTATCCTTAATGGCCTGAGGAAAATGGCTATTGGACGAGCCGTCTGACGAGATGGCTCTGACGGTGACGCCAAAGCGATCAGAAAAGGCCCGCACAATGGGGCTGGCGATCGAGCAGGGGCCGCAATTGGCGCGGTAGACGTAAAAGACACCGACGCGGCTAGAGATGCCTCTTAAGAAGAGGTCACGGTCAGCGGCGCGGTCATCGGTCCAGCCATGTTTGCCAACCTCGACCACAGGGCGCTTGGCCGTATAGTCATAGTCAGGATTGGTCCAGGTCAGACGTCGATAATAGTCGGCAAAGAGCCCGCCGCGATCAAGGGCGACCTGTTGGAGCTTGTAATAGCGCTCGACAGTCTGGGGCGTCGGTCGCCAGACCGCGATCGATCTGGCCTCCTCAAGATCCTTTTGCCAAGCCTCAAGCTCGGCAATCTCTTTAGGCTTAGCCAGCTTCAGAGGGCTTGGCTTTTGATCGGGCCTTTGAGCCTCTTCAGGTTCGGGCTCTGGACGCTGGCAATAGAACCAGCGGCCTAGATCGCGGCCGCAATAGTCCCCTGCCCCAGAAGATGACGCCTGTCTCCTCTCAGACTGGCCCTCGGCTTGGCTTTGGGGTGCCGCCGGGGCCTCAGACAGGACCATTTGCGCAAATGACGGTTCGAACGCGAGCGCGCTCATACCAAGGCCTATGATTAGATACATCGCCCTCATGGTTCCTCGTCCTTTGCTTCTGTGACCTCGCCAAAGCCCGGTGAGCCAGAGCCCATCATCGATTCAAACGTCGATTTCATGCGGTCAACGATCCCATCAGGCTCGGAAAACTTGGCCATCAGCTCCGTGGTGAACTCGGAAAAATCGACATTGGTCAGGTCGAGATTTTCAAACTCTTCAACCGTGAAACCTGAGCAGTCGGCATTGGCCGGAGTGCCCCAGCCTTTGCCCAGCTGCGGGCGACCCGCCTGTTGGACGATCCGGGCCAAGGCCCCGTCAAAGGCGCAGTAGCGCATGGCCTTTTCCCGGCAGATGCCAAAGAAGGATTTTTTGGAGCAGTAGGTCCCCACATAATGGACCGACTTGGCCTCTTGGCGGGTGATGAGGGTCTTTTCTTCCTCGGAACATTGGGCCAGCCCAAGGTCCTGACCCCAGCCCGAATCTTTGCAGCAGTTGTTGAACCCAAAGAGCGCCTTGCGACACCTCATGGGCGTGCCCTTAAAGATGGTCAGGCTGCTGGAGACATCATTGCTGGCCAGCTTGGCCACCAAGAGCTTGGACATGGCGTCGGCCATATCGGAATCTGCCTCATCGTCTGATCCGATGCAGATGTCGCCAACACAGACCTTGGCCTTGCAGCTGTTTGTGGTCTGGCTGATATCGGTCTTGCACGAATAGCGGTTGTCCCAAGCCTTGCACTGGTCATCTGGCACATCGTCTAGGCAGGTTTGGCCAATATAGGTGCAGCCGGAGGGCGGCGAGCAGCTTGAGGCCGTGCCGCCGGTTTCTTCGCAAGAGTAGGTGTCTGTCTCTTGCCAGCAGCTTGGTGTAACCGCCACGCCGTCGATCAGGCGCGTTTGGCCGGCTTGGCTACAGAGGGTTCCTGTCTTGGTGCAGGCGCCGTTGCCGCTAGAGGGACAGGCATTGTCCTTCAAGGTCCCGCCCGTCCAATCCTTGGGAAGATCAACCGGGGTCAGGTCCGTGACCTCATTCTCACAGCGATAGCGATTGGTATCGAGCGTGCAGCTCCCGTCTGGACTATAGCTGCCGCAGCTCTTGGCAATCAGGGTGCAGCCTGCAACCGGGCCGCAGCTATCGACCACGTCAGAGCGATTACAGACCCAGGTCTCGCGCCTTTGCCAAGGATCTCTGGTGACACTGAGGCCATTGATGATGCGCGTCTGGGCACCGATCAGCACCTCGTCGGAGGTACGCGAGCAGGCAGGATCATTACGTTTGGTCGCGCAAGGATCGGTCCAATATTCGCCAACCACATCGCGCGGGGTCTCGGTTACCGTGCCGCCGCCATTGGCCGGGTTCTCGCAGCGATAGGTCTTGTTGAAGGCGCTGCAGCTACCGGCCCGATCGGTTGAGGCGCAAGTGGACGCGGTCTCAGCACAGCCCACAAAGGGGGTGCAATTGTTGGCCGTGGTCGAAGACCAACAGATATAGTCCTCGCGCACTTCCCAAGGGTCTTTGGTCACCGTCAGACCATTGATGGTTCTGGTCTGGGATCCGACTGTGGTGGTCTCAGATTGCTTGGCGCAGGCAGAGTTTGAGGCAAGCGAAGTGCAGCCAGCGTCCCAGCTGTCTGAGACCACATCGCGGGGAGTGTCGATCACAGTGCCGGAGCCGCTAACTGGGGCCTCGCAGCGATAGGTCCGGTCCCAAGCGGTGCAGGCATTGGTGCGGCCTCGGCTAACGCAGCTATTGGCCACTTCGCTGCAGCCTGCATTGGTTAGGGCCGTGCAGGAATTGACGTCGGTGCCGGTCCAACAGCTATAGGTTTCTTGTACCTCCCAAGGGTCTTTGGTCACTGCCAGCCCATTGATGGTGCGGGTCTGGGATCCGACTGTGGCGGTCTCAGAGGTCTTGGTGCAGGCCGAGTTTGAGGCAAGCGAAGTACAGCCATTGTCCCAGCCGTCTGAGACGACATCTCTGAGCACTTGGCTAGGCGTGCCCGCCCCCGCAACCTGATCCTCGCACCTTTGGGTCTGGCTATAGGTAAGGCACCCGCCGGAGGGATCGACATAGGTCTTTTGGGTGCCGGTACAGACGCCGCCGCTGGTGGAAAGGCAGGTCTGGGTTGAAAGGCTCATCCCGGTTGGCGGCGAGCAGCCTGCATAGTCCGTTCGCGAGCCGCACTGGTAATCTACCGCCCAGCGCCAGCAATCGCGATAGACAGCTACGCCATTGACCGTTCGGGTGGCCGCGCCCTCAACACAGATGTCGGCGGTTTTAGTACAGGCTGAATAGGCACCGCAGGTGTCGGTCGTGCCGCCGCCTTGATCTGTGCCGCTCGTCCCGCCATTGGCCAGATAAAAGACATCCCAACGGGCACCGCCGATTATGGCCGAGCCATTATAGGCCCCGGCAATCCAGCCGCCCGGGACGGGCGTCAGGAAAGCGGGCGCAGAAGGACATTCAAAGCGGACATCGTAGTAATAGCCATAGGTGGCCACGTTGGACGGATTACCGATCGAGCAGCCTGGAAAGACGGCTGCGATTTGGTCCGATGATAGGGGCACACCTGCACTGCCGATCGGCGGCGACAGTGACATATAGCCAATGGTTAGAACCGACACCTGGACGTTTTGGCTTCGAGAGCAGCTATAGTTAGCCACTGTGCCGCCATAGCCCTCTTGGCAGACATAGGACTGGGCAAGGTTTGAAGCTTGGGTACATTGCCGCGCGGTTGAGGCCTGACAGCCCGCAGCCCCATTGGCCGTGCAGGCCGCGTTGCCCTGATGGGCGGCGCCGTTCCAAGTTTGGACGCAGCCATATTCGTAGTCTTCGTCGACGACGACGACGCGCTTGCGGATGCAGCTGTTGACCGCTTGGCTCCATTCGGTGCCCGAGCGGCAGGCGTAGGTGTAATCCTCGTCAACCACCACGACACGTTTTCGCGTGCAACTCGATGGGGTCTGGCTCCAGACCGTGCCAGTCTGGCAGGCATAGACATAGTCTTCATCGACCACCACAACCCGCTCAGGCTCGCAAGTGCCGGTCTCAGCGCGCCACTCAGTCCCCGCTCGGCACTCATAGACATAGTCGGTATCAAACTGAGGTTGATAGTCGCGCGTGCAGCTATGGTTGACATCCGTAATCGGCGTAGCGGTCTCGCAGGTGTAAAGACTGGTCTCAGACCTCGTAACGGTCTTGTCCTGGCAGCTTTGGCTCGCCTCCCCGATAACGCCAGTTCCATCCGAGGGATCGGCGACCAGTCCCAGCGATTTTTTGAGCCAGTCATCATTGGCGCTAAGGCTATAGCTCGCCCTATTGGCCGCGCCTTTGGCCATCAGGCCAAACATCTCATTTCCGGCCACGGCCCCCTGCCCGGCCGTCGTCAAGCCATCGGGGTTGGCGTAGTGAGATGTGAACCCATCGCTACCGGATGAAGCACCCGGCACGACCTGAGAAGGATCGCCTAAAGCGCCTGGTCTGTTGGATGTCGCAAATGAGCTTGCGCCAGAATCGCTCCCGGTAACCTGCGCCCCTGAAGGGATGGCAATGACTATGGATAGGCCAGCGCACAGGGCTACGACCTTGCAAAGACTGATCACCAAACGACCAAGGATGCGCGCCTTTGCCATCGGCTAGCCACCCAGGCGCTTAAGGGCGCTCGAGGCCACATGGGGGGCGGCTTGACCCTGATCGGCCAAGAGCTTTAGGGCCGCAGCTAACGAGATATTGCCACGGACCAGATCGTGCGGTGTGGCGGCGCTCGTACAGTCTAAGCCCTCTTGGCAAGGCGTTACCGGCGCGGTGGCCACAATGAAGGTTGGCACGGTTTGAACGGCGTAAGCCCGAAAGACCTGCGGATCGATCGCAAGGCCGCCAGCGCTATCCTCATCGAAGATCTGGCGGGCCGCTGCCATCGTCTTGGCCGGTGAGCCCTCCACAAAGCCGCGCACCACCACCATGGCCCCGGCCCTATGGGCATCGGCCGCAAGCTGGCGAAGGGCAGATCTTGGCATGGTCAAGGAGACGGCCACATAGACCACGCCCTCGGTTGGCTGATCTGCCTCCTCAAGGGCCGCTGCATCCCCAAAGAAGGGATCATCCTTGAGCATGGCCATGCCGCGTTTAAGCTGCTGGCGATTGGTCGCCGCAAGGCTTGCGGCATCGGCTTGGTAGGTTTGTGAGCGATCTTTGAGCTGGTCGGTCCAGACCTTCAGACTGTCCTCCAAAGTTTTGGACCGCGCCTCAGCGAGATCCACAAGGTTTCTGGCCACCTTGCCAAGCTCACCTGGGTCTTGCTGGGCCAGCGCTGGATAGGATTGCAGGGTTAAGGCCAAAATGAAGACCGCGAAGCCAAGGCCGGTCCAGACCAGCTTGCGGCCAAAATATCCAATGACCGCTAAGGCCAGGCCCACGGTCAAGGCCGTCAAGACGATCCAAAGATGTTGCTCACTGACATCGATCACGGCCTTTGCTCCTAAGGAATAAGGGTGGCGCAGCAGTTGCGCTTTCGCCAAACCACAAAGCCAAAGTCTTCGCCCTTCACGGGGAAGGCCTTGAGGCTCTCATAGGGGATTTGGGAAACGCCCACGGCGGGGCAGGTAAAGGCACCCTTGGTGTGGCGCACAGGATTGGCCATCTGGTAGCGGTACTGGCGCTTATCCATGATCGGCATCTTGAATTTGGAACAGACCGCCTTGGGTCCGCTGGTGCCGTCAGCCAATAACATTCGGTGCATTTTGAACGAGAACCGCTCAGTGGCTAAGAGCGCGGCCTGGATCTTGGAATATTCACCCGGAATATTGCCATTCATCGGGTACATGGTCCCGTGACAGCCTGCGCACCAAAACATCTCCTGGCGCACACGGCCCGCCGTTGAGGAGGCGCAGTCCAGCGAGCAGGCCGCTGTTGCAATGGGATTGGAAAAGATCAGGGCTTCTGGATTGATCAGCACTGAGAGCTGATCATCGTTCCAAAGGGGATCCAGTTCCGTCACATAGGCAATGTCGAAATTGGCGGTCTCAAGACAGACAAAGCCCGTCAAGAGCTGCATCCACATCAAGGCTGGATAGATGTACCAGTGGATATGATAGCCGGACCGGTCCGCGACCCCATCGCTTTTGCGCGCCGACTTGGCCGGATAGCCAAAGCCAGGGTCCAGTTTGACGCCGCCAATATTGACAAAACAAAAGGGCTTGGTGGTCACATCGGCAAGCCGCGCGGGCTCCCAATAGCCCACCGCCATGCCAATGCGCGGTATGGGCTTGCCGCAGGCGCAGATCGGTAAGGAAGGGTTGGGCGTATCGGGGCGAGCGCCCTTGACGATTGGGATCGATCCAAGGGTCAGAGGAAAAAGACAGGACCAGCAGACATCTGAGATCGGGTTCACAAACCGGCCCTGGCAGGTGCCTTTGGGGGCCGAAGCCGCCCCAGCGCCGCTGGGGGCCAGCCCAACCATCGCGGCCATTATAAGCGCGGTAAGATCTGTCCAAAATCTTGGTAGCGTCCTCATAGGGCCACCTCCAAGATCCGGAGCTTAGAGCCCTCGCGCTCGATCTTGGCGGGGACCTGGGTCAGGCCAAAATGCTGAGACAGGGTCCCTGCCTGATCAAAATAGACCTGGACCTTGCGCCGACGCATTAGCTCCAGCGGCGCGCCCTTGACCAAGATGACCCTCGTGCGCTGCTCGCCCAGTTTTGACATCTGACGAATGGCCCAGTCGACTTGGGCCTCGTCATCGCCGTCAATAAAGATCAAGACCCGGTCAAAGCCTGGGATCTTGTCCAGCGGATTGATCCGATCGCCTTGGCGCGCAAAGACGCGGCCGCGCTGATCGGCAAAGTCTTTGGGCACGATGATCGAAGGATCAAAGAGCCAGCTTCTTAGCTTTTGAGTACGAACAAGGCTTGGCACCGGGACCGGGCGCTCGACGCCGGCCTTAACGCGCTTGGTAAAATCAGCTTGCAGCTTGGCAAGGTCGCCAGAGGCCTCAGCCTTACGAAGCTGATCGCCTAGAGTCTTTAGTATATCGACCTCGCCAATGGCAAAGGTCTGGCCGTGGGTGCCAAGATCGCGGCCATAGGTGGGACTAGCCGACCCTATGAGAATGGCCAAGATCAGACCCGAAAGATTAGCGTTCCTTGAGGTTTTCATAGGACCGGCACCGCCTTGCCGATCACGCGCTCAGCGCCAATCCATCCGATCATGGCATAGCGGCTATCAAGCGAATCCACATGCTCCCCGACCACAAAATAGTGGCCCGGCGGTATGGTCCCGACAGGGCCAGCAATGGCAATTTGCCCGGTTTTGGAGCGGGTCTTGGCTAGGCCAACAAACTGGCCAGCCACGTAAAAGCGCCGTCCTCTGGCCTCGACCTGATCTCCGGCCACACCGGCCACGCGTTTTACAAAATGGGTCTTGACCGGATAGTGGGGCGTTGGCGGCGCCCTAAACTCGACCAGATCACCACGCTGCAGATCCTTGTCTTGGCGATCAGTGATAAAGGCCCAGTTGGGCAGGCTTTGCGTCATATTGATCGCAAAGCCATAGCGGCCCGTGAAGTGCTCAATGCCCGACAATAGTCCAAGCATGACCAAGCCCAGAATGATGGCCCCCCTAACCCTCAGCACAGTGACCTCCCCAAGCGACGAGGGCTCGGCCCTGAGCGTTGAGCGTGTAATCGTCGGTCAAATAGGCCTTCACCTTCGAAAAGGAGGTGACGGGCACATCGCAGCAAACAACCTGGCCGCTGGCCAAGATCTTGGTCGCCCTAAAGGTCGCGACGCCGCCAATCCTGTTGCCCGAGCGAAACTCCCAGCCATGGGGCAAGGGCTCCTGCGCATGAAACTGCAAGAAGGCCAGTTCTGTACCGCTGAGATCTGAGCTGGTCATCTTAGCGGCTTCCCTGCTCTAGAGCTCCAAGGCCGATTGGACTGCCAGCTTGAAGGCCCGATGACGGGCTATTGGCACTGGTCTGACCAAGGGCGCTATTGACCGCCTCTTCGACCTCGCTTGTGATGTCGGCGGCTTCTCCGGCCAGCACACATTCTCTGGCCAAGAGCAGGACGTTCTTGTTGGCGGCCGCCCTTCGCACCGTGTCTTGGGTCACGGTTAAGAACATCTGCGTCTTCATCGCCGCCTGCTGCGGGGTGATGTCGCTAAGGGCCATCTTGGCCACATAGCGCTGGCTAAGCTCTCTGACCCCAACCGTAACAATCAAGGGATGCTCGGCCCGCACCAGCTTGACCCAAAGGGCAAGGTTTGACATCGACAGGGCCACAATGATCAGGATGAAGATCTGGACACGACTGGGTAGCCAAACCCTCCAATCGGGTTTGGGCTTGGGAGCCAGTATGGCCTCTTGAACGGACTGATTTTGCTGATCGCTCATTGTTTTTGCCCCTTCAAATGGATCAGGCCCCCGTCGCGGGCGTGAGTGGAAAGGGCGGGCCTTCGCGCGATGACCATCAGCACCGTAAGGCTGGCCCAAAGGGCGCCCACGACCAAGGTCACAGGCTGGCTCGCCTGCGGGGTCACTTGCGAGAGCCGAACCAGGAACTGGCCCCAGATCCTTGCGGTCTGGGCCAGATCAAAGCCAAAAACTATGATCGAGATCAGCACCAAAAGGCCTGCCGCCACGCAGGCGCAGTCGATGCCAAAGGCTAGGACCCGCAAAGCGCGCGTCATTTTTTGAGCGATGGTCATCTTGACCGTGCCCCTTCATCGGCAACCTGTCCGACGGCGTCGGCAAGGGCCATGCCCTCAGCTTCCAGCCTCTTGATGCGTTCAAAGACGGCGGGCGTTGTCGAATAGAGGGCGGCGGAATAGGGATCGAGCACCAGGCGCGCCACAAAGCGCGCTTCAGGTCCCATGATCACCATTTCTGAATATTCGCCGTCGACCACCTTGAGCGATTTAAGCAAGGTCATGGTCGCATCATCGACCTTCATGCGGTCATTGGTGCGCAGCTGCTCTAGCGCCTCTTCTTTCAGGCGAAGGACGATCTGGTGGTCGCTATTTTCCAAGCAGGCCCGCGCGCCATCGGTCTTGTAATAGTCATTGATCGACTGGGTGCCGGTAATGATGGCCCCGCCCTCTTTGCGGCAGCGGCGTGCAAAGCCTTCAATGAACTTGCCCGCCGCACCGTCCGACAGGAGTTGCCAAGCCTCATCAATGATCAGGGCCTTTTTGAGCGCGCGGCCGCCTTTTTTCATGCGCTGGCGCACTAAAAAGAGGAGAGCCAGCACCACAACCGCGCGAAGGTCGGTCTTGGACTCAAGATCTGACATCTCAAAGACGGTGTAGGGATTGTCGATCTCAAGGCTCGATCGGCCATTGAAAAAGCCGCCATAGGAGCCCTTGTGGCCATAGGCCCCCAGCGACAGGGCAAGGTTTTGACCCCGCTCGCCATAGTCCTTGGCCAGAAGATCAATCACATCGGCAAAGGATCCCTCCTGGCCCTTGGATTGCCAAACGCTTTGGACCGCCTGCTCGATCGCGCCCGACTCTTCGTCGCTGCAGCCCTTCACCCCGCGCGCGGCCTGCTCGATCATCAGGCGGATCATCTCGATCCCCTCAAGCAGATATTCAGCGCTGCCCTGATCGCCAGCCTGCGCCGGATCAATGATCGAAAAGGGATTGATGCAGGTGCGCCGGTCCAGATTAAACCGCACAAAGGCCCCGCCCAGGAGCTGCGAACTAGCCCTAAAGCTCTCGCCATCATCAATGACAAAGACCTCTGCGCCAGCGCCTCGAAGGGACGCGGCTATCTCGCCCATCCAGACCGATTTGCCAGAGCCGGAGGCGCCGACCACAACGGTATTGTGGTTGCCAGCCTTATTGGCAAAGATCGAGTAGGTCAGGACCTGCCCACGCCTGCCCACCAGCAACATGTGCGGCAGGTCCATGCCTAGGAACTCGCCTTGCAAAGGCGCAAGTCTTGCCAAGACCGTCGTCGGCATACGCCGAAGCCGGCCCATTGAGGCAAGGTCCTCAAAGAGCCCCCCGCCCAAGCTGAGGGGCAGGCAGGCCAAGACCGTTTGCAGGTGCAGGTCATCATCGCGTTTGAGGGTAAAGCGGCTATTTCTCCAAACCGCGCGCAAGGCCCGCTCGGCGCGCTCGGCATCGGCGACCGGTGCCACTGATAGGACAAACATGCCCATGCGGGCCAATAGCGCGCCCTCAGAGACATCTTCCATGACCAGAGCCCAGTCTTCAGCGGCCTTGCGCGCATCTGGAAACATCCGACCGATCGGATTGCTGACCGCTTGGTTGGTGCGAAGACGCTTAAACTCGGAGGTCGACCTGGTCTTTTCTGGCGATAGGGATGAGAAACAAAGGGTCGTGACGGTGGGCCCCACCAGCCTTAGCTGATCATTGAACATGTCGCCCAAAAGCCGCGACATCAGCCCTTGGGTCCAATGTTCTGGAAACTGGCCGACGCTAAAGCCGCGAATCTGGAAGGTCTCGTCCGCGCCCTTCCCCTCGCGCTCAAGGGCCACCTCGTCTTGGCCAGCCGCCTCGTTTAGCAGGCCATCACCCTTGGCTCTGCAGCGCACCACGCTCTTGTCGCGGTAGCGGATCCAGGTCGTATCGGGATCGACCATCTGCTCGTTGAGCCAGCGGTTCTGATCATAGGTCTCAGATCTGGGCCGGATATTGGTCGTCGGATTTAGGATATCGCCGACCAGGCCGATCAGTTGGGTGGGCGCAACAATGGCGCAGTCGCTTCTAATGGCGCGAATATCGGCTTGGAACTTCTCGCGCGCCTCGACCAACAGATCTGCCGCCACAGAGTTGATCGAGCCAGCAAGCTCCACGGCGATAAAGATGCGAAAATCCCGAAAGAAAAAGGGCGACTGTTTTGAGGCTGAGTCCCAGGCACCTTTGCGAAAATGCTCGCGGCGGCGCCTAGCCAGCATCTCAAAGACACCGCCCTGTTTGGCCCGCTCCAGCGCCCAAGGATCAACGATCTCGCCAATCTTGGGCGAGGCATAGGAAATGACCTGAACAAAGCCGCCTTGCGGCACAGCATGGGTAAAGAGCTCCGATAGGGTACGGCTTGTGGTCTCATCAGCACCGATCAGCGGCACCACTTCGAGCACCCACCCCACCGTTCCGGCCTGCTCATAAAGGCCCTTGGTCTCGTCATAGGTTCGGTAAGGTAGCCACTGGCTCAGGCGCGCAGCGGAGAAGAGACCGCGCGGCGCGTCATGAGGCGGCGCTTCGGGAGCAACCGAGCGGCCCGCCGCTTCCAACAGGCGCGAGATCTGGCCAAGGACGTTGAGGTCCATCTTAGCTGCCTGTCTTTGGCTTGGCTGAAGACACAGCCTCCAAGGTTCGTGACACCTGAACCGTCGATGTCGGCCCAATGGCCCATCCACCGCGCCTCATCAGCGAGAACACCTCAGATCGTGCATGAAAATCACCCTGCGCATCGACCCAAGGGGCGAAAATCACCTTGAGGATCTGATCGCCCTCGCGGCGCGGCCCCGTATCGGCATTTGCAAAGACGAAGGGTTTGGGCTCCCACCAGCGAACCGCTGAGGCACCGTCAATGGAACTGGCAAGGGCGCTGGGTTCCGCCCCCAAAGACCGAGGGGGCTTGGCCGCGTCAATATCGGCAATGGTGCTGCAGATCCGCGCCTTGCCAATCGCGCCGCAACTCCAACTACTTTGGGTGTTGGTTGAGCAGGCCGCAGCAAGGCTCGACAAACCCAATATGGCCAAGGCTTTGGTTAAGGTTCGGACCGGTCTCATTTGCCGGTCCCCGAGGTTGGGTTTTGGCCTAGAACTTGTGAGGCCGACAAAAAGGCGCGCAGCTCAGCGGTGGGCAGCCAGCCGCTATTGGTCACCCCGTCGATGCGCACAATCATCGGCGTGCCATTGATGTTGTTTTGATGGGCAAAGGCGATATTGGCATCGAGCGCCTTTTGCGCCGCTGCGCAGTCACCAGAGGTGACCACCTCACCGCCGCTATAGAGGGCATCAAGACCGGCCACCCTATCCTTGGCGCAAAGGGCGAGCTTGGCCTTTTGAGCGCTATCGGCGGCCATAAACGCGATCGGATATTCGGTGACTTCGATATCGCGCTGGCTCTTCAAGTCCTCATGCAGGCGTTTGCAAAAGCTACAGTTCAAATCGGTAAAGATCGTCATCTTCAGCGGCGCGCCAAGATTGTGGATCACCGCATTGGACTTGGGCAGGGTGACGCGCAAAATGGCGCGGTCAGTAGGCTTGGCCGCAGGGGCGGCCTCTGCCTGCGGGCCGGGCGCTGTTTGTGGGCCTTGGCCCTTAATCTTGGCCTCGGCCTGACCAACGGCGGCCAATTGGCGAAGGCGCTGGTCGGTTAGGTCGAGCTTCTTGTCCAGATCCAGCACCGAGCCAACCAGGGCAAATTTGGCATCGGGTGTGATGTAGAAAATATTGGTACCTGCAACCACCTCACAAAGACCGGCTGGCCCGTTCTTGCAGGTCACCGAACTGATAGGGGTATTAGGAAAATGGTCTTGAACGGCCTCTTTAAGCTTTGAGCCCTGAAAGCTTGGAGTGCCCGCAAGGACCACCCCGACCCCAACCGCTGCGACGGCGGCGACCGGAATAGTGATCGCTATTATCAGATTAAAGAGCCGGCTCTTGGACTTGAAGATTTGCACTTTGATCTCCTGGAAAAGGGATTAACGGCTGGGCTGCGGGGCGATTTCAAAACCACTGAGGAAGACAAGCTCGACCTCGATCCCGGTCGGCATTTCCACGACGGGCTGATACTGTTCGGCGCGCTTGACGTAGTAGTCGGCCATCATCTCAGCGGCATTGGCCACGCCGCCGCCCACTGACCCACTTGCGACATCTCGCGCGTCAAGAGAGGCCTGGGCCGTCACGGTGCCGCCCGTCCCCAGACCAAAGGCATTGGTCTTCGCGTCGGTATATTTTGTAAGGCTGTTGCCAAGGCCTTGCAGGGTTCCAGCCAACATGGCCCGGCCCGTTAGCCCGCCTTCGCGCGAGATGACCCGACCGCGAACGCCTGCCTTGCCCATGTGAGAAGCATAGCCCTCGACCGTGGCCACCGAGACCTGCTTTGGACCAGCGGGGCAACTGATGCGCTGAAGGCGCACATAGATCTTTTCAGAAGACAATTCCCCATAGGCCGCGCCATTGACCAAACAGCCCGATAGCTCTGTCGTCTGAAACCTTCCGGCTTGGCCGACATGGACCGCAGGGCCGGTAATGCGAAAGAGCACAGGTTTGGGATCGGCATTGTTGGTCACACCCGTTGCCGCATCGACCCCCACCAAGACCTTGGCCTTGGTGTAGGCATTGGGCGGCACAAACCGGGACGTATCGAAGGTCTGGCCGCGCGGGGTCATGAAGGATGCGCCTGCGCCTTCAGGCCGTGCCGCGCTGCCTTGAGCAGTCGATGAACCGGTAGAAACCGAGGGACCAGGTCCCGTATTGGCGCTGCTGGTTGATCTTAAGGTCGCCAAGCTGCGCCTTGGCGCCGCCATCTGGCCGGTTGGCACTGCCGCGCTGGCTCCCATCGGTTGGAAGGGGTTGGAGCCGGTTTGACTATTGGCCCCACCAATTTGCGCGGTCAGCTGGACCGAGGGTGTGCTGACTTGCGCCATGCCAGAGGCTTGTCCGCTGCTAGGAGCGTAGGTTGGCGCGGAAGCTGACGAGGGTGGCCTAGATTGGACCTGGCCGTTTAGGGCGTCGATGGTGCGAAGCGCATCCTTGCGCTCTTCAACCAACTGCAACCTCAAGCCTTCGGTCTCAGCGCTCAGCTGCTGGTTCTTGCCATTGATATCGGCCAGCTGGCGGTCCATTTCAGCAACGCGGACTGTCAGTTCAGAGGCCTCAGTCTCACCCGACTGGTTCTTGCCACGCGCCAGATCGGCCGTGGCCATGATCCGGCGCGCCGCGTCCGGACCGTCTCGGCTCTGAGCGGGCTTCATAATCTGAAACACGACTAAAGAGCCGCCAAGACCCATGATAAGGGTGATGATGGTCCAAAGGATGGCCTGACGGCGCTTCGCGACGCTGTTGGAATCTGCGCCAGCTGCAATTGGGCCTTGAGCCTCGGCGCTCGGAAGCTCGCGCCCGCTCACCGCCCCTCCTCCACCAAAAAGACCCGGCCGCTAGCTCCGGGCATAAGCTCATCTCGGTCCGATGCCACCGCCCAGACCCCGGCAATGAGAAAGCTCTCGACCAAGACCGGCACGCTCTGGTCAGACGCGTTTTTTATGGACAGCACCTGGCCCTTGAGGCCAGCCACCTGGTAGGTCTCCACGACAGCAAGCTCATAGGGGCCAACCCGGGTTGGCGGCTGGGTACCTTGCGTGCGCTCGACGCCGTCAGCGCCCTGGCCATTGAACATCAGCCGAATAAGGGCCGACACGGTTTCGGTATAGCCACTGCGCCGGTCAGAGCGTGGGGCTAAGGACCCAGCCGGTCCCATTGACGCCTCAGGAAGGCTGACCTTGACGGTCTGGCCATCAAGAGGCGCAGCATGGAGCGTGGCCTGAACCGTGCGGCCCGTGGCGGTGACCAAAAAGGCTGTATAGGTGCGCCCTTCCGGATCACCGTCAAAGGCGACATAGACATCGCCCGTGCTCTCTTCAGCCTCGATCAGCATCTGGGGTACGGCTGGGTCATTGATCGTGCGAACCGATACAATCTTGTCCGACAAGATCGTGATCCGGGACATCTGGTCAGCCGAGACCTGCGCCTCAAAGCGCCCGTCCTTGGCTTGAATGGTCTGGGCTTGAGCTTGGGTGAAAAGCCAAAGGGGCGCGCTGAGGGCCAACACCGCCAAGGCGCGGCCCATCTTGGACTTTGGAGCGCTCATGGCTCAATCTCCCCGACTATGGGTTTGGATGGTGCGGTATCAGTGCCGTCCTTACCCAGACGCTCAATGGAGCTGAGCAGGACCAAGGATCCGTGGCGCTTAAAGGTCAGATCAAAGGTCTGACGCGACGTTTCTGAGACTTGGGTGCCGCTGATCGTCTGAAGGTCGCCTATGACGCGCACACTGAGGCGGTCTGGTTTGACGACAAACTCGACCGGAAAGAAGGCCTGGGAGGTGCGGCTATCTTGGCGCTTTTGGCGATCTAGGATCAAAGCCGCCTTAATCTGCTGATAGGTCTGCGGCTCTGAGATCCGCTCGATGTTTTGCTCAAAATAGCGGGCGCTTTCTGGGGTGCGGTTTAAGAAGAGATAGACCGCATCTCTGGCCAACCGTTCGAGATAGTCGCGGCCAACACCGCCTTGGGCCGAGACCTCCACCGCATCGGTCAGGCTTGGTACCAACACCACCTTGTTCATGGTGGCCACCGCCACGCTTAAGGCCGCATTGGTGATGATGCTGGCCACAAGCAAGAGGCTCACTGCCGCAAAGCGGCGGTTTAGGATCCTGACATGGTCATTGAGGTTATCGGCCCTCATGATCAGCCCGCCATCTCTCGAAGATAGGACGGCGGCGTCGCCTTCAGCCGAAAGGCATCAGCTGGCAAGATCCAATAGGCCCGCCATTTTAGGCGGTTGAGGGACCCGCCGCGCTTAAACTGACGCAGGATCCATAGGGCCAGTGCCGCCACCAAAAGGCCGACTAGGAAATTGAAAAGGATGATGCAGACCAAGAGCGGGGCCACAAAGACCGTCAGCTCATCAGCTGTGAAGATCAGATAGCGTTCTGGAACATCCAGACTCTGGGGGACATAACTGTCTTGCATCTGTTGCGCTCACAGCGGTGAAATTGGGCTGAAATGGGCGAGGTGTCCCTACCACTAGGAGAGCGCCTCGCCCGAACACGGTTAGAAGATGGCTGACGCCAAACCTGAGACGATGCTGGGGCCAGTCGCAGCCGTGAGACCGATCCCTGCCGCGCCCGCAATCAGACGCCAGTCAAACTTCATAACCATCCCAATCAGCGCCGTAGCCACGCCCGCCACCCCTGTGAGCTTGCCAAGCGAGCCTTCCGTCCAACTGGTCAACTGGGTGACCGTTGTGTTGAAGGTCGTGTCGGTTCCTGCAAAGGCGGCGCTTGTGTTGAAGACGCCAATAATTGCGGCCAGGACCGCAATTTTAAGAACAGTACTGTTACCGTATTTGCTCAACCAGCAAATCGGCTTGGTTTTCCAACTCACTAAATCCATGGTCGAACACAACCTCTTATGGGTTACGCCACATCATTCATGGCGCACAGCATTGGGTTCATGAATATCAGATTTGATCAAATAGTTTTTCTTATAAAAATTTGAATTAGTCAGATTTTCGGAAATCTATACATGAACATTTGCCGAATGATTTCGGCGTTTATTTGATCAATTGAGCCATTTTGCCGAGACCTTTCGGCGTTTGGGTTTGGTTCAGTTTCAAAACGCCGAACGGGTTCGGCATCTGCGGACCGTTTCGGACAAGGTCTGACCAACAAAGTTTTTTTGATTTGCACCTCATTAGGTCTGGCGTTAACCGTTCAAGATTGCAGCAATAGGCCGTTTTGCGATTTTAAGTAGATCGGCTTTGGGCGGCGGTTAGCAGTGATCAACTATGGCCCAAGACAGCCTCACCTACACAGAACGCCGCGCACGCGCGCCCAAGCGGATCAAACTGACCCGCGACGAGGCCCTTTGGCAGGGCATCGAACTGGCGATTCAGATCAAAACGGGCGAAACTGGCAAAGCCCCATCCCTTCAATCGCTTCTGCCTGACGCCCTTTTGGGACTGCAAAGCCAAACCGGCGCTGCCGCTAAGGCTTTGCTCCTCAGCCTTGATCTCAGCAAGGCTGCAGAACGAGGCTCTGTTTGGATCAATGCCGAGCAGATAAGGCAGTGCGATGATCTGGCCAATCACCTGTCGGTAACAGAGGGGCGGCGAAAAGAAGGTGAGAAGCTGGGGCGAGACCTTTGGGCGTCTCGCCGCTGCATCGTTATAGCCGCTCTTTTTGCTTACTGTATCGAGGCTGGCAACCGAACCAATATGATACATTGAATGGCCAACCTACTGATATGAACGTCGGTTTATGGGTGGGATTTATAGTAAATGGCGGCCTAAGGCCCTATGTTAACCGTCTAGGCCATTGTTTTTATAAGGATAGTTTGAATTTTTGAGGGATTGAGAGAGATATTTCTCCCTAAGGTTTTAAATTTCTTGTATCAGGCGAATTTTTTGCTTGATTGGTCTAGACATCGCGCAACCCAACCCATTAACGTGTGTTAAAAGAAACACAAGTTTGAGAGGGTGATTATGCCTTGGAGCGACCCTAGCCCAACGCCCGACCAACTTAAAAGGCGCATCGCTAACCTCATCAGACGTAGATGCCGTGAGCAAGGCGTCAAGCAGATCGCCTTACGGGCGTCAGTTCACCGCGATACGGTGAGGACCTACAGCGATGCCGCCTTCCATGATAAAGCCAGCAATGGGCCAGTGATTTTTGAAACCATCGTCTCGATCCTTAAGGCCACCGGTGACCATCCTGGTCAAGTGGTGTGGGCGGCGATGGAATCGTCCGACGAAAAGAGTTTTATGGAGATGCTGGCCACCGACATGACCGGCCAGATGCGCAATGCCCTGATCAAAGCACCAACCCAGATAGAACAGCCCGCCTATCGGCTCATATCGGTCACCTACCCCTTAAACTTTAATCGCAAGCCCTAGGCTCAGGTCCAGGATAGCGAGTTCTTTGGAAGAGGTGCCGTTAGGTCGTAGACCCTGACCTTGTACGACAGGTCAGGGCCGATGCGCTTTCGGCAACGCAGGGGCTCTAGGCACGGAGGGGATTACGGGCCCCGAAACATTGTCTCGTGAACCTCAAGCATGTCCGCCCGTGGCCAAGTGATCGACACAGGCATGAACAGAACTGGTATTTCCAGATTTAACAAGCGCTTCAGCCGTGCGCCCGCCAAAGGCCGCAATAGGTTAAGCTCGGTACCAAGCCAAGGCTTGGGCAGCGCCGTCCGCCCAGGATCAGACAAGATTTATGATCTCCAGCATTTCGCGAACCCGGCTCTGGACCTTGGGACCATCGCTGCGGCACGCAATCTGGAAGATCACTCGAGCGAGGTCGTCAGTATCTGCCAATTGGGCAGTCTTGCGCTGCTTGAACGTATTGAAGTCGAACCCTTCGTGATCTGCGCTCTGCTCACCTTCGATCAGGGCCAAGCGGATGGTTTCGATCTCGAAGCTATGCTCCTGTTCGGGCCGGATCAGATCGCGGATCACTTCACTGTCGTTGGCATAATGACCGGCAGCGATCTGCGCGGTGATCCGGGCGTCCTGCTGCTGGGTCAATGTAATGGTCTTGCGCACCGTCGCCATTCCAGCCTCCAGGCGGCCAGCCTCCAGGCGGATTGTCTTACTATTGGTTCAATTTCGGCCGCTTGGGGACAGTTTGCGCGCCTTTGTTAAGGGGTCCAAGCCGTCAAGGGCGGCGTCGATATGCGCGCCAACGTCAGCATCGCTCTGTTCGCCGCCGCGTGCGATCGAGGCGTTCATGCTCTGGCGCAGGGCAGCTGATTTCTCCTCGCCTACCCCTTCGTCAGATGTTGACTGCATTACGTCTAGTGGCCGGGTGGTCCTAAGCCGTCCAGCGATGCGCAGGGCGTTTTCTTCGATGAGGCCAGCGGCTTGCTCGACATAGCCAGGCGAACTGCCCGGCAGGGCCGCAACGGCTTCGGTCGTCGCCACACGCTTTGCGATGAACCCATCGGCAAGCTGCTGGACACGGTTGCGCACGTCCGCAGGTCTATATCCCGCCGATTGGGCGATCACATCCCAGTGTCGCGCGGCGACATCGCCGGGCTTTCGTCTCTGGCCTGCAATGTTCTGCGCGAAATCCTGCGCGACTGTGGGCCAGGCAAGTACCGTCGAGACATCATAGAGCGGCGCGATGCGCGGTCCCGCACCGATCGGTAGCAGAAGGGAATAGTTCTTGGCGTGAGCGTCGGAATTAGCGACGAGGATGTTGAAGATGACATTATCGAGCAGCAAGAGGGCGTCAGTAGACGGCAAATAGCGGCCCGTGCTCAGGAGCGTCGCCAAACTCGGCCCAGGAAGTGTGCCACGCTCATATTTTCTGCCAGGTGGGGTGCCATTGGCCTGCGCAAAGTCTTCTTGATGACTTCTTTGTAGGGTGCCTGTCTGGCTGACGCGCCGGTCATAGCGCAGCACGCAGATTGCCCTACGCCGGCCAGCAGCCAGGATGGTCGCCTCCACCGTGTTAAGGCCGATGGCTTGGGCTAATCGCAGGCAGTAGGTCTCGTTTTCGACGATGCCCGGTAAGATCGAATTGTCCGGCTTCACGATAATGGTCGAAGGAGCACCGTTGCGTGGGATAGCAAGAACATCGCCCTGGCCCGGCAGCCTAAGGACCGGCACACCGCGCGCATCCAAAACCGCGAGGGCTGACTTCTTCTGCCCGCCTGCAAGTGAGAGGCGAACGCCTTCCTCACCAACAAGGAAAGGACGCTGTTGCAGGTCTTGGAAATGGCGCTCTAGTGCAGCTTCCGGATCATCTAGGCCATAGAAATCTGTAAGCGGGGTATAGGTCCACTCTGATCTCGTGGAGGGCACGCCGAAGGAAAGCGCCCCGGCCGTGTCGCCGCCAATTGCACCCAGCACAGCCAACGTATCTGATCGGTCCAGACCTAGCGAGCGCGTAAGAATGCTCAGCTGATCTTCTTCCGGTAAGAGGTTCGCTAGCCAAGGGGAGATCACCTCGGAGGGGTAGGCCGCAGCGTCGAGGGGAATCGTCAGAGAAAGCGCGAAGGCACCCTCTGTTGAGAGCCACTCTTCGCAATAGGAAAAGCTAAGCTCGCCCGTCTTCGCAACGGTTACCTCACCAACCTGAAACCCATCGAACCAGACCGTAACGCTTGTCACCTATAGTCCCCCAGGTCATAGCCCTTGGGACTGGAGACGGGCGTGGCTGCGGCGGCGCGGTCCTCAACAAGGTCGCCTGCGGCGATCCGCAAGGCGTCGGCGATACGGCAAAGGCTGGTCACGCGCAGGTCACGCTTGCCGGTTTCGATCAGCGAGAGGGCCGATGCACTGATCCCGCTGAGGCGTGCGAGCTCATGCAGGGTCAGGCCGCGATCCTCTCTGGCCTTGCGGATCCTGCTTCCAACGCTTGTAAGTTGCTTGATGTCTTGATCCTTAGCCATGATCGAGCTTTTTATTGAATTCGATAAAAATAGGCCACCGGGGACGACATAACAAGCTTTTTATCGCAAACGGTAAAATGGTCTACTATAGTCCGCACAGCAACCCACTTTTACCGAAAGCAGTAAACCTCTTGGTTCTGAAACCGGATGCCGTCATAGCGCTTAGTGGGTGGCGCTGAATAGGGTATCGCTAGGCCAGTCTGTTTGTCGCCGAACAGGTTTGATCTTAAGACCGATTGCTGAGGCCTTGCGCCTATGGCACGGTGATCTAGCCGTGAGACCGATCCTTGCATCCTAAGAAAGATGCAGATCGATGAGATTACCCCGTCTTTGCGCCGCTGGTCTTCTGATCGGGTGGCTTGCCCTTTGCCTGACCGGCTGCGCGCCTCGCGCACCCAGTCGGTCTGAGCTGGTAGAGGCCGCGACACTGGCTAGGGCCACGGCGGCCAAGACGGTCTTTGAGGATCAAAGCCGCCTTAGCCTCGAGGGATCTTGGCGCTGGGCATTAGACCTAAACGATCAGCCACAGCCACAGCCCCCTACCCTGCCCCTTGGCCCTTCGACGTCCGATCGAGCTTCCTATGTAGGCAGTGCGATTATGGCCGCGAGCCAGCGAACCGGTGTGCCCCATCATCTGCTGATGGAGATGGCAAGGCGCGAATCCGCCCTTAACCCCTATGCTCGCGCCGCAACCTCTTCGGCCACGGGCCTCTTCCAATTTATCGATCAGACTTGGCTGCTCAGCGTGCAGCGCTACGGCCACAGATACGGCTTAAGCGCATTGGCAGACCAGGTCAGGGTCGATGGTCGGGGCAAAGCCTCGGTGGCCCATGATCCCCTTCGGCGCGAGATTTTGGCTCTTCGCTATGATGCAAGGCTTTCAGCGCTGCTTGGGGCCGAACTGATCAAGGATCACAATGAGCGCCTAGGCTTGCGGCTTAAACGCCGGCCAACAGAGGGCGAGCTCTATATGGCCCTGTTTTTAGGGGCTGAAGGCGCAATCAAGCTGCTGAAGGCTTGCGAACACACACCCGCCATGGCCGCCGATCTTATCTTTCCCGAAGCTGCATCGGCCAATCCGGCCATCTTCTATGTCGCCGGAACGCCAAGATCGGTGATTGGGGTGAAACTTGCGCTGCTGTCTATCGCTGATCGCTAGGGGTTATTGGTTGGATATCAGCCTAAACGACCGCTTAAACGGCCTTGGCGCGCCGCTGACGGGCAGATAGGCCTTTTATGAGATCGGGAGACCCTTAGGTACCCCTAGCCATCCAGCGCGCTTATGAGCGGTTTGGTCATCTTGGTTGTTCGAGTGTGCTGTTCCCCATCTTTTGGTTAGCCCTCTGGCGACCCCTATAGGTCGGCCAGGGGGCGTAGGCACCAGCCTTGGTGTTCAAAGTTGGTCTGTTAGGAATCTTATTAAAAGGATAGTTAAGTAAGTTAAGCGCCTAAAATGGGCCTTTTAGATGATAAAAATCAGTATCTTATGGATAGCCGCGGTGGGCGAAAACACGTTATTTGGTGTGTGAAAACACGTGTTCGAAGTGGGCGATAGCACGTGCCTACGGTGGGTGAAAACACGTTACGGGCCTTGACTTATCCACAGGCCGTCTTTGGGCTTCTGTTTGGTCGGTCCGCCGAGCCAAAGCGGTGTGTGAAAACACGTTAGTCGCTTGAGGCCCAGATTGGGCATTTGCTGCCCTTTAAAGGGTTAAAAAATGGTTGATAAGCGCCCGGATGCAGCCTTGGCGCGCTAATTTTTAGGGGCCTTACAGTTGGGCCCCAGATTTCACGCTGATCATTGGTCTCAACCAACGACCACGGCCTGATTTACGCCTTGATGGGCGGTGACGCCGCTGATTTTGCGGCGGTTCGTGAAAGGTCTCGATTCGATGGTGTGTGAAAACACGTTACGGCGGTGTGTGAAAGCACGTTAGTTGGGTGTGTGAAAACACGTTAGTTGGCCCAAGAAGTTGTGCCTACATGTTTGGCAAAATCCTTGTGAAATGAGTGCGGTAGGGCACAGCTCTTGTCAGACGACTCTAATCGTCGTCTGCAATCACCTTGCGCGCACTAAAAGGCTCGGCCTGATCAGCCCCCCTGCCCTTTTGGGCATCGAGCTGTTGCAGCTCGGCGCGGACCTGCGCACGCTCGAGCACGCTGCGCAGCATGAACTTTACCGCTGGGCTACCATCGGCGCAGATCACAAAGCTCATCTGATAGTCGGGAAGATCATTGGCCTCCACGATCTTACGCAGCGAGCGATTGAACTCTTTTGACGAGCAATCCGAGCCGCTTTTCTCAAAAAGCACTGAGATTCGGCAAACCCAGCCTGCTTCCTGCTCGCCCGTATGTTTACGCGCCATGCGGTAAAGGACCCGCTCGAGCCCGCCGCCCATCAAGAAATAGTCCTGATGCAGGGTCAGAAGCGACTTTTCATTGACGATGCCGTCATAGACCCACTGGGACAGGACGATTTTGAGGTTGGTTGGCCGCTCGGTGACCGGGTCGATCTCCATTTCCCAAGAATCTAACCAACTAAAGCGGCGGTCGCGCCCGCGCTTGGCCCGGATTGAGGTGAAGATGGTAGTGGTCGCTAGTCTGTCGAGCGCAGCTTTCAGCTGCTCATAGGCCCGGCCACTGACATCGCGGCGAATGGATTTTAAAAGCTCATAGGCTGTGGTGCGAAGCTCACGGGGAAGTTCGTTCTTGCGATCGGCCTTCATGGCATTGAGCGTGCTTGCCGCCCAAATCAGAATGTCAGCGTCCCAAATAGTGGCCATGCCATAGGCTGGAACCGCCTCGACCTTGACCCAGACTTCACCGTCCGGGCTATTATATTCTA
>JBEGNZ010000030.1:0-34687 GCA_041182245.1 Pseudomonadota bacterium | reverse complement strand
CGGATCTCGTCATTGATACGCGGGCCGTCTTTGGACGGGGGCGCTGGCATTGGGCGGCGAATAGGCGGGTCTCCTGACCTGTTTATGGGTGCAAGGTCTACTTAACGGCAGATCCGATAAATGTCCGAGCGAAAAGATATATGACGAAGCCTTGCCTCGCGATCAAGCTCCGCTGCGGTTTGGCCGTCGATTAAGGGCGCAGTGCGACCAGAAGGTGTCACTTCTGGGCCCTGGGGACCGAGGGATAGGCCAAGGCGGCGCGCAAAACCGGCTCCAGCGCCAAATCCTTGAGATCCGGGCACTGAAGGATCGTGACATGGCCGCGCGGCGCGCACTGCGAAGGCTCAGAGGCGGCGGAAAAGAGCGCCACAGTGGGGGCACCGGCGGCGGCCAGCATGTGCAGCGGCCCTGTGTCATTGCCGACGGCCAGCGCCGCCCTTGTACCCAGCGCGGCAATCTGCAAAAAGCTGGTCTTGCCGGTCAGGTCCAAAGCCTCAGGTGCGACCTGGCGAATGCGGGCCGCGTCGCTCTCTTCCAAGGCGCTGCCCAGCACGGCGACGGCCATCCCCTCTGCGATCAGGCGCTGAGCCAGAAGAGCGAACTGTGTTACCGGCCAGCGCTTTTCGGGCCGATGGGGCGAGGCTCCGGGCACCAGCAGGGCAAGAGGCCGGTTCAGGTCCTTGGGCAAGGGTACGGGCGTTTGGGCGGCAAAGGATAGGTCGGGCGGAGGGGCGGATCCCGGTGTGACCGGCGCGTCGGGCCAGATGCCCGCATCGCGCAGCTGATCGGCCTGCCGTTCCAACGTATGCATATGATCGCGCTGAGGATTGCGGTGGGGCAGGGCGCAGAACTTGGCGATGCCCGACCATTGCGGCGCAAAGGGCAGCAGGCCGTAGAAATATCGGCTCGAACGCGATGAGGTCTGAAGGTCATAGACCCGGCTATATCTCGCCCGCCTTAGACGTCGCATAAGGGTAAGGATCTCGCGCCAACCCTTGGGTCGGCCGTCGGTCTCGATGAGGTCCACCAAACCGCTGGCCTTGGCGAGGGCCTCATAGGGCGGGGTGGTCAGAAGGGTGATCTTGGCCTCCGGGTGGGCGAGGCGAATGCGCTTCATTGCCGCCAGCGCCAGCACGAAATCCCCGAGCGCCCCTAGCTTGATGATCAGGATCGGGTTCACGTCGCGCTCCCGACCAGCCGCTCATAGACCGCCAGCGTCGCAGCCGTCATGGCCTCAACGCCAAAGAGCCTGACCGCCCGTTCGCGGCCTGCAGCCCCCATATCGGCCCGCGCCTTTGGGCTAAGGGCCAAGAGCTTGGCCAGACCGGCCTGCCATGCCGTGACGTTACCGGGGGCGAGCAACAGGCCGGTCTCGCCCTCGATGACCGTTTCGCGGAAAGCCCCGTGATCAGAGGCCAGAACCGGGCGGCTCATGATCTGAGGTTCGACGGCTGTGCGGCCAAAGGCTTCGGGCTCGAGCGAAGGGGTGGCGGCGGCGTCGCAGGCCAGATAGGCTGCGGGCATGTCATCGCAATGGCCGACCAGACGCACGGCTTCCTCTAGGCCAGCCGCCTTGGCCGCCGCGATCAGTTCCTCTCGGTAGCCGTCGCGGCCCTGAGTGTCACCGGCCAAGATCAAGATCACCTCGCCCTGTCCCGCAGATTTGAGCGAGGCCATGGCATCGATCAGCAGGCGCTGACCCTTCCAGCGTGTGAGGCGTCCGGCTAGCAACAGCACAAGGCGCTTTTCGTCCGCCTCCAATCCCCACTTAGCGCGCTGGGCTGCGACGCGTTCAGCAGAGACGAGCTCTGGATCAAATCGCGTCAGATCGACCCCGCGCGCTATGGCAATGACCTTCTCAGGTGCCACGCCATGCTCGGCAATGACGTGGGCGCGGGTATAGTCGGAATTTGCGATGGTCAGAGCGCCCCGCGTCATGATCGAATTATAGAACCGCTTGAGCCCTGAGCGCGCATTATAGACCCCGTGATAGGTGGCTAAGAATGGCACCTTGGCCAGCTTCGCTGCGATCAGCGCACTGACGGCTGGAGCGCGAGACCGAGCGTGGATCAGGCTGACCTGCTCGCGCTTGATCAGGGTCGCCATTGCCAAGCCGTTGGCGATGATCTTGATCGGGTTCTTGGTCTTCAAATCCAACTTCAGAAGCTGCCCGCCAGCCTCGGCCAGTCGGGCGTTCATCCGGCCACCTCGGCTAGCGACCATTGAGCGGCCCCCCGCACGCACGACCGCAGCCGAGATATCCAGCGCTGTCTGCTCCGCCCCACCGGTCTCCAGTTCCGGAATGACTTGCAGCAAGGTGAAGTGTGCGGGTAGCGACAGGGTGGTAATCCTTGGACTTGACCCTTGAGTCTGCCCCACTGTTTACCTCAGTGATTCGGGACGGTCGGCGGGCCAAAGAGAACGCGATCATTACCTAAGGAAAGGACTTGGCGCCATGGCAGAAAAGGTAGGGCGTCTAGATCGTGAAGATGGCGGCTATCTGGCTTGGCGGCGGATCGATGGCGAGGGGCCAACGATCATCTGGCTTGGCGGCTTTCGCTCGGACATGACCGGCACCAAGGCGCAGGCCCTGTCCGGTTGGGCGCAGGCGACCGGGCGCGACTTTCTCAGGTTCGACTATTTCGCCCATGGCCTGTCCACGGGAGATTTTAAAGACGCGACCATCACGCGCTGGCGGGCAGATGCTCTGGCCGTGATCGACGAGATGACCTCTGGACTGGTGGTGCTGGTCGGATCGTCCATGGGCGGATGGCTGGCCTGCTTAGCGGCCTTGGCAAGGCCAGAGCGGGTGGCTGGAATGGTCCTGATCGCGCCCGCCGCTGATTTTACCCACCGCCTGATGTTGCCCAATCTCAGCCCAGAGGCCAAGGAGGCCCTGCTGAGCGAGGGGCTCTATATGCAGCCTTCGGACTATGGCGAGGAGCCCTATCCCCTAACTGCAACCCTACTGGCCGATGGGGTGCAGTGGTCGATTATGCCGGGGCCGGTCGAGATCCGGTGCCCGGTTCGGGTGCTGCAAGGAGGCCAGGACCCCGATGTCCCCTGGGCCCATGCCTTAGCCCTGACCAATGGGCTACAGAGTTCGGATGTCAGCTTTAACCTCATCAAGGATGGCGACCATCGGCTCTCGCGGCTGGAGGACCTTGAGCAGCTCTTGGCCTTGACCGAAGATCTGATGGGCCGTCTTTAACGGTTTTCCTTGGTCCAGATGGCGTTTAGGCCCTCGCGATAGGTCGGATAGGCCGGTTTCCAGCTCAGTTCCTGCTTGGCCAAGGCGTTAGAGACGCGTTTATTCTCGGCATAAAAGCGTTGGGCGATCGGGCGAAGGCTGTCGACGGACACTTCAGGCGGTAGGGGCAGGCCCGCGAGGGTCGCGGCATAGGCGATCACATCTTGCGGCGGCGCAGGCTCATCATCGCACAGATTATAGATACCGCCCGGGCGGGGACGGTCGATGGAGGCCTCAAGACCGCTGGCTATGTCCTCGACATGGATGCGCGAAAAGACTTGCCCGGGCTTGATCACGCGTGAGGCGTTGCCCGCCCTTAACCGATCAAAGGCCGAGCGGCCTAGCCCATAGATCCCGGGAAGGCGAAAGACGGTGACGCTCAGCCCCATTCCCTGTCCGACCTGCCGCCAATCCTGTTCGGCTCCAACCCGCCGCGCGCCTTCCATTGAGCTGGCCCTCAGGGGTGAGACCTCGAACGCCCAACGCCCTTTTAGGTCGCCATAGACGCCGGTGGTCGACAGATAGCCGATCCAATCTGGAAAGGCACCGGACTGGGCTAAGGCCGGAACGATCTGTTGCAGGGCCGGGCAGCCCGCCGGTCCCGGCGGTGCGGTGATCAGAACTGCGCGCGCTCGGGCCATGGCAGCGACCATGGCCGCCCGGTCGTCGGGATCGACGGGAGTGATGCCCTGATCTCTCAGGACCTTTGCCTTTTCAGGGGTGCGCGCGGTGGCTGACAGGCTCCAGCCTCGCTGGACCATCCGCCGCGCCAAGGCCTCGCCGCTGAACCCAAAGCCATAGATGAACAGTTCCGACGCCATCTGGCTTTCCCCTGATCCTTGCCTAAGGGATAGCAGGATGGCGAGGGAGGTCACTGGATATTTATGGGGATGATCACCCCCTCACTTGGGCCCTCTCCCCCAAGGGGGCGAGGGCTTTATCATTCTTAGCCCACTCCCTGAGGGAGAGGGTTGGGTGAGGGCCTTGTTTTCTTCCGTTTTCCCCGCGAAGGCGGGGACCCAGACCCTTGCACTCAGACAGGAAACGGCCCACCGGACGCTCGCTTTCGTGGGAACGCAAAGGCCATTGACTGAGCACCCCCCACTCCCAACCCTCTCCCCCTTAAGGGGGGAAAGGGCTTTCATTTAACCGCGTCATTGCGAGCGCAGCGAAGCAATCCAGGGGGCTGACACGAACCGGAATTGACATTCCCCTGGGTTGCTTCGGCGCGCGGCGCCTCGCAATGACGCGAAGAGGTTCGGGCAAATCCCCTACCCCGGATTCGCCGGTACTTCCCTCTCTGGGGGAAGCGATGCGTAGCGTCAAAGGGGGTCTTGTTTGCCTAACCCAACAGCTCACGCATCATGGCCCGCACATCGGCTTCCATCTCTGGCCGGGCGAGGGCTAGGGCGATGTTGGCGCGCAGGAGGCCTAGCTTGTCGCCGCAGTCATAGGTCACGCCCTCATATTCCAAGGCGTGGAAGTCCTGACTCTTGAGAAGGGTAAGCATGGAATCGGTCAGTTGGATCTCGCCGCCTGCGCCCTTGCCCTGTTCGGCCAACAGGCCAAAGATCTCAGGCTGAAGGATATAGCGGCCTGAAATGAACAGGTTGGAGGGCTCAGTGCCCTTGGCGGGCTTTTCGACCATGCCGGTCATGCGGTTTAGGCGGCCGGAAGGATTATCCAGCGCGACAATGCCATATTGGTGGGCTTGCCCCTCTGGGCAGGGCTCGACCACGACAATATTGCCGCCCTTTTGATTATAGGCCTCGATGGCCTGGGCCAGAGGAGCCTTGGCGGCACTCATGACCATATCGGGCAGCATCACCGCAAAGGGCTCGTCACCGATAATGTCGCGGGCACACCAGACGGCGTGGCCCAGACCCAGCGGGGCCATCTGGCGCACAAAGCTCATCTCACCGGGCCTCGGCAATTCCCCGATCAGTTCGGCCAGAATGTCGAGCTTGCCCTTGGCCTCAAGCTGGGCTTCCAGTTCCACCTGATGGTCGAAATAGTCCTCAATCGCGCCCTTGGAGCGGCCTGTGACAAAGACGAAATGCTCGATCCCGGCGGCGCGGCCCTCGGCGATGATGTAGGATAGGATCGGCCGATCAACGACATTGAGCAGTTCCTTCGGGGTCACCTTGGTGCCCGGAAGGACGCGTGTTCCAAGACCCGCCACGGGCAGAACGGCTTTGCGAACGGGTTTCATAGGCTCTCCGTACCGATGCGGGACCATGATGTGACCCGTTAGGCATATTCGTCTTCGTCAAACAGACCAAAGACCCCTTAGCCTTTATTCCACCGTAACCGATTTGGCCAGATTGCGCGGCTGATCGACATCGGCACCCTTCTGGACGGCGACATAGTAGGCCAGCATCTGGATCGGTGCAGACATGACCAGAGGGGTGATCAAGGGATCGCTGCTTGGGGCAACCACAACACGGACGCCTGCGGGGGCATGGGCGGCTCCTGCCTCATCGGTGAACAGGATGACCCGTCCCCCGCGCGCGATGACCTCGGACATGTTGGAGGCGGTCTTTTCGAAGAAACTGTCGTGCGGGGCAATAATGATCACGGGTGTGGCCTCGTCGACCAAGGCGATGGGGCCGTGTTTCAACTCGCCTGCCGCATAGCCCTCCGCATGGATATAGCTGATTTCTTTGAGCTTTAGCGCGCCCTCCATGGCCAGGGGATACATGGGGCCGCGACCCAGATAGAGGACATCTCTGGCCTTGGCCGTGTCGATGGCAAGGGCGCGAACGGCCTCTTCACTCTTGAGGGACGCAGCGATGAGGCGCGGGGCCTCGAGCAAGATCTTGACCAGCTTGGCCTCTTGGCTGGCATCGATGCGGCCGCGTTGTACAGCGGCGGTGACGGCTAGGGCCGTCAGGGCGGTGATTTGGGCCGTGAAGGCCTTGGTTGAGGCCACGCCAATTTCCGGACCCGCATGGGTTGGCCAGAGGAAGTCGGCCTCTCTGGCCATGGTCGATTCATGGGAGTTGACCAGCGCAGCGGTACGTAGACCCGCCGCCTTACACCAGCGCAGGGCAGCAAGGGTATCAGCGGTTTCCCCCGATTGCGACACGGCCACAGCAAGGGTCGTGGTTAGGAGCGCAGGGTCCCGGTAGCGGAACTCAGAGGCGATCTCGACATCGGTGGGCAGGCCCGCAAGGCGCTCAAACAGATAGCGCGCGATCTGGGCCGCATAGGAGGCGGTGCCGCAGGCCACGATCTGAATCCGCTCGACGCTGGCAAAATCGAGGCCGGGCGTGGGAATAGTGCGGCTGGTCAGGGCGTCGGTATAGGCCCCCAAGGTGCGTTGGCAGCTTTCGGGCTGTTCATGGATTTCTTTCTCCATGAAGTGGCGATAGTTGCCCTTTTCGACCAAGGCTGCGGCGGCGGACACAATCTTGATCGGGCGGTCGACGGCCATGCCAGTTGCATCGAAGATCTGGGCTCGGTCATGGTCGATAACCACAAAGTCGCCCTCATCCAGATAGGCGATGCGGTTGGTAAAGGGCCCGACGGCGAGGGCGTCAGAGCCGATGAACATCTCGCCCACGCCATAGCCGACCACCAGTGGACTGCCCCGCCGCGCGCCCATGATCATATTGTCTTCGCCTGCGATCAGGACCGCGAGGGCGAAGGCCCCCGTGATCTGGTCCAGCGTGTTTTTCAGTGCGGTAACCGGGCTATCGCCACGGCTAAGCTGACGATCGATCAGATGGGCAATGACTTCGGTGTCGGTGTCGCTCTCGAAACTGTGGCCTTGGCCGGTCAATTCGCCCTTCAGTTCGGCGAAGTTCTCGATGATGCCATTATGGACCAGGGTGACCCTGCCGCAGGTGTGGGGGTGCGCATTGCGCTCACTGGGCGCGCCATGGGTGGCCCAGCGCGTGTGGCCGATACCGATAGTGCCGCCCAGAGGCTCGTTCAACAAGCGATCTTCAAGGGCGCGGATCTTGCCTTGGGCGCGCCTGCGCTCAATCTTGCCGCCAACCATGGTGGCTACCCCGGCGGAGTCATAGCCGCGATATTCAAGGCGCTTGAGACTATCCATCAGCCGTTCGGTGACGGGCTGCTTACCGACAATGCCAATGATTCCGCACATCTTAGGTCTGCCGCTCCGGTCCTAGGCGCTGCGAATCACTTCGCGCTAAATTTACCTTGGACATGATTATAGGTTACAATAGATCAGCCCCGGTGGGCCGCTGCGGATTTAGCACTCGTTGAAGGTTTGGCGGGTAAATCCTCATTTCTGATCATTTCTCGGATTTTCGTCTCCATGACCAAGCGCGCCTATTTTGGAACTGACGGCATTCGCGGCGAAGCCAATCGCCATCCCATGACCGCCGAAGTCGCCCTGCGGGTTGGCCTTGCGGCGGGCAAGCTGTTCCATCGCGGCGGGGACCGGCGTCATCTGGTGGTAATCGGCAAGGACACGCGGCTTTCCGGCTATATGATCGAACCGGCCTTGGTGGCGGGCTTTACCAGTGTGGGCATGGATGTGCGGCTGTTCGGTCCGCTGCCGACGCCGGCGGTGGCCATGATGACCCGCTCCATGCGCGCCGATATTGGTGTGATGATCTCGGCCTCGCACAATGACTTTGCCGATAATGGCATCAAGCTGTTTGGCCCCGACGGCTATAAGCTCTCGGACGCGCATGAACTGCAGATCGAAGCCCTGATGGATGAGGGCCTGCAAGAGGGTCTCGCCGCGCCGCGCGGTCTTGGCCGGGTCAGGCGTATTGACGATGCTCAGGCCCGTTATGTTGAAATCGTCAAGGCGACCTTCCCCCGGAACCTCAGCCTATCGGGCATGAGGGTGGTGATCGATTGTGCTAATGGTGCGGCCTATAAGGTCGCCCCGACGGCCCTCTATGAGTTGGGCGCAGAGGTGATTTCGGTCGGTGTTTCGCCCAATGGCATGAACATCAATGCCGATTGTGGCTCGACCCATCCCGGAGCCATGGCCAAGGCGGTCCGTGACTATCGCGCCGATATTGGAATTGCGCTCGACGGCGATGCGGACCGGCTGGTGATCTGTGATGAGCATGGCAATGTCGTCGATGGCGATCAGATCATGGCGATTATTGCGGGCGCTTGGGCGGCTGAAGATCGGCTCAAGGGCGGCGGCGTCGTTGCGACCGTCATGTCCAATCTGGGTCTTGAGCGGTTCATGGATGAGCGCGGCCTTAAGCTTGAGCGCACACCCGTCGGGGACCGCAGCGTCATGGCCCGCATGCGTGAAGGCGGCTTTAATCTTGGCGGTGAGCAGTCTGGCCACGTCATCCTGTCGGACTTCTCGACCACGGGTGATGGCATGATCGCCGCCCTTCAGGTGCTGGCGGTGCTGGTCTCTGCGCAGCAGCCGATGAGCAGCCTTGCCCGCCAGTTTGAGCCGGTGCCACAACGGTTGAAGAATGTTCGCTTCTCGGCTGGAAAGCCGCTGGAAAGCGCTGTGGTTAAGGAAGCTATCGCCGATAGTGAAGCCCAGCTTGGCAAGACCGGCCGCGTTCTGGTCCGCGCCTCCGGCACAGAGCCGCTGATCCGCGTCATGGCTGAGGGCGACGACGATAAGCTGGTGTCTAAAGTTGTGGATAGTATCGTTGCTGCGGTTAAGGCCGCGGCGGTCGCTTAGGCGAAACAAGACTCCCTTCGTCGCCGGGAGCCACTTCCCCCCGAGGGGGAAGATCTTAGCGAAGCCGGGGTGGGGGATTCCTCTCCGCGTCATTGCGAGGCGTGAAACGCCGACGCAACCCAGGGGTACATCACTATAGGTTCGCGTCAGACCCCTGGGTTGCTTCGCTGCGCTCGCAATGACGCGATTATCATGGTGCTTGCCCTTATTCAGGCAAAGGACGCCGCCCCTAAACCACACCCGCGCGGAGTAGGTCGTGGATATGCAAGATACCGACCGGCTTGCCAGCCTCGACCACGAACAGGACCGTAATTCGCCATTCGTTCATGAGGCGCAGGGCCTCGGCGGCGAGCATGTCTGGTTCGACGGTGCGCGGCTTGGCGGTCATCACCTGTCCAGCGGTCAGGCCGAGTAGGCCGTCCATATGGCGGCGAAGGTCACCATCGGTGATCAATCCGCTCAGCTGTCCGGTCTGATCTTGCACCCCGACGCAGCCAAAGCGTTTTTCGGTCATGACCAGAAGGGCTTGGGACATGGTTGTTGCTGGTGCGACCAGAGGCAGGTCCGCTGCGCCATGCATGATATCGGCGACCGTGCGCAGCATTGCGCCGAGCTTTCCCCCGGGGTGATAGATGCGGAAATCATCGGCGGTGAAGCCTCGGCGCTCGAGCACCGCCACGGCCAGCGCATCGCCAAGTGCGATCTGCAAGGTGGTCGAGGTGGTCGGTGCATTGACCCCGTCCGTGGCTTCGGGCGCATCGGGCAGGAGCAAGAGAATATCCGCGGCCTTGCCCAAGGCGCTGCCTGCCGAGGCCGTCATGGCCAATAGGGGCACGCCAAAACGCTTGGCATAATGAATGACGTCGGTCAGTTCCTTGACCTCGCCAGATTTTGAAAGGGCCAGCACGACATCATCGACGCCGATCATGCCCAGATCGCCATGGCTGGCCTCATTGGCATGGACGAACATGGCCGGTGTTCCGGTTGAGGCCAGCGTCGCGGCGATCTTACGCCCGACATGACCAGACTTGCCCACGCCGGTCAGGACCACGCGGCCCTTGGCGGTAAAGATGGTCTCGACGGCAGAGACAAAGGCCTCGCCCAACCCATCAGCCATGAGGCCGAGCGCCTGGGCTTCGCTGGCAAGGACGCGCCGTCCGACGTCTATGGCATCAAAGGCGGTCATTGGGGCTGTTCCGTTGGCGCTGCCTTAACGGCCTTGGCCTTGGCCGCTTCGCTGGCCTGCAACTGTTGATTGGCGTGATCGCGCTCGCGCTTCATCGCCGCCTGCATGGCGGGCGTCCGCTGGGCTGGGGGCTGACCAAAGGGCGCAGGTGAACGGTCCCCGAGGCCCTGAGGCCAAACAAGGGAAAAAGCGATCAGCGCCACGGCCGCTAAGCCCAGACTGATGAAAAAGAGACGATCAGACATGGGCTTCCTATAACAGGCCTGAGTGATTTGAGCCAACAGCCTCGGTCATGCTGCAATCGGTGTCTTGACGGCGGGCCGTCTGAGCCATAGCCAGCAAGGACTTGTCACAGGAACGGTCTGGTCCCATGCCCACCCTCGCCCTCGTTCGTCACGGCCAAAGCCAGTGGAATCTTGAGAATCGTTTCACCGGATGGGTCGATGTCGACCTGACCGCTGAGGGCGAGGCTCAGGCGCGCCGCTCTGGTGATCTGTTAGCCGCCGCAGGGGTGGCCTTTGACCTTGCCTATACCTCGGTCCAGACCCGCGCGATCCGCACGGCCTGCCTGGCCCTTGAAGCGGCCGGTCAGGCTTGGGTGCCCTTGACCAAGGACTGGCGCTTGAATGAGCGCCACTATGGCGGGCTGACCGGTTTGAATAAGGCCGAGACCGCGCAAAAGCACGGTGAAGCTCAGGTCATGATCTGGCGCCGGTCCTATGATGTGCCGCCGCCGCCCTTGGCCCCCGGCGGGACCTATGATTTCAGCAAGGATCGCCGATATGCCGGCATCGCGATTCCGGACACTGAAAGCCTGAAGACGACGCTGGACCGGGTTTTGCCCTACTGGCAGTCTGATATCGCACCGCAGCTTAAGGCCAACAAAACGGTTCTGGTGGCCGCCCATGGCAATAGTCTTCGGGCCATCGTCAAGCACCTGTTCGCCGTACCCGATGGCGAGATCACCGAGGTCGAGATTCCGACTGGCAATCCTTTGCTGATCGATCTGGACAGTGAATTAAAGCCGGTTTCAGCGCGCTATCTCGATGAGGCCCGCGCCCAGCCCTTGCCAAAGCGGGTCTAGCCCGATGTACAGCACCGGCGACATCCTGATGATGCGCCGGGCCATTGCGGTCGCGATGGCCAATCTTGGCTCGACCTGGCCCAATCCGTCGGTTGGCTGTGTCATTGCCAAGGACGGGGAGATACTGGCCGAGGCGGCGACAGCCCAGGGTGGGCGGCCCCATGCCGAAGAACAGGCCTTAGCGGCCTTGGGCGATCGTGCGATCGGCGCGACGGCCTATGTCACCTTGGAGCCTTGCGGGGCAAGGTCTTCGGGCCAGGCCTCCTGTGCGGAACGTCTGGCCGGTTCAGGCGTGGTGCGGGTGGTGATTGCCTGCGAAGATCCATCACCCTTTGCGTCAGGCCAAGGCTTGGAGCGTCTGCGCGAGGCGGATCTTCCCATTGAAACCGGTCTCTTGGCCGACGAGGCGAGGATCCTGTGCGCGGGCTTTGTCCATCGGCTGACGACGGGTAAGCCTCTGGTCGAGGCCTCAGATCATGGGGATCAGTTCGATGCCCTGTTTGAACCCAAGGCGGGTGAGGGCCTGTCCGCAGCCCTGCTCCGTTATGGAGAGGCAGGCTATACGCGCCTCTGGACCCCGAGGGGCGGCCCGCTGGCCTGGGAACTTTCGCGGGCAGGTCTGTTAACAATCGCGCGATAGGAGCTGTTTGCTTAGCTGTTATGCTCCATGCTGAGAACCACGGTAATCGTGACGATAGGCAGATGAAATGCCCACTCCGACGACTATTGAACCGCCCTCGCGCCTGACCCAAGCTCAGATCAATGAGGTCTGTGCCAAACACGAGCGGTTAAAGACCACTCGGCCAGGGGGTGCGCGAGCCGTCTTTGCTTGGATGGATCTCTCCGGACTGATCTTGAGCGGCAAAAACCTTTCTGAGGCCGATTTTACCGGCGCGATCTTATGCGGCACGAAATTTCTACGAACCTCTCTTGAGAATGCGACCCTATTTGGGGCCGACCTGACGGACGCGGATCTGCGGGGGGCTAATCTTCGTCGTGCTGATTTGCGAGGCGCCTCTCTAAGGGGCGCCAACCTGACCGAGGCCGACCTATCTGAGGCGGATCTTCGTGAGGGCTCGATTGCCCTTTCTGACCGCAAACAGGGTGTTGTTACCCATTCACTCTGGGCCAATCGACGCGATGCGCCTGTTGCCGACCTTTCAGGGGCCAATCTTTCTCGATCTCAATTGAGCGATATTGTCGCCATCACCGCCGATTTTTCGAATGCCATCCTCAAGGATTGCCGATTGGTCCGAGCAAACTTGAAATCTGCCAATCTGAGTAATGCTGACCTCTCTGGTAGCGACCTGTCGGGTACGAAATTGTCAGACGCCAATCTTTCGCGCGCGATCCTGATCGGGGCAAAGACCGAGGGCTGCATCATGGACCGCGCCCTCTTGACCGGCATTATTCGTGATGGCGTCAGTTCGGAACGCCCTTACGGCGAGCTACTGAAAAACTATAGCCTCTGGTGTGACACGGCAGGGCGCGAGGGCGCTCTTACGGTCTTCGACGAGGCAGACCTTCGTTCCGTCGTGTCATTACGCGGGATGTTGCTGTCCGCTCTATCCGCGAAAAATGCGATCCTCTTTGGGCTAGATCTCGAGGGCGTTGGCCTGCAGGGAGCGCATTTAGAGGGTGCTGATCTGCGGGGATGTAATCTTCGATCAGCGGACCTACGCGGCGCGCGGCTCGCTGGGGCTAATCTCTCATTCGCCAACCTTGAAAGGGCGCAGTTAGGCCCCCTAAGAATAGGTGATGGACGCGAGATAAAAACGGATCTGACAGGCGCAAGCCTTCGTGGCGTAAACGGCTCTGAGGCTGATTTTCGTATGGCCTTGCTCACGGACGCCGACCTAACGGGCGCTGATTTTACAACCGCCAACATCCGAGGACTTGAGTCTGAAGGCGCGATCCTAGACCGGATAAAGGGCTGGAGTTGAGTCTCGAGCTCTACTGGAGATTCTAGTAGAAACCCCTGCCCTGCCGCGCCCTTGGGGGGAGGGGACGCAGCGGGCAGGGGCCATCCCAAACCTAGGCGGGGTTAGGCGGCATGGGCTGTAGCCTCAATCAGGGGGGCTGCTTGAGTCGAGATTTCAATCTTTCGGGTCTTCAATTGCTCAGGCAATTCTCGCTTGAGCGAGATCGAGAGCAGACCGTTGGCCAGACCCGCTTCGGTGACGACCACATAGTCAGCCAGTTGGAACCGGCGTTCAAAACTGCGGGCGGCGAGGCCGCGATGCAGATAGCGCTTGGTTTCTTCACTGGCGGGCTTGCGGCCTTGGACGGTGAGAAGGTTTTCCTTAACCTCTATGGTCAGGTCGTCTGGCGAAAAGCCTGCGACGGCAATCTCAATCCGGTAGGCGTTCTCGTCGGTTCGCTCGATATTGTAGGGCGGATAGCCGGTCGGACCTTCGGTGGCCGCAGCGGATTCGAGCAGTTGGGCCAAACGGTCAAAGCCGACCACAGAGCGATAGAGCGGGGAAAAATCTGTCGTACGCATAGCAACATCCTTCTTGGCATAAGCAAGGTTGTGGTTCGTGGGCAGGCCATCACACAGTCCCAAAAGGGCCCCATGTCGTTCCTGAAAGGCCCGGTTATCCAGCGCCTTCGGATGATAGGTGGTGATCAAAATTGGCTGCGCAAGGGGTGCGCCATTTTGGCTGGTTCTCACAGTTTAGAGAGACCGCACGAACGGGGTTGCGCTAATCGGCCTGAGCGGTCAGGTTCGCCCCTTCCTTTGGCTTTCGGGGTTTGATCCATGAAGACGTCAACATCTGCGCTGATACGGTTCGGTCTATCTCTTGTTGCGATCGCCACCTTAGCCAGCGCGCCCGTCGCGGCTGCCCCTGCCAAACCCTCCAAAGATGCTGCCTTGATCGAGGCCGTATCGCGCACGACGCGCCCTGCACAGGATGTGGCCAGAGACGGCGCACGACGCCCGCTCGAAAGTCTGACCTTCTGGGGTCTTCAGCCGGGCCAAACCGTGTTGGAAATCATACCGGGCGGGGGTTACTGGACCGAAATCTTGGCCCCTTATGCCAAGGCTACGGGAGGGCGTTACATCGTCGGACTGGCTGATATTTCGAGCCCAACCGTCTCTGAAGCCGCACGCAAGGGCCGGGCTGACTTTCTGGCCAAATATTCGGACGAGTCCCTATATGGCAAGGTTGAGCCCACCAACTATGGTGCAACCTCCGGCCCCTTCGCCCCGGCTGGAACGGTCGATCTGTTCTTGACTACGCGCAATATCCACAACCTGATCTGGTCGCCCGGTCGGTTAGACAAGACCCTCAATGATGCCTTCGCCGCCCTAAAGCCCGGCGGCATTTTGGCCATCGAAGAGCACCGATCCGATCCTCGTCCCATGGCACCCGAGGCCCGGGATGGCTATATGTCGGAGGCGTATGTTATTGATGCTGCTCAGAAAGCTGGATTTGTTTTGGATGCTCGCTCTGAGCTCAATGCCAATCCAAAGGATACCAAGGACCACCCCTTTGGCGTCTGGACCTTGCCGCCTTCACGTCGATCGGCCCCCGCAGGACAGCCAGCAAACCCAGCTTTTGATCGCTTGAAATATGACGCTATTGGCGAGAGCGACCGGATGACCTTACGTTTCCGTAAGCCGCGCTAGGAGCCGCTCAGCTTGACCTCGCGTCGGCTCTTCCTGACATCCGCTACGGCTCTGTTCGTTGTGAGTGCCTGCAACCGCAAAGGGGCGGTGGGTGACAAGGCAGCTGTTCCGCCTGACGCCGTAAACAAGGTTGGCAGTCTGGCCTGGGCCGTCGCGGGCGATTGGAGACCCGCGCAGGACAAGGCCCGCGATCGTTGGCGCCATCCGATCCAGACCCTGACCTTCTGGGGCCTAAAGCCGGGCATGACGGTGGTCGAGTTCTGGCCCGGAGCGGGTTGGTATACCGATATTTTGGGTCCCTACCTGACCCAAAATCGAGGCACCCTCTATGCGGTGGGTCTTGAGGCTGGTCCGCAGGATCCGTCCCTCTCAGAGGTCGAGGAACAGTTTGCCAGCAAGATCAAATCCTCGCCCCAACTCTATCGGGCCGTGAAGATCACGAGCTTTGGGCCAAGGTCCGGACCGGTCGCGCCCGATGGCAAGGCCGATCTGGTGCTGTTTCTGCGCAATGTGCACAATTGGATGTCGGCAGGGATTGCTGAAAAGGCCTTTGCTTCAGCCTATGCCGCCCTCAAGCCCGGCGGCGTTCTTGGGGTGGAAGAGCACCGCGCCAAGCCCGATCGTGTTCAAGATGCCTTGGCGTCCGACGGCTATGTTCAAGAGGCCTATGTCAAACAACTGGCCAAGGAGGCCGGCTTCGTCTTTGAAGAGGCTAGCGAGATCAACGCCAATCCATTGGACGATACCGATCATCCCTTCGGGGTCTGGACCTTGCCGCCCGTGCGCCGATCTTCTGAGCGTGGGCAAGCCCCCAATCCTAGCTTTGACCACACGACCTTCGATGCCATTGGCGAAAGCGATAGGATGACTTTGCGGTTTCGCAAGCCCCTTAAACCCTCAAAATGACCGAAATTTCACGTCTTTACCGTGTTTACTTCTGAGGGTTCTGTCGGCAAATTGGCGCCCGGCCAGACAATTGTTTTCCGGCTGAAATTTCATCTGCGCAAGCAACGGCGCACCTTCAGGAGACTGCGTAAAATGGCTACGCTGCAAGAAATCACCGCCGTTATGGCTGGCGCTGTGGGCGAAGATTCGGGCCTCGGCAAGACGTTGAAGTTCGACTTCAAGGGCGACGGCTTCATCCATATCGATGGTGGCTCTGTGACCAACGAAGACAAGCCTGCCGATTGCACCATCGTCATCGCCTTTGACGATTTCCAGTCGATGGCCGATGGCAAGCTCGACCCCACCATGGCCTTCATGCAGGGCAAGATTAAGGTCAATGGCGATATGTCCGTGGCCATGAAGCTTCAGCCCATCATGGCCAAGGCCCGGGGCTAAAGATTTGACCGCCGCCGCGCCCCTGCTTGATTTACCTCAGGCACCCGTTCCGACGGGCGGTGCGGCGGAATGGTTTACCGGGCAGGGCGGTGCGCGTCTGCGTGCCGCTCTGTTTGCGTCTAAGGAACCCGCAAAGGTCAGGGGGTCGGTGGTGCTCAGCCCCGGCCGGACCGAAGCGATTGAAAAATATTTTGAAGTGGTCTCAGACCTGCAGGCTAGGGGCTTTGTGGTTCTGGTTCACGACTGGCGCGGCCAAGGCCTGTCGCATCGCATGCTGCCCGATCGTCTCAAGGGCCATGCCGAGGGGATGACACCCTTCCTCGATGACTATCAAGCCTTGCTCTCAACCTTTGAATCGCGCCTTCCCAAACCGTGGATCGCGATGGGCCACTCGATGGGCGGCTGCCTTACCGCGATCGCGCTTGGCCACGGTGAGCGCCGGTTCAGCGCGGCGATCCTGTCTGCCCCGATGTTTGGTCTCAATACCGGTGGTCGGCCTAAGGCGGTAACGCGTCTGCTCGCCCAAGCCATGGTTCTGATCGGCAAGGGCGGCGACTATGTGCTGGGCGATCCGGGCAAGCCCTTTACCTATGATTTTGCCAACAATGCCCTGACCCATGATCAAAGCCGCTTTGACCGGGCCTTTGCCCAGATCACGGCCTGTCCGGATCTGGCCCTAGGGTCACCGACCTGGAGCTGGCTTAAATTTGCCTTTCAAGCCTGTGATTGGCTGGCCAAGGACCGCGCGGTCACGCGGATCAATATTCCCATAATTGTCCTTGGTGCCGGGGCTGAAGCCTTGGTCGATAATACCGAGCAGGCGGCGATCACCGCGCGCATGCCCAAGGGCCGTCACCAGATGGTCGAGGGCGCATTCCACGAAATCTTGATGGAAACCGACGCCCTGCGCGCGCCCTTCTGGCAGTCCTTTGATAGGCTCGCTGCCGAGGTCGCGCCCTAGCCCTTCGCGGCTTGGGTTAGGCAGGCCAGAGCCTGCTCCAGACAGGCCCGATCTCCGCCAATCGCCATCTGCCCACCGGCCAAAGCGGGCGTCGCGCTGATCGGCCGACCGTGCCAGTCTGATACAATGCCGCCAGCCCCCTCAATCACCGGAATGGCCGCCTCGATGTCCCAGCTCTTTAGGCCGGTCTCGAGGATCAGGTCCATCTTGCCCAAGGCGACCATGGCATAGGCATAGGCATCACAGCCAAACCGGGCCAGTCGAGACTTGGCGCGCACATCGCTCCAAGCCGCAGCCTCATGGGTGTCAAATAGGCCCGGATCGGTGGTAGCGATAACGGCATCGCTCAGTTGAGGGCAGGCGCGCACCGAGAGGGGTAAGGACGTCTGCCCGCGAATGAGCCGCGAGCCAAGGGCCTTGGAGCCGACAAAGGCCTCATCCAGATAGGCTTGGCCGATCAGTCCCAGCACCGGTGCGCCTTGATAGCGCAGGCCGATGAGGGTCGTCCAAACCGGCAGGCCTGCGACAAAGGCGCGGGTGCCATCGACGGGGTCCAGAACCCAGACAAATTCCGCATCGGGGCGATCTTGGCCATATTCCTCACCGATCACGCCGTGCTCCGCAAAGGTCGTGGAAATCAGTTGCCGGATCGCTGCCTCCGCGCCCTTGTCGGCGGCGGTCACTGGATCGAAGGCGCCATGAGAGGCCTTGTTCTCCAGCCCATGGTCGGCGCGGAACAGGGGCAAGATCACCTGCGCCGCCTCAGCGTTCAGGCGAAGGATGAAGTCTTCGAGGGACTGGAGGCGGTCGTGGGTCAGGGTGCTCATGCCCCGAGCCTTAGCCTGACCTTTGAGCGTTGAAAAGCGAGATTGCTCAGAGGGGCTCCAAGTCGCTGTTCAAGGATTTGGCCAAATCCAGCAGGCGACGGCGCGGGCGTTCGTCTAGGTCGTAATAGGCCTTGATCAGATCCAGCGTTTCTTTTTGAGCGAACATGTCTTGGCGCTCGTGCTCGAACGCGTCGTCGGCCCCATCGGACAGGCCGTCGAAGAAATAGGCCACGGGCACCTCCAGCGCTTTGGCCACCTGCCAGACGCGAGCTGCAGACATGCGGTTGGCACCGCATTCATATTTCTGGACCTGCTGAAATCGGACACCGACCTTTTCGGCCAATTGCAGTTGGGTAAGGCCGAGAAGACGCCTGCGCCGCCGAACCCGTTTGCCGAGATGCTGATCAATGTCGCCGATCATGAAGAGATACCCTATCCTTGCGACTGTCTCAAAGCGGGACAGTCAGGGGATTCCCCCGCAAGGGGCGTGCCGATCTCCCGATAGGCGAAGCTGTCCGTTGCATGGACCGGTCTAGAGGGACTAAACAGGGGCATGTCCGACCCGAAAATCTCACTTCAGCAGGATGTGATCTGGCGTTTAGAAGCGTTGGGTTTTGACATCTTCACGACCCTGTTTCGACTGTTGCCCGTGGATTGGGCCTCGGCGATGGGCGGGGCGGTGTTGCGGGCTCTGGGGCCCTTGTCGGGCGCTCATAAGGTTGCGGACCGGAATCTGCGTCTCGCCTTTCCCGACATGTCCGAGGCTGAGCGCAAGCGAGTGCTTGTGGCGCAATGGGATGGTTTTGGCCGCACCTTTGCCGAATTTTCCTTGATGGACCGTATCTTGCCCTCCACGGGCCGCGTCGAAGTGGTCAATGTCGAGCGCCTGCACCAGATCGCCGCCGAGCGTCTGCCGGTGGTGTTTATTTCCGGTCATCTGTCCAACTGGGAAGTCATGCCCGCCGCGATTGTTGATTCCGGTGTGACCTGTCAGATGACTTACCGGGCCGCCAACAATCCCTATGTTGATGATCGGATCAAAAAGAGTCGGTTTCGCTATGGCGTGCGGCTCTTTGCGCCCAAGGGCGGTGATGGCGCGCGCGAACTGCTCGAGGCCATGGGGCGCGGCGAGTCCGTCGCGCTGATGAATGATCAAAAGTTCAATGGCGGCGTTGCGGCTCCCTTCTTTGGTCACACGGCCCACACCGCGCCGGGGCCGACAAGGCTGGCCCTCCGATTCGGGACAGTTCTGCAGCCCATGTCCGTGCAGCGGACCAAGGGTGCGCGGTTTAAGGTGGTTGTCCATGACCCGATCACTGTCCCGCGCACTGGGGACCGCACAGCCGACATTGAAGCGGGTGTTCGACTGATCAATAGGTTCATGGAAGATCGGATAAGGGAGCGCCCGGAAGAATGGTTCTGGGTCCACAAGCGTTGGCCCGGTGAGGTCTATGCCGATCTTGCTGAGCGCGTCGCTAAATCTGCCATCTAGTGGGGCTAGAGGTGGACGGTGCCGGTCCTAGGATTGATATCGAGCCGCCGTCTTAGGGGCCCACTATAGGCCAGATCGCTTCGGCGTCGCCGGTCTGGACCATAATAGTCATCCGTTCGGACGAAGGATCTGGGCTTATAAATCACTTGATTGAGCCGCGTTAGGACCGCATTGGCGGTCACTGGCTTCACAATCAACTCTGTGACCCCAGCATCGCGCGCTTCGAGCACGCGGACCCGGTCGGCATATCCGGTCACCATAATGATGGGCAATTGATTGTTTAAAGCGCCGCGACCATGGCGAATCTTACGGGTAAATTCCAAGCCGTCCATCGGGCTCATCAGATAGTCGATAATGGCGATATCGGCGGGCCACTCACGCAAAATACCAAGGCCAATCTCGCCGTCCTTGGCGTGTCGGACATCCTTGATGCCTATGCCTTCTAAGATGGCGGCTATGATCGAGCGCATATTGGCATTGTCATCGATCAACAATACGCGGAGCGCGCCAAGTTTGGCACTCATATGATCTGTGGCTCCAGAACCCTAATTGATCGTTTTAAACTTTGGCGAAGACCGAATGGCCAGAGCAATTGAAACTATGCTTTGCAGTACCAAGATGCTTCAGATCGCGTTGATACACTTGGTACAAATAGGCTTGCAACTGTAACGGTTAAAAAACTTTCTCCTTAGCCAAAATGCCTCCGGCTGAAAACCGAATGCTGGGCTATTTTTCCGGATTTAGGGCTCGCCACCGGATCAAGGCCTGCTCGGGACCGGCATAGGCTTCCTGTGCAATAGGGTTCCAATAGCGCAGGGCCTCTAAGGGGATTTTTTGCCCCGTCACCGCGCATAGGACGAAGGCACCAGGCTTCATCACCGCGAACTCGCCATCCCCATAATGCAGGACGGCAGGCTCTCCAGCCTTTGAAATCTGATCTCTGTCGAAAGCGGTCATAATGTCCTTTTAATCCTTTAGGACCGTTAGGTCTAGAACAGGCTGCCTTGCGAGCCATCTGCGGCCTTTTTAGGCGGGGCCTTTGTTGGCTTGGCCACGAGGGGCGGTGGGGATCCCTCGCTGATCACGGCTTGGCGGCTGTCATGGGCAAAGACCAGCCGCACGGCTTCACCCTCGACCAATTCAGCGCCACTCCGGGCAAGGCTGCCATCGGCATGGTGGACGCGAGCAAAGCCGAGGTCCAATGGCCGGTTTGGATCGAGGGATAGTCGTAGCTTGTCCAATCCCGAAAGTCGCTGCGATGCCGTGGATAGGCTGCGCTCGACCGCCCCAGCCATTCGCGCGGCCAGATCGGGTAATCTGGCCCTTCGTTCAGCTTGGTCGGCGGCACGACGGGTCGCTAGGCCCAGGCGGGTCGCTAGGTCACCCAGACGCTCGGCCTTCAAGCGGCGAGGGCGGTCCAGCAGGCTGGGTGTGAGGCGAGCGGCAAAGCGCATCAGATCGCGGTCATGCAGGCTGACATTGCGCTCTAGGGCCGCATTGAGCCGTCCGGCGGAGAGGTCGAACCTCTGGCTGGCGACGGATAGGAGGTCCGCAGGGCGTGGCAGACCCCGACTGGTCGCTGAAAGCCGAACTCGGCGATCCTCCAGAAGGCGTCCTCCCGCCCGCATGAGCCGACGGTCCAGATCCATCACGGCGGCTTTCAGCTCTGCCAATACCGGGCTGGCCATCTCGGCGGCGGCCGTCGGGGTCGGGGCGCGGCGGTCCGAGACAAAATCAATCAGGGTGGTGTCGGTCTCGTGTCCGACGGCAGAGATGACGGGGATGGTGCTGGCCGCCACAGCGCGGGCCAAGGCCTCATCATTAAAGGCCCAGAGGTCCTCTACCGAGCCGCCGCCCCTAGCCACGATCAGGACATCCGGGCGCGGGACCTTGCCATCGGGACCTAAGCTGTTGAAACCGGCAAGGGCGGCGGCGACCTGTTGGGCTGCCTGATCGCCCTGAACCACAACGGGCCAGACCAGAACATGACAGGGCCAGCGCTCGCGGATGCGGTGGAGAATATCGCGGATCACCGCGCCGGTCGGGCTGGTAATGACACCAATGACCGTGGGCATCTGAGGAATTGGCTGCTTCTTGGCCGGATCAAACAGGCCCTCAGCCTGTAGCTTGGCCTTCAACCGTTCCAGTTGCGCCAGCAAGGCCCCGATGCCTGCCGGTTCCAAACTGTCGATGACGATCTGATATTTGGACGAGGCCGGGAAGGTGGTGATCTTGCCGGTTGCAATGACCTCCAGCCCCTGCTCAGGCTGACAGGCGAGGCCGCGCACGACGCCCTTCCAGATCACCCCGTCAATGGCGGCCTTATCATCCTTGAGGGTCAGATAAACGTGGCCGGAACTGTGCCGCGTGACCTTGGACACCTCGCCGCGCAGGCGCACATGACCATAGGCATCCTCCAAAGTCCGCTTCAGAGAGAAGGCGAGCTCGGAGACCGAAAAGGCCGCAGCATTGGACGCAGAGTCAGTCATGGGCCGACTATAGAGGCCAAGACGCGCCCAGGGCAAAGGGTTCCACGGGGCCTCGTCGATCAGCCCGACTTGACGCCCGCCGCCCTGCACGCCAAAGGCAGGACTATGAACATTCTTCTCGTCGGATCGGGCGGCCGCGAACACGCCCTGGCTTGGAAAATCGCCCAGTCGCCGCTGGTTAGGCGTCTGGTGACAGCACCGGGCAATCCGGGCATGGCGGCCCTTTGCGAAACCCGCCCGATCAAGGTCACCGATGTCGAGGCCTTGGTGGCATTGGCGCAAGAGATCGCGGCGGATCTGGTGGTGGTTGGTCCTGAATCGGCGCTCGAGCGGAGTCTAGCGGACCAGTTGGCAGGACTTGGTATTCCCTGTTTTGGTCCAACCCAAGCGGCCGCGCAGTTGGAGACCTCTAAGGCCTTTACCAAGGACTTTACCGCCCGCCACAATATCCCTACCGCCGCCTATGGCGTGTTCGAAGCCGCCGGTCCGGCCAAGGCCTTTTTGGACGGCTTTACGGCTCCCTATGTTATCAAGGCCGATGGTCTGGCGGCGGGCAAGGGCGTGGTCATTGCCGAGAGCCGCGTTGAGGCCGAGGCTGCGATTGACGAGATGCTCGGCGGACGGTTCGGTCAGGCCGGTGCGCGGGTGGTGATCGAAGAGTTCATGACCGGCGAGGAGGCCTCACTCTTTGCCCTCAGCGATGGTCAGACCGCCATGCTGTTCGGCGTGGCGCAGGACCATAAGCGTGCCTTTGATGGCGATAAGGGGCCCAATACCGGCGGTATGGGCACCTATTCTCCTACCCCCGTCCTAACCCCAGTCCTGATGGCCGAGGCCGAGCAGAAGATGATCGCCCCAACCGTCGCGGGTATGGCCGCAGAGGGCTATCCCTATCGCGGCGTGCTCTATGCTGGTCTGATGCTGACGCCGACAGGGCCAAAGCTGGTTGAATATAATGCCCGCTTCGGGGACCCCGAATGTCAGGTCCTGATGCTGCGCCTGAAGAGTGATCTGGTGCCCTATCTGTTGGCTGCGGCGACGGGCACCTTGGCTCAGCTTCCCGCGCCGCAATGGCATGACGAGGCTGCAATCTGCGTGGTCTTGGCCGCGCCGGGCTATCCGGATGCGCCAGTAACCGGCTCTGTGATTACGGGGCTTGAGCAGGATTTCGGACCCGATGTAGCAATCTTCCATGCCGGGACCGAGCGTGCCGCCGATGGCAGCCTTCGTGCCGCGGGCGGGCGTGTGGTCAATGTCTGCGCGCGCGGGGCAGACCTGAGCGAAGCCCGGGCCAAGGCCTATGACGCCATTGCTAAGATCGACTGGCCTGAAGGCTTTCACCGAACCGATATTGGCTGGCGCGCCCTCTAGTCTGGCCAATTGCCACCCTTGGGGCCTTGTCTCGCAAGGCCCCATCGTTAAACTCCAGCCCAACACGTGATCGGGAGACACCACATGGCCGCCGTAGAAGCCCCTCAAGACGCCTTTTCCGGCACCAAGGATGTGGACGAGCGCCACAGGATTGATGAGGCCGCTCTGGCGAACTGGATGCAGGCCAATGTCGAGGACTATGCCGGTCCCCTAGAGGTGCGTCAGTTTAAGGGTGGTCAGTCCAACCCGACCTATCAGTTGATCACGCCAGGTCAGCGTTATGTCCTGCGCCGCAAGCCCCCCGGCAAGCTCTTGCCCTCGGCCCACGCGGTGGACCGCGAGTTCAAGGTCATCTCTAGCCTGAACAAGACCAACTTCCCCGTCGCCAAGGCCTATGCCCTTTGCACTGACGAGAGCGTTCTGGGCACCATGTTCTATGTCATGGGCATGGTTGAGGGCCGCATCCTGTGGGACGGTCGCCTCGAAGACAGCACGCCAAAGGATCGCGGCGAGATCTATGGCGCTGAGATCGATACGCTAGCGGCCCTGCACAATACCGACTATGCCGCCATCGGCTTGGCCGACTATGGCCGTCCGGGGAACTATTTCTCGCGCCAGATCGACCGTTGGAGCAAGCAGTACCGGGCCTCAGAGACTCAGGTCATTCCATCGATGAACAATCTGATGGATTTCTTGCCGCAAAGTGCGCCCGAGGATGACATGACCTCGATCGTCCATGGCGATTATCGTCTGGACAATATGATCCTGCACCCGACCGAGAACCGAGTTCTGGCCGTTTTGGACTGGGAACTGTCGACCCTTGGCAATCCCTTGGCCGACTTCACCTATTTCCTGATGCAGTGGGTCATGCCGTCGGATCAGCGCGGCGGACTGGCTGAGATGGACCTCAAGGCGGCGGGCATTCCCTCGATCGAAGAGGCGGTGGAGCGTTATTGCGCCGCGACCAACCGTTCGGGCCTGCCCAATCTTGATTGGTTCTTCGCCTATAACCTGTTCCGGCTTGGCGGCATCTGTCAGGGCATTGCGGGCCGGGTGCGCGACGGCACCGCCTCGTCGCCCTATGCCATCGCCATGGGCGAGCGGGTTCCCATTCTCGGCGATACAGCCTGGGCCTTTGCGAAAAAGGCCGGGGCGTAAAATCCCCCTCACCCAACCCTCTCCCCCAAGGGGGCGAGGGCTAAGAAAGAAAACCCATCTCCCTGTGGGAGAGGGTTGGGTGAGGGCCTGTTTTTAGCCCCACCCCGGAAGCCGGGGAGGGGGGCATTTTTAGAGTTGGGCGAGCATATAGTCGGCGGAGGAGACCTTGAAGTCGCCGCCTTCTTCGACATTCAGCTGCTCGACGACACCGTCCTTGGCGACGAAGGAATAGCGCTGCGAGCGCAGGCCCATGCCGAACTTGGAGCCGTCCATTTCAAGACCCAAGGCCTTGGTGAAGTCGCCATTGCCGTCCGCCAGCATCAGCACTTCGTCGGTGATGCCCTGATCCTTGGCCCAAGCCTTCATCACGAACATATCGTTGACCGAAACGCAGGCGATGGTGTCGACGCCCTTGGCCTTCAACTCAGCTGCATGATCCTTAAAGCCGGGCAGGTGCTTGGCCGAGCAGGTCGGGGTGAAGGCGCCGGGGACGGCGAACAGGGCAACGCGTTTGCCGCCGAACAGTTGATCTGTGGTGACCGGGGCAGGGCCCTCAGCGGTCATGGTCATGAAGGTTGCCTTAGGCAGGCTGTCGCCGATCTTGATGGCCATGGGGGCCTCCTGATTGTTTGAGACACGCGAAACGACGTGCGTGCCATCGACATAAGGCCGCGAAGGCCTTTCGCCAACCCTCATGGGCGCGATCTCTCGCACTTGTCATTGAAGTTTGATCTTCAAGGCTTGAAACCCGCCCCTAGTCGGCCGATCATCCCCTCATGTTTGATCGTAACAAAGAGTGGCGCGAGGCCGGTGAGCGAACCTTTCTGGCCGGACGGGTATTGATCTCCATGCCGGGGATAGAGGACCCGCGCTTTGAGCGGTCCATTATCTATCTGTGCGTTCACACTCCCGATCAGGCCATGGGTGTGACCTTGAACAGGCCGGTCGATGGGGTGACCTTGGCCGATGTGCTCAAAACGCTCGAAATTCCTTTGATCAGCGAGGCAGGGCCTGCCCCCGTTCTGATCGGCGGGCCGGTCGAGCGTGAGCGCGGCTTTGTTCTGCACACCGATGACTATCTGAGTGAAACTTCCACCTTGCCCGTGGCCAACGGCGTGTCCATGACCGCCACCCGCGAGGTTCTGCAAGCCATTGGCGGCGACATCGGACCAAGGCGCTCCATTCTCGCGCTAGGCTATGCGGGATGGGGTCCGGGGCAGTTGGAGCAGGAACTGCGCGATAATGTCTGGCTGACCTGCGAGGCGGACGAGGACCTGCTGTTTGATCCTAACCCCAATGACAAGTGGTCCAAGGCCCTAGCCAAGATCGGCGTTCATGCCAGCAGCCTGTCGGGCCAGACCGGGCGCGCCTAGACCCGTCCTATTCGCGGCCCCCTATTCGCGACGAAGCAGCTTTTCGGTCAAGAGCGTGCCGATCCACTGCGACCTGAAATCCGCCTTGATCGCCACGGGGTCATAAGCATCGCTCATCACCCAGTCGATGAAGCTTTGGCCAATCGGCTCGCCCTCGGCCAGATAGCGTTCAAACACATAGTCGAGCACACCGGTCTTGCCCTGCTTAACGTGCAGATAGCGCAGCGACAGCTCCTTCATCGCCTCGCGGATCGCCAGGCCGAGGCGGAAGTGGGCATAGAAGACACTCATGATCCCGGCCCGGTCTGCGCCCGACTTGCAGTGCATGAGGGCGGGATATTCAATCGAGGCAAAGAGGTCGCGCGCGCCGAGAACCCGCTCGCGTGATGGCACTTCTCGTGAAGTGATGGTGAAATCGACCATCGTCAGGCCCAGCCGCTCGCAGGCATCCTTCTCCAGCGCATGGAAACTGCCATCAAAGCCACCGCGCAGATTGATAATCGTGCGTACGCCCTGCTTTTTCCACCAGGCCAGTTGGAACGGCCAAGGCTGGTTGGTGCGCACCAGTTCCGGCGTGATCCAATGGGCGTTCTGAAAGCCCACGCGCAAGAAGGCGTGGTCATTGACCAGATAGTCCAGATAGGCTCGGCGGCGCCCAGCGGAGGTGGAGAGATCGAAGCCTGACAAGATCACGGTTCCTGTTTAAGGCCTCTGGTTATGACCTTCTGGAGTGAAAAGGAAGCCTGTCGTGCTTGACTTGCGCGCAATCACGGTCAACCCATCGCCTATGGATGAGTTTTCGCCCAAGTCTGAAGCCTTGATCACCGACCGCGCCTTGGCCAGCCGGGTTCTGCGCACCTATCTGGCCCCGCGCTGGAAGGGCTTAAGCCTCTCGGTGCTCTGTGCGGCGGTGGTTGCGGGCCTCAGTGCTTGGCTGATCCAGATCCTTGATCCGGCGATCAATCAGCTGATGGTCGATCATAAGCCGGGGGCCTTGCTGGCTATCCCGGCTACCATCGCCGTCCTCGCCGTCGTGCGCGGGGTGGCGCAGATCACCCAGGCGAGCCTCGTCAACCGCATCGGCAATGGCATTGTCGGTGATGTGCAGGTCCAGCTCTTTGGCAAGTTGATCCGCGCTGATCTCGCGCGTCTGCGCACCGCCCATTCGGGGGCCTATGTCTCGTCTGTCCTCTATGATGCGGGGCTGATCCGCGAGGCGGCAACCTCGGGCGTGGTCAACTATACCCAGCACGTCCTGACCGTGGCTGGAGCCGTGGCGGTGATGATGTCCAAGGACCTATGGCTGTCCTTCGGGGTGCTGGTTGTGGCACCGCTGGCGGTTACGATCATGCGCCGCTTTTCTAAGCGCACCACCAAGGCCGCCAAGGGTGCGATGGCGGAGACCTCTGCTCTGTCCACCGCCGTTATGGAGAGCTTGGACGGGGTCAAGATCGTCAAGATCGAAAATCGGGAGGCCTATGAAGAGGGTCGCGTCGCCACCGTCGTCCAGCGCCGGCAGGAGCATCTGATCAAGGGTGCCAATGCCAGAGCTGCCGCTGCTCCGGCCACCGAGACCCTGATGACGGTGATCACCGCCGGGGTCATGGCCTATGCCGGTTGGCGCTCGACCACCGGCCAGATGAATGTCGGGGCCTTCATTGCCTTTCTGGGGGCCTTGGCCATGGCCTCTCAGTCCCTGCGCCAGCTTGCCAATCTCCAGACCGTGATGGCCGAGGGCCTGACCGCCGCGCGCCGCCTCTTTGCCAGTCTCGATGTCGAGGCCGAGGTTCGGGATGCACCCGATGCCAAGGCCTTGACGCGCGGTGAGGCCAGCCTGAGCCTCGAAGACGTGTCCTTTGCCTATGGTCCCGAAACGCCGGTCCTGTCCCATGTCAGCCTGAGCGCCAAACGCGGTGAGACCATCGCTTTGGTTGGTCCCTCAGGTGGTGGCAAGAGCACGATCTTGAACCTGATCCCGCGTTTCTATGATGTGACTGCCGGTCGATTGACGATCGATGGCGTGGATGTTCGAGACGTGACCCTCGCTTCCCTGCGCGATCAGATCGCCTTGGTGACGCAAGAGCCGTTCCTGTTCGACGACACAATCGGAGCCAATATCGGCTATGCGCGCCCCAGCGCCAGCCAAGCTGAGATCGAGGCCGCCGCGTCTCAGGCCGCTGCGCACGACTTCATCCTGGCGTTGCCAAAGGGCTATGACACCCCCGTCGGAGAGGCCGGCGCGCGCCTTTCCGGTGGTCAGCGTCAACGCATCGCCATCGCCCGCGCCTTTCTCAAGAACGCGCCAATCCTTCTGCTCGATGAGGCCACAAGTGCCCTCGACACCGAGAGCGAGGCCAAGGTTCAAGAGGCGCTCGAACGGTTGATGTCGGGCCGCACGACCCTCCTCATCGCCCACCGCCTCTCGACCGTGCGCGGCGCGGACCGCATCTATGTCATCGATAGGGGCCAGGTGGTCGAGACCGGTGACCATGACAGTCTGATGGCGCAGCGCGGGCTCTATGCCCGATTGGCACAGTCGCAGGATTTGGATAGGGGTCCGACCATGGAGACCCACCCGTGAAAGCCCTGTTCCGTTCGGCCTTGATCCAGAGCGCCTTGGCCTATCTGTTCGCCGCCTATATGCGCCTGGCCATCAACACCATGCGCTGGACCCATGTTGACCGCGAGCGGGCGCAAGGGGTCTGGAAGCGCGAAGGGGGAGCCATGCTTTGTCTTTGGCATGATCGCATATCTCTGTCCCCGGCCTCTTGGCCCAAGGAGGCGCAGGAGTGCCGCGCCTTGATCTCTCTGTCGGCGGATGGCGAGTTCATCGCCAAGGCCATGGCGCTGGTCGGGTTCCCGGCCATTCGCGGATCCTCGCAAAAGAAGTCTGACCCCGCCAAGTCCAAGGGCGGCATGGCGGCCTTTCGCGACATGGCCAGATGGATCAATGCTGGCGGTGCCGTCGCGATCACGCCTGACGGCCCTCGCGGTCCGGCCCATGTGATGGCGGAGGGCACGCCGATGTTGGCGCGGCTGACTGGCGCGCCGGTGCTGTTTGTCGGCCTGGCCTGTAATCCCTGCATCCGGCTGGGCAGCTGGGACAAGGCTGTTCTGCCCATCCCCTTTGGTAAGGCCGCCATGGTCTGGGACGGGCCGTTTCAGCTTGATGGCAAGATCGATGCAGAGGCCCTAGCGCTCGACTGGGCGGCGCGCTTGACTGCCGTAACGGAACGGGCCGAGGCGCTGGTAAAATGAGCCGAACCTTGGCTCTGCAGCTCTATCGGCTGGCCACGGCGATCTTCGAGCCCTTTGCTCCGCTCCTGCTCAAGGCGCGGGTCAGACGCGGCAAGGAAGACGCTGCCCGTGTGAAGGAACGGCTTGGCTATTCGCCCCTCGCGCGGCCCGCCGGTCGACTGATTTGGTTGCATGGTGCCAGCGTTGGCGAGAGCCTGTCGCACCTGCCCCTGATCGACCATCTGCGCCAAGAGCGGCCAGACCTGACCTTGCTCGTGACCAGCGGTACGCGCACGGCGTCCGACCTCCTATCGGCAAGGCTACCCAGCGGCGTCATCCATCACTATGTGCCCATCGACGCCCCCCGCGCCGTCGCAAGGTTTCTGGACCATTGGCGACCGGACCTTGCCCTGTTCATTGAGAGTGAGCTTTGGCCAAACCTGATCTTGGCGGCACGCGAGCGGGGCGTAAGCCTTGCCCTGCTGTCCGCCCGCATGACGAAGGTCAGCGCCGATGGCTGGGCTAGGTGGCTCAAGACCGCGAAGGCGCTTCTGTCCTCTTTTGACCTCATCCAAGCTCAAGACAGCGCCAGTGCTGAACGACTGGAGGGCCTTGGTGGCACGGTTCAGGGGCTGGCCAATCTCAAGAGCCTCGCCCTGCCGCTTGACTATGACCCCGCAGCGCTGGAGGCCTTAAGCCAAGGCGTCGCAGGCCGTGCGGTGGTCCTTGCCGCCAGCACCCACGAGGGTGAAGACGAGATCATGCTACGGGCCTATGGCTCAATTCCGGAGCCCAAGCCTTTGCTGATCCTTGCGCCGCGCCATCCAGAACGTGGGCCAGCGGTGGCAAAACTGGCAAGTGATCAGGGCCTTAAGGTCGCACGCCGCGCCTCAGCCGAGCCTTTGGAGCCTTCAACCCAGATCTATGTCGCTGATACCTTGGGCGAGATGGGCCTGTTTTATCGGATGGCGAGCCTTGCCATCATCGGCGGATCCTTCCTTCCGGGCATTGGGGGCCACAACCCGCTCGAGGGCGCGCGGCTGGGGGTCACGATGATTTGCGGAGATCAGGTGTTTAATTTCGCGGAAGTCTGTGCCGATATGGTGCAGGCGCAAGGCTTGGTCCTTGTCGCGTCGGAGATTGAGTTGATGAGCGTCCTGAACGACCTGCTGACCCATAGTGCTAAGGCCAAGGCCTTGGGGGCGGCGGCGGCCCGGTTTGCGGCGCAGGATGGCGGACAGATGGCCGCGATCTGGCACGCCCTCTCACCCCTCCTGCCGAGCTGCGAGGCGGGGGCATGAGCCTTTCTACGCCAAGATGGTGGTATGTGCGCTCCGGCGCGCCTGCTCCGATCACGAGGCTCCTGCTTCGGCCCCTGTCATGGCTGTGGGCCTTCGTGACGGAACGACGCATCAGAAATGCCAAGCCCGGCGACGCTGGGATACCGGTGATCTGTGTCGGCAACCTGACCATGGGCGGTGCGGGCAAGACGCCGGTTGTGCGTGAAATTCTGCTGCGCTTGACCCATGCCAAGAAGCGCGCTCACGGGCTGTCGCGCGGCCATGGTGGCACCTTGGAAGGTCCGATACAGGTCGATCCCGATAATCATGACGCTTCAGAGGTCGGTGACGAGCCGTTGATGCTGGCGCAAGACTTCCCCATGTGGGTGTCCCGCAACCGACTGGCCGGAGCCAAGGCTGCGGCTGCGGCAGGCGCTCAGGTGGTGGTCATGGATGATGGCCACCAGAACCCTGACGTCAAAAAGGCCCTGTCGATCATCGTCGTCGATGGGGAGACGCGGGGTCAGGAATGGCCGTTTGGAGATGGTGCGGTCTTTCCGGCCGGTCCAATGCGCGAGCCGCTACGTCGGGGACTGGCGCGCGCTGATGCGGTTGTGGTCCTGTTGCCCCATGGCCTGACCAAGGTTGATCCAGATCTGTTGGCGGAGTTTGGAGACAAGCCGGTGCTGGTGGCGAGGCTCGAGGCCCCCGCTCCGCCGCCGCGTGGACCGCAACTGGGCTTTGCCGGGGTCGGAAAGCCTTGGAAAGTCGAGCGGGCCTTGACTGAGGCGGGCTGCGAGTTGGTCGACTTTGCGCCGTTCCCAGATCACGACCCCTATGATGACGAGACCTTGACCTTCCTCGCCGGTCGCGCCGCCCTGTTCGGGGCTGGATTGGTGACGACGGAGAAGGATTGGATGCGCCTGCCGATGCATTGGCGTCTGCGCGTCACCCCTTGGCCTGTCCGTGCGAGATTTTTGGACGAGGCCGCGATGGATCGGTTGTTATTGGCGGCTGTGGGGTAGGGCCTAAACAAGGCTCCCATTGATGCTACCCATCGCTTCCCCCTTTGGGGGAAGTACCGGCGAAGCCGGGGTAGGCGGTCGTTTTAACAAGAAAACAAGGCCCTCACCGAACCCTCTCCCACAGGGAGAGGGATAAGTATCGATGAGCCCTCGCCCCCTTGGGGGAGAGGGTAGGGTGAGGGGGAGTTATCCACTCACCCTTAGGTCTTACCCTAGCCTGCCGTCTGGTCCCTGCCGCGCGCTGTGACTTCCAAGCGCGCTTGGGCTACGGACTCGGCCTTTACACCGGGATTGTGGGCTTGCGAGACGCGGGCCTCGACGGCCATGGCGTCCTTGAAGGACAGGCCAAAGCCCTCATCGATGAGACTCTTATAGGTTTGACTGGCGGGTTCGGGCACCGAGGCCATGTCGAGCGCCAGCTTTTGGCAAACGGCCAACAGGTCGTCGGCGGCCACCACGCGGTTGATCAGACCCCATTCCGAGGCCGTTGCCGCGTCGAGGAAATTGCCAGTCAAGGACAGTTCCTTGGCCCGGGAAATGCCAATGGCGCGGCTGAGCTTTTGCGACAGGCCCCAGCCAGGCATGATCCCGACGCGGGCGTGGGTGTCGGCAAAACGGGCGTTTGACGAGCCGATCAGCACATCGCACGCCAAAGCCAACTCAAAGCCGCCGGTGATGGCCGCGCCATTGATGGCCCCGATGATGGGCTTGGGGCAGGCATCCATGGCCGCGACCGGATTGGCCGCAGGATCACCGCCGACTGCGCTACCCAAGGCACCCTCTTCTTGGCCCAGTTCCTTGAGGTCCAAACCGGCGCAGAAGGCGCGGCCCGCTCCCGTCAGGACGATGACCCGCACGCTGTCATCTGCTGCCAATTCGACCAAGGCATCGCGAAGGGCTTGGCGCAGAGCGCGCGACAGGGCGTTCATCGCCTCGGGCCGATTCAGGGTGACGGTGGCCACAGGGCCGGAACGATCAACGAGCAGCATGGAGAAACATCCTTTGGCGGTGTGTGAAGTGAGGGGCCCTAGATCTTCAGGGCGCAGCTTTCGCCGACGGTTGGGCGCGAAACGACGACTTGGCAAAGGCCGGGATAGGAGGGCTTAAGGCGCGCGACGAAATAGAGACAAAGGCGCTCAAGCGTCGGGCTCTCTAGTCCGGCCCTGTCATTGAGGGTGCTGTGATCCAGTTCCGATGCAACCTCGCGAAGGGCCGCATCGAGCCCAGCCAGATCCGCGACCCAGCCCACAGGCTCCTGCGCGTGGCCTCGAACCGTAGCCTCGACCTTGAATGAATGGCCATGCATGCGCCGATAGAGACTGTCCTCTGGACCCGCAGGCAAGAAGTGCGCCGCGTCAAAGGTCGCCGACTTAGTAATTTCGAATTCAGGTTCGCTCATGGTCTCAATGCCGCCGCCGAGGCAGCGCTTTCAAGGAATGCCCAGATATTTGTGGGTTTGGACGCTTAATCGCCATTGGGGATGGGAAAGGCAATAGGCCATCGCCGCCTGGGTGTTTGCGTCGCGGTCTGGCCCGTCGAGCGGTTGCAGATAGAAACGCTCAAAATCGAGGTTGGCAAAGCGGGCCGGATCGACGCCCTGTTGCGGATAGACCAGCTTCAGCTCTTGGCCAGAGGTCTGGACCACAGGGGCCTGCGCCTTGGGGCTGACGCAGATCCAGTCAATACCGTCAGGGGCCTTCAGCGTGCCATTAGTCTCAACCGCGATCTCAAAGCCGAGGGTATGAAGGGCCGCGATGGCGGCCTCATCCAGTTGCAATAGGGGCTCGCCGCCCGTGCAGACGACAAGACGCCCTTCAGCGCCGCCCTGCCATTGGGCGAGGACCGCCTCGGCCAGCGCCTGCGCGCTGTCAAATCGTCCGCCGCCCGGGCCATCCATGCCGACAAAATCGGTGTCACAGAAGGTGCAGACGGCGCTGGCCCGGTCCTGCTCGCGACCGCTCCACAGATTGCAGCCGGCAAAGCGGCAGAAGACGGCGGCGCGGCCCGCCTGCCCGCCTTCGCCTTGCAGGGTCAGGAAGATCTCTTTGACGGCATAGCTCATGAGGGTTTGCCCGGTTCGCCCGCCGCGTTCCACTCGGCCCAACCCTTGGCCCGCAGGTCGCAGGCCGGACAGACGCCGCAGCCATGGCCCCAACCATGGCGCTTGCCACGCTCGCCCTTGTAGCAGGTGTGGCTATCTTCAAGGATGATGTCGACCAGATCCTGCCCGCCAAGACGCTTGGACAGGGCCCAAGTCTGGGCCTTGGTCAGATACATCAAAGGCGTCTCGATCCGGAAGTCCCGGTCCATGCCCAGATTGAGCGAGGTCTGCAGCGCATCGAGCGTGTCGCGCCGACAGTCCGGATAGCCCGAAAAGTCGGTCTCGCACATGCCGCCGATCAGGACATTCAGGCCGCGCCGGTCGGCCAGGGCGGCCGCATAGGTCAAGAACACCAGATTGCGCCCCGGCACAAAGGTCGAGGGCAGGCCGCGTTCATTGATCTCGATCTCGCGGTCGGTGGTCAGGGCCGAGCCGCCAATGGCCCCAAAGCCGCGCATGTCCAACTCATGATCCGGCCCAAGTCGCCCCGCCCAGTTTGGAAAGCTCGCCAAGACATTGTCACGCACCACTTGGCGAGCCTGCATCTCCACACCATGGCGCTGACCATAGTCAAACCCCACCGTCTCGACCCGGCCGTATCGCTCCAAGGCCCATGCCAGACAGACCGTAGAGTCCTGCCCGCCGGAAAAGAGGACCAGAGCGCCTTGGGGCGGGGGAGGGGAAAGGGTCATGGAGGCTCTCAAATTAGTCACAGGCGCGATTTTTTACCTTATGCCGCAGGGAAAGTCGCATTTATCTCTCGCTCCGAAAGATAGTTACTGTTAGCCAGCGTCTGTCTTGCTTCGACGGAGTCGTCTGGGTTCGCTCAGATACCGCCGCAACAGGATTGGCCGATATAACCGCAACATGGTTTTCAGGAGTTAAGCGCCTGAAACCTAAGTTATTTTTGCCAAAACAACATTTTCGCCGGGGATTTGCACCAATTGGACCGATCAAAATCGGCCTTGGTTGCTAGGGAGGACCTACATGACACACACTCTGCGTTTGCGGAGCTATTTGGTGATGGGCGTTTCTGCCATTGCCGTTGCCGCCGTTGCTATGCCAGCCTTTGCTCAAGATGCCGCGCCTAAGGCCGCATCCAATGGTATCGAAGAGCTGGTCGTTACCGCGCAAAAGCGCGAAGAAGCCATCCAAGACGTGCCAATCGCCGTTTCGGCCTTCAGCCAGGACAGCCTGGAAAAGGCCAAGATCGACGGTGGTCCAAACCTCCAAC